>JAFZPX010000007.1 GCA_017552455.1 Clostridiales bacterium
AGGTAACTGGCGGAGCATCAAATGTATCAGCTTCCGGAAATGTTCTTACATTCACATCCGGTGATGCAGTAACTCATATCAGCGGACTTGGAGAAGGAACATACACATTGCATGAGCAGACAAAGCCTGCTGACACAGCAACAGGTACATATTCTGCAGCTACAGATATTGTGTTCTCGATTGCAACTGATGGAACAGTTACGGTAACATCCGGCGCTGTATCCGGTGTTGTTAATGCGAATACAAACCAGAGTGTATATAGAACAGAGAATGGTGCGACATTGATCGCTATGTTCGATAATTTCACTCAGAACACAACACCTGTTGGAAGCTGTGATATTGATATCGATAAGGTATCTGTCGGTGGTGTTGAGCTTCCCGGAGCTATCTTGAGCCTTACAGGAACAGATGCAAACGGCGCTGCTGTTACATTTACTGATGCTCAGTTCACACCGGGTACAGGAGCTTTCTTGAGCCCTGACAGAACTTCTACGGATCTTCGATTCGTATCCGGTTCTTCTGCAAGTACGATCAGTAACCTGCCTGATGGTGATTATATATTGAGAGAGACAGCTGTACCTTCATCTACTTCTGGTACATACCAGGTAGCTACAACTATTACATTCTCCATCTCAGGCGGCAATGTAATTGAGACGAGTGTAACAGGCGTTGGCGTAACTCCTACGTCCAATACATTCACCCCCGGATCTGCCAACAACAATGTAGTCTTCGCGATGTTTGATGATCTTACTGTTGACCCGGTCAACACGGATACACCTACACCGGAGCCTTCAACACCTTCTCCTTCGGAGCCTACGCCTTCCGAGACGACTCCGTCTGAGACAACACCGGCACCTTCCGATGATTCTTCACCGGCAGTTCCTATGTCCGGATGCCTCGTTATCAGCAAGACTATCAGCGGTACAGCTCTCAATGAACTCGAGACGATCACTTTCGTACTCACTGATACAAGTTGTGGAGCTACACGTGAAGTGCCTGCACTTACACTTGCAAACGTACAGAGTGGTATGTGGGGCGATGCTGGTAACGGTACTTACTACTACATCGTAGACGGACTTTCTGCAGGTGTTACTTACACAGTAACTGAGAGCCTTGACGGACACACATCCACATACACTCTCGATGCTGTTAACAGTATCACTACAGGTTCCGCAATGATCGTAGCTAACGGCACTGTATATGTAACTCTCACTAATGCTTATGTAGCAGGTGACGGTACTACACCTACAGAGTCCAGCTCTTCTGATGAGTCCAATCCTTCCGATGAGACATCAGAGACAACAGCTCCTGAGGTTTCTTCCGTAACACTCGACGGACAGCCTCTGAGCCCTGACAGCTACACAGTTAACCCTGACGGCACGATCACTCTTAACGACGCAGTCAGAAGATCCCTCGGATCCGGTGATCACACAATCGTTATCACTTATGTAAACGGCGCAACAAGAACTCAGACAGTTCACGTTGACGGTGCTGACAGAGATGTTGCAGAGACAGGTGAGACGAGCGTCAATGCAGTTGCAGCAGTCGTAATGCTCTCTGCAATGGTATTGATCTACTTATCCAAGAAGCTTCGCGATGAGGCAGAGGCTGAAGCTGAGAACTGATCAATAAAGGTTAAGACCTAATGAAGGGACCTCCTCCGGGAGGTCCTTTTCTTTGTCGTTTTTTGTCGATAATTGTCGTGATTTGTCGGAATATCAGGCTGTTTGGGATGATATGCTGATAGTGGAATAATATGATAATTGAATAATACGCATTATGCGTATAGAATATGGGGTAGAAACATGAAAGCAAGAGAATTGGAACGTATCTTGCGGTCTGATGGTTGGTATGAGGTCGGTCAAGTCGGATCTCATAAGCACTTTAAACACAGCACAAAGAAAGGGAAGATTACCATACCTATGCATAAAGGTGATCTGAAGATAAAAACTGCTGATTCAATTCTTAATCAGGCAGGTATTGATAGAAGTAATAGGAGGGGCAAATGAAGAGGCTTGTTTATCCTGCTGTTTTTACACCTGATGAGGAAGGTGGTTATACAGTCGAGGTTCCTGATCTTCCTGGTTGTGTAACCGAAGGAGATGACCTTGAAGAAAGTATATCCATGGCCGAAGATGCTGCTTCCGGTTGGATACTAGGTGAGCTTGAGGAGGGAAATCAGTTTCCCTCTCCCAGTACTTTGATAGCTATTGAGGTTCCCGAGGGTTCATTTAAGAGTCTTATTACAGTAGATATAGAATCATATGCAGATCGATATGGAAGCAAGGCGGTTCGTAAGAGCTTAACGATTCCTGCTTGGTTAAATACATATGGTGAGAAGAACAATATCAACTTCTCTCAGGTGCTCACAGAAGCTTTGATAAAAAAGGCAGAAGAATCGTAGTTAACGAACCTTATTTCAACCGCATATGTCCGCCTGTGAAAGCACTGTTGTACACCCTTTAAAGATAATTGACGGGCTGTTTAATCGAGTGCTAAAATTTTATCAAATTTCTTTACAGGAGGTCTTAAAATGGCTATTTTTGAAGGTTCCGGCGTAGCAGTTGTTACACCATTTACAGAAAACGGAGTGGACTTTGCTAAGCTCGAGAAGCTTATCGAATTCCACGTTGCCAATAAGACCGATGCGTTGATCATCTGCGGTTCTACAGGCGAGGCTGCCACAATGAGTGACGATGAGCATGTAGCTGCCATCAAGTGTGCTGTTGATACAGTAGCAGGTCGTATCCCTGTTATCGCAGGCACAGGTTCTAATGATACAAAGTACGGTATCGAACTTACAAAGAAGGCTCAGGAGCTCGGCGCTGATGCTGCACTCGTAGTAACACCTTACTACAACAAGTGCACACCTGACGGACTGGTTGCTCACTACAAGGCAATCGCTTCCAGCGTAGATATCCCGATCATTCTTTATAATGTTCCTTCCAGAACTAACGTCAACATCAGTCCTTATGTATTGAGCAAGCTTGTTGACCAGCAGAATATCGTTGCTGTTAAGGAGTGCAACCTTTCACAGGTTCCTGAGATCTACAGCGAGTGCGGTGACAGATACACACTCTATTCCGGTGAAGACGGACTTGCCATTCCTATGGTATCCCTCGGTGCTAAGGGTGTTATCTCCGTTGTTGCTAACCTCATCCCTGAGTTCACATCAACAATGATCCACTCCTACCTTAATGGTGACACTAAGAAGGCAAGAGACATGCAGATCGAGGTTATCCCTCTCGTTAAGGCTATGTTCTGCGAAGTTAATCCTATTCCAGTTAAGGAAGCGATTAACATGCTCGGCATCAATGTCGGTCACTGCAGAATGCCTCTTAGCGACCTGAGCGATGCAGGACGCAAGAAGGTAGAGGAAGCACTGAAGCTCTACGATACTTCTGCACTTACTTCTTTCTTTGCCTGATCACATACTCTAAGGAGACATAACATGACTAGAATCTTTCTTAACGGCTGCTGCGGAAGAATGGGTCGCGCTATTTCAGCCATGGCTCTTGAGAGCGACGACTTCGAGGTCGTAGCCGGAGCTGACATCGTAAACAATAACGGCTTTGCTTATCCTATCTTCGAGAGCCTTGATAAGTGTGATGTTGATTTTGACGCTATCATCGATTTCTCGAATGCTAAGGGTGTTCCTGCGATCATCGATAATGCGCTTAAGATGAACAAGCCTCTTGTTTGCTGCACAACAGGTCTTGATGAGGCTACAGTATCTAAGCTTCAGGA
Organism: Clostridiales bacterium; assembly: GCA_017552455.1. Classification (GTDB taxonomy): domain Bacteria; phylum Bacillota; class Clostridia; order Saccharofermentanales; family Saccharofermentanaceae; genus Saccharofermentans. The sequence continues at coordinate 3,748 of JAFZPX010000007.1, forward strand.
TGCTTCTTCCAAGATCGCTGTATTCAAGTCCGCTAACATGAGCCTTGGTATCAACTTGCTCATCGGTCTTGTTAAGCAGGCTGCTAAGACACTCTATCCCGGATTCGATATCGAGATCCTCGAGGCTCATCACAGAAGAAAGCTCGATGCTCCTTCCGGTACAGCCATGATGATCGCTGATGCTATCAACGAATCCTGCAACAATGAGCTCGAGTATGTATACGAGAGACACTCAAGAATGCAGGCAAGAGGCGATAAGGAGATGGGTATCTCCGCTATCAGAGGCGGCAACATCGTAGGTGAGCACGAAGTTTACTTTATAAGTGACGAGGAAACTGTTAAGATATCTCACAGTGCCAAGACCAGAGACGCATTCGCAAGAGGTGCTCTGGCTGCAGCTAAATACATACAGGATAAGAAACCCGGCATGTATTCCATGGATGACATGATCGCCGGTGCTTTCGATAAGGAGGACAATTGATGTTTAGTTTGTTTATTGACGGTCAGCCGGCAGGATACTCCCAGATGGATGTCATCATGGGTATCGGAATGATCGTTCTGTTCGGTGCCATCATGTACTTTATGATCTATCTTCCTCAGAAGAAGAGAGACAAGAAGCTCAAGGAGCAGATGGACAAGCTTTGTATCGGCGATAAGGTCGTTACTATCGGCGGTCTCGTAGGTGTTGTTGCACGTATCGAGGAAGAGACAGTTACTATCTACACATCCGCTGCAAACACACCCGTTTCTTACACAAAGGCTGCTATCCAGACTGTAATCCCTCGTAACGGCGAGTCCGACGAGAAGAAGGATAAGGAGAAGAAGTAAGAAAGATACTTAATGGCAAAGATACCGGAAAGTACTATTGACGAAGTCCTTTCCAAGGCCGATATAGAGTCGGTAGTTGGGAAGTATGTATCGTTTACGAAGAAGACAGGCCAGAATCTTTTTGGCCTGTGTCCTTTTCATTCGGAAAAAACTCCGTCTTTCTCGGTTAATTCACAGAAGGGCCTGTACAGGTGTTTCGGCTGCGGTAAGGGCGGCAATTCCATCGGCTTCATCATGGAGATCGAGAAGATGTCTTTTCCTGAAGCCGTTAAGTACTTAGGTGACCAGTACGGCGTTCATGTAGAGTGGGGCGAAGACGACAGCAAGGGCGCAAGCGACCTTAAAGAGCGCAAGAAACGCGTCATGAACATCCTTACTGATGCTGCGGGCTACTACTACAAGGCGCTTAACTCCAACGCAGGTAAAGCTGCACGAGACTACGCTGCAAAGAGACAGCTGTCACAGAAGACACTCGTTAGCTTCGGTATCGGCTATGCCCCTGATGGCTTCGATAATCTGTATAAGTTTCTGAAGCAGAAGGGTTACAACGACGCTGACCTTAAGGACAGCGGCCTTTTCACGGTAGCACGTAACGGCAACCTCATAGATCTGTTCAGGGGAAGACTTATCGTTCCTATCTTCGATGCGTTCGGTAAGATCATCGCGTTCGGCGGCCGTAATCTTGGAGCCGAACTTCCCAAGTACGTTAACTCGCCCGATTCGCTCGTTTATAAGAAAAAGAACCACCTCTACGCATTGAACTTCGCGAAGCAGGCCAAGAGCAAACAGCTCATCATAGTAGAGGGCTACATGGACGCTATCGCCATGCATCAGGCCGGCATCACAAACACCGTTGCAGCTTTGGGTACAGCTTTTACTGACAGCCAGCTGCAGCTCGCATCGAAATATGCAGAGGAAGTAGTATTCTTCTTCGACAGTGACAACGCCGGTAAGAACGCGGCTTTACGTGCATCACAGATGATGCTTTCCTACTTAAGGCGCATGACCGGCATCAAGATACGTATCAGGATAGCTGCCGTTCCTAACGGTAAGGATCCTGACGAGTACATCAAGAATGATGGCGTAGAGGCGTTTAAGGCTGTTGTAAAGAGCGCGAAGGATGTTAACGATTATCTGTTCTCGAGAGCTTATGACGATAACTATGATGCTGATTCTGGTCTTGATCAGACTAAGTTCCAGGAGGATATCATCACTTACGGTTCATGGCTTTATGATCCGATCAAGCGTGAGAAGATGGCAGCTCAGGCTGCACAGTACTTGGGTGCAAGGTCTGAGACTATCGTATCTGCCATGGAGCGCGCTGAGAACGACGATATCAGTAAGAAGTTTACTCAGGATCAGCGCGACATAGAGAGGGAGCAGAACAAGGAGATTGAGCAAAGACAGCAGACCTCCAAGACTGCGGCTCCCAAGGCAGATATAGTTACAAGGGATGAGATGGAGCTCTTTGTAAGAGCTGTAAGAATAGGACCCTCGCTTGCAGATGCGAAGAGGATCGCACGCACGGATGTTTTACGCAAGAATGATTTCGGCGGGGAGAATATAAAGGAAGTGATCACTTTCTTCCTGGAGCATTTCGATGCGTCTAAGGGCGTAAGCGAGGCGCTTCTTGTGAACAAGCTTTCCGAGGTGCTTTTTAACGGCATGCCTGCGGAGAAGTTTTATATGGCGATGTGCGATAAGGTTCCGATGGAGTCTACGCCTGAAGCCGAGATAGATATGTATAAGAAGACTTTGTATGAGGTTAGAGGAAAGAAGTGCTCGAAGGAGCTTCTTAAGCTTCAGGGCCGCCTTAACAAGGAAGAGGATCCTGCCAAGAAGCAGGAACTCATCGCGAATATAGAGAAACTCGATAAGTACTATCAGCTACTGCAGCAAAAGAGCGAAGAACTGTGATAAACCCTGCTGAAGAATTCCTTTCCCCGAGACTTAAAGCTGTACACGATATGGCTGTTGATGGGTTGTCTGATATTTCTTCAAGAAGGTTTGTCGATGTAGGTTCCGATCACGGTCATCTGTCGCTGTATGCGCTTATCAACGACGGATTCAGATCTGCAGTGCTCACGGATATCCATGCTGCGCCCGCGCAGAGGTCCAAGGAGACGTTAGATCTTTATGGCTATGGTGATAAGGCATCTGTCTATACTACGGACGGTCTTGACGGCGTTGTGCTTTGTGAGGGCGATGTGATCGTGATGGCAGGTCTTGGCGGCAATAACATGATCGACATCATGACGCGTGTGCAGAAAACTCTTGATGAGAAGCTTCTTAAGAGTCTGGTGTGGTGCCTTCAGCCGCAGAAGTCGTCTGATAAGTTAAGACAGTTCCTGTTCGAGAGCGGCTTCGAGATTGTTGATGAGAATGCATGTGAGGACAGAGGCTTTCATTATGTGATGATGAAGGTGAAGTTCACAGGAGTTCCGACTGAATATACGCTTAAGCAGAAGTATTATGGCCCCGTGATCTTAAGAAGGATCGCGGCCGGCGAGCCCGAAGCAATGGGATATAAAGAAAGACTTGATATGAGATTTGAGCTGTCCAAGCGCGGCGATGAAGAGATAAGAAGAATGCTCGAGGAGGTTTGATGATGACAAGGATCAAAGACATTACAGACTTTATGGATTCGATCTGTCCGCCCGAGACTGCGGAATCCTGGGATAATCCGGGTCTCATGACGGGTAAGCGCGATGAGAAGGTTACTTCAGTTGTGTTAAGCCTTGACGTGACTTCGGCAGCCATTACGAAGTGCAAGAAGGAGGGAGCAAATCTCCTTCTGACGCACCATCCTTTGATCTTTGGCGGTATCGATACTGTCAGCATGGAAGATACGAACGGCGCACTGCTGTCTCTGATGATCAAGAATGACATCGCATGCTATGCGGTTCACACGAACCTCGATAAGGCCTCTGAGTACAGTAACTACGTGCTTGCGAGAAAGCTTGGTGCAGTGCCCGAGTCTGTTAAGGAACTTGAGGACTGCGCATACGGTGCTTACTACGAGCTGCCTGAGGAGGTTACTCTCGGAGATTATATGAAGACTATCCGCGAGGCTCTCAACGGCACCGGAACTATAAGTGTAAACAGCAAGGAGAACAGGCTGAGGAAAGTTTTCGTGCAGGGAGGGTCTTTCGAGGAGGACGATATCCCTGCGGTAGTATCAAGCGGTGCGGATCTTGTCGTGTCGGGCGAGATCAAGCATCATGTTACGGTGCTGCTTGCTCATAAGGGAATCTTGAGCATCATCGCGGGTCACAATGCAACGGAGCGCGTGTTTGTGGAAAATCTCAAGAACGTGCTCGAAGAGAAGTTTCCGGATGTGCAGTTCTTCTATGAGCCGGGCTTCGAGAGTGTGTTATAATTAGTCTGTTTTCCGACCGTCCGAGGCAATCGCGGGCACCAGTGGCGAAAGCCGGTGCGTGAGGAAAGTCCGGGCTTCACAGGACAAGGGTGCCGGGTAACGCCCGGTGAAGGCGACTTTAAGGAAAGTGCAACAGAAAAGAAAACCGCCCGTCTCTTCGGAGACGAGTAAGGATGAAAAGGCGAGGTAAGAGCTCACCGGCTTCATGGAGACATGAAGGCCTTGTAAACCCCACCCGAAGCAACGTCGTGGAAGGCAACCGTGGTCCGCGGGTCTTAGGAGACGGCTTGAGCCTGAGAGCAATTTCAGGCCACAGATAGATGATTGCATTTAACAGAACCCGGCTTACCGGCCGTGTCGGAAACATTAAATACGAAGGAGAGACATCATGGGCGCAGAATCTTACTTGAGCAGAGGCGTATCACCTACAAAGGACGAGGTAAAGGCAGCTGTAAAGAATCAGGACAAGGGTGTGTTCCCCGGAGCTTTTGCTAAGCTTATTCCTGATATCGCAGGAGATCCGGAATATTGCACGGCTATCCACGCAGACGGTGCAGGCACTAAGTCTTCTGTAGCTTACCTGATGTTCAAGGAGACAGGTAACTATGACTGGTTCAAGGGACTTGCTCAGGATTCACTCGTAATGAATACAGACGATCTTGCTTGCGTAGGCGCATACAAGAATCTGTCACTTTCAAATACAATCGGACGTAATGCACACCGCGTTGACGGTAAGGCTATCGCGAAGATCATCGAGGGTTATGATGAGATGATCGCTAAGCTTGCTGACCTCGGTATCAACATCACAATGTGCGGCGGTGAGACTGCTGACGTAGGAGATCTTGTTCAGACTCTTATCGTTGACTCCACAATCGTTGCACGTGCTCAGAGAACTGATATCGTTAATGCTGCTAACATCCAGCCCGGCGATGTTATCGTAGGTCTAGCTTCCTTCGGTCAGGCAACATATGAGGATTCTTATAACTCAGGTATGTCTTCTAACGGCCTTACAGCTGCAAGACACCTGCTTCTTTCCAAGTACTACTATGAGAACTACAAGGAGTCTTTCTCCTCTACTATCCCCGAGGATAAGGTTTACTGCGGTAAGTACAGACTTACAGATAAGCTTCCTGGCTCTGAGCAGACAGTAGGTGAGGCTATCCTTTCTCCTACGAGAACATTCCTGCCTGTTATCGCTCGCGCTCTTGATAACTATCGCGGTAATATCAACGGTATCATCCACTGCACAGGCGGCGGACAGGCTAAGTGCCGTGACTTCGGTAAGAACGTAAGATACGTTAAGGATAATCTGTTCGAGCTGCCCCCGCTGTTCAAGGCAATCTATGAGTCCGGCGATATCCCGATGAAGGAGATGTTCCAGGTATTTAACTGCGGTCACAGAATCGAGTTCTACTGCAATTCTGAAGAAGCTGCAGCAGGTATTATTGCTATCGCTCAGTCTTTCAACATTGATGCAAGAATCGTTGGTCATGTTGAAGGTCTGCCTGAAGGCTCTGATAACGAGGTAGTTATCCGTTACGGTGGAGAAGAGTTCGTTTATAACGGTTGACGTGATTTCTTAAACTTGTAAAATAAAGTTATCAATCCCATTAGGTCAGGAGGCAATAGCTTTATGGATTCTATCAAGAAATACGTAGCTGAATTTATCGGCACATTTGTCCTCGTATTCGCGGCATGCGGCACAGCTGCAGCAGTCGGTTGTAAGACATCTGAAGCTAACGGTGCTTATATCCTTACAGCACTTGCATTCGGTCTTGTAATCGTTGCTATGGCTTATTCAATCGGTAACATCTCCGGCTGTCACATCAACCCCGCTGTTTCACTTGCTGTATTTATCTCAGGCAAGTTGAGCGCTAAGGATTTCTGCGGATATCTTATCTCCCAGTTCTTAGGCGGTATCGTTGGTGCTGCTTGCATCGGTGTAATGCTCAGCTTTGACTGTGGCTTCGGTGCTAACGGTCTTTACAACGACAACATCCTGCTGTCACTGTTCATAGAGGTTCTCCTTACATTCATCTTCGTACTCGCGATCCTGGGTGTAACAAGCAAGCCCGAGTTCTCTAACGTTGCAGGTATCGTTATCGGTCTTACACTGACACTCGTACACATCTTCGGTATCCACTTCACAGGTACATCCGTTAACCCTGCAAGATCTTTTGCATCTGCAATCTTTGCTCAGGGACCCGCTCTTGCAAATGTTTGGGTATTCATCGTTGCTCCTCTGATTGGCGGCGCACTTGCAGCTTTGGTTTGGAAGTTCCTTTCCGAAGAGAAGAAGAAATAATATAATAAGTATTACCGAATACTGTGAGAAAGCCTCTGCCGTTCGGCGGAGGCTTTTTTGGAAAGAGGTATCTTGTATGGGAATGACCATGACACAGAAGATACTTGCAGATCACGCCGGACTTCCGGAAGTTCATGCGGGAGATCTCATTGAAGCACGCCTCGATAAAGTTCTGGGCAACGACGTTACCACTCCGCCAGCGATAAAGGTGTTTGAAGGTATGGGCGCCAGGAAGGTCTTCGATAAAGATAAGGTCATCATGGTCCCCGATCACTTCACTCCGAATAAGGACATAAAGTCTGCTGAATTAAGTCAGTGTATGCGATGCTTTGCTCGCAAGCAGGAGATAAGCAATTACTTCGAACTCGGCCAGAAGGAAATGGGTATCGAGCATGTAATTATCCCTGATAATGGTCTGATACTTCCGGGCGATACGATCGTCGGTGCTGATTCACATACATGTACATACGGAGCTCTTGGAGCATTTGCTACAGGCGTTGGTTCCACGGACCTTGCGTGTGCCATGGTATCAGGTAAGACATGGTTCAAGGTGCCGATGGCTATCCGTGTTGATCTTGCACGTAAGCCGGGGCCTTACGTTACGGGTAAGGATATCATCCTGCACCTTATCGGAATGATCGGCGTTGACGGTGCGCTTTATAAGTCGCTCGAGTTCTTCGGCGAAGGCGTCAAGGAACTGTCTATGGATCAGCGTCTTACGATATCTAACATGGCTATCGAGTGCGGTGCGAAGAATGGTATCTTCCCGGTAGATGAGATAACTCTTGATTACATTGCTAAGACTAACCCTGAGAGGTTTGCAAATAAAGACTACAAGGTCTATATGCCTGATAAGGATGCTCAGTATGACATGACCATCAGGATCGATCTTGATAAGGTTCCTCTTACTGTGGCACTTCCACATCTTCCTTCCAATACGCGTGATGCATCTGAGGTTAAGGACATGAAGATCGACCAGGTTGTTATCGGTTCGTGTACTAACGGCAGAGAAGAAGATATAAAGATGGCGGCGGAGCTTTTCGCAGGGAAAAAGGTTGCAGACGGTGTAAGGTGTATCGTTATCCCCGGCTCGCAGCGTGTGTACCGCAAGGCTCTCGATGAAGGTTGGCTCAAGGTCTTTGATGATGCGGGTTGTGTAATATCTACTCCTACTTGCGGCCCTTGCCTCGGAGGCCATATGGGCGTTCTTGCTGAAGGCGAGAGATGTGTCTCGACGACGAATAGAAATTTCGTAGGACGCATGGGCCATGTTAAGTCTGAAGTTATCCTAAGCGGTGTTCCTGTAGCGGTCGCATCCGCTGTCATGGGACGTGTTGCTACACCGTTCGAGCTGTGAGAGGAGAGAGCGTATGTCTGTAAAGGGTAAAGTGTTTAAATACGGAAATGATGTTGATACGGATGTTATCATCCCGGCGCGCCACCTGACTTCTTCAGATCCTGTGCATCTTGCTTCTCACTGCATGGAGGACATTGACCCTGAGTTCGTTAAGAACGTGAAGAGGGGTGACGTTATACTGGCAGGCTGCAACTTCGGCTGCGGCTCTTCCCGTGAGCATGCGCCGATAGCGATAAAGGCGAGCGGTGTCTCTCTTGTTATAGCGGAGAGCTTCGCGAGGATCTTCTATCGTAATGCGATCAACGTAGGGCTTCCCATCATGGAGTGCCCTGAGGCGTACGCGATAATCAACGCGGGCGACGAGGTGGAGGCTGACTTTGATACAGGCGTTATCCGTGACATTACTACGGGACAGTCGTTTATCGCGAAGCCTTTTCCTGAGTTTATTAAGAAGATAATTGATGCCGGAGGGCTCGTAGAATACACCAAGAGTAATTCGGAGGTGTGACATGAAGACATATAAGATAGCAGTCATCCCGGGAGACGGGATAGGACCTGAAGTTACTTCTGCAGCTGTTTCTGTTCTGAAGGCCGCAGGTGAGCTGGAGGGAATCTCCTTCGAGTTTACTGAGTGTGATGCGGGCGGATGTGCGATAGATAAGTACGGCATACCTTTGCCGGAAGCTACGCTCGAGACCTGCCGGGCGTCCGATGCTGTCCTGCTTGGCGCTGTCGGCGGGCCGCGCTGGGATAGTGTGGAGCCTTCGAAAAGGCCTGAGCGCGCTTTGCTAGGACTTCGTTCAGGTCTGGGACTGTATTCCAATCTTCGTCCTGCGCTTATGTTCAAGGAGCTTGCTTCTGCGTCTCCCGTAAAGAACGTCGAGACTATGGATATATTGATCGTGCGTGAGCTTACGGGAGGCATCTACTTCGGTAAGCACGGACGCGCGGATTCTTCTGAAGTCTTGTCTGACGGATCGGTTAAGGGTGTGACGGCTTACGATACAGAAGAGTACTCCACTGCGGAGATAACGAGAATCCTTAAGGAAGGCTTCCGCTATGCGCAGGGAAGAAGTAAGAAACTGACGCTCGTTGATAAGGCCAACGTTCTTGAGTCTTCGAGGCTCTGGCGTGAGATCGCAGCTGAGCTTGCACCTTCTTATCCTGACGTTGTTCTTGATTATCTCTATGTCGATAATTGCTCAATGCAGCTTATACACCGTCCGTCGACGTTCGACGTTATCGTTACGTCTAATATGTTTGGCGATATCCTGTCTGATGAGGCAGGCATGATCACGGGTTCCATCGGTATGCTTCCGTCTGCGTCTCTTGGTGCGCCCGGGACTCCCGGAATGTATGAGCCTGTTCACGGCTCCGCTCCTGATATCGCTGGTACAGGCAAAGCGAATCCTATCGCAACTATCTTGTCCGCATCCATGCTGCTTCGCTGGTCTCTGTGCGAGACTGCGGCTTCTGACCGCATAGAGAAAGCCGTCCGCGGTACGTTGGCAGACGGCTTCAGAACTTGCGATATAGCGTCATCTGATTCAGATATCGTTCTTGATACAGAACAGATGACTTCTAAGATCCTCGAGAGGCTTTGATCAAAGCTCAGCCTTGTGAGCGATATTAAGCTCCTCGGCAATCTTGAAGAATGCCTGACGGGATCCTGTGATGGTCTTCTCGGATACACAGAAAGCAAGTCTCATATAACCTTCTCTCTTGAACGACGCGCCGGGGACGAGGAGGAGGTTATATTTCGCGCATACTTCCTGGAACTCAACATCCGTAAGTCCGTCGGGTGTCTTCATGAAGATATAGAGCGCACCGTTAGGCTTAACAGCCTCGAAGCCTGCGTCAACGATGTTGCTATAAAGAAGGTTTCTTCTGTGCTCGTAGTTTGCAACGTCGACCTTCGCGTTAAGTGCCTTCTCAACTACCTTCTGCCAGATTGCAGGAGCGTTAACACTTCCGAGGATTCGGTTCGAAAGAACGATCGCGCCTGTAAGATCCTCGTAGTCTTCGTTCTTAGGGGAAACGAGTGTGTAGCCGATTCTCTCGCCCGGAAGAGAGAGGGACTTGCTCCATGAGAAGCAGATAACTACATTGTCGATGTACTTAAGAACTGAAGGTACGGTGAGTCCGTCGTAAACGAGGTCGATATAAGGCTCGTCAGAGATTACCTGGATGACGTGGTCCTGAGCCTTGAGAAGCTCGTTAAGCTTGCTAAGCTGCTCCTCAGAGTAGATAACGCCTGAAGGGTTGTTAGGTGAGTTGATGATGATCGCCTTTGTCTTAGATGTGATTGCAGCCTTGATGGCACCGAAGTCAGGCATGAAGTCATCACCTGTCTTAACGATGACAACCTTACCGTTGTGGTTCTCTATATAGTTAATGTACTCCATGAAGAAAGGAGCAAGAACTATTACCTCATCACCGTCGTCGAGGAGGGAGTGGAGAACATCGTTCATGGCGGATGCAGCACCGACAGTCATGCAGACAGCGCCTGCGTCGATTGAAAGACCGGACTGTGCGGATCTCTGTGCAGCGATGGCAGCTCTTGTGGATTCGTATCCGGAGTTGCTCATATAACCGTGCATGCCAGGTGTGGGATTGTTAGCGAGCTCCTTTAAAGTCTCAGCGACTTCCTTCGGAGGCTCGAGGTCCGGGTTACCTATGGAGAAATCGAAGACATTGTCGTCACCGTAAAGTTTCTTAAGTCTGTTTCCTTCTTCGAACATCTTTCTGATGGCAGATCCCGAAGCAAGCTTAGCCTTTATCTTAGTCGAAATCATAGCAGATCTCCTTTAATTAATATAAAAAGAATTGTACCACACTTGACATTTGATGAAAGAATCATTATCATATCGAAGTCAATTAGAAAGCAGAACGCCGTGTTCTCACCTTAAGCGTAAGCGAGAAGGTCCATATATAAAGGCTTTCGGGCCAATATGGAATGAACGGTAATCTGCTTGACCGTTCTTTTTTTATGATTGGAGGTGTTACACATCGCTAAAGCAAACGGAAATCAGTTGGTGAACGACAACATCAAGTTCAGCAAGGTAAGACTTATCGACGCTGAAGGCAATATGGTGGGTGTAGTACCTATCGAGGAAGCCCAGAAGGCCGCAGAAGAAGCAGATCTCGATCTCGTATGTATCTCGGCAAATCCGGATAACCCTGTATGCAGGATCATGGATTACGGAAAGTTCCTTTTCGAGCAGAGCAAGCGTGAGAAGGAAGCCAAGAAGAAGCAGAAAGAGACTGAGCTTAAAGAAGTCGGCATGAAGCTTACTACAGATACTCACGATATCGAAGTAAAGCAGAAGATGGTCATCAGATTTCTGAAGAACGGTGACAGAGTAAAGGTTAAGATCAGATACCGCGGCCGCGAGATGGCATATCAGCAGCAGGGATACGCAGTCATGGAGAAGTTCATGGAGGGTATCGAAGAGTACGGTCAGATCGACAAGCAGCCTAAGATTGAGGGACGTGACATGGTCATGTTCGTCGTACCAAAGAAGAATAAGTAATGGCAAGGAGGACATATTAAATGCCTAAGCAGAAGACACACAGTTCATCTAAGAAGAGATTTAAGGTAACAGGTACCGGTAAGGTTCTGAGAGCACAGGCTTTCCGCCGTCATATCCTCAGTAAGAGACCTACAAAGAGAATGCGTCACTTGAGACACAACATTCTTGCATCTGAGCAGAACAGAAAAGTCATCCGCAAGATGATCCCTTATATGTGATAGGAATTGATTGGAGGAATTAATATATGTCTAGAGTTAAAAGAGGAATTCGCACAAGAGCTCGTCATAAGAAGGTATTGAAGCAGGCTAAGGGTTATTTCGGTCACAAGAGCAAGCTGTTCAAGGTTGCTAACCAGCAGGTTCTCAAGTCCGGTAACTATGCTTACAGAGACAGAAGAAATAAGAAGAGAGACTTCAGAAAGCTTTGGATCACAAGAATCAACGCTGCAGCAAGACTTAACGGTATGTCTTACTCCAGATTCATGGATGGTCTTAAGAAGGCTGGCGTAGAGCTCGACAGAAAGGTTCTTTCCGATATCGCTATCACAGATCCTAAGGGCTTCACAGCACTCGTTGAGAAGGCAAAGGCTGCTCTTTAATCTGAATAAAGATTGCAATTTAAAAGCTGTCCGATAACGGGCAGCTTTTTTGTTGCCTGATTTTATCAACGATCAGATCCTGTTGTAGGGAATATCGTAATTCCAGGGAGCTATCTGCTCGTATGTGTACGCCGCAGCAAATACGTCTTCGTCGCGATACTTCTTGCCGATGATCTGAAGACCGACGGGGAGACCTTCGACTGTAAGCCCTGCAGGAACTGAAGCCGCGGGATTGCCCGTGAAGTTCTCAAGGAAAGTCTCGCAGAAACCTATGAGCTGTTCAGTCTTCTTGCCGTTAACGAATTCAGGTCCCTTAGTATTGCAGTCATCCGAATTCTTAACAGGCGGGCAGACAGTAACTGGAGCTAAGATAAGATCATAATCCGCGAACACCTTCTCCTGGCAATCGAGTATCTCTGTCCTAAGATCGTTGAAATATCTGTAGTCGAGAACAGTCGAATTGAAAGCCTTCTCATTCCAGTAGATAAACTCTTCGGGAAGCTCATCGCGGTGGTCGCCAACCAGATCGAGCCCGGCCTTCTTCCAATAATACAGATCCAGTGAAGTATCAATGCTTATGCTCCTGCACCAAAGCTTGGCGTAGTCATCAGCAGTATGCTTAAAGTCAAAGTGAACGCGGTCTATATGCGCACCAGCTTCTTCGAACTTGTACGCAGCCTTGGTAACGATGCTTTCTACTTCCGGGTCAACCGTAAACATATCGAAGTCAGGCGTAAAACCTATGCGCCAATCCTTGATAGGCTTCTTCATAAGCTCCGTGTAGTCCTTAGGCTGATGCGGGAGGCTGAAAGGGTCTTTAGGATCGTAATGCGCCATGTAGTTCAGCATGACAGCACTGTCAGTAACAGTCCTTGTTATGGCTCCGTTAAAGCAGAATGGGTGCGTGGCTGTCCATGCATCCGGACGGCATACAGAAGGGACGGTGCCGACAGAACCCTTGAACCCGAAGCACTGGCACCACGAGGAGGGAATCCTTATGGAGCCGCCTCCGTCTGAGCCTTCCGAGATGGGAAGCATGCCGTCAGCAACGGCAGCAGCGGAGCCTCCGGAAGAGCCTCCTGAGTTGTACTCGGTGTTGAAAGGATTTCGCGTAGGTCCGTAAAGCTTGTTGTCGCACGTCCCTCGAAAAGCAAAGGCCGGTGAGTTCGTCTTGCCTACAGCGATGCATCCGGCTTGGCGCGCTGCCTTATAGAACTCAGAGTCTTCGCTGTCTTCACGTATAAGCGACTTCACGCCGCCATGGCTGTTAGTCCAGCCCTTCTTGGAGGGAAGGAAGTCCTTAAGTCCTACGGGTACACCTGCAAGGGGACCGACGTCTTCTTTGTTCGCAAGACGCACCTCGAGCTTCTTTGCTTCCTCATAAGCGTCGTCGAATTTCGTGTAGACAAAAGCATTAAGACCCGGGTTACGGGCCTCAATCCTGTGCTGAAAATTCTCAATAACTTCGGCCGGCTTAATCTCCCCCTTGTTTACAAGAGCGCCGAGCTGTACGCCGGATAATCTCTCGAGTTCCATATTAAACGGCTGACTGAATGCAGTTTAAGTAATCTTCGCCGATACCTTCAGCTTCCCAATTCTTGGATACCTTGAATCCGACGGGCGAGAAGATGGCCTCGAATGCGAGCTCGATAAACATGGATGTTGTGGAGCAGATGATTACCTGTGTCCAGTTCCATCCGAAGAATACATGTGAAACTACTGCGGAGAAAACGAAGTTATCAACCCACTGGCCGATTGCCGTGGAGATGAAGCTTCTTAAAGCAAAGCTGCCGTAAGTTCCCTTATCGTGAGCCTTGCCTATCCATGCATTGGTGTATGAATTAACTACTGCTGACATGAGCATCGCAAGTGCAGAACCGAATACAACGTACCATGTGTTTCCGAATGTGGAATTAAGTCCGTCGTTGATGAGTTCGCCAGTCGCAGCATCTGATGCGCTGTAGAATGCAGCCCAGTGACCGGGAGTCATGGAGAGAAGCTTAAAGATGAATACTGTGATTACGTTTACTGCCATCGCGAGGATGGAAATCTTAACTGATGCCTTAGCGCCGTATCTTTTGCAGATGCAGTCCATGCAAAGAAAAGAGATCCACGATAAAGCAAGGCCGCAGTTGATACAGAAGTATCTTGAGCTGTAAAGCTCCTTGCTTGCCATGAGATTCATGCAGACAACAGACAGGATGAATACGGAAATGACCATAGAAGGTACATTCCGCAGAAGGATCTTATAATCCTTCAACTCGGATTTAATAAAGTTCATATTGTGCTCCTTTGGTTTTAATATTTTACAAGCAGGATATCGGACCCGAACTGCTTGGCGTGTCTCCACGCAGAAATAATTATATTAGAAGTTATGCAAAAAGCAATACATATTAATTATTAGGTAATCCATGTTGTATAATAGCGATGTATGAGCGTTATCCGTAAGAAAAAGTATATTAATCTGGCAGTTTGTTCCATGCTGTTGATCATGGTCTATGTAGCCATGGTTACCTTCATGCCCAAGATGTCTTTATGGTCCAGGTCTTACTGCAACGGTAATGATGAATATATTAATCTGGAACCCGGCATGGAAGTCTCATACAGGTTTGCAGCTCCGGTTGACAGACTTACCGGAATCAAGTTGTTCTTTGGAGAACTCACAGATAAAGACATTGTTGCAAGAACAGATGCTACTGTCATTTTGACCGATTCCGAAGGCCGTGAGGTGTTTTCCTCTGAAGCAACCTCCGTATGCCAGGATGTCTTTAATACCGGAAGCCTCGAACTTGAACAGGGACAGACTTATACCGTGACGTATAGGCTTAACGATGCCGATGAATTCACGGATAAGATGACGATAGGTGTAACGGCTGATGGTGATCTCGCATTAGAGATAAGCGGAACTTATAACGGCGTTCCTTCAAAATCAACATTTCTGATCATCTATTCCGTTATCAGCGCCGCAGTTCTGCTATATGTGTGGTTCTATGGGAATAATGATCTTGTTGCTACGGACTTCTGTGATAAGTTCATACTCGGTGTTGGCGTATTCCTGTCGGTTGTGCTTATTAATCAGTTCTTCGATCTGTTTATGATCGGAAGGGCCGGTCTTAGAATGTTGGATTCCATTTTGGATGGCAAGCTGTTCAGTTTCTTTGACTACGCGTACATTCAGGAGGTCATCAGAGGAAGTGAAAGAGATTTCTTCGAGATTCCTTACAGCACTGTAACCTATATCATTGTAGCTATAATTATGATTCCGTTAAGGTTCTTTACTGACGGAAACATAGGATTCAGCAGTATCGCCAACGTTATGGTTCTTTACCTGGATGTTGTTGTTGCGGGTTTATTCTTGTGGTCTGTAAAACTAACACAGAGGATCTGCGATGCCTGCGATATGCCTTCCGAGTATAAAAGAAGCGTAAAGTATTTATATTCATTCTCGCCTGTTCTGCTGTTGATAACTATAGGTTCTGGTCAGATAGACATCATCTATTTGATAATAATGATGTTTGCTTTCCCTTTGTATTATCAGGGAAGATACAGAATGTTCGCTCTTGTTACAGCACTCGCAGTTGCAGTAAAGCCCATTCCTTTAATGGTGTTCATTCCGGTAATTCTCCTTGTAAATAAGAAGGTTAAAGATATCCTGATTAACACAGGCATATGTTTGTCGGTTTATGCCGTGTTCAAGTTCCTGTTCGATAAGGGAACGGGATATGACACAATATGGAGCATTATAAGTTCAAGATATACAGTTATCGGAAGGGTCACAGATCGCAAAGCAGGCGATATATCTTTATTCTTAATAGCCTTTTCCATTATTTGCCTGGCAAGCTTTATTAAGAAAATAGATGTTTCTGACAAGAAAGCGGTTCTTTATCATTCGATGCTCGTTATCTTCGTTACATATGCTTCATTTGCAGCATTTGTTAACTGGCATTCACAGTGGCTCATACCTCTGGTTTTCTCTTTCGCGTATCTGATGCCTTTTATGGCGGAGAACAAGAGAGTCCTGCTTATCGAATATGCACTTGAATTGCTCATTTTCCTTGTGTCCGGACTGACATACGGAACTGTCTATATGATAGAATTCGGACTTCTTGCAGCAGACGGTTTCGAATTCAGGGGTGTCAGTATATGTGAGGCTTTAAGCAACGCAGTCTCGAATGCAGACACTATTCTTATCACGCTTCTTGCAGCCGTTTCGTTGTTCCTTGCAGCATTCTTCGTGATTAAGAATCCTTACCGGAATGCTGATGCAGGGAAGATCAAAGCTGCAGATTTGGCTGTTGACAGATCAATGGCCATCGGAAGGATATTTGTCTATTTCTCGATTTTGTTGATAAGTTACTGGCTATACTGCTATACAGGTTAATAACTGCTCGGAGGTGCATTTATGGAATTTATGGAGCTTGCTAAGGAAAGATATTCAGTAAGAAAGTATAAGGATACGAAGCTTACTAAGGAGCAGATCGACCGCCTGCTCGAGGTTTCTAATCTTGCGCCTACGGGTAAGAATAATCAGCCGCATCGTATCTATGTCCTTCAGAGTGATGAGGCTCTGGCTAAGATCAATGAGATCACACCGTGTGCGTTCCATGCACCTGTCGTGTTCATGTTTACCTATAACAAGGATGAGGACTGGAAGAACGCCCGTGAGGAGGGCATTCATTCAGGTATAGAAGATGTATCCATCGTAGCTACTCACGTTATGTTTGAGGCTGTCGAGATGGGGCTCGGAACATGCTGGGTCAACGCTTATCCGAACCTAGAGGCAGAGAAGGCTTTCAATATCCCGGAGAATGAGAAGTCGGTATTGCTTCTACCGATAGGTTATCCCGCTGACGATTCCGAGCCTTCCGAGCGCCACACACAGAAGAAGGACATAAGCGAGATCGTAAGATATCTATAATTACGCTGAATATCTTGAGGCTGCTGATATGTTGTATCAGACGATCCTGCTGAGATAGATATTGCATGTATGGGGCAATTCAGTATGGGGATTGACACATAACAGTCCGGAGAGTAATCTCGAATCATAAGTATTGAAACAACGGCGTTTCATCACATTGTGATGAAGCGCCTTTTTTATTGTGATCGGAGGTAGATATGGCGGCGTTTGACAGGATATTGAGCGGAATCCCGGAGATGGATGAAGCCTTCGATAACATAAGACTCGGAGACAACGTTGTGTGGCGTGTGTCGGATCTTGAGCAGTTCAAATTGTTTATGACTCCGTATGTAGAGCAGGCGATAAAAGATAAGCGTAATATCATCTATTTCCGATTCGCAAGTCATGAGCCTCTTATCGAGGACAGACCTGAAGTTAAGACTGTTAATATCGCACTCTCGCACAGATTCGAGACCTTTACCGTAGATATACATAACGTAATCGAGAAGGAAGGCTTTGATGCTTTCTATGTCTTCGACTGTCTGTCAGAACTTCAGACTGCATGGGCGACTGACCTCATGATGGGTAACTTCTTCAGAGTTACATGTCCTTTCCTGTTCATACTCGATACTGTCGCATTCTTCCCGATCATAAGAGGTAAACACTCTGTTCAAGCTGTAAATAAGATCCTTGATACTACGCAGTTATTCATCGATGTGTATTCTGACAGTAAGAATTACTATGTGCGTCCGGAGAAGGTGTGGAACCGTAACTCGGAGACTATGTTTTTGCCTCATACATATGAACCTGATACGGGAAAGTTCCGTCCTATCCTGGACGGCGTTAAATCAAGCAGATTCTATCAGGCTCTGGGTATGGCTCAACGTTCGGCGGAAGAGCAGTATTCGGATTCATGGGACAGGTTCTTTAATTCAACTAAGATATTGGGACAAAGCGGAGTGGATATCACTGAACAGATGAGCCGTATGTGCAATATCATGATGACCCGTGACGAGAGAATGCGTGAGATGGTTAAGAAGAACTTTACGGCAGATGATTACTTTGCTGTAAGAGATCATATGATAGGAACGGGAATGATAGGCGGTAAGTCCTGCGGCATGCTTCTGGCGCGAGCGATTATCCGTAATAAAGAGCCCGATATCGCCGAGTGTCTTGAGCCGCACGATTCTTTCTATGTCGGTTCGGATCTTTACTATACGTATATCGTAGATAACGGCCTGTGGGATCTTAGGATTAAGCAGAGGACGGAGGAAGGATACTTCGAACTTGCCGAAGAGTTTGCCGATAAGCTCATGGGCGGATCATTCTCTGAAAGCATGCGTGAGCAGTTCGTCAGGATCATCGAGTACTATGGTCAGGATCCGTATATCATCAGGTCGAGCAGCATCCTTGAAGATGGCTTCGGTAACGCGTTCGCGGGTAAATACGATTCAGTGTTCTGTGCAAACAGAGGAACTCCTGAAGAGAGACTTAATGAGTTCGAGAACGCGATAAAGATCGTATACAAGAGCACAATGAGTCTGTCGGCTTTGGATTACCGTAAGAGACGAGGTCTCGATAAGAGGGACGAGCAGATGGCTTTGCTCATTCAGCGTGTATCCGGTTCATACTATGGTTCTTACTATATGCCTTGTGCTGCCGGTGTCGGTTATTCCTACAGTCCGTATAAAGTCATGAAGGAGGCTGATGCAACGGCAGGTATGTTAAGACTCGTTATGGGCCTCGGTACATCGGCAGTAGACAGGACGGAAGGCTCGTATCCGCGAATCGTCAATCTCGATAATCCCCAGAAGACTTCATATTCATCATCGGCTGATATGCACAGATTCTCTCAGGGCAAGGCTGAGGTTATTAACATGACTTCACATGAGCTCGAGAAGATTATGTGCGACAAACTTGAATCAGATATACCGGGCTATCTTGCTGATATTCTTATGGAGCATGACTATGAGGCTGAGAGCAGATTAAGAGAGATGGGAAGATCCCGTTCTGTTAGGTTTGTCTCATGTAAAGGCTTGGTATCAAATGAGAAGCTGATGGAGCAGATGAGAAGGATGCTTCGTTGCATTCAGGATGAATATGATTACCCTGTTGATACTGAATTCACCATCAACATATCCGAGAATAATGAATACTCGATCGATCTTCTGCAGTGCAGACCTTTGCAGGTGCAGCAGACAACGGAAGGTACAGTGATCCCTGAGTCTGTAGCTGAAGACAATATCCTGCTTGAGAGTAAAGGTGCTTCAATGGGCATGACCAAAGCGGATAAACTGGATCTCGTCGTTGTCGTTGATCCGGTTAAATACTACAACATGCCGTATAAGGATAAGCCCGCTGTCGCAAGACTCATAGGAAAGCTTAATTGGCATTACAGAGATATGAATAAACATATGATGCTTATAGTTCCGGGACGCGTGGGTACGTCTTCCCCTGAGCTTGGAGTACCTACTTCTTTCTCTGACATAAGTGCATTCGAGATCATTTGTGAATTGGAAGAACAAAGGGCCGGATATAATCCTGAATTGTCATTCGGAAGCCACATCTTCCAGGACCTCGTAGAGGCTCAGATCCTGTATACCGCGGTGTTTAATAATACGAAGACTATCCATTACAAACCGGAAAGTCTTGAATCCTGTACTGATCTGATATTGGAGTTTACCGAAGGAGACACAAGTCTTTCCGATATAGTTCATGTATATGATGTAAGCGGACGTGACTGCAGAGTATATAACGATATAGCGGATGAACATTTACTTATAACGTGCTGATGAATATAATCTTCGGTATGAAGACCGAGAGACCTTATATCAAAGCACAGATAACAAGTAAAGCCGAGAAGGCTGTAAAGCGCGGACATCCGTGGGTTTATGGAGAAGAGATAACCTCTTTGTCAGGCGAGCCTCAGAACGGTGATATTGTTGATGTGTTTGCCGGAAACTCCTGGCAGGGTTCCGGATTCTATAACGCTAATTCGAAGATTACGATCCGTATCTTCTCACGTAACAGCAACGACGTCTTCGACTATAACTTCTGGAAGCGTCGTATCGCATATTCGATTGCATACCGTAAGACTGTCATGCCCGGTCCTGACTTCAATTGCTGCCGTCTTATTCACGGTGAAGCAGATCAAATGCCCGGTCTTACTGTAGACCGCTATGAGGACCTTCTGTCAGTTGAGATCGCAAGCCTCGGTATGGAAAGAATAAAGGAGACTGTCTATAACGCACTCGTTGAAGTTCTTCTTGAGCAGGGTATCGACATCAACGGAATCTATGAGAAGAATGAGATCGCCCTTCGCACTAAGGAAGGCCTCGAGCTTTATAAGGGGTGGTACGAGAACGGCCTTCCGCACCCCGAGTTTGCTGTAGCTCAGATAGTCGAAAACGGCGTTAAATATCACGTTGATATCGAGAACGGTCAGAAGACAGGTTTCTTCCTCGATCAGAAATACAACAGACAGGCTGCTGCCCGCATAGCAGAGGGTAAGACAGTACTGGACTGCTTTACGCATACAGGTTCATTCGGACTTAACGCCGCGCTGCAGGGTGCGAAGCACGTAACCTCTGTCGATATCTCCGACACCGCCATTATGATGGCAAAGGAGAACGCTGATCTTAACGGACTGTCGGAAAGAATCACATATGAATGTGCTGATGTCTTCGAGTACCTTACAGAACTTGAACGTAAGAAGAGTCATGAATTTGATTACATAATCCTTGATCCTCCGGCATTTACAAAGTCCCGTGAGACAATAGACTCCGCAGGAAGAGGCTACAAGGAGATTAACCTCAAGGCAATGAAGATCCTTCCCCGTGGCGGCTACCTTGCCACATGCTCGTGCTCGCACTTCATGAGCGAGGCCCTTTTCGAAAAGGCGATAGCGAGCGCTGCTTTCGACGCGGGAAGAAGCTTAAGACAGATTGAGAAGAGAACTCAGGCTCCGGACCACCCGATACTGTGGGGTGTGCCCGAGACTTACTACTTAAAGTTCTATATCTTTCAGGTTTTTTAAGTACTTAGAAGGCGGCATGCCTTTGTACTGGATAAACACCCTGTTGAATGTAGGTATGCTCTTGAAGCCGGACAGCATCGCTATCTCGGTTAAGGACAGGCTGTCGTCGCTAAGAAGAGAGATTGCTTTTTCCACGCGTGTGGCGTTAAGCCATTTAACGTAGTTGATGCCGGTAACGTCTTTAAAGGCTCGGGAGAAATAGTCTTTGTTAAGGCCGATCCTGTCAGCCATCGCAGTAGAGGATAGGTCGTCGGCTGTAAGGTTGTTCTTGATATAGTCCATTACAGTGATGATGTTATTAAGCGTCGTATCCGATATCGTCTTACCGCCGTCGTTTGATATGTCAGCCTCAAGTTCTTCGTGATGCTCATCTAAGATGCTCATGAATTCGAGCAGGTGAATGGAACATCTCATCTCACGGTTGGGATTATCAAGCAGCCATTCAACCTTTAATTTCTCAATTATTGACTTAAGCTTATTAACCAGTTCCGGATGTGACTTGATGCACAGAATATGCAGATTGTGATAGCGGTTGATGATTCTTTTAAAGTCAAAAAGCGAGTCGGCAAGCGTGTTGCTGTATTGAACTATTATGCAGTCTTCGCGGTTGGCATCGACGATCTCGTGGGTTTCCATCGGCCAAACAAGAATAATGTCTCCGGGTGTGAGGGAATACAGTTTATCGTCGACGCGGAAGATATTCTTATCTCCGCTTCCAACAACGATTATCTCTCCGTAGGCATGGCGGTGTGACGGGAAAGCACGCTCTTCAACAGATCCGGCGACATTTATCGCGCGCGTGTTATTAAAAGACAGCGATTCATAACCGGATGTGTCCATGCCTCAAAGACCTCATGTCAAAATCTGATATGATTATACCTCCAAATATGAGAAGAATAAATCTGCAGTTCAGTTATGATGTGAATGAGGAAAGGAAGTGATCGTCTTATGAGAAAAGCTCTCTTTATCGGCGGTACAGGTACCATCAGTACTGCTATCGTTAAGCGTTTGGCAGAAGATCCTCTTTGGGAAGTGTTTGTTCTTAACAGAGGACACAGAACCGAAGTCATTCCTTCTAATGTTAAGTTGATCGTAGCGGACATCAACGATGAAGCTGATGTTCTATCCAAGATTGGTAATGCAACTTACGATTGCGTTTGTGAGTTTATCGGATTTACAGTAGATCAGGTCGCAAGAGATTACAGACTCTTCGCCGGAAGGACAAAGCAGTACATATATATCAGTTCTGCATCTGCATACCATAAGCCTGCTGCGGGTTATGTGATAACAGAAGGCACGACACTTGCTAATCCGCATTGGCAGTATTCCCGCGATAAGATTGCATGTGAAGATTTTCTTATGACGAAGTACAGGGAAGATGGTTTCCCCGTTACCATAGTGCGTCCCAGCCACACATACGATGAGCGTAATGTACCTTTGGGCGTTCACGGCAATAAGGGCTTCTGGCAGGTGATCAAGAGGATCATTGACGGCAAGCCTGTTATCATCCAGGGAGACGGTTCATCTTTGTGGACAGTTACATGGAATGGTGATTTTGCTATCGGTTACACAGGCCTTATGGGTAACCCTCATGCTATCGGCGAAGCATTCCATATCACATCCGATGAGTCGCTTACATGGGATCAGATATATCAGACTATCGCTAATGTATTGGGTAAAGAACTCAAGGCTTATCACGTTGCATCCGACTTCCTGGCGGCGTGCGGCGATAAGTATGGCTTCGACTTTGAAGGAAGTCTTACGGGCGATAAGTCTGTAACGGTAGTGTTTGATAACAGCAAGCTTAAAAGAGCTGTTCCCCAAATGAAGACTACAGTCAGATTCGATCAGGGCGTTAAGATGTCGCTCGATTATGTATTGTCACATCCCGAACTTCAGGTGGAAGATCCTGAGTTTGATGAGTGGTGCGACAGAGTTATAGCTGCACTTGATAAGGCAAAAATGGAGGTTTGAGATGATAGATCTTAAGGGAAGATGGGTTCTCATTACAGGCGCGAGCAGAGGCATCGGACGTCTGGTGGCACAGCTTATGGCTGATCAGGGATGTAATACTATCCTTCAAAGCAGAAGTGTTGGTCATACACAGCCTCTTGAGAAGAGCTTTATCGGAAGAGGATTGAAGAGCTATTCAATCGCGGCCGATCTTAATGATCTTGATTCGGTAAGAAGAATGCTCGAAGAGATCGACGGTCTCGGAGTGGATGTTGATGTGGTTCTTAACAATGCAGGTCTTCAGATCGCTTATAGAGAGGATTACTTCAAGACACCTGTTGAAGATTATTTGGTAAGCTTCAATGTTAATACGATTGCACCTGCGATGATCTGCT
Source organism: Clostridiales bacterium (assembly GCA_017552455.1). GTDB lineage: Bacteria > Bacillota > Clostridia > Saccharofermentanales > Saccharofermentanaceae > Saccharofermentans. The sequence goes on from JAFZPX010000007.1 coordinate 27,029, forward strand.
ATCACTTCCTTCCCGGAATGATCGAGCGCGGATTCGGCAGGATCGTTAATACTACGAGCAGCATAGCACTTGAGCCTGAGCAGGCAGGTTATTCTGCGGCCAAGGCGGCGCTCGATAAGATCACAATTGATATGGCATCAAAGCTTGGCGGTTCAGGCGTAACGATGAATCTCACAGATCCGGGTTGGTGCAGGACCGATCTCGGGGGACCTAATGCCCCCAACTCCCCCGAGAGCGCCCTCCCGGGTGTCGTTGTAGGAGCTTTTGTAGACAACGACATCAACGGTAAGATCTTCAGGGCACAGGAGTATGCCGGCATGTCCCTTGAAGAAGCTGTAGCAAAGGCACAGACAGTATAAGGGGATTCTTATGGATAATTTCACGTTTTACTCTCCCACGAAATTTGTTTTCGGCAAGGATACAGAGTCGCAGGCGGGATCGCTTGTAAAGGCTTTCGGTGGAACGAAGGTGCTGCTTCATTACGGTGGAGGCAGCGCTGTCCGTTCCGGACTTATAGACAGAGTTAAGGCTTCGCTTTCTCAGGAGGGAATCTTCTTTATCGAGCTTCCCGGTGTTAAGCCTAATCCCAGAAGCGGGCTTGTATATGAAGGTATCGACCTTTGCCGCAAGAACGGAATCGATTTTATACTTGCTGTAGGCGGAGGAAGCTCGATCGATTCTTCCAAGGCTATCGCTGCAGGTGTGCTTTATGACGGTGACTTCTGGGATTTCTATTCGGGCAAGGCTTCAGTACAGAAGGCTCTTCCTGTAGGAACGGTACTTACTATTGCTGCTGCAGGCTCTGAAGGATCCGGTGATTCAGTTATCACTAAGGAAGAAGGAATGTATAAGAGAGGAACGGGTGCTGAGGCTTTAAGGCCCAAGTTCTCCATACTTAATCCTGAACTTACCACAACGCTTCCGGCATATCAGACTGCATGCGGTATCACTGATATCATGGCACACCTCTATGAGAGATATCTGACGAATACAAAGGACGTTGAAGTAACAGACAGACTTCTCGAAGCTTTACTCATTACCATGAAGAATGAGGGACCGAAGGCAATCAAGGATCCTTCTGATTATCAGGCAAGAGCCAACATAATGTGGGCTGGCACAATGGCTCATACGAATTCGTGCGGTGTCGGCAGATCACAGGACTGGAACAGCCATGCTATCGAACATGAGCTATCGGCTCTCTACGACTGTGCACACGGCGCAGGACTTGCAGTTACCATGCCGGCAGTCTTTAAGTATGAGATGAGCCATGATGAGGCGCGCTTTGAGCAGGCTGCAAGAAGAATCTGGGGTTGCCAGACAGCTGAGGAGGGAATAGAAGCCTTTAAGAATTACCTTATATCCATCGGAATGCCGTCAACGCTCGGTGAACTCGGAGGGAAGGAAGAAGATATCCAGACTCTGGTAAAGAACCTTTGCTACGGCGATGGCAGGACAGGAACTATCTCAGGGTTTGTCACTCTTAATGAGGACGACTGCGCGAATATATATAAGATGATGCTTTAAACATCACTTTCATATTTCCTCTAATATTTATTAAGAGCGGGCCCGTTGACCTATGGTCGCGGGCTTTGCTCTTGTTTTTAAAAGTAAATGAAGTAAAATAAACTAGTAAAATTGGATTTTTGAGGAAGTAAAATGATCATCGGAATATTATTGAAACCGGCTACTGTGTTTGTCTCAGCGGGCGTTTTGCTGGCGATCGCGATAGCATCATTTTACCTTTTTATGAAGATAAACCGCAGGAATAAGATCGTTTATGACCGTAAGCTCAAGGCTTATAACGAAGCGGTTGAGAAGATCAAACAGCAGGAATTACAAAGACAGCAGCAGGCTGCGGTCGAGAAGAAGGTTGCTCCGGCCCCTGTGGTAAAGAAGCCCGTTTCAAGTGAAGCAAACTATCCTTACCGTATTCAGTTCATGGCCCCTAACGGCGCAAGCTACGATATTCCTTTTAAAGATTCATTTATTATCGGAAGAAATCCCAGAAGTGATTTCTATATTAAGAATGGCACAGTAGCAGGCGCTCACTGTAAGGTCTTTTACAATGACGGCAAGTACATGATCCAGGACTTAGGGTCCGAGACAGGTACATTCTTTGACGGTAACCGTATTCCTGAGGATTCGATAATGGAGATCGGTACCGGAGTGTTGCAGATGGGCAAGGTAACGCTCTTTGTAACTATAGATCCTAACGGAGCGGCCGAGTGACTATGAAGAATAAGATCTGTACAGAATGTAATGCCGTAAACGGTGTAAGAGCTACATACTGCAGGAAGTGTAATGCTTCTTTGGATCATGTTGCTATAACTGAAACTGTGGAAGCTAAGAGCAATCAAGCATTTAAGACTGCGCCTAAGCCGGGCAATAGACCTTCTATGCCTGCGCCTAAGCTTAAGGAGGACATCCCGCTTCCTGAAAGACCTGCAAAGCCCAGGATCATCTATTGGCCTTTCATCGTATCTTTGGTATCGATGTTCCTTATGATCGCGCTTATCTTTACGTTCGTCATATTCGGCGGAGAAGATGAAGGTGCGGCTTCTTCAGGATCGGTATCAGGTGTTAATGGCAGTGCTTCACCAACGACAACTCAGACTACAGAGACGACGATTGCCGTAACAGACATATCAGAAGTTATTATTGGAGACATTGCAGAGCAGACATATACAGGTGAGCCTCTGACAATACCTTTCTCAATCTCTTATAACGATCAGACACTTACAGAAGACGTTGACTATACAGTTACTTATACTGATAACTGCGCTCCCGGTACGGCACATGCTTACTTCGAGGGTAACGGAGTCGAGTATGTAGGTTCATTCGAAGCTACATTTACGATCAAGACAGGCGATCCTGTCTGCGATGATCCTGCCAACCTGAGCGTTGTATATTTCTCTATGAGAATCAGCGGACAGATGCTCGGACATAACCCTGATCTTGAGAGCCTTATCGAACAGGTCAACGGACTTATAAATGGCGATATTACAGGCTCTCAGCTTGTAACGGATATTACTTTCTCCGATGAAGCTTTGGCAAGAAATCTCTCCGATGAGGAGTTTGTTGCTGCAGTTTACCGCGGAATACTTGCAAGAGAGCCTGATGAAGAAGGCCTTGCATATAATGCTGATCTCCTTGGAGGCGGAATGAGCAGAGAGGATCTGGTCAACAGCATTATCACCGCCGAGGGGGGAGAATTTGAGAATCTCTGTCTTTCTACCGGCGTTCAGCCCTAATAATGGGACACCTCTGAAATTGTAATAATCATTTCCGATTATTAAGTGTAGACTAATTCTACATAACCTTTTCGAGAGGAATTTATTGATGACCAAAGTAGTAAATGTCGGCGGAATTCTGTTGGGCGGAGGCAATCCCGTAAGGATCCAATCCATGAATAATACGAAGACGCAGGATGTCAAGGGAACCCTTGAGCAGATTGCCCGTCTCCGTGATGCCGGCTGTGATATTACCAGAGTCACTGTTCCTGATATGGAGGCCGCGGAAGCGTTGAAGACTATTGCCAAAGAGTCACCGATTCCCGTTGTTGCCGACATACATTTCGACTATCGTCTGGCTATCGAGGCCGCGAAGAACGGAGCCTCGAAGATAAGGATCAATCCCGGTAATATCGGAGGTCCCGAGAAGCTTCGTCAGGTTGCTGATGTATGTAAGGAAAGAGGTCTCCCGATAAGAGTCGGCGTTAATTCAGGTTCCATCGACAGGAAGCTCGTCGAGGAATACGGTGGAGTGTGCGCTGATAACATGACAAGAAGTGCGCTCGAAGCTGTTAAGCTCCTTGAAGACGTGGATTTTGACAATATAGTCATCTCCATCAAGTCAAGCAGCCCGAAGCTTACGATCGATACTTACAGACTTATGAGCAAGGCATGTGATTACCCGCTTCATGTAGGTGTGACGGAAGCAGGAACACTTAAGGAAGGCGTTGTTAAGTCTGCTGTAGGTATAGGCACTCTTCTTGCGGAAGGTATCGGAGATACGATAAGAGTATCTCTTACAGGTGATCCTGTAGATGAAGTCTATGCGGCTAAGAGTATCCTTAAGGCTTTGGACCTTACGACGGGCGGAATAACATTCGTATCGTGCCCGACATGCGGAAGAACGGAAGTGCCGCTTATAGAGATTGCTAATGAGATAGAGAGCCGTATATCTAACCTTCCATATAATCTTAAAGTATCTGTTATGGGATGCGCCGTTAACGGTCCCGGCGAGGCTAAGGAATCCGATATAGGATTGGCCGGCGGTAAGGATGAATTCCTGTTGTTCGAGAAGGGAAAGATTATCAGGAAACTTAAGGCGGAGACAGCCGTTGATGAGTTTGTTGAAGAGGTTATAAAGCTCGGCGAAGAGAAATCCCAAGCTGCCAGATAAAGAGGTTTGAATGGAAGAACTGATCAAGCAATTGAAGCTGGGGCCGGAATTCGAAGAAGGTCTTGGCGGGTTAAAGGTCGAGAAAATCGACTATTACCGTAATACTAATACTATAACTATAAGGCTCTCAGGAGATGCTCCTGCAGGCTCTGATAAGCTTCTCGATATAGTTAGGGAAGCTATGGAGATGAAGTCCGGAAGTAAGGTCGGCTTTGAATATGAGAAGGAAGCACAGGAGGCTCCCGTTGCTCCTGCTGCGGCTGATGCACCTGCACCCAGGAAGAGGGTATCTCATATTGATCCTGAACTTAAGA
>JAFZPX010000056.1 GCA_017552455.1 Clostridiales bacterium
CATATCATCTGACCTCCAGACAATTCATAATGGCCACGATTACATCAGGACTCGAGAAGAAACCGTTGTGATCAATACCATTAACTGTGATAAAGTTCGCAGAACCGCTCGATACTGATGAGAACAAAGCTCTTGAAGATTCTATAGGGATAACCTCATCATCAACCGAAGCTATCATGGTTACCGGACATTCAACATCCTGTGCATATCTGTAAGCCGGAAGCTTGTAAGCAACGAGAAGCTTAAGCGGCCCATGGAAGATATTAAGGTAATTGTTGAACAGATCATAACCTGAATTGTAAGGTGCGAGCATAATCATGGAATCGATATCAACATCTTCCCTGGATGCAAGATACATAACCGGTCCGTTACCGATTGAGTAAGACATCAATGTGATTCCGGATGTTGTATCCATTGAAGCAACTATCTCATAAGCCTGAACTGTAAAGTCCTGAAGCGTACTCTCATTAAGAGGACCTTCACTCAAGCCATATGTCGGATAATCAATGAAGACAAAATCATAGTATTCGTAGAGGAACGACAACTTCTCATTATCAAGAAGCTTGGCAACTTTGCCTGATGAATTCTCACCATTTCCTCCAAAGTACAGGATGACAGGTCTGGGTTCATTCTCAGGAACTGAAGTAGCAATTATCCTCCAGCCTGAAAGACCGTTGGAAGATATCTGTTCTACTCCGGCCTCGAGATCACAGAGATCCTCATACGAATCCTCATCAGAACTTCCCGGTAAAGTGATGCGCTTACCAACGTTATACATCATGTACGAACTGACTATAATGACAGACAGGACAACCAACAAAGCATATATGGGAACCCTAATCTTCGAAGGTTTACCTTCCATAACGAATCCGACAACAAGTGCGATTCCGAAGATAACAGCTGACATTATCAGGACTGTTATAGTGATGGTTCTGACAGCTTCAGACAGGATAAGGAACAAAAGGCTGCCGATCAAGGCGGCGATAACAGCACTTAACAGCGCAGTTTTTACTCTTTTACCAAAAGTCATAAGTATTCCTCCGGGAACATTAGACATATAAATATAATGTATCGGAAACACAATCCGTACTTTGAAATTATATAATTATCCTATGGCAAATTCAAAAAAGAGAAGAAAAAGAAAACTCAATGCCAGAGGAAAGGCCTTTCTGGCCTTATCGTGTCTGGCGATCATATTACTGGCTGTATTAATCATCAGTCTTGAATCCTGCAAACACAGAGAACCCGAGACGAGTGCCGAGGGTACTCTGACAACGTTATCAACTGACATTCAGGAAACGATCCCGACCGAGACAGAAGCACCAACACCCACTCCGCTTCCGACACTCGATCTTCTTGGAGGCATCTACAGCAACGAAGCAATTCTGATTGATGCCGAGACAGGTGCAGTAATCTCAGAGAAGAATCCTGACACACAGGCATATCCCGCTTCAGTAACTAAGATGATGACTCTGCTCATTGCTTGCGAGCAGCTTACGGATTACAACGAAGTTTATCCTCTGCCCCGTGAGATCTACGATACACTCTATTATCAGGATCTTTCCACAGCAGGCTTTGAGTGTAATGAGCCTATTACCATTAACGATCTTTTATACGGACTTCAGCTTCGTTCAGGTGCTGAATGCTGTCTCGGTCTTGCCAACAGAGTCGCAGGTTCAGAGACTGCATTTGTTGAGATGATGAATAGCAGAGCAGAAGAACTCGGCATGACAAATACCCATTTTATGAACTGCACAGGAGAGCACGACGTTAACCATTATTCCACAGTTCGCGATATGGCTACCTTGCTCCGTGCAGGTCTTCAGAACGATAAGTTCAGAGAAGTATTCTCTACTTCTGTCTTCCAGACAACACCCACGGTCACACATCCGGGCGGACTTATCATTTACAGCACATTCTCACAGACAATGAATTCAATGGAGTTTGAAGGCGGTACATTTATCGGAGGTAAGACCGGATATACATCAGAGGCCGGACAGTGCCTTGCAACAGCTGCAACAATAGACGACCACGAATATATCTTTGTCACTTTCGGAGCATATCGTGCTGAAGGAGATACATCCTCTCACCTTCATACAGTTGATGCCATAAATACTTATGAAGCTCTTGCCGTAGAATTAAGTCAAATAGGCGGATAAAATAATGTTATCGGATAAATATAGTAAATATTCATATCAACTCTTACTATTACTATCTCATTTTTGTTGTATTTATATTATCAATACAGATAACAATTTACTTCTTATTATTCTTTTCTTATTGAGTTTCATATCTGCCTTTATCAAAAGAGATAGAATTACAAAGCAAGATATAACACTTTCTAGAGTTGTATGTATTGCAATAAGTATAATTCTCTTCTCTTTCACCGGTAGCATACTCAGCAGTACGGCTCATTTAGTCCTATCATTATTATTATCAATCCCTGCATCCTTGACCGCTTTCGATTTTTGCAAAGTATTCGAAAAGCTATTTACAAGCAACAAAAGAAATACAGTTAGAATAATCGATAAATTAAGTCTTAAAGAGTATTTGATTTGCATTATTACTGCATTTTTTAGCATTACTTTAATGTCCACATCTTCACCTCTCTATCCGTTCAATATATGGGATGATACAAATGTATATTTCACAATGGGGCGCGTCGTTTTAGGAGGTATGGTTCCCTATAGAGATGTATATGAACAAAAAGGTCCCATCTGGTTTTTTATTCAAGCCCTCTGTGCTTTAATTTCAGATAATTCTTTCATTGGTGTATACATTTTAGAAACAGTTATGTGCTCATTATTCATTATCTTCTCATGGAAGATAACTAAACTCTTTATCAGTATCGAAGAGCATGAATACTATGTATTGGGAGTTATGATTCTGTCAGGCATAATTTATTCTTCAAATATGTTTCACCTAGGTGGAAGTACAGAAGAATTCGCCTTTCCCCTTCTTGCTATAGTTATGTATATTGCCCTGAAAGCACTAATTCAAGATAAGACACTCCCATCTGTAAAAGAAGCATTAATTGTAGGGCTAATAACCGGATCTTTATTCTGGATAAAGTTCACTTTATGTGCGTTTATCGTTGGCTTTGTTTTTTTCTTCTTTGTTTATGCAATCACCATCAAAAAAAACAGGGAGCTCCTAAGACTAATCTGTACATTTCTAATCGGCTTTATAATAGTTACTATCCCCATTCTCATATATTATGGAATCAATAGTGCTATTAATGACCTTATCAATGTTTACTTTATTGATAACATTGTTGTTCACAGCGGAATCAATACTACTGGTAACGATTATTTGCTAACTCTTATTCATAAACTCAAACTATTCACTGTTGGATTTGGAATTCTTTATAAACCGAATATTGCTTTGCTATTCTTAATTCTAATTTCAGTAATACTCTTCTCCATATATAAGAAGAGAATTACTGTATATCTTCTTTTATCTTATTCGATTACTCACTTAGTATGCTTTATGAAAGACGGCGTTATTATTTTCTATTATGGATTTCCTCTAGTTGTGTTTTCAGCATTAACACTAATTCCGATAACCTTAGCACTTAAAATAGTTAATGAAAGGCTTAAGGCAAAAACTACTATAGCTTCAACAGTGTTGATTTCAGCTGTTATCGTGTGCTTCGTATCTTGCATCTTAAATAGCAAAAATACTACATTATTAGGTAAGCCTTATGAAGAAACACCTCAGTACATTTTTTCCCAAGAGATTACTAAAACGGATAACCCCAGAATTTTGACTTATGATGTTATGGATTCTGGTTTTTTAACTGCAAGTGGAGCTTTACCTTCTAATCGTTTCTACTGTTCTTTAATAATACTTAATCATCTTCCTGAAGCTCAACAAGAACGCGATCATCTTATAGAAGATGGCTATTTTGATTATATCGTCGCTTACAGAAACGATTACGAGTGGAATAATTATGAGGTAATCTCAAGTGCTGAATATGCAATACCTTATCCATCCGGCAATACTTATTCACAAGTTTATTATCTTTACAAAAGAGACGACTTGATCTGATTTCAACCCTTCTAATCTCTATAATAGAAGAGAAAACTACAGACATCAGCGGAGATCTAAGATGCGTAAATATACGAATTATACTACGAGTATACTAGCCTGCATTCTAGCGGCAATACTTATAAGTGTTACTCTTGATCAACGCTTAGAGCAAAAATCACTAATATTTATTACTATTATAGCAGTTCCTGTTTCTTGGGCAATCGGGCTGCTCATTATATATGCAAAAGATAAACTTGATATGTTCATCAACAAGAATACTGAATATATCGATATACACCTTACAATCAAGGAGATGATTACGGGAGCTATCGTGTCAGTGATATCCATCACTTTCATGTCGACCTCTTCTCCTTTATATCCTTTCAATCTTTGGAATGATGCTGACCTGTTTCTTACGATGGGAAGAAGCATTAAGAACGGTCAGGTGCCTTACCGCGATCTGTATGAACAGAAAGGGCCATTACTGTACTTCATACATTCGTTGTGTGCTTTAATATCTGACAGAACATTCTTCGGTGTTTATATCCTCGAGTCAATAATGTGTTTCATCTTTATCATATTCGCATGGAAGATCGTAAAGCTGTTCATAAAGGATGTTGAATCGACCGGAGCAGTTATCCTAACTCTTCCCTTGTGTGCCATCATTTACTCGTCAAATATGTTCCACTTAGGAGACAGCACCGAAGAACTGACATTCCCTCTTCTTACCATTGTTTTGTATTTTGCACTTAAAGCCCTTCGAACAGACAATACTTTACCCTCTTGGAAAGAGACACTAATAACAGGAGTTATCGGCGGTATTATTTTCTGGACCAAGTTCAATCTATGCGCCTTCATAGCAGGCTTTGCAGTCTTCTTCCTAATCTATTCGATAGTCATACATCAGATAAATAACCTTCTCAAATGTATCCTCGCGATGATTACCGGAGTCGCTGCTGTATCCTTACCTATTCTGATTTATTTCAAAGTCAATGATGCTCTTGAGGACCTGTTCACCGTTTATTTCTATAACAACATATTCCTGTATAACAGCACATCCGGTGGGATTCTACACAAACTGACACACTCGATTCCTACAGGATTCGGTCTTGTATTCAGGCATAATCACGGTCTTCTTGCTATTCTCATGCTCGCTTTAATTACATTCATAGTATTCAACAGAAGAACTGCCGTATTCCTTCTAACAGTCTTCACAACAATGATGATTGGGGCGTTCAGCGGAAGCTTCGTTATCTTCTATTACGGCTTTATCTTTATGACATTTACCGCGATACTGCTGATACCCGCTACGTGTCTATATAACGACGCCATACAAAAACTTTCACAGAAACGAGCCCACACAGCTTTATCGATAGGAATCCTAATCACCATTGTATCTTTAATCTTCTATTCCGGAAGCAAGAATCTAAGCCTCATCGGAAAGCCTTATGATGAGACACCTCAAGCCATATTCGCGACTGAGATAGAGAAAACTCCCAATGCCAGGATCCTTACCTATGATGTTATGGATATGGGTTTCTTTATCTCGAGCGGCAACGATCCCTCCAACAGGTATTTTAGTTATCTGAATATCGTGGATGAATTGCCTGATATACGCGAATCACAAGACAGTCTGATCAACGACGGGTATTTTGATTACATAATCACATATAACGACACATTCGAATGGGACGGTTATGAAGTCGTTATGCAATCGGAATACTCTATCCCCTATTCTAACGGGATAACATACGACTACGATTTCTATCTTTATAAGAAAATTTCTTAATCAGAGATTCTTCTATACAGGCAGTGTCTGTCGAGATAAGGAACCTTGGTAAAATCACAATAAGGATCTATATCCTCTGCAATTAACTCGTAGTTATCCCACTCATACTCATCACTATAGGTAACAATATAATCGAAGTAGCCTTCTGCTATCAGTCTCTCCTGCTCTTCAACAGCTTCCTCGTTGTTCTCGATGAAGTTCATCGTCGTGAAGAATCTGTTTGACGGGCTGACACCCGAAGCAAGATAAAAGCCTCCGTCGATGATGTCATAAGTCAGAATCTTCGGATCTTCAGTCTGATTGATAATATCTGCCAAAACATACTGCGACAGCTCTTCCTTGGGCACAAACATAAGATATGTATTCTTACACATAAACATCGAGCACAAAGTAATCACTGCGCACAAAGCTCCCAGTACTAACTGTATGAGCCTCTTGTTGTATGAGCGCTTCTTAATAAGCTTTTCTATTCCCTTCACAACAAGTATAAGTGCGAAAACAAAATAGAAGCTTAAGATGTAGCCGTAGTAGTAAGTATAAAAGGGCTGCGAGAAAACCGCCTTCAAGGATATCGCGAACGTTACCAGGAACAGTGTGATGACACTCTTGCGGTATTTCTTTTCGAAAACGACAACACCAACTAAAGACAGAATCATAAGCACACAGTAATCAAGGTTGCTCATGCATGACTCCGCCAGAGCCATCACGGGAACTGCAAGGAAGCGTACTACGGGATTACCGAGAAGACCCGGGTAAGATCCCCCTCCTATGTAGTTGAAGATATTGTTGTAGAAATATGCTTCCCAAAGATATCCGAGTGCATGGTTAGCGCCGAAGTAAATGAATACCGGCAGCGATACTACAGCGAAGCCTGCAATGAAATATAAGATGTCCTTAAGAAGGAGCTTATATGCCTTATTCCTAACGGCTCTTACAATGAGTATCAGAATGAAGCCGAGAATGAAGCCAAGGAAGGTGTACTTTGTCCAGAAAAGCATGCCCGCTATAAGTCCGCAGACAAGCGAATCTTTTACACCCGGAAGAACCTTCTCCTCCTTAATCATCTTCAATGCTACATAAAGAACGACAGAAAGAAGCGGGAAACAGAACTCTTCAGTATTGCCGCCGAAGTTAAACATACCGATCGTATAAGTAATGCCCATAAGAACCGGAACGAGACCTATACAAACTGCAGGAGCCTTAGGAACAAACAGCTTAACTGTTTTCCAGCTGAAGATGGCAAATACAGAAGCCGCGATACACTCAAACAGCCACACGCCCGTAAAGCTTGTCTTCGATATCAAAGAAGCAACAGCGTACATAAGAAGGAATATGGGGCCTTTCTGCTCGTAAAGATCCATATAAGGCACCTGTCCCTCGAAGACACCTCTGCCAACAGTAAAATAGACATTTACGTCATCCCAGACATTAAGCGGATAGATAGGAGACGAAGCGGAGACTGCAGTCATAATGATAAACGCTGACATTACGAGAAACGCTATCTCAAGACCGGTCTTCTTCGATATCGTCATGTGGCACTCTCCATCGTATCGACAACGGTATTAACAATATTGTCGAACGTGTCTACAGCCCAGTTACGTGCATCTGAAGCAAGGCCGGAAGCCATATCGTCAGATACATATGAATTGGTTATAAACCCTGACTGCGAATTAACTATATCAACACGGATACTCTCGTTCTCAAAGCCTGCAAAAGATCCGTAGAACTTACCTATGGCAAAAAGCTTACCCGACAAAGTCAATAACTCCGATTCAGACATGCTCGAATCGCAAGTCACAGAGAAAGCTGAATAATCGGCGTTATGTGTAATGGAGATAACCTTATCTTCGATGAGCATATTAAGAACAGTGTCATCATAGTAAGAGCTCATCTGAGAAAGAAGTTCATCTCTGTATTCAGACGCGATCGTAAGTGTTACGCTGCCGTCTTCGTGCTTCTCGGCAACCAGTCTTCCCTCAGAGTTCTGTACCAACTGCTCCAACTGCTCATCTGTTATGCTGTCACCGTAAGTAGGCGGAACACTGACAATAACAGATACATGTCCTTCTTCATCAGTAACTGTCCGGGATGAAGGAAAGACTTCAGTATCATCAGTTAATCCGGGAACACTTATACCTCTGTCAGTAAAGAAGCCTGCGATCTGCGGCTTAAAGTGCCTGTAGCACATAACGCACAGGGCAATAACGACAACAAGTAGAATTATGCGCTTGATAAGTTTCATTATATCATTCCGTACAGTTCATCTGCTTCCGGCGGGGTAAGCTCAACGCTTTCACCGGATGTCTTATCTATCCTTATGAATCCTTCTTCCTTTTCAGTAAACCTGCCGATTACACATGCCTGAACATTCTCTTTAGCAAGAGCCTCAAGAACCCTGTCAGGCTCCGGTGTAGCAATCAGCAGCGATCCTGATGATATGAGTCTGAAAGGATTTATATTAAGAGTATCACAAATCATCTGTGTTTCTTCTGTAATAGGTATAAGACGCTCATCAACAGTAATGCCGAGACCTGATATATGCGCCATCTCATAAGCCGCGCCAAGAACGCCGCCTTCGGTAACATCATGCAAAAGGTCAGCTGCACAAAGTCTGTATCCCCTGTCATTCTTCGCACCGGATGTACTGAACAGGTTACCTGTTATTACACCCTCGGGTACAACGGAGATCAAAGAGGAATACGAAGCTGCCTTGTCTAATAACTCAGCGGGAACAGAAGCAAGCTTGGAAGAATGCTCCTTAGCTGCAATATATGAGCCCTCGATGCCGCAAGTCTTTGTAAGTATGAGACTGTCTCCTGCTACTGCATGTCCAAGAGGAACGGGGTGATCCTTTCCTATAAGACCAAATGCTGTAGAGATAACAATAAAGGTATTAACAGATTCAGACACTTCTGTATGACCGCCGACAATATCGACGCCTATCTTCTTAGCCTCACGGGAAGCATCTTCTACAATCTTGCTAATGTCTTCAGGATTGCAGGACGGCGGAGCGATAATGTCGATAAGAATACCTGTAGGTCTTACTCCGCACGCAGCTATATCATTGCAGGAGACGTGAACTGTTAACGTTCCCGACTCCATTCCGCCTGCAGTAACAGGATCGGAAGATATAACCATCATCTGTTCACCAAGATCGATCCAGGCACAGTCAGCGCCGATATCTGATCCGACGACAGTTGAAGATGAAAGCGCAGGAAGTCTGCTCAGTACAAGATCAGAAAGCTGCTCGTTTGTAAGCTTACCTATCTTCATATCTTAATGACCTCAAGGTTCTCCTCTACGCCCTGCTTAACCATAGCTTCAATATCGAGATTCTTCTCAGCTTCTTCAATATCAACATGCTTAGGATGTGTCTTAGGATGCTTTGCTACAAAGATAGTGCAGCAATCCTCAAAAGGAAGAATAGATGTCTCGAATGCTCCGATATCTCTGGAGATCCTTACCGTAGCTTCCTTATCCATACCGATAAGCGGTCTTAAGATCGGCATGTCTACTACTTCGTTTGTTATGGATATAGCCTCAAGAGTCTGGCTTGCAACCTGACCTAAGCTCTCACCTGTAATGAGACACTTACAATCATTCTTCTTAGCGATCTGCTCAGCAATCTGAAGCATAACACGGCGCATAACGATAGTAAGCATGTCGTGAGGTGAATTCTTAACCATGTCGAGCTGAATCTTTGTAAAGTCGACAACATAAAGATTCATTCTTCCTGAAAATCTCGAGACAATCTTGGCAAGGTCAACAACCTTCTGCTTTGCCTGCTCAGATGTATACGGATAAGAGTGGAAGTATACAGCATCGATTGGCATACCTCTGCTCGCCATCATGTAGCCTGCTACAGGAGAATCAATACCACCTGAAAGCAGAAGCATGCCCTTACCTGCAGTACCTACAGGAAGACCTCTGTGACCCATCATCTTACCTGCATACACATAATTCTCTTCACGAACTTCAACATGAAGAATGAAGTCAGGATTATGTACATCTACACTTAAGCCTTCGTAATGCTCAAGAATATAAGCTCCTACTTCTTCGCAGATCATAGGTGAATTCATCGGGAACTTCTTATTGCCGCGCTTACACTCGACTTTAAATGTCTTATATGAAGGATTGCTCTCAAGAAGGTTCTTAACGTACTCAGCTGCATTGCTGTCGATATCATTGATATCGCCGTTAAACTTACAAGCAAGGCTTACTGACACGATACCGAACACCTGCGTAACGGCAGTCATGAGTTCTTTTGCAGACTCTTCAGACTCAAAGTAAGGATTACCTTCCTCCTTTGCTTCGATCCAGATTCTGCTCTGACTTTGGAAGATAGATACCTTACCAAAGCTTCTTAACCTGTATCTTAGGTTGTTCATGAGCTGCGCTTCAAAGCGGCCGCGGTTGAGGCCCTTAAGAGTGACCTCTCCCATTCTTGCAAGTATTACGTTAGTTGCCATTATCTTACCTTTACCTCATATAGTTCATATATCTCATCTATCGCCTTAACAAAGGCCTGCGCCTCTTCCATCGTATTATATCGCGAAAAGGAAAGCCTCACACTGTTGGAAGATACACTTCTGTCGATACCCATAGCTTCAAGCACATAAGATGTTTTCTTGGACTTGGACGAACATGCAGAGACAGTGGATATAAAGATATCGTATATCTCGAGACAATGAAGCATAGTCTCGGATTGGAAGTTCCTGAAAGCTACGTTAAGCACGAATGGCAAACCATCTTCAGGAGAATTGATCGTTGCTCCTCTTGCACTCAACTGTTCGCGAAGATATGCATTGATCTCACTTACGCGCTCATATGCAGCCTTACGTTCCTTATCAGCTTCAGTCATGGCCACTGCCATAGAAGCTGCAAGAGGAAGGCTCTGCGTTCCGGATCTCATACCGTCCTGCTGTCCTCCGCCTAGGATCATCGGAGATACACGGATGCCCTTCTTAATATACAGAAGTCCTACGCCCTTAATACCATGAATCTTATGTCCGGAGAACGATGCCATATCAACGCCCATGTACTTAAGATCTATAGGGAGTTTTCCAAGCGACTGTACACAGTCAAGATATACAGCTGCCGAAGGACATAATTCTTTCTTTAAGCTTATGATCTGCTCCAAAGGAAGAACAGATCCTGACTCATTATTAACATGTGTAAAACATAACAGAGCGACAGTATCATCGATCATAGATCTTAATTTATCAAGATCAGGTTTACCGTCACGAAGCACATCAACGTAACGCACTTCATAGCCCTGCTTCTCAAGTTGTGCCAAAGTCTCCAAGGTACACTTATGCTCAGTTCTTGTAGATATAACTGTTTTTCCCAATCTGGGGTTAGCCTTGAAGAAACCCTGTATAGCCGTGTTGGCGCTCTCGGTACCACATGATGTGAATATGAGTTCTTGGGCAGAACAATTAAGCACTTTGGCACAATCAGCCAAAGCGTCATCATAAGCCTTAGAAGACTTCATTCCGAGCTTGTGAAGAGAACCTGGATTTCCCCACAGATCACCTGTCAGATCCTCGTTTATCACGCGGACTACTTCATCACAAGGTTTTGTTGTAGCACTGTTATCAAAATAGATCATATCTGTTTCTTAGAAAAACTGCCGACCGGAAAAACTCCGACCGGCAGATATTAACTTAAAGATAAAGCTTCAAGCCTCTTAATTAGAGACCAGCCTGCTTTCTAACTTCCTCAGCGAAGTCCTCTTCCTTCTTCTCGATACCGTCACCCAAGCCATAGCGTGTGAATCTTGCAACAGAGATCTCAACGCCCATAGCCTTGGACTCAGCCTCGATGTACTGAGCGATAGTCTTGTCCTCATCCTTTACATACTCCTGATCGAGGAGAACGTTGAGCTTGTAGAAGTTCTTGATCTGGCCGGGAACGATTCTTGTCTCGATGATCTGAGCAGGCTTACCCTCTTCGAGAGCCTTGTTCTTGATGATCTCGATCTCTCTGTCGAGAGCAGACTGAGGTACTTCATCCTCAGCAACCCATGAAGGGTTGGAAGCTGCGATCTGCATACCGATGTTCTTAGCCATTGTCTGGAAAGCATCTGTAGCAATGACTGCATCATCACTTACAGAGAACTCAACGAGTACGCCGACCTTACCACCCATGTGGATGTAAGATGTGATAGCACCGTTGCCGTTAACCTCATAAAGAGCGAATCTTCTAACTGTTGTATTCTCTCCGATATCAGCGATAGCTTCCTTTGTAGCAAGCTCTACTGTCTTGGAAGAATCATTGTACATAGCAGAAGCCTTAAGAGCATCGATGTCAGCAGGCTTAACTGTCATGATCTGAGTCTTAACATCCTCAACGAATGCCTTGAACTTATCTGTAGCAGCAGCGAAGTCTGTCTCGATGTTGATCTCAACGATAGCACCTGTCTTCTTGTCATCAGAGATAACAGAAGTAACAACACCCTCTGCAGCAACACGGCTAGCCTTCTTCTCAGCCTTAGCCATGCCCTTCTCACGGAGCCAGTCCTTAGCCTTCTCTACATCGCCTTCAGCCTCGATAAGAGCCTTCTTGCAGTCCATAATTCCGCAACCTGTGAGGTCACGCAGTTCTTTTACCTGTTTTGCTGATATTTCCATGATTATTCCTCCTGTGATTAATTAACGGGATCAAGCTTCCTCAGAAGCAGCGATCTCCTCGATAGACTCAGCCTCTGCGGGCTCCTCGAGATCCTCAGCAGCCTCAGGAGCTACGAAGTCCTCACCCTGGTGAACTTCGATAACTGCATCAGCCATCTTACCAGCGATGAGCTTAACAGCACGAATAGCGTCGTCGTTACCGGGGATTACATAATCGATCTCATCAGGATCACAGTTTGTATCTACGATAGCAATGATCGGAATACCAAGTCTCTTTGCCTCAGATACAGCGAGGTGCTCCTTCTTTGTATCAACGATGAAGAGAGCAGCAGGAAGACGATCCATACCTACGATACCGCCGAGGTTGAGATCGAGCTTAGCCATCTCGAGCTTGAGCTTAGCAACTTCCTTCTTAGGAAGTACATCGAATGTACCGTCCTTCTCCATCTCACGGAGCTCAAGAAGTCTTGCAACTCTTGTCTTAATTGTCTTGAAGTTTGTAAGTGTGCCGCCGAGCCATCTGTTGTTAACGTAGAACTGACCGCATCTCTCAGCCTCTTCCTTGATGGAATCCTGAGCCTGCTTCTTTGTACCTACGAAGAGGATGTCACCCTTCTCAGCGAGTTCCTTCATAGCGTCATAAGCCTCGTCAATCTTCTTGACAGTCTTCTGAAGGTCGATGATGTGGATGGTGTTTCTCTCTGTGAAGATGTACTCCTTCATCTTAGGGTTCCATCTTCTTGTCTGATGTCCAAAGTGGACGCCTGCTTCAAGCAGCTGCTTCATTAAAATAACGGGCATAAAAATATTCCTCCTTGTTTTTCTTCCGTGTGGCCTAAACTTTCCCTGAAAGCACAAAGATTTTTCGCCTCACGTGTTTTTTATGCTCGTGTATAATATCAAATGAAATGTATATACGCAAGTATGGAGGCAAAATAATGTCATTAACTGATTATCAGAAGGAATTTCTTACAAATCTTTTATCTATTCCGTCTGTCGGCGGCACCCCTGAAGAGGGTGCACCCTATGGTAAAGAACCTCGTAAAGCACTATCCTTTTTCCTAGAGGAAGCTGCCCGCCACGGATTCAGAACGGGTGTTACGGGAGACCGTGCAGGCTGGATAGAGTTCGGCGAGGGCGAGAAGCTTATAGGCATCATATGTCATCTCGACGTGGTTCCTATAGGAGACGGATGGGAAACGGACCCCTTTACCCTCACCTTTAAGGACAACGCCATGTACGCAAGAGGCATAGTAGATGACAAGGGTCCCGCTGCAGCTTCTTATTTCGCTATGAAGGAGCTGCTCGAAGAAGGAAAGACGCCCACAAACTTCCGTGTACGCCTTATCATGGGAACGGACGAAGAGCGCACCTGTTCCTGTGTAGAGTACTATGCTGAGCATGAAGAGATCCCGACTTTCGCTATTACGCCTGATGCTGAGTTCCCTGCTATCTACTGTGAGAAAGGCATTCTTCACATCAAAGTCGTTGGTAAAAACAATAACGGTCTTTGTGCCGAGGGCGGTTCCGCTGTAAACATGGTACCTGCCAAAGCCAAGTGCGTAATTAACGAAACTGAGATCAGCGCCAAGGGCAAGCCCGCACACGGTTCGAGGCCGGAGCTTGGAATCAATGCCATAAGTCTTCTTGTCAATGAGATCGAATCCCGCGGTATAGACATCTCAGAATACCCTATTCTCAGATTCATTAAGGATTTTGACGGCATTGCTTTCACCGGATGCGATACGGTCGACGAGTCCGGTGCGCTTTCCGCTAACATAGGCATTCTTAAAGCAGATGGCGACGACTGTGCTCTTACTTTGGACTTCAGAGTCCCCTACTCGGTAAAGCTTAAGAATGTAATAGATAATCTAACTAAGAAGGCTTCAGAGTACGGATTCACAACAGAGGTCATCAATGCCATGGATGCTCTTTATATGGATAAGGATTCCTCATCCATCCAAGGTCTTACGAAGATCTGGAATAGGCACATGGATAAGTTCACGGGCTTCAAGGAAGAGTACCGTGAACAGTTTAACGAAGCGATGGCCATCGGCGGCGGAACCTACGCACGACACATACCGAACACTGTCGCATTCGGAGTTCAGACTCCTTGGCAGGAAGATCAGTGCCATCAGGCAAATGAGCACATCGCGGTCGATGATTTTCTTCAGTGGGTTGAGATAATCAAAGAGTTTATCGAGGGTTGCTAAAGATAATTAATCATAAACAAAAACAGGACCTGTCCGGTCCTGTTTTATATTGCTTAGATTTGTTATCAGAATTCTGAAGGGAGCTCCAATGTTCTGTCAGCGTTGAGCTGCTTACACTTCTCGATGAATGTGGAGAGAGGAACGTTTCTAACCTGCTGGTTGGAACCTCTGACATTAACGGAAACCTGCTCAGCAGCTGCCTCCTCGTTACCGAGAACGAGAATGTACGGATCCTTCATGTTCTTGAATCTCTTGATCTTATCTCTCATGTTGATGTCGCTGTAATCAACCTCAACACGGATACCAGCTTCCTTCAAAGCCATCTCAACCTTCTTAGCATACTCATTGTGCTCTTCTCTGATAGGTACGATAGCAACCTGGAAAGGATTGAGCCAGAAAGGATATGCACCCTTGAAGTGCTCTGTGATGATACCGATGAATCTCTCAAGAGAGCCGAAGATAGCTCTGTGGATAACGATAGGCATCTTCTGGGAACCATCCTGGTCAACGTATGTAAGTTCGAAGTTATGAGGAAGCTGGAAGTCGAGCTGTACTGTACCGCACTGCCACTCTCTTCCGAGTGCATCCTTGATCTGAAGGTCGATCTTCGGTCCGTAGAAAGCACCATCGCCCTCATTGATCTCGTAATTACCCTCACCGTACTTCTCGTCGAGGATTTCCTTCAAAGCAGCCTCTGCTCTGTTCCAAGACTCGATGTCACCCATAAAGTCATCAGGTCTTGTAGAGAACTCTGCACGGTATGTAAGGCCGAATGTCTTGTAGATCTCGTCTGCGATAGCGATAACGTCCTTGATCTCATCCTTGATCTGAGCCTCAGTTACGAATGTGTGGTCATCATCCTGACGGAACTCCTGAACTCTGAACAATCCGTTCATCTGTCCGGACTTCTCTTTACGGTGAAGAACGTCATACTCGGAATACCTGATAGGAAGTTCCTTGTAAGAGTGCATTGTTCTCTTGTACTCGATCATGGCATTAGGGCAGTTCATAGGCTTAGCAGCCATTGTGTCCTCAGCCTCGATGGAGAACTGTGCTGTCTCATCGGAAGATACAGCATCTGTAGCCTCTGTTCCCTGTGTCTTTCCGGGAACGATGAACATGTTGTTTACATAATGAGCCCAGTGACCGGAGATGAGCCAGAGCTTCTTGTTGTTAATCAAAGGAGCGGAGATCTCGTTGTAGTCGTGCTTAGCCTGAAGCTCACGTGAATACTTCATAAGCTGTGAATACATTGTCCATCCCCTCGGGAGCCAGTAAGCCATACCCGGAGCTGTATCTCTGAACATGAACATATCCAGAGCAACACCGATCTTCTTGTGATCTCTCTCCTGAGCTTCCTTAAGCCATGTCAGGTGAGCCTTGAGCTCGTCCTTGGAAGGGAAAGCGAACAGATAGATTCTCTGAAGCTGATCTCTCTTCTCATCACCTCTCCAGTAAGCACCGGATACGTTCTTGATCTGGTAAGCAGCCTGGAAAAGTGCCTGTGAATTATCGATATGAGGTCCTCGGCAAAGATCTACAAAGTCGTCGCCTGTATAGTAAACGGTAATAAGTTCGTCTTCGGGAAGGTCGTTAATGAGTTCTGTCTTAAACTTCTGATCCTTAAAGATCTCGAGAGCTTCGGCACGGGATACTTCCTTACGTGTCCAATCCTCTCTTCTCTTGATGATCTCCTTCATCTTCTCCTCAATGACCTTGATGTCTTCTTCACTTACAGGCCTGGGGAGTGTGAAATCATAATAGCAGCCGTCTGCGATCTCAGGTCCGATGGCATACTGGACATTCTCCTTGCCATAGATCTCGATAACAGCCTTAGCCATTATATGTGCCAAAGAATGACGATAAACACTCAAAAACTCTTCTCGTTCCATTGAAACGAACCTCCTAAATGCTCAAAAACGTAGTTAAGATATTACACTTAATAATAATAAACGGCAAGTTATCAAACTATATTGTAAACTCTAGCTTTTCCCCTGTCGTCGGATGGGCAAAAGACAGATAGCAGGACACGAGGCCAATGCCATCCCCGCTCTTTTTACCTCCGTACTTCACGTCACCTTCCAAAGGGTGACCTGCATGCGCGAACTGAGCCCTGATTTGATGAGAACGCCCCGTAAGCAGCTTAACATCAACATCCGTAAACTCTCCGTCAAACTCACCTGCACTATACTTAAGCTCGCACCGCTTACTTCCGGGTACCTCTTTATCAAAAACAGTAACCTTGTTTACCCTCTCATCTTTTACAAGGTAATTTACCAAAGTACCTTCTCCCGTGAGCTTTCCCTGCACCCTTGCGCGGTAACGCTTGGAGAACGTGCCTTTACGAATCTGCTCCGAAAGGCGTGAAGCACATTTCGATGTCCTTGCAAAGACCATTACCCCTGAAACATTACGGTCCAGGCGGTGTACCAGCCCAAGGTAAACATTTCCGGGCTTATTGTACTTCTCCTTGATATATGCCTTGAGGTACGTGAGCATGTCGGGAGCATCAGTGCCGTCCGACTGAGAAAGAAAACCTGCAGGCTTATAAGCCACAAGAAGGTGATTATCTTCGAAGATTATGCGCGGGGTGTCCATCTTGAGGCCTGACCGCAAGGCAGATTGATATCCATGTGAGAAATGGGAAGTCCGAGCTCATCACTTACAGTCATTCCGCCAAAACGGGTTCCGCAAGTAAGATCGAGGACATTGCCAACCGCATTCGCACCAAGCTCCGTCGCATAGGAGCTAATGATTACAAACAAAGGATTGTCAGACAGCAAAAGCGCTGTGCGTGACACGAATTCATACAGAGATTTCTCTATCTCCCACAATTCACCCGTGGGGCCCCTTCCATACTTGGGAGGATCCATTATGATACCGTCATACTTCCTGCCGCGTCTTATCTCGCGCTCAACAAACTTCCTGCAGTCTTCGTTAATGAATCTTACATATGAAGACTCAAGACCTGAAGCTGCGATATTCTCTTTGGCACGCGCTATCATGCCCTTAGAGGAATCTACATGGACAACTTCAGCAGCACCGTGACATGCAGCAGCACAAGTAGCTGCTCCCGTATATGCGAAAAGGTTAAGCACCTTAATATCGTCTCTTCCCGCCTTCACAGCATCACTTATAAGCTTGCCCGAGAAGTCCCAGTTGGAAGCCTGCTCAGGGAAAAGTCCGGTGTGCTTGAAGGATGTGGGCTCAATTATAAACTTGAGTTCTTTACCCAAAGAGTTATAGCCGATCTTCCAATTCGAAGGCATCGACTTGATCTTCTGCCATGAACCTCCGCCCGTATTGCTTCGGTTATAGATGGCATTCGGCGAAGGAACATCATCCCAAGTGGCTTCTTTACCGTCAGCAAAGACAGGCCAAACCGCCTGAGGATCGGGACGTCTTAAATAAACGTCACCCCATCGCTCATACTTCTCCTGCTGCCCGGCATACAGGACTTCAAAGTCTTTCCAATTATCGGCAAGAAACATTGATATCAGTTAACCGTAAGTGCATCTGTAGTAGAAACCACAGAATCACCAAATGTAAGTTCAATTGTATAAGAGCCGTTGGTATAAACAGTGCCGTTCTGCCAGAACTCACAGTATGCAGTAGTTCCGCCATCAACTACAACTTCGATAGTATCCACTACATCGCCGCTCTTCAAAAGATTGACAGTAAACGTCATATACATAGGTCTGTCAAAGTAGAATACCGCAAGCAAAGCAGAAGGTGCGTGAAGCGAACTGCCATCCAAAGGATTGGACATGATAGGTTCATACCAAACGGAATCTACAAGGCACTCATCAAAGAAAGGCTGATAATAGCTTGTAGGCATGCCGTTCTCATCGATAAATACGATGGACTCATAAGGAGTAAAGAATACATCGATAAGCTCTGACATATCTTCGATGATCCAGTCCCCCTTCTTATTCTTGAGAACGATTGTGATCTCGACATCATTTCTGTCGCAATCACCAAGAGCCTCGGATATCTCCTCCTCTGTACCCATAGAGATATCTTCAACTTCAAGAACATCATTGAAAGTTACAGGAATCTTAGCTGTAGTCCTGTTACTGTTAAATGAAGGTTCGCCGAGTTCATATGTTGAAGAGCTGACGCCTTCAATAGCAAAAGCCAGGCTTTCCTCAAGCATATCGGGGATTTCAAAAGAATCATCATATTCGGAGAGTCCGTTAACAGGATCACTGTAGAAAGCATCAAGAGCTTCTGTAAGAACAGCTTCTGCTTCCTTAGCTGCGAACTTC
The DNA here is from genome assembly GCA_017552455.1 of Clostridiales bacterium. Taxonomy (GTDB): domain Bacteria; phylum Bacillota; class Clostridia; order Saccharofermentanales; family Saccharofermentanaceae; genus Saccharofermentans. The sequence continues at coordinate 18,935 of JAFZPX010000056.1, forward strand.
TCAAGTATCTTGGAACATCCTGAAGACGATAATGCCATAGACGCCAAAAGAAGCACACTTACGGCTTTCTTAATAAAAGACTTATTCATAAACTCTCCTCATTCGCTGAAAATATCTGAATTATTATACAACATTACCGCAATTTTTAATATATAATAGAGTGAATCCATATGACAGAAAGGAATCATCATGTCAGCGACTCCTCATATTCTGATATGCGACGACGATCCTATCGTTCATGAATCGTTAAGGCTTTATTTTGAAAATGAACACTATACTCATTCGGACGCTTTCGACGGTGACGAATCGCTTCAGCTTGCCCGAGAAGACAGCCCCGACCTGATACTTCTTGATGTCATGATGCCTAAGATGAACGGCCTTGACGTATGCCGTGAATTAAGGAAAACAATGAAGACACCTATCATCATCCTCACTGCTAAGGGTGAGGAGATCGATCGTGTATTAGGTCTCGAGCTTGGAGCCGACGACTATATCGTTAAGCCCTTCTCACCTAGAGAGGTTGTAGCAAGAATCAAAGCCGTCCTTAGAAGAACCGAGTCCGTTCAGGAGCAGGCTGGTAGCAGCCAGGTACTGAGATTTGACGGTCTTGAGATAAATATCGAGAACTATTCTGTCAAAGTAAACACCAAGACTATCCCCTTCACACCCAAGGAAGTTGAGATTCTTCATCTGTTGGCTTCTCATCCCGGTACAGTAATGAACCGTGAGCAGATATTGAGATCTGTATGGGGCAATGACTTCGACGGTGATTTAAGAACAATAGATACGCACATCAAGAGGATCAGACAGAAGATCACTTATGACGGTTCCAGATGGAACATCTCAACCGTATACGGAGTCGGATACAAGTTCGAGGTCTCATAAGTGTTTCATCACAGCTTTATCATGAGAAGGATGTTCATGCTGGTGTTTATCTCACTGGCAGCTTCCGCATTGCTTGCAGCTGTAGCATTCGGCATCGCAGGCAGGAATACTGAATTTAACTACAGCGTTAACGAAGCTGAGCTTCAGTATGAGAACCTTGCTACTGTCCTCAAGGACTCATCCGACCAGCTTACACTTGAACAGATATACAGATATATTCTTTATCCTGCCGGAGGTTCAGACAGGCAGTATTTTATTTCAGATAACAACGGTCGAGTTATATACCCTACCGACATCTACTCTACAACTGATGAAGATGAGCAGAACGCCCTTGATTTTCTCGAAGAGAGTCTCAATGACAGTACCGTATGGACAAACCACTTATCTTTCATCCAGACAAACTTCTATTCACATCAGACACTTATAATGAAGTACCCTTTCTATAAGGGCAACTCCACTTACTATATGATCCAGTACAGCGTCATCAACGAAGGAAATGACCTGATCAACGGATACATCAACATTCTCCTGCTGTCGACTCTCGCAGCCGCTCTTGCAATGATGGTCCCTACCATCATCTTCGTAGAACTTATAACCGAACCGTTGCAGGAAGTTAACCAGATAGCTAAGGAATACGGTCGAGGCAATCTCAGGGTGCGCGCTAACGAAGACCATATCGGTGAGGCCGGCGAATTGGCCGAATCCTTTAACAGCATGGCCGATAAACTATCCAAGTCCATCAACGAACTGACCAACGAGAGAAACAAACTCGAGAATATCTTCAATGTCATATCTGAAGGCATCATGGTATTTAACCGTGACGGAACGGTTACTTTTACGAATGGCACGATGGCAGACATCTTCTCCAAGGTTCCCCGCAAGAACAATTTCTCAGAGAAGATACAGATTGTTCCTTTCGAGGAGTTCTGGGAAGATCTTGCAGAGTGTATGGAGACAAGAGAAGAAAAGAAGCATACCATCGAGAACACGAGCTATGCTTATGAGTACACGATTGTCCCGAGATTCGATGCCAACGATGATGCTTGTATCGGCGCTACAGGCTTTTTCAGAGATATAACTGAAGAACACAAGCTCGACATGACAAGAAGAGACTACGTTGCAAACATCTCTCACGAGCTTCGTACTCCCCTTCAGACATTAAGAGGTCTTATCGAGCCTCTAGCTGACGGAATGGTTAAGAAGGATGAGGACCGTATGAGATATTACGACATCATCCTCAACGAGACTCTCCGCCTTTCACGTCTTATCGACGACATGCTTGAATTGTCGAAGCTTCAGTCCGGAACGATCGCTTTCCAGATGTATCCGTTCGATCTGAACGAGCTGCTTAACAGTATCCTTGCAAGATTTACGCCTGTAATGAAGGATGCCGGCATATTCTTCAGTGTACACAGCACTACGGATAAGCTTCCTACAGTTGTAGGTAACCCTGACCGTGTTAACCAGATTCTCGTCATACTCCTTGATAACGCCAAGAAGTACACACCTGAAGGCGGAAGCATAACGATAACGAGTGATTACAACGAAGAGATCGGAAAGGTATACATCTCCGTATCCGATACGGGACAAGGTATACACGAGTACGACATAAACCACATTTTCGAGAGGTTCTTTAAGGCTGACCGTGCACGCGGAAAGAAAGGAACCGGTCTTGGCCTGTCTATCGCGAAGGAGCTCCTCACCTACATGGGCGAAGATATTACCGTAGAAAGCGAATACGGCCACGGTACGAAGTTCACGTTTACTCTTAAGAAGGCTGAAGCCGCCAACACATGGGAGTAAGAATCAATAAGTACATAGCCTCAAGCGGGTTTTGTTCCAGAAGACAGGCAGATGAACTCGTAGAAGCCGGCAAGGTAACCGTGGATGGTGTCGTTGCCGTTAACGGTACTGTCGTCGAAGAAGGCAATGTGGTTAAAGTCGACGGCAAAGAGATACTTCCCGAAGACAATAAGATCTATATCGCGCTTCATAAGCCCTTGGGTATCACTTGCACTACGGATCTTCGTGACCCCAGCAATATCATCGATTATCTGGGCATGGATGACCGCATCTTCCCCATAGGACGCCTTGATAAGAATTCTTCAGGACTTATCCTTCTTACGAACGACGGAGATATTGTAAATAAGCTTCTTAGAGCCGAGAACGGACATGAGAAGGAATACCAGGTACGAGTCGACAGGAAGATAGAACCCGGATTTAAAGAGAAGATGGAAGCCGGAATAGTAATCCTCGGACAGAAGACACTCCCCTGCAAGGTTACAGTAACCGGAGCGCACACATTCAACATCGTATTGAAGCAAGGTCTTAACAGACAGATCAGACGAATGTGCGAAGCTTTGGGCTACAGAGTGACGAAGCTTAGAAGAATCCGTTTTATCAACATCACATTAGGCGACATGAAGCCCGGAGACAGAAGAAATCTTACAAAGGAAGAGATCCGCGGATTAAAATCTGCCGATAAGGCGGACTAACTTCTCGAACGGTCTTTTAAGAACTACATACCAGATTTCCTTAGACGAGTACTTCTCCACCATTATCGTATATACAGGAGCAAGTCTTCCTGCGATAACGTCAGTAAAGACCTGGTCGCCGATCATAACGGCATTCTCCTTAGGTGTATCCATAAGTTTCAAAGCACGGTAAACGCCGTCAGGACGGGGCTTATGAGCATAAGTAACACAAGGGATCCCCAATTTATCCGCGATGCCTGAAGACCTTGAAGACTTGGCATTAGAAACCAGACAGCAGATAAAACCCGCATTTCTTACCTTCTCGATGAAGTCAAAAGCATATTTATCGGGGGCTGTAGCGTGATCCGGACCAAGAGTATTGTCAAAATCCAGAAGAAGGCATGTCTTCCCTTCTTCCTTAAGCGTCTCGAGCGGTATATCATATACGCTCTTATATACGGCATTGGGCTTCATAGCAGCGAAAATATTCATATTGATGAATTGTAAATAAGAAAATATAAATTGTAAATCACATCTGTGATATTATATGTGGCGAAAAAGAAAAGAGGTATCGTTATGAAGATTGCAAAATTCGGTGGTTCATCACTCGCTGACGCATTCCAGATAAAGAAAGTCTGCGATATTGTTCTGTCAGATCCTGACAGAAAGATCATTGTCGTATCGGCACCCGGTAAGAGATCCAAGGAAGACATCAAGGTAACGGATCTTCTTATTGCAGTTGCAAAGGCAGCATTAAGCGGCAACTCTTATGAGGCTGAGCTTCAGGCTGTTATCGAGCGATTCAGAAGCATCTGCGATGATCTTGACATCGAAGATAAGCTCCCTGAGATCATCGAGACATTAAAAGCAGCTGCTTCTTCCGACACCTCTGACGAGAACCAGTATCTCGATACAGTAAAGGCTATGGGCGAAGACTGCTGTGCAAGACTTGTATCTGCATATCTCACTTCTATCGGCCATCCTGCAAAGTACTGCAATCCTAAAGAATGCGGTCTTTACCTTGAGCATGATGCAGCCGGTAAGGCAAGAATCCTCGGAGAGTCTTACGACAACCTTGAGAATCTTAAGTATTCCAAGGAGCTTTGCATCTTCCCCGGATTCTACGGTTACAGCAAAGAGGGAAGAATCATCACATTCTCCAGAGGAGGTTCCGATATCACAGGTTCCATCCTTGCCGGTGCAGTAAGCGCTGATGTTTACGAGAACTGGACGGACGTTGATAACGTATTCGCAGTAAACCCCAACATCGTAAAGAATCCTTTCCCTATCTATGAGATTACTTACGATGAGATGAGAGAGCTCGCATATGCAGGTTTCTCAGTACTTCACGAGGAAGCACTCTACCCTGTTTATGTAAGAGGAATCCCGGTTCACATCAGGAACACGAACAATCCTTCCGCTAAGGGTACAAGGATCGTTTCTGAAAGAACGCATTACGATTCACTCGTTACGGGTATCGCCGGTGAGAAGGGCTTCCTCACGATCACAGTTACTAAGTACCTTATGAACCATGAAGTAGGATTCCTCTCTTCACTTCTTAAGATCCTTGCAGAGGAAGGCATCCCGGTTGAGCATATTCCTTCCGGAATCGACTCTGTAACTATCATCGCAAGAAAGAAGTATTTCACACCTGAGAAGGAAGACATCATAATCAACCGTTTCAGAAACGAAGCAAAGGCTGAATCAGTTAAGGTAGACAGGGATCTTGCTATCGTAATGATCGTAGGTCAGGCCATGGAGAAGTCAGTTGGTATCATGGCAAGAGCCGCTTCTGCTCTTTCCGCTGCAGGTATCAACCTGAGAATCGTTAACCAGGGCGCCTCCGAGATCTCGCTGATGTTCGGTGTTTCCGAGGAATATACTGATTACGCAGTAAGAGTTCTCTACAAAGAGCTGTTCAGATATTAATCTGATATCAACAATCTAATCAAGTAAGTAAAGGATCGCCCCTTCGTGGTCGGTCCTTCTTATTTGACAGCCATATTCTTCCAGCCTTTCAAGCGTGGCAGGTGCCGGATGTCCATACGGAGAATTCGCGACTACGGATATAACTGCCTGCTGAGGAGATACATATTCAAGGAATACCGATGAAGTTGAATACGCAGAGCCGTGGTGTCCCACTTTAAGCACATCAGCATCGATATCGACTCCCTCTTCTATCAGAGCCTGTTCACTTTCAAATCCTATATCACCGGTAAACAGTATCGAGAAATCATTATATTCGAACCTTAATACCACACTGTCTTCATTGCCGCCATCCACTACTTGATGCGGCCACAGGCAGTAAAGTGTTACTTCATCAGTGAGCATAATCTCATCACCTGAAGACAAATCATAACAAGTAAGCAGCGTATCTATCCTACCCACGGAATTCAGATACTCGAGCCCGCCTATATGATCCTCATCCTCGTGAGTCGCTACCGCTATATCCACACTCGAGATACCATAATGATCAAGGACCGAAGATAAAGCATACCTCCCCTCCGCCTCCACACCGCCGTCTATCAGCAGACTTCTTCCCTGACTCATAATAAGGCAGCTGTCTCCCTGCCCGACATCGATAAAGACAACTGTAACTTCGGGCGCAATCAAATAGGAACCTAACATCAATCCCACTGATACCATAACAACAGCTGCAGATGGGATTATTAACACTCTCCTTAATATCGTCTCGGGCATCAGATACAGGCATATAAGAGCAAATGCAGAATAAATAAACATAGGAGATAAGCCCGAAGAGGATGCGCCTTCCAAAGATACAGATGAGCAAAGCGCCATTAACAGCCTTAAGAGCTTGAATATCAATGAACACGCCATTGGAAGTCCTGTTATAACTGTAGGCACGAAGAAAACACACGCAGCCGTAGCAAGAACCGATGCCGCCACCTGTGTAAACAGGTGTACCAGCGAAAAGTAGTAACACGTTCTCCCCCAGAACGGCATCATACCAATGATAGCCGCTATCACTGGATCAATAACATCTCGCATCACACCCGGCATTCCTGTCTTAGAAAGCAGTACATCGAGTCGCCTCGCGAAAAGCTTAATAGACAACGACGCCGCGAAGCTCATAAGAAAACCGGCAGACATCGGGCTGTAAGGGTCTTTAACTACAAGCATTACAGCTGCAAGCGACAGTCCTGATATATAGTCTCTCGACAGGAAACTGCAAATACTTACAACACAGGCTCTGGTAACAGACTCAGGCCACCCTGTAAGCATTCCCGTCATAATGCAGAAAAGGATATATATCCCCGCCGAATACTTCTTCTTTATGCGCGCCCTCGAGAATACTTCACCAAGCACAAGAAGGAACCCCGTAAAATGCGTACCCGACACAGCCAGGAGATGAGAACAATTAGATAATCTGAAAGATCTTGTCAGCTCATCATCCAGAAGAGTCGTGTCACCGAGAAACAGAGCTGCCGCAAGGTCTTTATCCTCTTGATCAAATACAGAGACAGCGAATTTACGCACTTCATAGAAGAACGAAGTTATCTTTGAAGATATTTGCATGATCATTGGAGCAGGCCTAACAGGTCTGATTACTTCCGGATATACAACCCCTGCAATGCCGTGTTGCTTAAGATATGCAGAATAATCGAATTCTCCGGGATTGGTCGGAGGACCATACACCTTAAGATACCCTTCTATAAAGACTATGCCTCCCGGCTTAAGATCATCCTGTATTGTCCCGTTATATAGCAACCTTCCGTATTCTGTTGTCCGAAGTTCGTAGGAAGCCGAGCCGTCAAGGTTATACTCTATGTGTCTTACAGATGCTAAAGCGGCTATATTACTTGATTCGGCACCTACAGGCCTTACTGCTGTAAACACATATACAGCAAGAACGGCAATAATGGCAGGAACCACAAGAGGCCGCTTCTTAAAAGTACAAAAAATCCGCAGAATAACTGCACATATCTGATTACCACGCTTCATACAGGTATGTTAGAATAATTGAGTCGTGATTTTTACTGCGAAATGACGACAATTTTCGACAAAAAACGACAAAGATCTAGAGTATGGAAATCAACTTCAGAAAAGCGAAATTCAAGGCCTTAGCGGCAACAATAGACCAGTGTCCAGCCTCAGATGTTCCTGAGATAGTTATGTCAGGAAGGTCCAATGTAGGTAAGTCTTCCCTCATTAACGCTCTCGTTGACAATAAGAAGCTTGCAAGAGTGTCACAGACTCCCGGCAAGACACGTGCTGTTGTGTTTTTCGAGATTGATGAGAAGCTTCTTATAGCGGATCTGCCCGGATACGGCTACGCGAAGGTATCCAAAGAGATGAAGTCCAGCTTCTCTTCCCTTGCAGACAGCTACTTTACTTCCGGCAGAAAGTTTGACCTCGTCCTTCACCTTATGGATATTAGACGTGAACCCACGGATGAAGACGTTGCTATGCTCGAGTATATGAATGCAAACAACATCAGATATTTTGTTGTTTTCACCAAGTGCGATAAGTTCTCTGCAGCTCAACTTAGAAGACGCATAGAAGAACTCAAAGATATTTATAATTTCGATGAAAATGCTGATATTTTTGCGGTGTCTTCCATGAAAAAACAGGGATTGGATGAGCTAAGAGAGGCTATTGCCAAACTCTTAATTTAAATAACATAGAAAATTGTAAAAATTCGACAGTTGAATTTATCAATTGGTTGAATGATACTAGTTAGGTAAAGGAGAGACGAATGCTTCAGCTTGAACCTTACGGTCCTATCGGAATCATTGCTCATAATGCTAACCGCGATTTTGTTAAGGCGGTAAGCGATGTTTTATACCAGAAGCGTAAAAAACGCCTCGATAATAACGCAAACCCTTATGTACATACCCCCGGCTATTGCAGAAGCGATTATCTTATCGATTCTGAATTGATCCGCTTCCAGACCGGTGAAGGTAAGTATCAGATCGAAGAATCCATCCGCGGCCATGATATCTTCATCATCACGGATGTTCTTTCCCATAACGAGACACTCGACATATTCGGATATAAGCATGTAATGTCGCCTGATGATCACTACAGAGATCTTCTGCGCATCGTTTCCACATGCTCAGGAAAAGCCCGTAGAATCAACGTTATCATGCCTTTCGTATATGAAGGAAGACAGGAGAAGCGTGAGACTTCCAATGAGTCAATGGATGTAGCAGCAATGCTAAAGCAGCTCTATGAGCTCGGCGTTGCTAACCTCATCATCTTCGACCCTCATGACGGACGTATCGCTAATGCCGTTCCTCTCATGGGTATTGATTTCCCTAAGAGCGCATATAAGATCATTTCTACGCTTCTTTCCACATTCGATACATTTAAGCTCGATAAGGATAAGACTATCGTAGTCAGCCCTGATGAGTCTGGCGTTAACAGAGGTATCTTCTACTCCTCACTTCTTAATCTCCCTCTCGGTATCTTCTACAGAGACAGAGATTACTCCAAGAAGATTGACGGAGAACACCCTATCAAGAACTACGAATATCTCGGCGATGATATCGCAGGCAGAGATGTCCTTATCATTGACGATATGATCAATTCCGGAAGCACGATGCTTAGAACATCCAAGATCCTTAAGGTACACGGTGCAAGAGACATCTACTGCTGTGCTACTTTCGGTCTTTTTACAGACGGTCTTGATACTTTCGATGAGGCTTACGAAGACGGTGTCATCAAGTCAGTACTTTGTACTAACTTAAGCTACCACCCTGCCGACCTTCTTGAGCGCAAGTGGTATGTAAATGTTGATATGATCCCTTACGTGGCCCGCATCATCGAGGCGATCAACGCTAATGAATCCGTTACAGACCTTATCAATTCCACATCAAGGATTACAGATTTCCTTGGTCAGATGAGAATCGGCGAGCTGTTTGACGAAGACGAATTCGAAGATAATAAGAACTCATAATTATATTAAAGAGGTGCACTATGACATCAGTTCCTGCAGATGAGAAATCCTATTCCCGTTATAACCAGTACGGCGAGAACCCGATGGCTCCTATAGCCCCTATCGGACTTATCCAGTTAAAGGGCAGCGTGGAGTTCACCGAGAAGGTTAACTACTATCTCACAACAAGAAGATCAGAGTATCAGCAGGAAGCTTTTGTTTCCAAGTATCCCGGCTTCTACCGTCAGGATTACAGAATCGAAGTTGAGAACGCAAGATTCTCATCCGGTGAAGGTAAGGCAGTTATCAAGAACACTGTAAGAGGCCATGACCTTTACATCATCAGTGATGTAATGAACCCCTCTATCACATATAAGATGTACGGACAGCTCAATCATATGAGCCCTGATGATCATTATCAGGATCTCAAGAGAGTTATCCTCGCTTGTTCCGGTAAGGCAAGAAGAATCAACGTTATCATGCCTTTCCTTTATGAGAGCCGTCAGCACAAGAGAAATGCAAGAGAATCCCTCGACTGCGCATTCGCACTCGAAGAGCTCTACAACCTCGGTGTTGCTAACATCATCACATTCGATGCCCACGATGAGAGAGTTGCTAACGCTATCCCTCTTTCCGGCTTCGAGTCACTCCCTTCCAACTATCAGATGATCAAGGAGATGTACAGACAGATCCCTGACCTGTCATTCACAAAGGGTAAGTTCATGGTTGTATCTCCTGATGAAGGCGGTATCGGAAGAGCTATGTACTATGCTTCCATCTTGGGAGTTCCTCTCGGAACATTCTATAAGAGAAGAGACTATACAACTGTAGTAAACGGCAGAAACCCTATCATCGCTCACGAGTTCTTGGGTGATTCTGTTGAGGGTATGGATATCCTCATCGTTGACGATATGATCTCATCCGGTGATTCCATGCTCGACATCGCTAAGGCAATGAAGGAAAGAGGCGCAAGAAAGGTATTCTGCGCAGCTACATTCGGTCTGTTCACAGAAGGTATCGACAACTTCAATAAAGCATACGAAGCAGGCATCTTCGATAAGGTATTTGCTACTAACCTTATCTACAGAAGACCTGAGCTCCTCGAGGCTCCCTGGTTTGCAGATGTTAACATGTGCAAGTTCGTAGCTTTGCTCATCGATGCTATCAACCACGATGCTTCACTGTCCAACCTCATCAATCCTACTGAGAAGATCAAGAAGCTCCTCAAGGAGAAGGGCGAGAACATCTGATAAAAAGATAATGGCCCAGAGAAGAAAGACATCAGGCAAAAGAAAGACTTCATCCTCTTCGTCCAGGAAGAGAACAACTTCGAAGTCTTCTTCTGTCACATCAACAGCAGTAGATTATTATCACGCATTCTCCAAGACACGATTCTTCGTGCCTGTTATGACTGTGGTTGTCTTAACGGTGCTGATCCTGCTCGACTTACTCTTCTCTCTTAATGATTATGACAGATTCTTCAAGATACTCGGATTTGAACTTCTTATCGTAGGAATCATCTGGGTCATCGGGCTTGTATTAAGCTTCGGTGAGTCTACTCCCTCTTCAGGAAAATAAGATAAGATGCCTTTTGACGGAATTACTTCCCACCTCCTTGCGAATGAGCTCAATAATCTTCTCGCAGGAACAAGGATCGATAAGGTTTTCCAACCTGATAAGCAGACAGTAATCATCCATATTCGTGCCAACGCACGCATGGAGAAGCTTCTCATATCCTGTAATCCATCATCTGTAAGAATGAATCTGACATCTACGGATCGCGAGAACCCCAAGATGCCACCCTCTTTCTGCATGCTCCTAAGAAAGTATCTTGCCGGAGCGAAGATAGAGTCGATCACATGTCCTTCTTACGAGAGAATTATCGAGATTAAAGTCAGTAACACAGACGAACTTCACGACAGAAAGTCTTATACACTTATCTGCGAATTAATGGGCAGATACTCCAATCTCATTCTAGTTAACCAGACAGGAATGATCATAGACAGCCTTGTTCACATTGACCTGTCCGTTAACCGTTACCGCGAGATCATGCCTGCAAGAATATACGAATATCCTCCGGCTCAGGATAAGCTTACACCGGATGAGGCATATGAACTTTGCAAAGAAGGCAAACTGCCTGTTAAGGAAACAGAGCTTGGCAGATCAGCAGAGAAGGCTCTTCTTAATTCCGTTAAAGGCCTCTCCCCGTCTCTTGCAAGACGAATCACGGGCAAATGCGGAGCGGACGACAGAACGCCGCTAAAGCTTCTTCCCCCTGAGATGGAAGCAGATCTGAAGAAAGACCTTGATGGATTTTTCAAAGATATCACATCAGCCTCTTACTCACCTACTGTTTATTATTCTGAGAATAATGAGCCCATTGAGTATATGCCGTTCCTCTTCAGTGGCACTGACCGTAATGAGAGCTTCGACACAGTTTCCGATGCTATAGACCGCTTCTATGAATCTAAGGACCGTGCTGCAGATCTCGACCGCAAGAAGCACAGACTTACTGCGATCATCGACTCAGCTCTGTCTCATTCAGTCAGAAAGCTTCAGATCCACGAGCAGGATATGGAAGACGGTCAAAGATCGGAATACTATAAGAAATGTGCTGACCTCATTCTCTCGAACACATACCGGATCGAAGATCATGCGGCAAGTTTTACCTGCGAAGATTACTATGAAGATCCGCCTAAGGAGATAACCATAGAACTCAATCCAGTTATCGACGCATCTTCTAATGCGCAGGAGTACTATAAGCGTTTCCACAAAGCTAAGCGTAAGCTCGAGCTTTCAGACGAATACATAAAGTCAGACCGTGAAGCTATCTCTTACTTCAGATCCTTAAAGACAGCAATATCATCCGCATCTTGTGAAGAAGACATAACTGCACTCGAGATGGAGGTCCTCGCACTTGCTGCCTCTGCCCGCGAGAATTCCAAGGTGAAGGCTCCTGCCGGAGACCCCAACAGAATGGTGGGTATGGCCAAGTCCGGAAAGCGTGCTTCAAGAGCCATGAGAGAAGCTGCGAAAAGAGCTGCGCAGAAGAACCGTATGATATCTCAGCGCAAGCCCGAGACAGCTCTTTCGTACAGGAAATACCACACAAAGGACGGGTACGAGATACTTTCGGGCAGAAACAACATACAGAATGATGAGCTTACCTTTAAGGTAGCTTCCAAAGAAGACTGGTGGTTCCACGTTAAAGGTCTTCCCGGAACTCACGTTATACTCAGAGCACACAAAGGAGAGGAGTTCCCCTCTGACAACGCTGTTCTCGAGGCAGCTTCCCTTGCTGTATTCTTCTCTAAGAGCATCATGGTAGAAGAGCATTCAGAAGGAGCCGGAAGCCGCGCGGGAGAAATCCGTGCCGAGGTTGATTACTGCCCTGTTTCGCATGTAAAAAAGATTCCCGGAGCGCGCCCGGGAATGGTCATCTACGAGAATTATTATTCTGTCTTGGTTCCTGCCAAAGAGCCTGCCAATTAAGACTCGAAGGATTTAAGTATCTTCTCCTTAAAGTCAGATTCATCAAGCGAGAAGATGCATCCGCAGTACTTCTGTCTGTACAGACCTATATCACGAGCCATCTGCTGTCCCTGTCTGAATCCGGGTCTGAAGTCTATATATTCGAATCTGACACCGTATTCTTCAGCCTTACGTTCACCTGTCTTACGAATGACTTCATGCTGCTGATAAGGACTTACGAGAAGTGTTGTGCAGAACGAATCATATCCATTCTCGGCAGCGAAACGGGCAACATTATCAAGTCTTATGTCATAACACATGTGGCATCTGCTGTCGTAATCGGAAAGATATGTCTTCTCTTCCCAATACTCCTGCATACATTCATCACCGCCTTCTATGAGCTTAACATCGAAGTGATCGGCGCACTTATGAAGGTTCTCAAGTCTTCTGTTCCATTCGAACTCAGGATGGATATTCGGGTTATACCAGAACAGATCAAGCTCGCGACCTGATTCAAGAAGCATATCGATCGGATACATAGCGCACGGTCCGCAACAAGCATGAAGTAACATAGACATATCAGTTAGTACCGCCGGTTAGTGAATCTATTGAGATGTTCTCGAACGCATTCTTATTACGCTCTTTGAAGCTTGCAGGCTCTGATATGCCGAGATGCTCAAACGCACGTGATGTTAAAACTCTTCCTCTGGGAGTCTTGGCAATGAAGCCATTCTGCAGAAGGAACGGTTCATATACATCTTCGATGGTAACAGGGTCCTCACCTGTAACAGCTGCAAGAGTCTCGAGTCCCACCGGACCGCCCTTGAAGATATCTGCAATTGAAGTAAGAATTCTTCTGTCGACAGCATCAAGACCGAGATCATCAATATCAAGAGCTTTAAGACCAAAGTCGGAAACCTCTTTATCAATGACATCTTTATCCATATGCAGAGCATAGTCTCTCATTCTCTTAAGAAGTCTTATCGCAATACGCGGCGTGCCTCTTGATCTCGAAGCGATGTTTCTAAGACCTGATTCATCGATCTTAATATCCATGAGGCCTGCATCTCTGCTTAAGATAGACATTAGATCTTCTGTATCGTATAGCTCAAGTCTGTGGATCATTCCGAATCTGTCTCTTAACGGAGCTGACAGCATACCTGCTCTGGTGGTCGCACCAACCAAGGTAAAATGAGGCAGATCAAGCCTTACAGATCTTGCTGAAGGTCCTTTACCGATCATAAGATCAAGGCAGTAATCCTCCATCGCAGGATAAAGGATCTCTTCTACACTTCTGTTAAGTCTGTGAATCTCATCAATAAAGAGAACTTCATTCTCACCAAGATTCGTAAGTATAGCTGCAAGGTCACCTGTCTTCTCGATGGAAGGACCTGTAGTGATATGCATTCCTACGCCCATCTCTGCAGCGATGATACCTGCAAGAGTTGTCTTACCAAGTCCCGGAGGACCGTAAAGAAGAACATGGTCCAAAGCTTCACCACGTTTCTTGGCCGCATTGATAAAGATCTTAAGATTATCCTTTACCTTGGACTGACCGCTGTAGTCTTCGAAGGTGATCGGACGAAGTGTCTTCTCATCCCTGTCGTCAAACTGCTTAGAACGCCCTATAACGCGCTCCTCGTCCTCATAACCGTTGTAACCCATATGATCGTAATCCATAGCTTATATCACCTCGCAAGGCCCTTCAGAGCCTTCTTGATAAGATCCTGGAGTGTAATGCCATCCTCATACGCTGAAGATACAGCCTCGGCAGCAACCTGTTCCTTATACCCCAGAACAACAAGTGCTTCAACCGCATCTGATATCACGCCGCCTTCAGGAGCAACAGAACCTGCATTACCGGGAACACTGACCACCTTCTTGGCAGCTGTAGCCGCACCCGACTTCTTAAGCTTATCCTTAAGCTCGAGAATGATCCTTTCTGCGCCCTTCTTACCCAAACCCTTAACGGATGTCAGGAAGCTCACATCACCGCCAATAACAGCTAATGCAAACCTGTCAGGCTCAACCTGTGAGCAAATGGAGTGTGCGACTTTGGGACCGATACCGCTAACCTGTATGAGGCTTAAGAACATATCCTTCATCTGGATAGTAGAAAATCCATACAAAGATACATCATCTTCTCTTACGCTCTGATATATCCAGACCTTAACTTCATCATCGACATATCCCAGTGTATCCGAGATTGAATAAGGGCAAATGATCTCATAGCCGATACCGTTATTATCAACAACGATAGTCTCTTCGCTCTTATCCGTCAGTGTTCCTTTGATGTAAGAATAGATTCCCATCTTCTCTCCTCTTATCAACCGAATTCATTACGCTTACTGTAGCCGTATCTTCCGTACTGATAACCGGAAACGGCTCTCTCAGCATTGAATGTTCCTGTATTAGCAAGACATATAGCCATGGCAAGTCCGTCTGCAGCATCATCAGGCTTAGGTATCTCATTAAGTCCAAGCAACGTCTTTACCATCGCCTGTACCTGCTTCTTCTCAGCTTTACCGTACCCCGTTACCGCGAGCTTAACCTGACCCGGGGTAAACTCATAAACAGGGATATTGGCGCGTGCAGCTTCAACAAGCACTACGCCTCTTGCCTGTGCCGTACCTACAGCAGTAGTTCTGTTCTGTGATATAAACAATTCCTCAACAGACATATAGTCGGGCTTATACATCTCAAGAAGATATCTTATCTTCTCATTAATAGCCAACAATCTTAGAGGAAAATCTGTACCCGCCTTAGTCTCGATAACTCCATAATCAACGACAGAGAGCTTATTACCGGTCTTCTTGATAATCCCGTAACCCGTAATGGCATAACCGGGATCGATACCGATATAAGTTGTGACCTTAGGTTCAGACATAAATCAGCAAATACTACCTTTGAACATTTGTTTGTATTTTACTATTATGCCCCTAACACGTCAATAACAGGACGAATTTCCAAAGGTTTGGAAGTGCTGATCTCATATGCCCGAAGAACTCTGTCAGCAATACTCTCAATGGTCTTAGTATCAGAAAGAAGCTTCGAATCTTTGCCGACATATAGCTTACAGATCACATCGCCCTCTCTGACCGGAGAGCCGCGTTTCTTTCTGAAACCGATACCCGCACCAAGATCGATCACATCATCCTTCGTAACACGGCCTGCGCCAAGTGCTACTGAACAGTGACCAAGCTCATTAGTCTTAATAGAGAATATAAAACCGGATTCCGGAGCCTTAACTTCATATACTTCGACAGGTTCAGCATTAAACACAAGACCATCATCATTAACATGGCCGCCCTGAGCCTTAATAAGCTTAATAAACTCAGCCATAGCGCGTCCGTCAGACAATCTTGTCTTACACTCACTAATAAGGTCTTCATCCGATAAACCTTCTGCCTTACCAGCAAGCTTTACCATATGGGCTGCAATAGTAGTTGCAACCGCAACAACATCCGGAGCACCTTTGCCCTTAAGAGTGTCATATACTTCCTGCATCTCAAGGACGTTACCGCAGTATCTGCCTAAGGGCTGATCCATATCAGTGATGACCGCAACGACTTTTCTTCCGGACCTCTCACCGATCTTTATCATGGCGTCAGCTATCTGGCGTGACTCTTCGAAAGTCTTCATAAATGCACCGGAGCCGGTAGTAACATCTAGAACAATAGCATCGGCGCCGCCCGCAAGTTTCTTACTCATTATGGAAGATGCAATTAACGGGATAGATCTGACAGTACCGGTAACATCACGCAATGCATACAGGATCTTATCCGCAGGAGCAAGGTCAGGAGTCTGTCCTGAGATGACCATACCATTCTCGTTAACAAGCCTCGGGAAGTCAGCCTTAGGTATGTCGATATTAAACCCTTCAACAGAAGAGAATTTATCTACAGTACCGCCTGTAAAGCCTAAGCCTCTTCCCGTTAACTTAACCGTCTTAACACCAAAAGAACTGCTTATCGACATTACAAGAGGCGTTATCTTATCACCTACGCCGCCGGTCGAATGTTTATCTACTGTGACATCACCAACGAATGAAAGATCATTCTGCTCTCCCGATGCAGCCATCTCAAGCGTAAGGGTCGTCATCTCGCGCTCATTCATTCCGTTAAGGACAATAGCCATAAGCAAAGCAGAGGCCTGATAATCCGGAATGGATCTGTCAGTAACACCCTTTACAAAGAACGCTATCTGCTCATCAGTAAGCGCCCGTCCGTAACGTTTGTCAAGAATGATGTCTACGATGTTCATAAAAAGCTTCTTTAACCCGTACTTGTGTCATTACATTTCTACTGCATTGCAAGTATAGTAAACCACTCGATCACCACGCTCATTGAAGTAGTAATAAACATCTCTTTCCCAAGACACTGTATAAGCTGGCTCATAAGGATCCTGTTCATCATATACTTCATGATCATAGTGGCCTGTTACCCATGCGCCGTTCACATAAAACTGATATGACAAGAGTGTCGGGGCATCCGACCTGTCTTCAACAGAGATATAAACATCATGGCCCTCATATGTATCACCCCAACCATCCGAATTCTGCTCATATCCGGCTGAAGGAGAAGGCTCTGACGGCGTAGGTGCCAATGTCGGCATAGGCGTCGGTGACGGGCTCGGACTAGGCGATGGACTAGGACTCGGGCTCGGTGACGGGCTCGGACTAGGCGATGGACTAGGACTCGGGCTCGGTGACGGGCTCGGACTTGGCGATGGACTAGGACTTGGACTCGGTGAAGGGCTCGGACTAGGCGAAGGACTAGGACTCGGGCTCGGTGAAGGAGTCGGAGTAACCGTAGGTGTAGGCGTCGGTGTTGACGTCGGTCGCGGTGTCGGTGTTGCACTCGGACGAGGCGTAGGCGTAGCCGTAGGAGTCGGAGTTGCGTCAGCCGAATCCTCATCAGCAGGTGTAGGTGTCGGTGTACCTGTCACTGTAGGAGTAATCGTAGGTGTAGGAGTTACTTCATTCTCCTCATCAACCGGCGTCGGTGTAGGAGTACCCGACGGTCGCTGTGTCGGCGTCGGACTGACTGTTGGAGAAGGTGTACGCTCTGCCCCCTCAACTTCACCTTCAGAAGTTGATGTGGTTTCCTCAGTTTCAGAAGTCTCTGTTGTTTCCTCTGTCTGTTCAGGCTCTACAACACTATCAACAAGTGACAAAATCGCATCCTGATCCCAGCCTGTGTAGTCGCAGACTCGCTCAAGAAGCTCAGGATTCTCTGAAAGCATTCTAAGCGGAAATGCAGGGATCTCATCTTCTTCGAGCTCATCAAGGAAGAATTCGATACTTCCCTCTTCACGGGACTCATCATAAAGGTAGACTTTTACACGGTAACCACCATGTACATCAGTCTCTCTTATCTCTCCTGTATCAGGATTAGTTGCAACTACATGCACGCATCCGTCAGTAATAACCAGCGACTCTCTTCCGTCATCGTCATAGAAGACATAACCGGAAGTACCTCTGATACCTACTGTCATTGTTGAAGTTCTTATATCAAATGTCTCGTCAGGCTCAAGATGCTCTGTAACCTCGAAATAAAGTCCACCCTGAGTAAGATTAAGTTCGAGACAGTTAAGGCTCTTTGTAAACTCTACACGGCTGTCATTCTCGAGAGTAACTATCTTGGTGTCATCGAGGCCTACGGAAGCCAATCCGTCACTTCCTGTGCTAAGAGCCTCGCCACTGTTGAAGCGAACATTATTGAGGACAGGTCTTGCATTACCGTTAGCATCCTCGATATTAACCGTACCTTCGATTCTGAGAAGACGCATAGTCTTAGCATAATAGCCTCTGCTTAAGAGGATACAAGCGACCACAATGCCGATAACAACGGCAGCAGTTACGCTCGATAGAATAACTTTCTTCTTTGTAGACAGCGCCTTAAATCGATCGATCAACACCATAAATAATCCCAACACATACAACACCGGTAGTTATATTGAGATTATACCTAATAATATAGGGGTTCGAAAAGGGGCAAGTATCAGCTTTCAGCGTTTATTCTGCAGTATTCTTCAAACTCTTCCAGAGGCAACGGCTTGGAGAAGTGGTAGCCCTGGAAAAGCTTGCAGCCCATACGGGAAAGGTGCTCAAACTGATAAAGCGACTCGACACCCTCTGTAAGCGATGTAATCTCCAGATCCTTGGCCATGGCGATGATGTTGTAAAGTATCATCTCTGCCTTCTGGCTGTCCTCTGCCTTGCGCAGAAAGGCCATATCGATCTTCAGAACATCTACCGGCATATCCTGGAGAAGGTTAAGCGAAGAATATCCGCTTCCGAAGTCATCCATCTCGATAATGAAGCCGTTATCTCTAAGCTTCTGTATATCGTTCATTCTGCTGTCGGCATCACCGATCATGGCAGTCTCAGTAATCTCAACGCGAAGACTCTTTGGACTTATACCGTATTCCTTCACGAGTTTAATAAGCGTATCGGGAACGTTCATAAAGAAGAAGTCCTTCGGAGAGATATTGATGGACAGGAACCTATCGATACCTTTTTCATGCCACTGTTTCAGAATCTCGCAGGCACATCTCCATATATGAAGATCTACATCAGCAATCATACCGTTACGCTCAAGAACAGGAATGAAACTTGCAGGAGACAGGAAACCTTCTGTCGGGTGTATCCATCTGGCAAGGGCCTCTGCTCCCAGAACCGTTCCGTGAGAATCAACTATCGGCTGCAGATAAGGAACAATCTGTCTGGTCTCTATAGCTTCAGAAATCTGAGTTGCCAGCAACTGCTCCTTAACGACGCTCTGACGGATATTATCGTCATAATAAGCTATATGCGTATTAAAGTCTTCTTTGATCCTGTTGATGGCTAGATGCGCACGATCGAACATTACGGATACATCGAGCTTCTCCTCAGTTACTTTATATAATCCCAAGTGAATGAGCAGATGATGTTCCTTGTTTCTATCTTTAACTACAAAGTTAGTTAGTTCTTTTTCAACTCTTTCCTGGTCAAAGTCTTCAACTGGAACCAAAGCACCAAAGGTATCGCCTCCGAGTCTTCCGTAGACCCAAGTCTTCTTCGAACTCTCTTCAATCCAGATAGCGATCTCCTTTAGTGCCTGATCACCGAAATCCATTCCAAATACATCATTAACGATCTTAAAGTTATTTACATCAACGAATATGATATAGTACTTCTTCCCCGGATTCTCTTTAAGCGTCTCCCCTATGAGTTCATAGAAATACTCCTTAGTAAACAGACCTGTAAGTCTGTCATGAGTCGCACTGTAGATCTCTCGCTGAATCTTTACTTGTTCATCAGTATTATCTCTAACACGCAGGAACTTACCTGTTTCTCTTCCCTTATCATCAGACAAAGCCCTAAGCTCCAAATTATAGAATCTAGGCTCCTGTGTCTCACCTACAAACTTCTTTACAGCCCAACTATCTCCGCTATTTGTATAATCGCCAAACTCTTCAGCAAGGCGTTCTCTTGCAACCTCATAATCTTCACCCGATACTTTGACAAGATCCATTGCCGGTTCATTCGCCCACAGACATTTACCCGAGACATCAAAGAAGAAAATCGACTCATTAAGCTCAGATATGATATTACCAAGCATTCTGTCGAGAACCTTAAGAGGTCTGTAATACAGACTCAAATAGAACGCCAGCATTCCAAATGTGGCAAACGCTGTCATGGATATATCCATCGGTGTCCTGGAGAAGATATAGAAAGTCTCCATCAAGCAGGACAGTATCATGGCAACCGTCAATACCAGATATCTTTCCCTATAAATCTTCGGAGACTTCACAAGCTTATATATACTAAGCAACAAAGCTATCGTGAATATACCGTAGCAGATTATTCTGTGATAGTTCTGACCTGCGTAAGTGACATTCAGATAGTAATTGAATCCATACACCTTTATGGCCTGCAAAGTAAATGCATGATGTGTAAAAGGATTCAGTGCATACTGAATGCCGTCAATAGCAATCAAAGTCCATACGAGGTGCTTAAGATACTTAATCGGCCAGTTCAATTCACAATACTCCATCGTGAATATCAGAACACGGTAAACCGCTATATCCATGCCGATGAAATAAATGTAATAGCCTGTCAGTGAGTAGAAGTATCTCCCAGACATAATGATGATCATATTACCGATAAGAGGGATCAGGAAGGCTATCTGCAATCTCGTTAATGTAGGTCCAATTGGTTTATCAGACCTTGAAGAAATTATAGCGGCGATGACCAAAGCCACTACAAACGCTCCAAAAATGCACGAAACTGCTAATCTCATATAACCTCCGAATATAGTCTTCCGTTATAAAGATTTTATGAGGGAATCATTTCATATGCTTCATTTACAGATAAATAAAGGGTTAACAAACTGTAACCGCAAAACAGCTCAATAGCTTATATGATCCATATCCGTGTAGGCTTTAAACAGTGCAAGACACGCCTCCCTGTCCATACACTCGAGGTAACCTTCTGCCTTTTCCCTTCCCGAGAACATGCTGTCGAAGTCGCCATCTCTAAAGCCCAGCAACGAATTATCTTCAATCGTACATCCGTAATAAACCTTGGATATATTTGCCCACATACAGGCACAAAGACACATAGTACACGGCTCACCTGTCGTATAAAGTTCACAACCTGACAGATCGTGCGTACCGAGGTTCTCACATGCATCACGTATAGCAGAAACCTCACCATGACATGTAGGATCGTGATTAACGAGCACACGGTTATGTCCCTTACCAACTACCACGCCATCCTTTACGATAACGCTTCCGAAAGGACCACCATGCCCATTGGTTATTCCTTCAACCGCCTCATTAACTGCGATCTGCATATACTCGTTCTTTGTACGGATATTCATGGGTAAAGTATAGCATAAGAAAGACCCGCAGGATTACCTGCGGGTCTTATATCTGGTGCACCTCCAGGGACTCGAACCCTGGGCCCACTGATTAAGAGTCAGTTGCTCTACCATCTGAGCTAGAGGTGCTTGACAGCTTGATTATTATAACATTGCGAAATCAGTTGTCAACCACTTTTTGAGATATTTTTTTATCAGACTTTAAGCTCCACTTCTTCTACCTGAAGATCATCCTGATGTGAGCTCAAAATAGGATTAATTACCTCATTGATAAATGCCTCTACCTGCTGAGGGCAGCGACCGATGTAAAGCGAAGGATCAGCGATCTTCATAAGCTCATCCATAGTAAGGCCAAACATAGGATCTGCAGCAATTCTCTCGAGCAAGTCATTAGGCTTACCTTCCTGCTTAACTACAGCACCGGCTTCCATAGAGAGCTGTCTGATCTTCTCGTGCAACTCCTGTC
Source organism: Clostridiales bacterium (assembly GCA_017552455.1). Taxonomy (GTDB): domain Bacteria; phylum Bacillota; class Clostridia; order Saccharofermentanales; family Saccharofermentanaceae; genus Saccharofermentans. Next base: position 40,997 of record JAFZPX010000056.1, read on the forward strand.
TGTTGCCGCCCTTCTTCGTTGCTTCCATCATGATGTTCTCAGTCATCATGAAAGGCAGCTCGTCCATGATATGCTTCTGGATCATCTTGGGATATACAACAAGACCGGAAACGATGTTAGTGTAGATTCCAAGAATAGCATCAACAGCGAGGAAAGCCTCAGGCACTGAGATTCTCTTATTAGCAGAGTCATCAAGAGTTCTCTCGAACCACTGCTCAGATGCTGTCATTGCTGGATTAAGAACATCAGCAATAACATATCTGGACAAAGAAGCGATTCTCTCAGATCTCATAGGATTTCTCTTGTAAGCCATAGCGGAAGAACCGATCTGATTCTTCTCGAAGGGCTCCTCAATCTCCTTAAGATGCTGAAGGAGTCTGATATCGTTAGAGAACTTGTGAGCACTCTGAGCTACTGAACAGAGTGCAGAAAGAACTGTAAAGTCGATCTTTCTTGAATATGTCTGTCCTGATACCCAGTAAGAAGACTCGAAGCCCATCTTCTGGCAAATCTTCTTATCGAGCTCAACGCACTTCTCGTTATCGCCGTCAAACAGATCCATAAATGAAGCCTGTGTACCTGTAGTACCCTTACAGCCAAGAAGCTTCAAGGAAGCGATAGCATTCTCTACAGTCTCAAGGTCAAGAACGAGATCCTGAAGCCACAAAGAAGCTCTCTTACCTACTGTAACAAGCTGAGCAGGCTGGAAATGTGTGAAACCCAGTGTAGGCATAGCCTTATACTCATCAGCAAAAGCAGCAACCTTAGAGATAAGAACTACGAGCCTCTTCTTAACAAGCTCGAGGGCCTCTCTCATGATAATGATATCTGTGTTATCACCTACGTAGCATGATGTGGCACCGAGGTGGATGATACCGTCTGCACCGGATTCCTTGACCTGCTTACCATATGAATGAACATGAGCCATTACGTCATGGCGGCGGATTTTCTCCTCTGCAGCAGCATCCTCATAATCGATCTCATCCTTATGAGCCTTAAGTGCTGCAATCTGCTCATCAGTTATGTTAAGACCCAATTCCTTCTCTGCTTCAGCAAGAGCGATCCAAAGAAGTCTCCAAGTCTTAAATTTCTTATCAGGCGAGAAGATGTACTGCATCTCCTTGCTTGCATAGCGCGAATTTAAAGGGCTCTCGTATGAGGGCTTGGAAGTAAATGACATATCGGCCTCCGAATTAACTATTAAACTGAAAGTAACTTCTCTACAGCAGACAGTTTAACACAAACAGCGAATACTTCGACAGCCTTGTTTATATCTTCAAGAGAAGGGAAACTCGGTGCGACTCTAATGTTGGAATCATCAGGATCGTTGCCATAAGGATATGTAGCACCTGCGGGTGTGAAAGCTACTCCGAGCTCATTACACTTTGCAATTACAGCCTTAGCTGTGCCAGGCAAAGTATATACAGAGATGAAGTAACCACCCAAAGGCTTATGCCATGAAGCTGCATCTGTACCAGCAAGTTCCTTCTCAAGGATATCGAGTGTAAGCTCGAACTTGGGACGGAGGATCTCAGCGTGCTTAGCCATATGAGCCTTCAAAGCCTCAAGATTAGGAATGAATCTTACATGTGCGAGCTGGTTTACCTTGTTGGAACCGATTGTCTGAACACCGATAAGCTTAATTGCATACTTATAGTTCTCTTCATTAGCAGCGATGCAAGAGATACCTGCACTTGCGAAAGTAACCTTTGAAGAAGAAGCAAACTCATATACACGTGAAGGGTTACCTGCATCCTCGCAAAGGCCAAGAATATCAGGAATTCTTCCCTGCTTGTTCTCTTCGTTATAGAGATGGTGTACGCAGTAAGCGTTATCCCAGAAGAGTCTGAAGTCAGGAGCTGCTGTCTTCATTGAAGCAAGTCTCTTGCAAACTTCCTCTGAATAAACATAACCGTCAGGGTTTGTGTAGCAAGGTACGTTCCACATACCGAGAACCGTAGGATCCTTAACAAGCTCCTCTACGATGTCCATATCAGGACCGTCTTCCTTAAGAGGTACGGGGATGAGCTCGAATCCGCAAGTCTCAGTTACCTTGAAGTGTCTGTCATAACCGGGAACAGGGCAAAGCCACTTTCTTCCCTCTACCTGAGACCATGGCTTCGGGGAATCGTGCTCACCGAATACCATAGCTCTCATGATCGTATCGAACATGAGGTTAAGAGAAGAACCGTTACCGATAAAAATGTTATCTGCATTTCTGGCACCGATGACCTCAGCGAAAAGCTTCTTTACCTCAGGAAGACCCGTAGCTACGCCGTAGTTTCTCGTATCGGAACCGTCCTCTGCCTTGAAGCCTACCTTGGAAAGATCTGTATACATCTCATTGGACATTGCAAGCTGGTTGGGAGCCGGCTTACCACGTGTCATATTAAGAGAAAGGTTCATAGCCTTGAACTCTTCTACACGCTTCTCAAGCTCTGCCTTCTGAGCGAGCAGTTCCTCTTTACTCATTTCCTTAAAAGACTTCATTTTGACCTCCGTTTTGAAATTCACAAACCTACTAATTGCATATTGAAATATGCTTTTCTTTAAAACGCCTTGCACATTATATATATCTTGCAAGTTAAAAACAACGATTATTCATAATTAAGTCTTAAAAAGGAACAATTTCTACATTTTGTATCATTCCATCCCGTCTATGGGTCACACAACCTGCCAAAAAGTGAACATTCATATCAAATAAATTGTATTTACTTATGAGTACTTTAGTCGTATTAAGCATCCTCATCCGCTTCTTAGGCGTGATCGACCTTAACGGATCGGCATAAGCAGTCCCCTCAAGTCTTGATTTGACCTCCACGACATACAGTTCCTGTCCCTTCATCATTACCACATCCAGTTCGCCCATATTATGGACAGTGAAGTTTCTTACAAGAAACCTGTACCCTTGCCTGGTCATTAACCTGATAACCGCGTCTTCCGCTTCATTGCCTATAACCTTAGTTTGTCTCAAATAGCTATCCTCCTTGTGTTAGAATCTTCCTATGTCAAATATCATTACCCTTACCGAGACCGATTCAACGAATAACGTTCTGAAGAGAATGGCACTTGAAGGTGCACCTTCAGGAACCGTTGTCACAGCAGACTGCCAGACAGCCGGCAAAGGCAGACTTGGCAGATCTTTTGCGTCTCCGGCCGGCAAAGGCATTTATCTTTCCTATCTCATGCATCCCAAAGCAGAAGCGGAACTCATCAGTACAATTACCTGTTGGGCTGCTGTAGCTACGGTTAATGCGATTTCTTCGGTATGCGGAATAACGCCATCGATCAAATGGGTAAACGATCTTCAGATCAACGGCATGAAGATATGCGGAATACTGACCGAGAGAGTTAATGATGCAGTAATTATCGGCATCGGTATCAACGTTAACGAAGCCCCTACTGATTTTCCTGAACAGATTCGTGATATAGCTTCCTCTATCCGAGTAGAGACTGGAAGCAGCGAAGATCTGCCCCGTGAGACCATAGTATCTGCACTAGTCAACGAGCTTGATAAAATCAACAACAGCTTCCCGGAAGCTAGTTACAAGTACCTGGAAGCATACAGAAAGCATTGCTCTACAGTTGGACTTGATGTAAGTGTCATATCCGCGCATAACCACACCTCCGAAGTACCCAGGCTCGGAAAAGCAGTGGCTATCGAAGATGACTTTTCTATACGAGTGCTTTTCGAAGACGGACACGAAGAAAGCTTAAGCAGCGGTGAAGTTTCTGTCAGACGCAGATAAAGTCTCTTATACTGTTAAACTTCGCTTCCCCTATTCCCGATACATTCATAATGTCTTCTATCCTTGCAAACGGATTCTGCTCTCTGTACTCGATTATCGCGTCTGCCGTAACCTCACCTATTCCAGGAAGTGTCATAAGCTGCTCCCTGGAAGCTGAGTTGATATTTACCATTGAAGCGGCATCAGGACCGCTGTCCTCCGCGATGTTTCCCCATAATGTCTGTTCAGGAGCTCGAATATATTCTGAATCGACGCTTTCCTGTCCTTGAGCCGGTATGTATACAGAAACGTTAGCATCTATGGTATAGACAAGATCTATCGTCTCTGAGGCTGCCTGCGGTGTAAGACCTCCAGCCATCATCACCACGTCATTAAGTATCGTCCCGGCTTCAATCTCGTAAACACCGGGATTGTTTACTTCTCCGCAAATATAAACACTCACCATGCGGCGAGTGTCTTCTGTCTGTATAGTCTCAGTAATTGCAGTCGTCTCATCTGTCCTGATAACAGTCGGAACATCAGCTTCTGTGCCTATATCCATATCGTCATAAGTCCCGCTTAAGACCAGTTTATAAAACAAACTGACGATCGTTATCAGAGCAAAGGCTGCCGCATATACTATGCTCTTACTTAACCTAAGTCTTTGTAATCTCATATGGTCTATCCTCTATAAAGAACAGACCGCTTACAGTATTACTTAACCCAGAGGCTCTCGAGGTCGTAAGAAGCTCTTACCTCAGGGTGCATAACATGAACTACTACATCCTTAAAATCAATAAGGATCCACTTATCTCCGGATCTTCCTTCGACGTGATCAGCGTAGATCTCGTCTTCGTTCTTAAGAATGTACTCTACTTCATCAGCAAGAGCTTTGATCTGCGTTGTGGAGTTACCTGTGCAGATTACAAAGAAATCTGCGAGCGTTGTCTTCTCTGCAACATCGATAACTTCGATATCCGAACCCTTCTTTGTCTCAAGGATACTTACGATCTTATTTGCTAATTCTTCTGATGTCATGTTTTTCTCCTTATAGCGGATTATAGTTTAAGTATACCATTACTATTTCATTTCAAGGTCATCCATAAAGTCGACTGTAAGCGGATGTATCTTCATTCCTCTTGATTCAAACTTTTTCTTTACCGACTTAACACAAAGCCTTAACGCTGCGTCGATATCTGTAACCGCAAGCTCGCGTTCCTTTGTCAGGTCAGCATATGTTCTTGACGGCTCGAGCTTATCAGCAAGATACACTATCTTGTCCAAAAGCGTCATTCCGCCTCTTCCCGTAGTGTGATACGTTATCGCATCAAGTATTCCGGGATCTGTAATATTAAACTCTCTTTGAGCCATAATTGCGCCAGCCGGAGAATGAATTAACTTCTTATCTATAAAAGTATCGCCCGAACGCTCCAGCGACATCTCCATCTGCAAAGACTCATCCAATTCCTTGGCACAGTCATGAAGCTCACCGGCAATTAGAGCTCTGTCGCAAAGCGCTTTATCGTAGATCCTAGCGTATCTGCAACTTAAAATACCTACGTTAAGTGTATGAAGAAGTCTTTTCTCTCCAAGATATCTGTACAGTGTAATCGCATCCTCATTGAACTTCTCGACAGCCTCATCAGAAGCAAGATCAAGAGGGGCATCTTCCGGATAAAGATCATGAGTATCAACAAACTCACGAACAGACTTAGGCACATCCTTAAAGTCCTGGTTCTTACGCATACTGCTCGAAGCAGTTTCGACGCTTTCAATCTCAAAGACTTCAATATCAGGCACAAATCCAAACACGTCTTCAAGCCTGTCAATCTGTTCATCTATATCGACTCCGTCTCCGGGTCTTGATGCTATAAGAAGGCCTGCAATCTTTAATATCTCGTCAGCTTTGTGCCACTTCACAAACGTCGGAAGCACATCAGATCCCGATATCCAGAAGAAACAGTGATTCTCTTCAGCCTTTGAAGTCTTGATACCGTTCGCCTTCAGGAAAGTCCTGATATAAGAAGGCTTAGATATTTCTTTAATCGTAGTAAGAGTAAAACTTGTTCCCGAATACGTTAACTCAATATCACTGACAAATACCTTGCGGTCTTTAAAATCAGCTTCAACAGCATTCTTTGTCATGAAAAAACGGTAAGGTGCTGCGCTCACCGCACGTCCTGACTTGAAAGGATTTCTTCCAGAGGGGATTACAATGACCGCATCAACGATACCGCTTCTCAAAGCACCGTCTATCAGTGATTCATGTCCTTTATGGAAAGGATCGAACGAACCTCCGAGCAGACCTATATTCATTTATCAGCCGAGCGTCCTTCCGATATCGTGACGGAAGTGCATATCCTTGAAAGAGATCTTAGCAACGCCTTCGTATGCACCGTCGATAGCCTCATCAAGTGTATCTGCCTCATCATAAACGCAGAGAACGCGTCCGCCGCTTGTAACGAGCTTGCCGTCCTTCAAAGCTGTACCAGCCTGGAATACGAGCTTGCCGCAAGTATCGATACCTGTGATCTCATAACCCTTGGCATAGCTCTGCGGATATCCGCCGGAAGCCATGACAACTACGCAAGAGCACTTATTCTTCCACTTGAAATCAATCTGATCGAGCTTGCCGTCGATAATTGCATCAACGATGTCGAGGAGACTATTCTCGAGAAGAGGCAATACTGCCTGTGCCTCAGGATCTCCGAAACGCGCATTGTACTCAACGACCTTAGGTCCATTAGGTGTAAGCATAAGACCAAAGTAGATGACACCCTTGAACGGTCTGCCCTCTTTCTTGAGTGCTTCAACTGTAGGGGTGATGATCTCATCCTGAATGCGTGACTTAAGCTCGTCAGTCATGTCAGCACCGGGTGTAACTGCACCCATACCGCCTGTGTTAAGACC
>JAFZPX010000057.1 GCA_017552455.1 Clostridiales bacterium
GCTTCGGGCTTGACAGCTCGGACCTAATTTGTGTTTGGTCACTAAGTGGGGTTGCCTCCATCTTGCATCACTTCTTACCGTTTGAAGCGGAACAGCTTACCGCTATATCGGAATCTGCGTACCACTCAAGCGGAATTTGCATGTGGTTACGAGCCACAGCTATTTGTTTACAAAATAGTTTTCGGAGATTAAAAACGAGTTTATATTGCTGGTTTAGACTTGAAGCATTAAACACAGGAGGATACTACTATGTCAGAAGATAAAATGTTAAATCTTGAAGAACTCGAGAGTGTTGCTGGCGGTGAAAGAATATCCCTTAAAACATACATTAAAAGTGTTGAAGAAATGGAAGCATCTGAAATCTGCACCGGAGCATTGAAAATCGTTAGTGACTGCAAAACTACCGGCCGCACCGTTTTTAATGCTGTCGTAGAAATAAGACAACTAGCTACTGCGAGCAATATTAGTATTTTTGGTAGTGTGGTTGAAAAGTTCGTAGACAAGTATTGGAATAGTTTTTAAGCTTGTAATGAAAACAAGGTCTTAACACAGATATGCTGCTGTCTGAAACGGATATTGATTATTAGCTTCTGGTTCTTATCTTTAAGAAAAACGAATCCGGAGGACTGATCATTGTCTGGACTGGTCTCGCTTCTATAGTTCTTAAATATATAACTATAGAGATTTTATCCAAGGTAAGTCCTTGGAGCGGAAAATCCTGAATATAATCTACTAAGAAGCCTGCGAAAAATGACTCGCAGGCTTCAATAATTCTGGGTTGTTTTATAGCGGGAGATCATCAATACACATGTAATAGACACCAAGTCTTTTGATCCGCATCGACTCATCATGCTTAATGTGAATCACCTCATAAGGTTTCCTTTTTAGCCTAGCTAGGAGAATTGCCAGCGTTCCGACCCATACGATAGTCGTATTACTTTCCATAAAACTTGATGGCATGTTTACTTCGGATAGAATAATTGGCATAGATAAGCTGCGTTCAAGCATTCCTGCAGAACTCCAGTCATGGAGCGTGTTTTGCAACATTATTGAATTGCATTATTACGGGGACATTAATGAGTTCGGTCAGGATGTGAAGTGTCTGAAGCTTGTACTCTCCGATGCAGAAAGTCGATTTAGGATTGAACTTGATCTTAATAATGTACATGGTGAAGTAAGATTTGATACGTGTAATGGATTTTGCTCAGGTTTTCAAATTGATGATCTTTCAGATTCAGGCTGCGAAAAGGCAAACACCTTTCATCTGCATTCCTATGAGATGGATATTGAACCCGACTTTTATTGTGAGTCGATAAAGGTCAGCATGCTATAATTAGGGTGCTTGAGAGGTAGCTTATGAGCAGTTATTTAACATTAATGCTGAGATTGGTTAAGCGCAGGGATATAAAGCATGTGGAAAGATCTTACACCTGAGTGGCAAATAGCTTTCGAAGAGGCGTGGCTCGCTTTCAGAAATGGAAGTTACCCTATCGGTGCCGCCATCTTTGATGCGCAGGGGAATCTTCTCGTAAGGGAGCACAACAGGGGCGCGGAAGCGGATTCTGTAAACAGATATGTAGCCCATGCAGAAGCGGGTGCACTCCGCCGCCTTGATACATCTTCTTATAATCCTAAGACAGTAGTTCTTTATACGACCATGGAGCCCTGTCCCATGTGCATGGGTACGGCAGTAATGTCTAACATCAAGCATCTGCGCTATGCTGCTAAGGATCCATACTGCGGATGCGTACACTGGAAGGAAGAGGACCCTTATGTAAAGGGGCAGGAACTTGACTATGAGCTTGAAGCCGGCGAAAAGGAATTTGTCCAGTTCGTAATACAAAGTTACTTTGAACTTAAAGGGATAGAAAGAGGCGTCAGCGACAAGGTGCTTCGTACTTTCGAATCCTATAACAGTAAAGCAGTAGAGACGGCGAAAGCCTTCTACAAGGATAAAAGATTGGATTCATATGCTGAGGGAAATAACGATTTTTCCGTTGTTTATGATGAGATAGAAAACTATTTTATTATGCCTTCGGAAGGTTTAAGAAGAATTGTAGGAGACACGGAATGACTATCCCACCGTCTCCGCCAAGCTCTAAACGCCCGTAAACACTGCGTTTGCTGGCTTTCTGTTTTCCCAACTTTTTGCATATATCCGATAAGTCCGGCAATCTAATCCTGACTAATTCCTACTTATTAGATGGTATAATAACCTCATGGACCGGTTCTTGGATTTCTGCCGCACATATCAGACTAGTCTGATGCTCTTTTTGCAGGGAGTATGCGTGGCGATTGCTTTCCTGACGATCTTCATGCGCTACCTCAAGCGCTCTCGTAAGCTCAGCATTATCTTCCTCGAGCTGACGGCAGCGGCGAACCTTGCCGCGAGCAGGTTCTATTACCTGAACCGCGTTGTGGACAACACCGCTTACTGGCCGTGGGTCAGGGCCGCGAAATTTCTAGACTACTTCTTCGTTCTCGCCATAATCCTGTGCTTTAACTTCTACGTGAAAGATCTCCTCCGGAACGAGGGCGGCCTTAAGAGGATACCTCGGATGCTTTTCGCCGTGGATGCCATTCTCGCTACAGGTGCAGTCACGCTGTTTATCAACTTGCACACGGGTTTCTACTACTACTTTGATGCCACTAACGTGTACACACACGGCGCGTATAACTTCGTGTGGTACATATTCCCTATGACGCCGCTTCTGATACAGCTGCTCGCGATCGTCATCAACTACAAGCACTTCCCGAGGATCATGCGCATTCCGCTCGTGCTCTTCATAGTAATCCCGCTGCTGATGGCCGTAGCACAGTTCCTCGTGACTGACCTCGCGCCCGGCGTTATCTCCACGGTAGGTATGGCTATCGTGCTCTACGTGTTCTCGATAGAGGAGATGAATAAGTCCATAGACCGCGCGCACAAGCGTGAGATTACAATGATGGCGAAATACCAGAAGACACTCGAGGACACGGTCGACCTTCGTACACACGAGCTTAAGGTGGCGAACGAGAAGGTCGAGAGCCTCCTGCTTAATATTCTGCCTGAGAACATCGCGAGGGAGCTTGCCGAGAATCCCAACAAGACTATCTCCAAGACTTATCCGAACGCGACGGTTCTCTTCGCGGATATAGTCGGCTTCACGCAGATGAGTGATAAGATGACTGCAGAGGAGACGGTCTTCATGCTTAACAAGATGACGATACTCTTCGACGACCGCGCGAAAAGGGCAGGTGTGGAGAAGATTAAGACTATAGGAGATGCCTACATGGCTGCGGCGGGGCTCACGGAAGATGATTCCGATGACGGCGTGGAGTTGATGATCAGGTTCGCTCGTGGCATGATCGAGGATGTGGAGCAGGTAGGCCGTGAGATGGGCATTCCGCTTAAGATAAGGATAGGAATCAATTCGGGTGAGTTAGTCGCGGGTGTAATCGGCAAGACCAAATTTATCTACGATGTCTGGGGTGACACGGTTAACATCGCGAGCCGCATGGAGTCCACGGGTGACCCGATGAGAATTCACCTGTCGGAGGCTGCGTACTCCAGGATCAGTTCAAGATATCCCGGCCTGTGTTCCGTCCCGGTCGATGTTAAGGGCAAGGGTACGATGAATGGTTATTTCTTGTGAGCCGGAATACAGTTGTATAAAGGTGGTTAAACAAAGATGAAACTCATAAAAAGAGACTATTAGCATTTTGTTTTGATGAGCTCTAATGGTTTCGTCATCCCATTTATCCTCGCTCTCGCAGATTTTCATCATTATTATATTTAATCGAAGAGCTCTTTACCCAGATGGTATAATTACCTTGTCTGAGGGAGTGATCCCTTAGTCGAGAAAATAATCATGATACCCGGCTAAGACAAATCGGTATATATATGGGAGAAACTACAGATGGAACTGAAGAAAATAGATTATAGACTTACTGTTTGTAAAGTGGCAGACGCATCGAGTATCAACACAGAGTCTGATTTCTATTTTATAGGTAAGACGGATGAAGAATTGTCGCTTGTATGTAAAACGGAAGATACGCCACAAATCACGCTCGAACGTGATGATGGGTGGAGAGGCTTCCGTATTCAAGGAGTTCTCGATTTTTCATTGATAGGAATTCTTTCAAAACTGTCCGGTATACTTGCGGAGCATAAGATAGGAATCTTTGCAGTATCTACATACAACACAGATTATATTCTTGTGAAAGAAAACAATTATGAAAGAGCGCTGACTATATTAGCTTCTGAAGGATATACAGTGATTTAAATTCAAGTTTGTCAGCATGCTGTGATAGTACGTTTTATCGACAGTAAATCATTCTATGACGCATGGTTCTTGATTCAGATTCAGGAACGATGAACACATAGTAATTAGGAGATGATAAATGTTTGTAGTTCTTTTAAATGCAGTTGTGATATCGATTGTGATAGCAATCGCAGTTTTCCTGACGCTCATAGCTATCGGTCTGATCATCGGGTCACTGATAAGAGCCTCGATTGCCAAGAAGAATAACAAGAAGACTCATAAAGTTGGACTTTGGATAGGTATATTCATGATAGTTATCCCGTGGATCTTTGTCGGAGTGCTCGTGATATGTGCTGATATATCCGATGTCAAGAATAACCGGTGGCTTCCCGGGCGTGAAGGCCTTGCGACAGTCATTGCCGAAGAAGATGCCGACGAACTGTACGATATGCTTGCAGACGATGTCGTCGAGCGTAATGACATCAGTGTCGAAGATGTCGAGACCTTTTTAGAGCAGTGTGACCTTAGCAATGTAGATACGAACGATATCGATGAATATACGGATATGAGCTCGCCGCAGACAAATCACTACAGGAATTATACAAGTGAAGAGAACGGCAGAAGACAGACCTGTTTCCAATACACTATGTATGATGTCAATGACGACGGATGGAAGATATACATAGCCGGAGTAGACGGTGATGCAGAAGGTGAAGAATTCGTCGGCATTTATTATGTCGCATATATGCTGGATGACGAGGTCATATTCATAGGAGAGCAGCCGCCCAGGGAAAGATGAGAGTATTACTTTGATTTGGATATTCAGTGATAAAAGAGTTGTACGCAGAGACAAGATATTTAAATGATTGACTCCTTCAAGAACAGAGTGTAAAATTACACCAATAGTAACCAAATGCACACAGGTTGCATGAATGAAGGGGATAAAGATTATGTTAAACGGAAAAAAGTCTAAGGCTCTTCTAATAGGAACTATGGTAGTTTCTACTCTGTTCAGCGGATGCGGAGTAGAAAAGGACTCTGATGACAGAGTAATGCTGGAAATTGAAGAATGCATAACAGAGGTCACTTCTGACGGGCAGGAACCCCTTTTGGATACCAATTACGGAAGCTATTGGCAATACGATTCTGATGATAATCTTCTCATAGCATCCAACTACTGTACGGAAGTATCAATCTATAACCTGGATACCGGAGACAAAACGGATATCGGCTTTCCGATGATCGATGGCAGGGTTGGCGAATTCGATTATGAAGGACAGAGGATGTATGGAATTAACACATGGTATGAAGACGGCTATGTGAACATTTATGCAAGTAATATCGCTAATAATACACTTGTTGTTTTTACCTTTGACTGCGCCACAGAAGAGCTGGCGGATACAGCTTGCTATGATATACAAAGTTCTATGTTTGTAAGAGATACGGGTAACTCCATTGTATATGTAAACTCTCAGCGCGAACTGAATATTTATGATAAAACGACTGGAGAGAATGAAACTGTTGCCGGTGACATTGGATACCTGGGGGCAGGCTTTGATCTGATCGTATTGAACGGTGACAGAAGCAAAGTCCTGTTTGCGAGAACAGAAGATGAGGTTCCTGTTTTATATGAGTACGATATTCCGTCAGGTGACACCCGCGAGGTTTACAGATGCAGCAAAGGGAATTACATAACCGGTTTCACCTATGCTTTAGACAGCAACAAGATTTATCTGAGATACGGAAAGAAATTTAATTCGATAGCCGGCTATGGTTGCCTGCCCAATCATACAATGGTCATAACAACAGACGGCCGCAATTATGAGTTGCATTCTTCCTTGATTGACGGATATAGTTTTTCCAAAACAGGCATTGTCATTTATTGATATAATGCAAAGAGGTGGAGTAATACTATGAGAGTTACAAATCTTCTATTGCATATAGCTGCTGTGATCCTGATGTTGCCGGATCTGTTGTTTGTCGGCATAAACACATTAATGGGTCTCGCCTATTGTAATCTTATTGAGTTAATTGAAGTAGGGTTGGCCAATCTGATTATATGTGCTGCGGGCTTGACTTCCTCGGTGGGAGAGGTAATACAGTTTGCCAAATATAAATCAACCAGACCGAACGTATATATGAGACGTCAGCTTATCAGCCACGGCCTTTCTGCTTTGTGGTTTGCCTTAGCGGTCGGATATATTATTCTGGTACATATTCACTCTACTTATAATCACGAATATGGTTTTAGCTTATATATTAATCTGCTTGGATTTGTTTTGAGTCTTGTCGCGATAGTTCTTAATATAATATTCGGTATCAGAAGAATCAAAAAAGCTAAGCTGCAGTAAACAGACAGATAATAAAACGTTGAAAGCCCCTGATAATAGGGGAATTTTTCAAAATCCTTCGAATAATTGCGTCTGCTCATGTGTCTTATGAGTAGATGTAATTATTAAGGAGGAAAAACTATGAAGAAGACAATTGCAATTATGCTCATGTTTGCAACTGGCTGTATGTCGCTTGCAGGATGCGCTGAGACTGAGGTTATTGAGACAGCGGAAGGAACAGAACTTTTCGAGACAGAGGCTGTCGTAGCTGAAGCTTCCGGTACTAATGAGGCCGAAGTCACAGTAGGTGAGACTTACGTAACGGTTGTCACGGAAAGCAGCGCTGCTGAAGAAACACCTGACGGCGGATATATCCGTTATACATACAGGGCCGATGAGACTACGGGAGAGAGAACTCTTTACAAGGTGGAGGAGTATGATGCTGACGGTCATCTCATAAGCGACATGAACTATGGTTCGGTCGGCCAGTATGGTGTTACCTATGTTTATGTAGACGGTCGTCTGACTGAGGAATGGTATACCAATACTGACGGTGAGACATATATGAGCAGCAGCATAGAGTATGCCGTCTTTGGCGACAACGAGTGCAAGAGTTTCTCTTATCATTACGATCACGATGAGCTTATCGGTTACACGGAATACGAATACGATGAGCAGGGTGAGCTTTGTGTCCGTACAAATGAATACGATGCCGACGGAAACCTTACGAGCTATAAAGAGTATGTTTATGAGGCAGACGGATCTTGCACCATCACCGAGTATAATGCGGACGGCACAACTACAGGTAACATCACGATAAGAAACGCAGATGGAGATATGGTCACAAAGATCAGCGGTTACGGTTCTGACGAGCATGTCTACAGAACAGAGTATATCCGTAACGATAACGGCGATGTCATCCGTATTGAGCTTTATGAGGATGACGTGCTTCTGGAATACAAAGAATATGAATACTATTCTGCAGGAAGAAGATCTTCGATCACGTCATATCAAGCTGACGGTACAGTAGTCTATACCAACGTCTGCGAGTACGAGTATCTTGATGGATAATATATCACTGCACGAAGATGACTACCCAGTCGTCGTTGATCAGCTCATAAGGATTACCGCAGTGAGGGCACTTATCGACATGCATGGCATCGAAAGTTGCACCGCATGTGCTGCAGTTAACCGCATGAATGGAGAAGCCTAAGTCATCGTTAGTCTTCAGGCGGCGGATCAGTTCCATCTTGAAGTTGCGCTGGTGCTTAGAAAGCTTACCGTCGCACCATACTTCGCAAGATACATAATTGATTAGTCTTACATGGAGGATGTCACCTACCACGGTGCATCCTTCATACTTGAATCCGCCTCTGTATTCGACGTCAACGACATCGTTCAGGTATCCGAGCTGATCCTTGCCCTTATAGATGGAGAGGTTGCTTCTGTCATCGGAGAATATGATCGACCTCAGAAGAGACACTATCTTGCCTTCGAAATACTCATACGAGAAGTCAGGGAAGTACATGCGCATGTCGTTCTCGAACTTTCTCTTGGTAAATCTTGCAGCCTGAATATCAGAAGTGTCGGCAGCCTGTGCGAACATCTTGGAGAAAGCAGTAACACCGACAAACAGCGAATAACCAAGATACAGGAAGATCGTGCCGAGCCAGCCTGTCAGAAGACCTGCGATGATACCGAAGAATATTCCGGCGCCCCATGATTGGTTGGCGATTCCGTTATAGAGACCGACACCGATCGCGACTGCGATCCCGGCGATGATACCGAACTTTACGACACCCTTTAATCCCTTGTCGATGCTGCTTCTTTCCACGAACTTCGGGAGTGTATAGAAGCTTGTGACGCAGGGGAAGAACTTGAATGTCTTGAATGTTGTTCCGCACATCGGGCAGCCATTAACGAATGACCTCGCACCTGCAGAGTGACCGCAGTTAGGACAGCTTATGGTCTCCTCCTGATAATCCTGCTTGTGAAGGATGTTGCAGTAAAGCGTCTCCGTATCGTTATCGGACTTTGCCAGCATTACATCATCTTTGTAGTAGTCAGTCTCGAAGTTACATTCCTTGTATGTCATGTCTAGAATGTAAGGCTGCTTTTCCTTGTTAAAGGTATTGTCGATGTTGTCCTCGATCTTCTCGATTTTCTTTACGGCTCTGATGCCCTTCTGATCGAGTCTTTTACGGTGACATTCAAGATAGTAAGAGAAGTCGTTCGATGCATATTCAGGCACCGGTCCGCCGTTGTAAAACTCTACATACTGATCGAAGAACTCGTCTCTGATAACCTTTGAATCCATATCCCTATCCTCCTTATCCTTCATCATTTTATCACGACTGGGCGACACATACCGAATAAGCGAAACGGCGTCCTTTTAACTGCCCTGCGGCTTAAAGCTTGAAGCGTAGTATAATTAAATACAACTATGATGTATTTATATGAGACACATCTTCATACTTCTGAAGGCAGTGCCTGCGGTGAAGTTCCGGGCGATGCTTATATTGACTTCATGAAGAACCGCGGCTTCACGGGCATGATCGTTACGGACCATTTCTTTAACGGCAACTGCGCGGTGGACAGAAGCCTGCCCTGGAGCGAGAAGGTAAAGCTCTATTCAGCGGGTTTTCATGCAGCAAAGGAAGCGGCGAAGGGCAAGGATTTTGATGTGCTCTTTGGAATAGAGTTTAACTTCAACGGAGATGAGTTCCTTATCTACGGCCTCGACGAGCAGTGGCTTCTTAACAACGAAGACATTATGGTTCTTGATCGCAGAGGCGTGTACAAGAAGGTTCATGAGGCAGGCGGCATCATGGTTCACGCGCATCCTTTCAGAGAGCGTAATTACCTTGTCGATATCAAGCTTACGGTAGATATCTGTGATGCGATCGAAGTTTATAACGCATCCAACACCGACAACCAGAATGCGCTCGCATATAAGTATGCACAGCAGCTTGATCTGCCTATGATCGCAGGCTCCGACATCCACTACTTCCACGAGAAGCCCATGGGCGGAGTGTGGCTCCCGGAAAGAGTCAACGATACCAAGGATTTCGCGAAGGCTGTTATAGAGGGTAAGGCTGTTCCTGTGCAGGTAAAAGACGGCAAATTCACGCCTGTAAAGGACCTTCCGGAGCAGACGGATCCCGAAGAGTACCCATCTTTCCCGGTCCTCATAACATAAAATTTTATTTACAAATCTTTCACTTCACCCTTATAACGCGCGTTTATAATAAAAGCAGTATTACTGTCGATGATTCCGATGATGGGGGAATATATATGAAGAAGATAATTGGTCGCGTACTGGTAGTTTTGCCGCCGATCGCATTGCAGGCGTTCTGGTACTATCTTGCATTCGTCCTTCTCGAAAAGGCTTTCAACGGGTACCTCTCAGACGTCATCACTGTTGTTTTCACGGTGCTCGCCGTACTCTTTGTTACATACCTTGTAGCCAAGAGAGACGAGAGCTCATATAAGCTTCTGTGGGTGCTAGTTATCGTGGGCTTCCCGATACTCGGCGCGATACTGTATCTGACGTTGGGACATAAGAGTACGGGCACCAAGCTTAAGAAGAAACTTACGGCTGCATCCAAGGCTCTTATAGAAGGTCAGGAGATAAAGTCTGACAAGGAGATCGAAGCTATCAAGAAAGATGATCTTCGTATCGGTCAGACGCTGGATTTCATTAACGATTCCACAGGTTTTCCTATCTATAAGAATGGCACGTCCAAGTACTATCCGTTTGGCGAGGATATGTTCGCCGATATGTGTGAAGACTTAAAGAAGGCACAGAAGTTTGTCTATATCGAGTACTTCATTATCCAGCGCGGAAAGTTCTGGGATACGATGGTTGATATCCTTGCTGAACGAGCGGCTGCCGGTGTCGATGTAAGAGTCATGTACGATGACTTGGGAAGCATCGCCACTTATTCAGTTAAAGACATAATGGATCTTAAGGATAAGGGTATCATGTGTATTCCGTTTAATCCGTTCTTCCTGATCAAGTCACAGCTTAATAACAGAGACCACAGAAAGATCATGGTCATTGACGGTCTGGTCGCATACAGCGGCGGCGTCAATCTTGCGGATGAATACATTAACGAGATCCATCCGTTCAGAAGATGGAAGGATATCGGTTTCCGTATAACGGGTGATGCGGTCAAGAGCTATACGTATATGTTCGTAGAGTTCTGGAATGCATTCGTTAAGAAGGAAGAGAGCAAGATCGATGCTTTCCTTATCAAGTTCCCTGAGGTCGAACTTACGAAGGAGAACGGCTACATTCTTCCTTACTATGATTCTCCTATGAGAGAGGAACATACGAGTAATATCCTCTTCTCTGAGATGCTGTCTTCCGCTACAGATTATGTATGGTTCTATACGCCGTACCTGATGTTGGGCGATGCGCTTTTCGATGCGTTTATAAGGGCTGCAAGAAGAGGTGTAGACGTAAGGATAATCATGCCGGGTATCCCGGATAAGAAGCTTGTCTACAGGCTCTCGAGAAGTTACTACAAGGATCTTATTGCTGCAGGTGTTAAGATATATGAGTACACACCGGGCTTCGTGCATGCGAAGGCTTTTATCGCAGATGATAAGATATGTGGTGTAGGAACGGTAAACCTCGATTACAGAAGTCTTTTCCTGCATTTCGAGTGTAATTCTGTTTTCTACAAGGCGGATGTGCTTGATGCGCTGAAGCAGGACTATCTTGATTCGCTTGCTGAGTGCAGAACGGTTACTGCCGAGGACGCTAAGAGAGGCCCTGTGGGAACGTTTATCGATAATCTGTTGAGAGTAGCGGCTCCGCTGCTTTGACAGACGGAAGGGGATAGAGAATGAGATATAAGAAGGCTTTGGCTGCGCTGCTTGCTGTGTCGATGCTCGTTGCCGTCGGATGTGGCGTAAAGAACACTGATAAGGAAGATACTGAGAAGATAACAGCGGCGACGGAAGGCTTTATTACAGCACTTAAGACTGACGATGCACAGCTGGCTGCCTCGTTGACTGACGGGTTTGACATTATGGCAGATACGGAGCTCGACCGTGAACTCTGGGGCGATGATTACGACATCATCATGCATTCGCTTTCTTTTATCGAGATCGCGGAATTCGGTGAAGTGGAGTTCGACCGCGAGGATAATACGGCTGTTATGAGTACGACGTTTTCTTTCCTTGATCTCGATAGCATGATCGCGGATCTGCCGACTGAATATCTGACGCACGATGAATGGATCTCGGCGATGGATGAGTGTGATGAAAGATCCGAGAAGACATTCAGTCTCGAGTTCTCTTATGAAGAGGAATCTGAGCAGTGGTATCTCGATAATGACAGTGCTGAGAAGATCGCTAAGTTTTTCCGTGACAGAGCTTGTGTGCTCTCGTTCCCTGTGTACATCTCGCAGGAGGATGCAAGGGCATACTTTGATGCGTATATTGATGCGATGGTAAGCGGTGACTGCGAGCAGTTCATGGATGAGACGAATGAGGATACATACAGAGCGTATGATCCCGTCACGGTGCGCGGTGAAGGTGAGCTTACAGAGGAGGCTCTCGAGAATTTCATCAGTGCTTATATGGCTTATGTTATGGATCACGATCCCGAGATAACAGAGGATGATCCTTACCACTATACGATCACAGGTCAGGCTCCGTCGTGTGATGAGCTCTCGGATGTGCTCTATACAGAAGAATTCCGTGTTAATTACTTCATGAACTTTATACGAAGAGGCGACTGGAGCACATCACTCATAAGCGACCTTTTGTGGGATGAACAGTCTTCGTATATCTATAACTTGCTTGCGGAAACAATCCCGCACTGTAGCCCTGAAGACTACACGCTCATGGCTTATATCGATCCGTATGCGGAAAATCCGGAAGAGACATTCACGATCTCTACAGAGCTTATAAACGAGCCTTCCAGAACGATCTATGAGGCTGATCACAGCATGACATGGGATGAGACAAGAGAGACGGTCGAGCAGGCGCTGGATAATCTTCTTGAAGCAGGCGAGATCGATGAATATGAATACGCCGGCTGGATGGCAGGGCTTACTGCAGAGAACTATGGCTTTACTACTAGCGATACGGTAAGTTCATCCGGTCACCCGAATCAGGCTGCAGGCACTAATGAGAGTGTGCCTGACTGGTGTGATGACGGAAGCATTATCTATGGCCACTCGAATCCTGACGAGAACGGCGTATGGATGTTCTACAGCAAAGAGCCCGGTGTGCTCGATACTGCAGGTTATTATATCGGCGACGGCGGCGTGTGGGTAATGAATTTCTTCGAACGTGATTTTGATGCAGGAACAACCCTTATCGTCGACTGGTGGATAGATGATGAACTGGTCGTTGATACAGAGACCATCGACATCACTGAAGACGGCACGCAGGAGATTGAAGTCTTCCTCGATGAGAACCCGCACTCCGGTCAGGTCGTCGAGATGCGTCTGTGGGATGAAAGACACACGCACGTATATTCATACGTTATTCTGTACTTCTGATTACTTGATCATCAGGTCGCCTTCAGTAAGCTCACCGAGTTCGAGTGCATATGCTATCGCGCTGTCGCACAGGTCCTTTACTTTTTGAGAGCTTGTCTTGAAGCCGAGAGCTTTTCCGGTCTCGCGGATCAGTGCGTCGCGCGGCATTCCGAACTGTGAACGTGCAAGCCAGATGGCAGCGCAGGCAGCCTCTTCGACAGGCACCTGATCAGCTGCTCTGTCTTCGCTGAAGCGCCATTCTTCGGGGATCCTCCAAGGTGCAGAAGTATCTTTCCATACGAAGTTCTTATCGCATTCCGGCGCCTTGTTGAGCGTGATGTTCTGCATGGTGACAGAGTACTTCAGAAGCTTAATGAGATAATCAACGCGTTCTTTTATCTTCTCTGTCTTACGAGTGATGCCGCAGGCCTCGCACAGTCTGTCCGTGAGAAGATCAACGCATATCGGCGCCTCAGCATCGACTATAGTCTTTGTCGCTGCTTTAAGCGTGTCGATATTCTGTGCGTCAGCAAACTGCGCCGCAGTAAGTACGGGTAGCGTGACGGATGCTTTCTTGTAAGGAACGGCAGGATTATCCTGCGGAATTATTCGTTTTTTTTTGCGTCCTCAGCGGGCTGCGCGGGAACTTCGGGTGCTTCTTCAGCGAGCGCTTCCGCTTCGGGGGCCGGCGCCGCTTCCTTCGGTGCTTCGACCTTGTTGATCTTATCAAGTATCGCCTTAATGACGGACTCGCTGTTTTCCCACCAGTCGATAGACCAGATCTTTATGGTCTTCCAGCCCAAGCCCTTAAGTATCGCAGGCTGCGCGATCTCGCGTGCGGTTGCCGTCGTGTGGCTGCCCGTGGCGGAGCCGTCGATAAGAATACCGAGACAGTAGCTGTCTGTGTCCTTCTTCCTTACTCCGATATCAACCTTGAAGCCTGACTTACCGATGGACTTCTCTGTCTCATAGCCTGCATCTGCAAGACTCTTGCGTATGCTTTCGATAATACCTGTAGAAGCCTTATGAGCACTCTCGGAAGAAGCGTCAGCCTTTAAGTCTTCGCACCACAATTCGTTGCCCTCAGCATACATGAGGAATCTCTTGAATGCCTTTACGCCTTCTGGTGTTGCTTCGGAGACCTTGATCTGCTCAGGCTCGAGGGAGGAGAAGACCTTCATCTCGCATCTTGATCTCGTGACTGCAACGTTTAATCTTCTCCATCCGCCGTCTCTGTTAAGCGGACCGAAATTCATCGACACCTTACCCTCAGGATCGGGTCCGTAGCTTACGGAGAAGAGTATCACATCGCGCTCGTCTCCCTGAACATTCTCGAGGTTCTTTATAAAGATCGGCTCCTCGCTTCCGAATGCCCATTTCTCGAAGTCCGCGTCTGTCCTGCACGCCTCGTCGATCATGTCCTCGATAAGGTTCTGCTGCTGGATATTAAACGTTACGATACCGTGTGTAAGCTTGGAATTAACGGGATCCTTGGAACGTGCTACGAGTTCGTCAACCACGGCGCGTGCCTCAACTTCATTCGTGCGTGTCTTGCCGCTGTCGAATGTGCCATTACACGGAACAAGAGTAACTCGTGATTTGATGTCATCAACAGACGGGAACGTGTAGAGTTTGCTGTCGTAGAAGGCACGGTTCGAGAACGTGATGAGACTCTCGTGACGGCTTCTGTAGTGCCACAGGAGTCTGCTCTCGGGCATGCCTACTGCAAGGCAGTCATCGAGTATGCTCTCGAGGTCTTCCACCTCGTAATTCTCATCGTCAAACACCTGCTCCTTGAAGAAAGATGTCGGCGGCATCTGGTTCGGATCGCCTACGACAACAGCATTCTTTCCCCTTGCAAGGACACCTACAGCCTTACATGTCGGAAGCTGGCTCGCCTCATCGAAAATAACCAGATCAAACATCGGCTCTTCCGAGGGCTCTATGAACTGCGCTGCAGACATCGGACTCATGAGCACACAGGGCGTGAGCTCGAGCACAACGTTGGAAATCTCTCTCATGAGGCTTCTTATGGATATTCCGCGTCCGTGGCTCTTGATCGCGCGCTGCAGCTTGCCGAGAGCCGAATCTTTATTGGCTGTCTCCATATCCTGCATCATAGAGCGCTGCATGAGCTTGCGGCGTATATCCTCTCTTGTGATTGTCTCGAATTCGTCAGAGAGCGCCTTAAGCTTCTTGATCTTGTCGTCAAAGATGCTTCCGCTGAATGTCCTTAACACCTCGGATCCGTCTATCGTCTTGCAGATAAGGAGTTTACTCCATGCCTTCATAAAGGCGGGGATAAGTGTCTCTTCGTTGACATCACCCTTACTGAACGCTTCAATCAGCGCATGAAGCTTTAAGTTGTTGCACTTGGCGGAAGCGCCGTTAAGTATGATCCTTGGCCTGATCGAGCTCTCATTCGCGGTGATGTCATCGATGATGCTTATTACAGAATTAAAGTCTGCAGAAGTTGTTCCGGGTTCGAGGATCTTGATTCCTAATCTGCTGATTACTGCACCTCTTGCAGCATCGAACTCCTGACGTGCCTGTTTGAATTCTCCCAATACGGCAGGAACTCCCGCGGCTGTGTCGAATCCCATTGCAGCGAACTCGTTCTTATAAGCAAGAAGTGTATCTATGTGTTTGCCAAGTTCAGGTTCTGCGTTGCCGGACTTATCGTATGTTTTAACGGCAGCGTAGACTTTCTTTAAAGCGCCGGACTTAAGAGGTCCCCACTTGTTAGAAGCAGCTTCATATGAAGCCTTCAGTGAAGAAGCATCCTGCGCCAGGAACTCCATGGACCATGTCTTCAGGATCTCGGTTCGAGCGCCGAGGAAACGGTCGATCTTAGCTGCAGTGCGGTCCGCAGCTACGAGATCTGCACCCGCCTCAAGTGAAGGGAAAGAAGCCTTCACGGCATTAAAAGCCTGTTCGTATTTGTCCGTCGCAGCCTTAAAGGATGAAAGTTCTGCGCCGAGCTTTATCTTGGTATCTTGGCTGTATTCTGTCGCCTTGATATAAGGCAGCTTTCCTGCAAGTCCGTTTCCTGCGGCAATGAATTCTGCGAGAGCCGTTTCTGATGCGTTGATGCGCTCCTCTGTAAGACCCTCTTCGAAGCCGCTCTCGAGAATTACATTTGGCGTGCCCTCGTTCTCTGCGTAGATGTTCAGCATCTCGTAAAGAGTGTAGCCGCACGGTCTTACTGCAGTAAGCTCATCCGTGTATGAACTGAGCTCTTCTCGTCTTGCGCAGATATCGTCCTGTTTCTTCTGATAGTCAGGATCGGTTACGGTGGTGTGGCGCACCTCGTATGCTTCCTTAAGCTGGTCGAGGACGTAACCTTTTCGTACTTTGTTGGAGTGAAGTTCGAGGCAGAACGGAGCCAGACCGATCTTGCTTAAACGCGCGTAAACCACGTCGAGCGCCGCCTTCTTCTCCGCGGCGAAAAGCACTTTCTGCCCGTTCGCGACAGCGTTTGCAATGATGGACGTGATCGTCTGCGACTTACCGGTTCCCGGAGGACCGTGAAGCACGAAGCTTGCGCTTTTTACGGTGCCATCCTCTTCCTTGTGAGAAGCCTTGTAAATCGCGTAGAGCTGGGAAGAATCTGCAGAAATGGGAAGGTATACACAAGATTCATCATTAAAGCCTTTTCCGTCTTTCTCCATGTCCTCATATTCCCATGTAAGACGGCCTTCGATAAGGCTGTTTACGATCTTGTTGGATGCGATCTCGTCGCGGTAGTTATGAAGGTCGTGCCACATAACAAACTGCGAGAACTTGAACATGCCAAGTACGCATGCGTCGATTATCTGCCAGTCGGGCTTACTTGCGAGAGCGCCCTTCAAAGTATCAAATACACCCTGAACATCGATTCCGTGTTCGTCGGGAGGAATCTCTTTCTCGAGCTCGGGGATCAGGATGTCAAAGTCCTGCTTGAGCTTCTCGAGAAGCGTGATGTTAACGACCGCATCATCGTCGATCTTACGCATGACGTAGCGGCCGACGCCGAATTTACGTACCAATTCGACCGGCACAAGGACTACAGGAGCATAGCAGTCGGATTCCTTCTTATCGTCGGTCCACTTAAGGAAGCCGCACGCGAGGAAGAGTGTGCCTGCGCCGTCCTCATCGAGCGCACTGCGCGACTCTCTGTAGAGTTTCTTGAGTCTGTCTTCGAGATCTTTGGTGGGAAGGGCGGAGTAGAGTTTCTTATCCTCGTTGCCTTTGTTCAGGATCTCATTGAAGCTTTCTGTATCAACCAGATCTTCGAGTTCATATTCCCTGGCGGGGATAGCCTCTTCGCCGGCTTCTGTTCTAGAGATTATCGAGTATTCTTTATCGTCTGAGATATCGTCTTCGACGGTGCAGGAGGAAGTTACCAGCAACGGTACCGTGCTGCCTTTCATCTTCACATTAAGAAGTGCATTACGTGTCGTGAGATCGAGAAGCTTACGTTCCCACAGATCGAACTTGTCCTTAGCTCTGGAAGATGTGTTCTCAGACATAGTCTTTCTCCTTATTCCACTAAAGTGAACAGTTACATTATAATATAAAAAACGGTTGATGATTAAAGGGAGACCTATGGAAGATCAAAAGCGCAGAATGTCCATTAAGTCTATATTCTCGCTCCACGAAGATGCAGCGAGCCATGAGGAGATCCGCGACAGACTTCTGTCTGGAGGTCGTGTTACCGGAACCAACATGGTCGTCATGATCTGTGCGATCGGTATAGCATCCGTAGGACTTAACATGAACTCCACAGCAGTCATTATCGGAGCGATGCTCATATCGCCTCTTATGGGAAGTATCCTCGCCATGGCTTACGGCTCGGTGTCGGGTGATCTGACGATCGCCAAGAACCACACTGTCGGCTTCTTATTCCAGGTCTTTGCGAGTGTTATGGCCGCGACTTTGTACTTCCTGTTGTCGCCTGTTAAGGAAGCGACACCGGAGATCATCGCGAGAACGAATCCGACGTTTTATGATGTGATAGTCGCGCTTTTCGGCGGGGTGGCAGGCATCATCGGCCAGACCCGTAAGGACAAGGCTAACAACATAGTTCCGGGAGTCGCGATCGCGACGGCTCTCATGCCCCCTTTGTGTGTGTGCGGTTATTCCATCGCGAGAGGCGACTGGGCCATGCTCGGCGGCGCCGCATATCTGTTCCTCATAAATACATACTTCATCTTCATGTCAGCGTCCATGATCCTCTCGCTTCTCAAGATCCCGCGCGTCCGCGAGCTTACCGAGAAGCAATGGAAAAGAAGGAAGCGCATCATGATCCGTAACACGATCATTATCATCATCCCGAGCATCATCTACGCGATCGGTATGTTCGCAGAATGACGGGTATTGTCTTCGACATCGATGACACACTGTACAGCAGGCAGGACCTGTTCGTTAAAGCTGCAGAGAATGTGCTCGGTATAAGTGTCAGTGATCCGCGCGAATTCGTGCGCATCTTCTATGCCAAGAGTGATCTTAATACCGCTGAACTTGAGGCGGGACTAATCACTACCCGTGAGTGTAACGGCTGGAGGTTCGAGGAGACATTCATCGAAATGGGACTGCCCTTTGCTCCCGGCGACGGAGTGCTTGCTGCTGATGCTTACCTTGAACTTCAAAGCCACATGAGCCTTACGGAAGACATGAAGGCTCTTCTGTCTTCGCTTCGCGGGAAGGGTGATGTGATACTCGGAGTCCTGACTGCAGGTGAATCGGCGCATCAGTGGAATAAGGTTGATATGCTCGGGTTGTGCTCATGGATACCGCGTGAGAATGTAATCGTTGCAGGTGATGTCGGCGTGAGTAAGCCTGATGTGAAGATCTTCCGTTTGGTGGAGGAGCGTCTTGGTCTGCAGGCTTCTGATATGTGGATGATCGGAGACTCGTATAAGCACGATATAAAGGGTGCTCTTGATGCGGGCTGGCATGCGGTATGGCTTAACCGCCGCGGACTGTCTGTTGACGGCCCGATGCCTGACTTCGAAGTCCTCGATGACGAGGACCTTACGGGTACTTTAAGAAGGGAGTTTCTGTGATGTTTGGAAAGAAGAAAAACAATACGCCTTCTTATGATAAAGAGCATGAAGTTCCCGCGCTTAAAAGCAGTATCTGCACAGGTGAACAGACCGCGGGATTTCTTAATCTCGAGACAAATAAATTCCGCGATGTAATGCTCATCAAGTCGCCCGCCGATCTTGAGGTTTTTAAGCACACTTACGGCGTGGATGAGTTAAAGAAAATCTACTGATCCTTTGTTGTACACGAATCGCCGTAAGGGCAGGAAGAACAGGAGCCGTGGCAACCGCCCTTCTTCTTACTGCGGACGATGCTTATAACTGCAAGTACCACGCCGCCTGCG
Organism: Clostridiales bacterium; assembly: GCA_017552455.1. Classification (GTDB taxonomy): domain Bacteria; phylum Bacillota; class Clostridia; order Saccharofermentanales; family Saccharofermentanaceae; genus Saccharofermentans. The sequence goes on from JAFZPX010000057.1 coordinate 19,445, forward strand.
ACTATCGCTAATATGATGCAATCCCAGATATTCATGTGAGTATCAGCTCAGTCCGCACAACATGCCGATCAGTCTTGCGATAAACGCCATTACCCATGCGAGAGTGCACTGGAATATGACGACGGAGAGTGCCCATTTTCGTCCCATTTCGCGACGGATGGCAGCGACGGCTGCGACGCAGGGTGTGTAGATCAGTGAGAATACGAGCATCGAGACCGCGGTAAGTGTGCCGAGGGAGGAGACGCTCTCGCCGAACATGGTCGACATGACGGAGACTACGCTTTCTTTTGCCATGAAGCCCGAGATGAGAGACGTGATGATGCGCCAGTCGCCGAGTCCTATCGGTGCCATGACGGGCTCGAGGATGCCCGCGATGCTTGCAAGCATACTGTTCTGTGTGTCCTGCGTCAGGTTAAGACCGAAGTCGAAGTGCGAAAGGAACCAGACTACGATCGTCGCGATGAGGATGACGGAGAATGCGCGCTGGATGAAGTCCTTGCTCTTCTCCCACATGAGCTGAGTGACGTTGCGAACGCCCGGCAGACGGTAGTTCGGAAGTTCCATGACAAACGGGACGGCCTCGCCCTTGAAGATCGTGTGCTTGAAGCCTGTCGCCGCGACTATTCCCGTGATGATGCCGAGGATGTAGATCAATGTGACGATCAGCCAGCTGTAGCCGGGGAAGAAGACGTTTACGAAGAAGCCGTATATCGGAAGCTTTGCCGTGCACGACATGAAGGGAGTAAGAAGGATAGTCATCTTACGGTCGCGCTCGGAAGGAAGCGTTCTTGAGGACATAACGGCGGGTACCGTGCAGCCGAAGCCAATGAGCATCGGCACGATACTTCTTCCGGAAAGACCGATCTTTCTCAGGAGTTTATCCATAACGAAAGCTACACGTGCGATGTAGCCGCTGTCTTCAAGCATCGAAAGGAAGAAGAACAGCAGTATGACGATAGGAAGGAAGCTGACGACAGTGCCGACACCCTCGAAGATTCCGTCGAGTATGAGGCTTTGGATCGCGTCGGTGACGTTCGCGGCCACCATGCCTTTTTCCACAAGGTTGCTTAAGGCTTCGATGCCGTCCGCTATAAGATCCTGGAAGAAAGGTCCTATAAGGAAGAACGTAAGATAGAACACGAGGCCCATGATGAGTATGAACATCGGGATAGCGGTGAACTTACCTGTAAGTACGCTGTCGATCTTACGGCTTCTTATGTGTTCGCGGCTCTCGTGAGGCTTGATGACACACTCATCGCACAGCTTCTGTATGAAGTCGAATCTCATCTCCGCCATTGCTGCACTGTGATCGAGGCCGCGCTCGTTCTCCATCTGAATGATTATGTGTTCGAGCATCTCCTGCTCGTTCTTGTCGAGTTTAAGGATATCTACGAATGACATGTCGCCTTCGAGAAGCTTTGCTGCCGCGAATCTGAAGGGGATGCCTTCACGCTTGCCGTGGTCCTCGATGAGGTGGCTGACCGCGTGGAAAGCTCTGTGTACAGCGCCTCCGTGATCTTCCGGGTCGCAGTAGTCGTATCTTACGGGGCGCTCCTGGTATTTCGCGATGTGGATCGCATGACGTACAAGCTCGTCTACACCTTCGTTCTTGGCAGCGGAGATAGGTACTACAGGTACTCCGAGCATAGCCTCCATTGAGTTAACGTCGACAGTACCGCCGTTGCCGCGAAGCTCGTCCATCATGTTAAGAGCAACTACCATCGGGACGTTCATCTCGAGAAGCTGCATCGTAAGATACAGGTTACGCTCGATGTTAGTCGCGTCTACGATGTTGATTATTGCCTTGGGTTTCTCGTTAAGCACGAAGTTTCTCGATACCATCTCTTCGCTAGAGAAGGGGGACATCGAGTAAATGCCGGGAAGGTCTGTGATCAGTGTGTTTTCCTGCCCTCTGATCTGACCGTCCTTGCGGTCGACCGTAACTCCGGGGAAGTTACCGACATGCTGGTTGGATCCTGTGAGCTGATTAAAGAGCGTAGTCTTACCGCAGTTCTGGTTGCCTACCAGTGCGAATGTCAGAAGTGTTCCGTCGGGAAGTGGATCGCCGTCACCTTCGCGGTGGAATTTACCTTCCTCACCGAGACCCGGGTGTTCATTGGTCTTGCGTCCGGACAGGGTCTTCTTGTTTACCTGCTTCTCTGATTCTTCGCCGGGTTCTATCTGTTCTATCTCGATTTGCTCGGCCTCTGCGAGTCTTAGAGTCAACTCGTATCCGTGTATGCGAAGTTCCATGGGGTCGCCCAAAGGAGCGAGCTTGATCACCGTGACTTCAGCTCCGGGGATCATACCCATATCGAGAAAATGCTGTCTTAATGCGCCCTCGCCGCCGACAGTTGTGATTCTGGCGGACTGACCGGGCTGTAACGAATTAAGCTTCATGATTACTTCTTATGCTGTGCCTGATGCGCCTTGATCGCATTGAAAGTCTTATCACTTATATAGTGTTCGATGCGGCATGCGTCTTCGGAGGCTGTCTTCTCGTCTACGCCGATGCTCATGAGCATTTCCGTAAGGACTACGTGACGCTCGTAGATCTTCTTAGCCTTGGCGGAACCTTTACGTGTGAGCTTGAGAGAACCGTCTTCTTCAACTTTGACAAGGTCGTCTTCCTTAAGTATGCCGAGTGCGCGGCTTACGGAAGGCTTGCTGAAGCCCATATAGTTGCCAACATCGATGGCACGGACGTTGGGATTCTCCTGGGAAAGGACATAAATAGTCTCAAGGTACATCTCTCCGGATTCCTGCATAAGTTTGTCTCCCCCTATTAATAATTCCTACAAGGGTTAGCATATCACAACTGCGTCTGAAGCGCTATATGAAAATAACTATTGACAAGTTAGCGACCGGTAACTACAATGTGTGCGGTTAGCCTCGTCTAACTAATTTATATAAGTGCTGGTTAGCGGAAGCTAACGTATGGAGGAGACAATGATGCCGTTGGTTATGGCAGATATGGGAGAGCCTCAGATTATAAAGAAGATCGGCGGAAGTCCTGAAGTAAAGAAACATCTGGAAGACCTGGGATTCAACGTCGGCGGCGAGGTTAGTGTTGTCAGCAGTCTTAACGGAAATCTCATCGTTAAGGTCAAGCAAAGCCGCGTCGCCGTAAGTGAAGAACTTGCCAGAAGAATCATGATCTGAATAACAGGAGGAAATATATGAAGACGTTGAAGGATGTAAAGATCGGTCAGACGGTCAAAGTGGTCAAGCTTCACGGCGGGGGTGCCGTCAAGCGCCGCATTATGGACATGGGTATCACAAAGAATACCGATGTCTATGTTCGTAAGGTAGCTCCGCTCGGAGACCCGGTCGAAGTAACGGTAAGAAACTATGAGCTTTCGCTTCGTAAGGCTGATGCCGAGATGATCGAAGTCGAGTAAAGAAGGAGAGGAATTGGAGTAATGAGTACAGTAATAGCCTTAGCAGGTAACCCGAACAGCGGTAAGACAACTCTGTTCAATGCGTTGACCGGTTCCAACCAGTTCGTAGGTAACTGGCCCGGCGTAACGGTAGAGAAGAAGGAAGGTAAACTTAAGAAGCACGAAGATGTAACTATCACAGACCTTCCGGGTATCTATTCACTTTCCCCTTATACACTCGAGGAAGTTGTAGCAAGAAACTACCTCATCAACGAGCGTCCCGATGCTATCCTTAACATCATCGACGGTACTAACCTTGAGCGTAACCTCTATCTGACAACACAGCTGACAGAGCTCGGTATCCCGGTAGTAATCGCAGTAAACATGATGGATATCGTCGAGAAGAACGGCGACAAGATCAATACTGAAGAACTCTCAAGACAGCTCGGCTGCAAGGTAGTAAACATCTCCGCTTTGAAGGGCGACAATGTTATCTCAGCTGCAGAGGCTGCCATCGAAGCTGCAAAGAACGGTAAGACCGTTCCGATGCATACATTCTCAGGTCCTGTAGAGCATGCAATCGCTCATATTGAGGAAGCTGCAGTTCACGGACTTCCTGAAGAGAGACAGAGGTGGTATGCGATCAAGATCTTCGAGAGAGACGATAAGGTTCTCGAGCAGCTTAGTATCGATCCTTCCACAATGCAGCACATCGAGCATGACATCGCTGCAGCTGAGAAGGAGCTCGATGACGATGCAGAGAGCATCATCACAAACGAGCGTTATATTTACATCGCAGAAGTCATCAAGTCCTGCTACAAGAAGAGAAATGCTGGCGGACTTACAACATCCGATAAGATCGATAAGATCGTAACTAACAGATGGCTCGGTCTTCCTATCTTCGCAGTAATCATGTTCCTCGTTTACTGGATCGCGATGGTAGGTGTAGGTGCACCTGCAACAGACTTTACAAACGACTGCATCTTCGGTGACGGATTCCACCTTTTCGGCATGGACGGCGGTTACGGTGAGATCGCAGAAGAGTATGCGGGTGCATCCGCTATCGTTGACGGTTACTATGCATATGTAGAAGAGAACGGCGAGGCTCCTGTAGCTGAGTTCACATATGAAGTAGAAGACGAAGAGACACTCGAGATTACAGAAGAGACAGCAACGATTGCTGAGTACGAAGATGCTGCAGCTTTCCTTGATGAGATCGGCGATGAGCCGGATCCTGCTGATTACGGAACATGGGTTCCCGGTATTCCTGCACTTGTTGAGAGCGGTCTTGATAAGGCTAACACTTCCGACTGGCTCAAGGGTCTTATCCTTGACGGTATCGTAGCCGGCGTAGGTGCGGTTCTTGGCTTCGTTCCTCAGATGCTCGTACTCTTCCTTATGCTCGCATTCCTCGAGGCTTGCGGTTATATGGCACGTATCGCATTCGTACTTGACCGTATCTTCAGAAAGTTCGGTCTTTCCGGTAAGTCATTCATTCCTATGCTCGTAGGCGTAGGTTGCGGCGTTCCGGGTATCATGGCTAGCCGCACCATAGAAAATGAGCGCGACAGAAGAATGACTATCATGACAACAACATTCATTCCCTGCGGCGCTAAGCTTCCTTTCATCGGAATGGTCGTAGGTGCGATCTTCGACGGCAATGCTTGGATCTCCGCTTCCGCTTACTTCATCGGTATGGCAGCGATCATCATCTCCGGTATCATGCTTAAGAAGACAAAGATGTTCTCCGGTCAGCCTGCTCCTTTCGTAATGGAGCTTCCTGCTTACCACATGCCTACACTCGGCAATGTTCTGAGATCCATGTGGGAGCGCGGCTGGTCCTTCATCAAGAAGGCAGGAACTATCATCCTTCTTTCCACTATCGTTGTATGGTTCACAAGCTTCTTCGGCTTCACTGACGAAGGCTTCCGTATGCTTTCCGATGACGAGCTCGATCTTTCTCTGCTCGCTACTATCGGTAACGCTATCGCTTGGATCTTCATTCCTCTGGGTTGGGGTAACTGGCAGGCAACTGTCGCATCCATCACAGGTCTTGTTGCTAAGGAGAATATCGTAGGTACTATGGGCATCCTCTATGGCGGCGGAGAGCTTACTGCATGGCAGACACTTGCTCAGAACTTCAACGGTGTAACGGGTATGTCATTCCTCGTATTCAATCTCCTGTGCGCACCTTGCTTTGCTGCTATCGGTGCCATCAAGCGTGAGATGAATAACGCTAAGTGGACATGGTTCGCGATCGCTTATCAGTGCGGATTCGCTTATGTGATCTCGCTCATGATCAACCAGTTCGGCGGTCTTATCACAGGTGACGTAAATGTTATCGGTCTGATCTTCGCTGTAGCGGCACTCGGATTCATTATCTACATGCTGTTTATCAAGAAGTACAAGGAAGCTGATAAGCTTACTAAGGTTTCTTAAATCACAGGTTTTACTACTATGGTGCAGTGGCTGGCAGACAATCTCGGCAACCTAATAATCTCTCTTGTTCTCATAGCCGTTGTCGCAGGGATCATACGAGGTATAATCAAAGACAAGCGTCAGGGGAAATCGTCCTGCGGCTGTAACTGCGGTCACTGTGCCATGGCCGGTACCTGTCACTATAAAGCTGGTAAAAATGGATCAACAAAAACAAATTAGAAAATGGCTTATATCTGAATTAGGTATGTCTTCTTCTGCAAGTCCTGATAAGGAAAATAGTGAAAAAATAGTGAAAAAATAGTGAAAAAACAGAGCGCGGAGATTATAATATAGATGAGGGAAATCTATTATGATCAGAAGCGTTCTTACTAATGAAATCGTAAAATATATCACTGATATCGATAAGAACAGATATCAGGTCTCGTCAGTAAAACTATCAAGATCTGTGGCTAATAAGCTGCGCAAGAATTCGAAGAAGAAGAGCTCTTATGCTTCTAATAAGATCGAAGGCAACCCCTTGTCGGAGCAGCAGGTCGATGAAGTAATCGAGCGCGACGAGCATAAGCATTTCCTTAAGCCTGAGCAGGAAGTGCGTAATTACTTTCTTGCACTTGAGTATCTGGAAGAAAAAGCGAAATCAAAAGAGAAACTCTCAAAGAAACTGATACTCGCTGTACAGAAGCTTGTCGAAAAGGGGGCATCAAAAGAAAAGATAGGACTCAGAGGTCCTATGCCGCCAGGTGTTCTGTTTGCTGTTTATGATTCACAGACTGGCAATCCGGAATATATACCGCCTGAGTATAGTGATATCCCCGGTCTTCTTGACGAATTGATCGAGTATGTAAATACTACTGACGATCATCCGCTGCTCGTTGCCGCTATTGTTCATTATCAATTAGTAACGATACATCCTTTCGAAGACGGTAACGGAAGAACCGCGAGACTTATATCCGGATACATACTTGATATAAATGGCTATGGCTTTAACGGTATCGGATCTTTGGAAGAGTATTTCGCGTATGATATCAACGAATACTACAACTCGATCCAGATGGGATTGCCGGTTCTTTATTATTCGGGAAGAAATGATCCGCCTCATCCTGAGATATGGATCAATTATTTCCTGCGTATGGTTCTTCTGTATTCCGGCAGAGTGTGCGAATTATCGGAAAGCTCGAATGGAGAAGATATCGAAGGTAGTATCTCTTATCTTAAAACGAAAGAGAGGGAGTTGCTGCTTCATCTGATCAACAAACATAAAATAGAGTTTACGCCGATCGAGATAAGCCGTGAGACAGGCATTTCCAACAGGACTCTTATTAACAGGCTGTCTGTCCTCGCCAAAAGCGGCTTCGTAGAGCCGATATTGGTAAATCAGAGAGTAAGATCTTACAAACTCAGTGAGTTTGCTTTAGATAACGTGTCTGCCATCAAAAAGTTGATTTGAAGCAAGAACGATATCGTTATCTACATTATTCTGGCTATCGTTATCGGCGGTGCCATTTGGGGCACCGTAAGAAGGATAAGACACGGCTCTTCCTGCTGCGGTGAGCATGATCCTGCGCCTAAGAAAGTTAAGGTCTCCGATACCAACAAAAGTCACTACTACTACATATATGAATTAAGCATCGACGGCATGCACTGCGCGAACTGCGCAAGGCGCATCGAGAATGCATTTAACAGGAACGACGGATTATGGGCACGCGCCGATATAAGTCAGAAGCGTGTTGAGTTAAGAAGCAAGCGGGAATTATCGGAAGATCAGTGCAGATCGATAGTTACCGAAGCAGGATACACATTAATCAATATGAGGAGGCTTTAATGAAGAAGCTGGCACAAATGAAGCAGGGGCAGACCGGCGTCGTTACTGCGATCAATGGTGATGCCCGTTACATGAGCAGGATCACCTCGATTATGTCATGAGCGACATGGGGGGCGCGTCAACGTTCGTGCGCGAATATACACTCGCATCCGGCGGCCCTTACTGCGACTGCGGATACAAAAAGAGATCTAAAGTCTGATCATATACCTATGCTGGAGCCGTGTACGCCGCCGTGAAGGACTCCGTAGACGAAGAAAGCGCCGATAAGAAGAAATACCGCGATTAAGACAATAGAGCCAATAGTTCCTTTTGAAGACGGATTCATTATCGATCCCGGGTTGTCCTTGTTGACGCGGATGGTAACGGGGCCTCTTGCAATCTTCGAATCAATACCGGCAGCGAGCGTATCATAGAAGGCGATCATCTGCTGACCGTCGATCATGTATTTGAAGACGGGTGAGTGATGCCAATGGATATGTGTGTGGTTATCGTTGTCAGTGGATTCAGTTCTTTTTCTTACATAGCCGATGCACTCAGCATCAACTTCTCTGGTGTATATTCTGATGCCTCTGGTAAGAAACATACCGAGGTCTACTGCTCTATAAACAGCCATAACGAGTAAGAAGATGCCTGCCATAAAGTATGAGCACTCCCAGTCAGTAGTGAAAGGGAGGTTGAACCACATAACGAGGATCGCGACAGCCTCGGAAATAAGAATGATGCCCAATACAGTTTCAGCCAGCTTGTCTTTTAAGTAGTTATACTTATCATACGACTTGCTGCTTGTTAACTTAACGAATCCGATATAGCCGCACAGGAAAGCAGCGCCTGTGTGAAAGATAATGTGTTTTCCGCACGGGAGGACGAACATAAGGGCACCTGCGATTATGAGTGAGATGATAAGACCCAAAGCTCCGATTCCGAATTCTTTAAGGTTATTTACGAGGACAACAGGCTTGCCGTTGTTTGCTTCGCGAACCTGCTCACTGCGTCTTAACATATACTCGCGGGTGAAGTCGGAATTATAACGCCCAACCTCCTGATTCTCACTGTAGACCAGATCACAATGCTGTACTTTATCGTAGATCATATATCTCTCCCTTATCAGTCAAAATGGAAAGTAACTGTTGTGTTATCCACATCTTCGTATATGTAATTTTCCTGAGCATAGTCCTCATCTTCGACCGTTAATTCGAACAGCACCTGCTCATAGTCGCCCAATATGTACCACTGATAGATATGAGTATCTTCTGTCTGAATCTCAAACGAAGCGAATCCGGTGTCATTGATTCCGCCCATGCCTGTCATTGTAACCGCATCTTCTCCATATTCCTCCGTGAGGATGGGATACTCGATGTTGGCGAACGAGTAGCCTTCTTCATGCGAATACTCATTAGTCTCGTGAGTTACTGTCACGCTGTAAGGTCGGTCAGGATTGTCGAGATCTGTCTTAAGACAGTAAGAATGAGTGTGCGAATGACCCGATCCGATCTCTGTCCAACCGGGTGAGAAGTAATAGTGTCCGAAGGCCTCGCGGCATATCAGCGGCGTTTCAGCTATCCTGCTCTCCTCGGCATTAAGATAACGCTCTCTCGCACGGCAAGCCGTAAAGCTTAACGCCAATGCCAGTACCATCAGTACGGTGATTACTTTCTTTATATTCATAACAGAATCCATCCCAATCTCAGATTAGTTAGAGTATAACAGCATAAGCGCGGCGGATGATTTAAGATTTGTTTAATCGTGCAAGTTAGATAAGACTAACTGCGGTGTTATAATCATTTTGGGGAGACGAAAATGGATTTTGCAGTTATACAAGGAATACTCATACCGTTCATAGGCACCTCACTCGGTGCCGCTTGCGTATTCTTTCTTAAGAACGCGATAAGCACTAAGACCGAGAAGGCTCTGCAGGGCTTCGCTTCAGGCGTTATGGTGTCTGCGTCATTCTTCAGTTTGCTGCTCCCTGCGATCGAGCAAAGTTCCGATATGGGAAGATGGGGATTCGCCCCCGCAGGTATAGGCTTCATGATCGGAATGCTCTTCCTGCTCGTTCTCGATAAACTCGTTCCGCATACACATATGGATAACAGTGAAGAGGGTATGAGAAGCGGGCTTAAGAAGACGACCAAACTCATACTCGCAGTTACTATTCACAATATCCCTGAGGGCATGGCAGTAGGCGTTATATATGCAGGCTGGATGTACGGCAACTCCGGTATTACTCTCGCGGGTGCGATCGCTTTGTCTGCAGGTATCGCGATACAGAATTTCCCTGAGGGTGCGATCGTGTCTATGCCTCTTCGTGCGGAAGGCATGTCCAAGGGTAAGACGTTCCTGTATGGTGTGCTGTCGGGCGCGGTAGAGCCTGTAGGTGCTCTCGCGGTTATACTCGCAGCAAGTATTTTCGTGCCGGTAATGCCGTATTTTCTGAGCTTCGCTGCAGGCGCGATGATCTACGTTGTAGTGGAGGAGCTGATCCCGGAGATGGGTGAAGGTGAGCATTCGAACATCGGAACGATATGTTTCGCGATAGGTTTCACGATAATGATGGCGCTCGACGTGGCGCTGGGGTGAGTAGCCTTAAGTAATCTGCTTTAAGGCGACCACTGCAAGAGGCAGGTACATGAAGACGAGATTCAAGCGCTGCCACAAGCCTTCGTTGTTGACGGCAGTGACCGCGAATTCTTCCTTATCAAACATTACAAACAGCGCGAAAAACACCATCGCCGCGAGCAGAGCGTACCAACCAAGTTTAATCAATCTATCCATGACATCGATTCTATCAGATGCCGGCAGATAATAAAAAGCCCGGCAGTTGCAGCCGCCGGGCAAATTCTTATTCCACGTTCTTGAGGGCTACATCCATCGGGATCTTCTTGATCCTTATGAAGTCGATCACCGAGACAAACGCATAACCGACCAGAAGATAGACCGCCGACAGCACAAGTGATACGGGCTTCATGTAGAACGCGAAATAGCCGTCCATCTGATACATGAATATCTTGAAGATATAGATCATCAGTAAGTATCCGACGACAAGACTTATAAGCGTAACAACCGTTACAATGATCGCGGTCGGCAAGATGTAGAGCGAGCCGATCTCTCCGTTATGGAATCCTAAGATCTTAACCATCGAGATTGCATTCTCATTCTTCTCGATGATGATCTTCGCGAGAAGATAGATCAGTGCGGCCGCGAGTACGATTAGAACATACTGGAACACTTCCATCATGTCACCCATCGAGTGCATAAGCTGCGTGGTTACTTTGACGATATCCTTAACCGTGATCACAACGGCGATGTTCTGCTCATCAATGTCAGCGATCTCATTACGTGAGAAGAAGCCCGAGAAGTCCCCCTCGTCCATACCGAACACGCGGTTGAAATTATCATTCGGCATGAACACCGCGATGCCTCCTTCGTAATCAACAACGCCGACAACGGTAAACTCATAAGACTTGTTCTCGTACTCCTCGTGAAGCGTGATCACATCTCCTTCATCAGTTCCGAATTTCGCCGCGAAAGCACTCGATACAAATACACTGGCGTCATCGACCGAACTGTCGATATCGACATAAGCGCTGTCATCGATGATGCCGTAAACAGTAACACCCTCATCGCCGCCGCTTCCGAAGCCCTGCATCGCGCCCGACAGATCCTTCGGATACATAAGTCCCTTAGCACTGAAGATCTCGGCGGTGGACTCAGAAGTTGTGATATACTCTCCGTCGTCATTCTTAGAATTCATCAGCATATACTGATAATCAGCGATAGTCATATTGGGCGCTTCATCAGCATAGTGAGTAAGTGAATCAGGAAGACCGAACGCGAAACACAGCATCAGCTCGATGAAGATTACACCGAATACAAGCACAGCGTAATTAGGCATGTTCTGCAGCACGATCCTTAATCTGAACCTTCCGAGGAAAGACCATGAGGGTATCCTTCTCGCTTTAGACTTACGCGACTTACTGAGATCGTGTCTTAAGAAACGAAGCGGGCTGATCTGAAGCTTCGTCACGATAACAAACAGATTGATGAAGAACATCAGAACAAGCGGTATTACAGTCGTCTTCACAAGCGCGTCAACACTAAAAACAGCATCGCATGTCGGGAGGCTGTAGCTGTTGTAATACAGGTCTTTGGCCACTCCCATAAACCATGTGTAACCGATAAGATTACCAAGCAGGGCACCTACAAGAGTAACGATCAGAGGCATCGACATGTAGTGAACTATAAGCTCGCCCTTGGAGTAGCCTGAAGCGCGCAGAGTGCCAATAACGGACGCCTCTTTCTCGATAGTGGTGTTGATAGTGATAGCAAATATAAAAGCGATAACGGCAATCAGGATATAGCACAGGATGGTCGTGCCTGCCGTGTCGTGCCCGATGTCTTCAGGCGCGAAGTTAGAAGCCTGGCGAAGGTACTCGGGAAGGTAGTCCTCGATGTCATTGTCATACACCAGAGACTGCGAGATCAGCACCTTGAGCATGTTGTCAGCGAAGTTTGCTTCAGCATTCCTGTCGGCAGGCGCCTCATCATAGAAGTATGCATAACTGTAGTGCAGTCTCGAGTTAAGCTCCCCGAAAGCCTCCGGCGTCACCATTCCGACATCGAAGCTAAAGGCATTGAACATCATGTCTGTGTTGTTCTCGTGGAGTGTCAGGTAGTTAACGTATGAGATGAGGCCGACGATCTCGAACTCTTTGCCTCCGACCGTAATCCGGTCGCCTATGCCGACGCCGACGTTATCCGCGTGCATTCTGTCTATAGCGATCTCATTCGATGCTTCGGGCGCACGGCCCTCGTTGAAGTTTGCCATATCGATTTCGGAGTCGCTTCTGTAGATCCTGACGGTGCCGTCTTCAACGCCGTCGTTATCATAGTCCTCAGACTCGTTACGGAAGAAGTGCTCATAGACAGTTACAGGCACCGGCGCGAAACCATCTTCATTAAGCCCGTAATCATCTGCAATCTCGTCCCATTCTTCGTCGACTGCATCGATGACAGCCTGATGTGCCTCTTCGTAAGCTTCCGCGACAGCCTCGGTATATTCGTCAGATTCGCGCGCTTCTTCCAGCGCCGCTTCGAGATTCTCCTCCATCGCAGCGTCTATCTGCGCTTGGATCATCTCTTCATCGGTGATGCCGTAAGCCTCGCACTGCTCGCGCACACCTTCCTCGATGGAGGCAGTCACCTGATTGTTCAGCTCTTCCTCAACAGCCGCCGCAACCTCTTCGTCAGCTTTTCTCATGCCTTCGTCAATGAAGTACTGCCTTACGTCAGCCATCTCGCCTGACTCGAGCGCCGCGAGCATCTCCTCGGAGGCTTCGGAAGACAGCTCGAAAGACCCGTGCTCAAGCTTTAGCAGGTCTACATTACGGTCTATAGCGGCAAGCATACTGTCGTGACCGACATACATGCCTGAGATAAGTCCGATCATCATTACCATAAAAATGATGATTACCGCATACTTATGCCAATCCGCCGCGAGTTCTTTGGGGATTCTTTTTACAAGGGGATTTCTCATGATGACACCCCCTTACCACTCGAGCTCGGAAGCAGGTATCTTCTTCTCGTTGATGTCGTTATGACGGACGACACCGTCTCTTAATTTGACTACGTGATCTGCCATGTACTTGATGGCTTCGTTGTGCGTAACCATGATGATCGTCGTGCCGTACTTCTGATTACAGTCTTCGATAAGCGCGAGGATCTCCTTACTTGTCTTATAGTCCAACGCACCTGTAGGCTCATCGCACATCAGGATATCGGGATTCTTAACGACAGCTCTTCCGATGGATACTCTCTGCTGCTGTCCGCCCGAGAGCTGATTGGGATACTTGTACTTGTGGTCCTGAAGTCCCAGGGTGGTGATTACTTCTTCGACATCGAGCGGATCGTCTGAAAGATATGCGCCGACTTCGATATTCTCTTTAACGTTCAGGTTAGGGATCAGGTTGTACATCTGGAAGACATAACCGAGATGCTTCCTTCGATAAGTCGTAAGCTGCTTCTCGTCCATGTCTTCGAGCTTGTCTCCTGCGATGCTGACGTAGCCCGAATCCGGTGTGTCGATTCCCCCGATGATGTTAAGAAGGGTCGACTTGCCAGATCCCGACGGTCCTAACAGTACGCAGAACTCACCCTTGCCGACGGTGAAGTCCATGCCCCGAAGGACGTCCTGTCTTGCTTCGCCTGTACCGAAGCTCTTCCGTAAGTCTTTGATCTCCAAGAAATTTTCTGCCATTTTTCTCTCCTCCCGGCATTATTTTTCTTGAATTCCCTGAATCTTCCAAACAAAAGACCCAAGCACAGCCGAACTACACTTGGGTCATAATCATCAAAAAATATAACATCATGTATAGTTCGTTAAGCTATACATGAGTCTCGCGATTTAAAACAAGCCAGACCGTTAGGCCAGGATGTTGACTTGCTACGCATTAAGCGCTCGCTACTCCCCCATGGGAATTACACGGGGAATTTATCATATGTTTCCAAATATGTCAATTTTGATGTGTATAATCTGAATTATGAACAACACGGCCGTTCAACCTAGACAGGATACTTTCAGTAAGGTATTCGAATTCCTGATCGAGAATAGCTTCGCGTTTACAGTCGGAGTTATGTGTCTTGTGCACGCAGGGTTGATGATATTTATGGGCGTAACAGGGGTTATGCCTTTGTTCTTCTTTAACATCCTGAGTGTTGTCGTGTATATATTCTGTATTATCCTTTGCAACTTCAGACTAATCATGCCGGCTTATGTAAGCATTATCCTCGAGGTTACGATATACACGGTTATCGCCACATATTATGTCGGCCTGAAGTGTGGAACATACTGTTTCCTGTTCTCTATCGTTCCTATTATCATTTACTTCGGAAGTTATCTTTTTAAGGGATCAAAGCGTATTAGCGTGGCAATTATGCTTGTGCTGAATTTTGCTGTCTTTATAGCGTTGTATATCAGATTTGGAAATGCAGAGCCGGTCTACAATTTGGCTCCGGCCGCCAGACTGTTCCTTGTAATCTATTCTGCTTTCGCGATGGTATTCTCGACCATCTTCTACAACGCTATGTACATCTACATGAGTGAGCATGAGGTTACGACGCTTGAACAGAAGAACAGGCAGCTGGCAACTGATGCACATGAGGATGCTCTTACGAGCCTTCTTAACAGAAGAGGTTTCCTGCCGATAGTTGATGAGCTGATGAAGGATAAGAACTCAAGCAAGTTCTGCGTCTCTTTCTGCGACATCGATAACTTCAAGCATATAAACGATTCATACGGTCACGAGGCAGGCGACGAAGTTCTCAAGCACATCACTCTTCTTATCCGTAAAGAGATGAACGGATGCGAAGTCTGCAGATGGGGAGGAGAAGAGATCGTTATCCTCATGAAGGATCTTGATATCGACGAAGCCCGTGAGAAGATGGAACGCTTAAGAAAGAGCGTTGAGGTAACGCCGACGCTGTTCTTTAACAAGGTTCTGTATGTAACGATCACGATCGGAGTTGCTCAGAACAATGAGATCTATAAGGAGCCTGAGGACGTGATCAAGGTTGCCGATGAGCGTATGTATTACGGCAAGCAGCACGGCAAGAACATAGTGGTATACGAAGACAATTGATATAAACGAAAAAGGCAGTTCATTACGAACTGCCTTTTAAGTATCGTTGTTTACTTAAGATTAAGCCTTAGCTGCGAGGAACTCGTTTACCTCAGCAACAGTTGAATCTACATCCTCGGGTGTGAAGCCGTGAACGTACATAGCCTGCTCGAGGCTCTCACCGCTTGCAGCCATGCAGCCGATGCAGTGCATACCCTTCTGCATGAGGATCTGTGCGATCTCCATGTCCTGCTCGAGAATGTCTGTTATAAGCATATCCTTTGTAATTGCCATGTTATCTCTCCTTCTCTGGTAGATTTACCTCAGTCATTATATAACGGCGTTATATTTTTGTGAAGAGGTCAAATCACATCTCAATAAATATCTGTTCCCGTCAACTGCTCGATGTTTGCCAGCTGATCGAAAGTGATGCGTCCTTCGCTGAGAAGACGCGTTACAGCGGGGATGATGTATTCTGTGCGCTCGGTCAGGTCGGGTATCTCGAGGTCGAGTCCCAGGCCGCTTACAGGTTCGAGGAGCAGATTTCCGTTCTCATCGGCTGTAACCTTGAATACTGTTTCCATGGGGCCGACTTCGGCCTGAGCTGTTTCTTCTGCCAGTGCTCCGACAAGCTCGGAGGCAATCGCCATGTAGTTAAGTGAATTTCCGTTGATCATGGACTCGATATAGTCAGCATAAAGAGGAACCATGACGTCTTCGTCATCAAGCACGCTGTTGAGAATTGCCTGCATGTCCGGTCCGGTTCCTGTAGCAGTCACGATAATATAATCGTCAGTAATCTCAGTAGCCTCAGCGACATAATCGACTCTGGAGAAATATCCTGTCAATACTTCCCCGAAGCCGCTCATCGCACCTGCCATCTGCGCATAATAAGCAAGCTGGCTGTCCTGGTCGCTGAGCATGGCTGCTGCATCATCGATATTGCCTTCGGAAAGATCGGTCATGAACGTATCAACAAGCTCTATTGCATTTTCTTCAGTAAGTACAGAGAAGTCCAGATCTGCGATGAGATCTATGAGATGGTTATAGTAATCTTCTGTGGAATCAGGTTCGATGAGCCATGCCTCATCTACTTTGTTAAGCTCGTAATCAAATGTCTCATCCACCGTATCCTCGAGGTCCGGAATGGCCGCCAGGAACTCTTCGTAAGAATAACCTTCGTCTGCAATGGATTCGATATCGGGAAGAGTGATCGTAACCTCAGCAGAGGCAGTACCGTCTCCCATATCTATATCGCCGATATCATATTCAGATGCACCCAGAATGGCCGCGATCAGTTCGGCCTCGGTATCATTCATCTCGGCAGTAAAGAAAGCATCCTGCTCGTCTTCCACACTCTTGCTCGCATATTCGTAATCGGCATCATGAATCGCTTCCATGTATTCCGTGAGAGCCTCATATGCGTGAGGTTTCTCAAGATCAGAAAGCAGGCTGCAGCTTCCCAAAGCGCCCGCGATCAGGGCTGAAGCAGTAATAACACTTAAGATTCTGTTTGTGTGCATAAATTATCCCCTCTCCGATGAGTCTCTATAGATTATAAAACATTCTCCCAGTCTATCCTCTCGTCCTTGTAGAAAACTTCCTGTTAACTACATGTGTCCGATTCAAGATATTTGTACAGTAATCTGTATAATTCCCTCGCTTCTTTCTCGCTTAAAGCAGAGCCCTTGGAGGCGAGTGCGAGGGGGATATCCTTGCACTTATCCTTAAGTTCATTACCCTTGTCTGTGATGCTGATGATGGTGACTCTCTCGTCTTCCTTCGAGCGGGCGCGGGTGATGTAGCCGTCCTGCTCAAGGTGCTTCAGGAGGGGAGTTAATGTACCCGCATCAAGATGAAGCGTGCTTCCTAATTGACCTACGGTTACGCTCTCTTTCTCCCACAGCACCATGAAGACGATGTACTGCGTGTAGGTAAGCCCCAGAGGCTTGAGGTAAGGGGTGTACGCTGCGACGATCTTTCTGCCGCAAGCATACATCGGAAAGCATATCTGATTCTTAAGTAAAAGCTGTTCGAATTCCTGTGCCATGCCGGTGCCTCACAGAAGATCTTCAACGAACTTGGCGACCTTATCCATCTTCTCCGTAGGCTCGAACCTTGCGACTACACTGCCTCTTCTGTCTACGATGAACTTGGTGAAGTTCCACTTAATCTCAGGGTTATTCTTATAGTCCTTGTCGATGGTCGCGAGCATGGCGCTCATGGCCATCGCCTTAGGTCCTTTGCCGAAGCCTTCGAAGCCCTTCTGCTCCTTGAGGTACTTGAAAAGGGGGAGGGCAGTCTCGCCGTTGACGTCAGACTTCTTCATCTGCGGAAACTGTGTGTTGTACTTCAATGTGCAGAATTCGTGGATCTCGTCGTCCGTGCCGGGGGTCTGACCTGCGAACTGATTGCAGGGAACGTCGATTACCTCGAAGCCTCTGTCATGGAACTTCTCGTACATGTCTTCGATGTCCTTGTAGTGAGGTGTGAAGCCGCAGCCCGTTGCTGTGTTAACTATGAGGACGACCTTGCCCTCGAAGTCTCTCATTGACTGTTCTTCGCCGTTTGCCTTTGTTACCGTAAGATCGTAAAAGCCCATAGTTGCGGCCTCCTTTGTGAATTGTATTTAGCCACATTATATTTGGTCAAATATAAAATGTCAATTCACAAAGGGTATGCTGCAAGTACTTTTCGCGAAGGGATTTACTTTACGGCGTCCACCATAGACTTAACGTATTCGCCGACGTAAGGAGCCGCTTCCTTGCCGTGCTGTGCGAGGATCTTGATGATAGCGGAACCTACGATAGCACCGTCGGAGATGGAAGACATCTTCGCTGCCTGCTCGGGAGTGGAGATACCGAAGCCGATAGCAACAGGCGTAGAAGTGTTCGCGCGGATGACGTCGACTATAGAAGCCAAATCAGTCTTGATCTCGGAACGCACACCCGTTACGCCCAGGGAAGAAACGAGGTAGATGAAGCCTTCAGCTTCCTTAGCGATCATGGCGATGCGGTTCTCGGAGGTAGGTGCGATGAGCGAGATCAGATCTACGTCATATTTATGGCAGATATCGAGAAACTCTTCCTTCTCCTCGAAAGGGAGGTCAGGAAGGATCAGGCCGTCGATGCCGATCTCGTTGCAGATGGAGATGAACTTCTCTGCTCCGTAAGAGAAAACAACATTCGCATATGTCATGAATACCATGGGGATCGTGACGTCGGTTCTAAGTTCACGCACGAGGTCGAAGACCTTATCAGTCGTAACTCCGCCTTCAAGTGCACGAAGGTTCGCGCCCTGGATTACGGGTCCTTCAGCGGTCGGGTCAGAGAACGGGATGCCGAGCTCGATCAATGATGCGCCGTTAGCAACAGCTGCACGTACAACAGCGGCTGTTGTCTCGAGGTCAGGGTCTCCGCAAGTGATAAAAGGGATGAACGCTTTACCGTTCTTAAAAGCTTCTGCGATCTTACTCATGGATATCCTCCCCTCTGTAGCGGGCGATAGCCGCACAGTCCTTGTCACCGCGTCCGGAGATTGTGATGACGATAATCTGATCCTTGCTCATCGTAGGTGCGAGCTTTCTTGCGTATGCCACTGCGTGTGCGGACTCGATCGCGGGGATGATGCCCTCTGTCTTCGCAAGATACTCGAAAGCGCATACAGCCTCTTCGTCAGTAACAGGTACATACTCCGCGCGTCCGATGTCATGCAGGTATGCGTGCTCGGGTCCAACGCCGGGGTAGTCGAGACCTGCTGAGATCGAATATACAGGTGCAATCTGACCGTACTCGTCCTGGCAGAAATAAGACTTCATTCCGTGGAAGATTCCGACTCTTCCTGTGTTAACCGTAGCCGCAGTCTCGAAGGTGTCGATACCTCTTCCTGCAGCCTCGCAGCCGATGAGTCTTACATCCTTGTCTTCGATAAAGTTATAGAAGGAACCGATGGCATTGGAGCCGCCGCCTACGCATGCGATAACTGCATCAGGAAGTCTGCCTTCCTTCTCGAGCATCTGCTCCTTGATCTCCTTACTGATAACAGCCTGGAAGTCGCGGACGATAGTAGGGAAGGGGTGAGGTCCCATGACGGAACCTAAGCAGTAATGCGTATCGGAGATACGTGAAGTCCACTCACGCATTGCCTCGGATACGGCATCCTTGAGTGTACGCGTACCGGACTTAACAGGGATAACTTCAGCGCCGAGAAGTCGCATGCGGTATACGTTCAGAGCCTGTCTGATCGTATCCTCTTCACCCATGAAGACTACGCACTCCATGCCGAAAAGCGCAGCTGCAGTTGCCGTAGCAACACCGTGCTGTCCTGCACCTGTCTCTGCGATGAGACGTGTCTTGCCCATCTTCTTCGCAAGCAGTGCCTGTCCTAATACGTTATTAACTTTATGTGCGCCTGTGTGGTTAAGATCCTCTCTTTTAAGATAGATCTTCGCGCCGCCCAAGTCCGTCGTCATTTTCTCTGCATAATACAGATGGGAAGGTCTTCCTGCATACTCGTTAAAAAGCTCGGAAAGCTCTGCCTGAAACTCCGGGTCATTCTTATACTTGTTGTATGCCTCCTCGAGTTCGATGACTGCATTCATCAGCGTCTCGGGGATATACTGTCCGCCGTGTATGCCGAAGCGTCCGTTGGGATTAGTCATGTTCATCTTCCTTTCTGACAGCCTCGTAAAAGTCTGTCATCTTCTTAGTATCCTTTATGCCTTCTGTTTCTATCCCTGAGCTCACATCGAGAGCATAAGGATGAAGTTCTCTTATTGCTTCTGCAGCATTGTCGGGAGCAAGTCCACCTGCGAGAAAAAACGGTCTGTTTACGCCCTTTATGATCTCCCAGTTAAATGTCTTTCCCGTGCCCATTCCTGAGTCGAGCAGTACCCAATCTGCGGGACTTGTCTGAGCCTTCTTCGCATCATCTTCGCTTCTTATTTTGAATGCTTTGATGACACTCTTACCTGTACTGTTCTTCAGGTCGTTTATGTAAGTCTCGTCTTCGTTTCCGTGAAGCTGAGCGATGTCGATTATATCATCATTAAGAAGAGCCTTAACAACTTCTATATCTTCATCTACGAACACGCCGACAGCCTTGATCGAAGGGTCGAGCATGGCCTTAAGTTCCAAAGCCTGCTCGCGCGTAACGACGCGCTTGCTTCGAGGCCAGAACACGAAGCCGATGAACTCAGGTTTAAGCTCATTAACCGCTTTAATATCACACTTACGTGTAAGTCCGCAGAACTTGATCTTGGTCATCATGCACTCCTGAATGATTCAAGCGTTGCCTTCTTGTCAGACGCTCTCATAAGCGCCTCTCCAACGAGCACAGCATCGACGCCCGCCTTCTTAAGTTCAGAGACATCAGATGCATCCTTAACTCCGCTTTCGGATACGAAGATAATATCATCTCTGACAAGCTCCTTAAGCCTCATGCTGTTGCCTGTATCAACAGAGAAATCCTTGAGGTTTCTGTTATTAACTCCGATGATTCTCGCACCTGCATCAAGCGCCATCTTAACTTCGTCCGCATCGTGTGTCTCCACGAGTGCAGAGAGACCCAACGCATCGCAGATTCCGATGTATTCGCGGATCTGATCTGCACTTAATATCGAGCAGATAAGAAGCACCGCGGATGCGCCGAGAAGCTTCGCCTCGTAGATCATGTATTCGTCTACGGTGAAGTCCTTCCTGATACAGGGTGTACTAACAGAAGAAGTGATCTCCTGAAGATACTTATCGCTTCCGAGGAACCACTTTGGTTCTGTCAGAACCGAGATGCAGTCAGCGCCAGCCGCCTCGTACGCTTTGGCAATCTCGAGGTACGGAAAATCCTCTGCGATGATGCCCTTCGACGGAGACGCCTTCTTGCACTCGCATATGAACGACAGTCCCGGCTTACGAAGAGCCTTCTCGAAAGGGAAGTCGCCCTTGGGCAAAGCCAGAGCGGCAGCCTTGACGTCCTCGAGGGGACGGATGGCTTTGGCTTCTGCAACGCGCTTGTGTGCGTGATCTGCTAACTGGTCTAAGATCGTCATGCTTCTGCCTCGGGACGGTTGCTGACTTCGATCATCTTTTGCAGTGTCTCGAATGCCTTGCCGGAGTCGAGGATCTCGCCTGCGAGCTTAATGCCGTCTGCAAATGTCTCAGCCTTGCCGCCGATGTAGAGTGATGCGCCCGCGTTCATAAGAACTGCGTCTCTCTTAGGTCCCTTCGCGCCCTTCAGGATGTCGATGGTGATCTGCGCATTCTCTGCAGGATCGCCGCCCTTAAGGTCATCCTTAGTGCAGCGTGAAAGACCGAAGTCCTCAGGTGCGATAGTGTATGTCTTGTACCAGCCGTCGCGGATCTCGCTGACCTTTGTAGGTGCGCTCATGGAGATCTCGTCGAGTTTATCCATGCCGTAGACGACCATGCCTCTCTTAACGCCGAGGCTTACGAGAACCTGTGACAGAGGTTCTACGAGGTACTCATCATAAACACCGAGAAGCTGCATTGTAGGCTTACCGGGGTTTGTGAGGGGGCCAAGGATATTAAATACTGTTCTTACACCGAGTTCCTTACGGATGGGTCCAACGTACTTCATTGATGTGTGGTACTTCTGTGCGAAGAAGAAGCACATGCCTGCTTCGTTAAGCATCTCGATGCAGCGTGCGGGACTCTGGTTGATGTTAACGCCCAAAGCCTCGAGACAGTCTGCAGTACCACATTTGGAAGAAGCTGCGCGGTTACCGTGCTTTGCTACCTTCATGCCTGCTGCGGCAGCAACGATCGCGGAAGTTGTGGAGATGTTAAAGCTTTGAGCGTTGTCTCCGCCTGTACCTACGATCTCGAAGATATCCATGCCTGTCTCAACGGGTGTAGCGTGATCTCTCATGGCTGCAGCACAGCCTGCGATCTCGTCTCTTGTCTCAGCCTTAGCGCTCTTAGTGGACAAGGCTGCGAGGAAAGCCGCGTTCTGTGTAGGTGTTGTCTCTCCGTTCATGATCTCGTTCATTACGGCGAATGCCTCGTCATATGTGAGATCTTCCTTGTTTACGATTTTTACGATTGCTTCCTTGATCATTGTCTTATGCCTCCTTAATGAAATTGGTTAACATCTTTTTGCCGTCGGGTGTCATTATCGATTCCGGGTGGAACTGCACACCGTAGATCTTGTATTCCTTGTGCTGCACTGCCATGACTTCGCCGTCTTCCGTTAAAGCCGTGACCATGAGCTCGTCGGGGATAGTCTCGGGGTCAGCCGCGAGAGAGTGGTATCTTGCCACCTTGCCCAGCGGTATCCCGTCGAAAAGCTTACATCTTCCGTCGAATCTTACCACGGACTGCTTGCCGTGCATGAGCTCCTTCGCGTATGTGATGGTCGCGCCGAATGCAGCGCAGATAGCCTGGTGGCCAAGGCACACACCGAGGATAGGGAAGTCCTTGCCAAGCTCCTTAACTACATCGATGATGACACCCGCATCCTCAGGCCTTCCGGGACCGGGTGAGAGGATGATGCGGTCGGGGTTCAATGCCCTGATCTGATCGACTGTCATCTCATCGTTTCTGATCACCTTGATGTCGGGTTCGATCGCACCGATGAGCTGATAAAGGTTATAAGAAAAACTGTCGTAATTATCTATAAGCAGGATCATAATTCATCCTCCTGTGCGAGCTCGAGTGCCTTGAGTGAAGCTCTTGCTTTGTTGAGGCACTCCTGATATTCCTTCTCGGGATCGGAGTCGGCTACGATGCCGGCGCCGGATCTTACGAAGACCTTGCCGTTCTTCTTGAATACGAGTCTGATCGCGATGCATGTATCCATGTTGCCTGCAAAATCAATATATCCGATCGCGCCGCCGTAGATGCCGCGCTTGTTGTTCTCAAGTTCGCCTATAAGCTGGCAGGCTCTGATCTTAGGCGCACCTGAAAGTGTACCTGCAGGAAGAACTGCCTCGATGGCATCGAATGCATCGTGGTCGTCCGTGATCTCTCCTCTTACCGTGGAGCCGATGTGCATGACGTGTGAGAATCTCTCGATGGAGTGAAGCTTCTCTACCTCAACGGAACCGAACTTGCTGATCTTGCCTAAGTCATTTCGACCTAAGTCTACGAGCATGTTGTGCTCTGCAAGTTCCTTCTCGTCAGCAAGAAGCTCTGCCTCAAGTGCCTTGTCCTCTTCGGGTGTCTTGCCGCGCGGTCTTGTGCCTGCAAGAGGGAATGTGTGAAGGATGCCGTCCTGAAGCTTTACGAGTGTCTCCGGAGAAGCGCCTGCAACCTCAACATCCGTTCCTGAGAAATAGAACATGTAAGGTGAAGGGTTGATCGTTCTTAATACTCTGTATGTGTTAAGAAGGCTGCCCTCGAAGGGTGCGGAAAGTCTGTTGGAAAGAACGATCTGGAATATGTCGCCTTCCTTGATGTGGTGCTTGCCACGCTCGACCATGTCGCAGAAAGCGTCCTTCGCGAAAAGAGGCGTAACCTCGCCCGTAAGCTTACCGCTTTCTTCCTCGAGCTTCTTTCCGTTGTGGAGAAGGTCTACGAGTCCCTTAAGTGTTTCAACAGCTCTTCTGTAGCCGTCTTCACCCTCGTTAAGCTTCATGTTCTCGATGACGATGATCTTCTGCTTTAAGTTATCGAATGCGATTACCTTGTCGAAGAGCATCAGGTCAACATCCTTGAAGCCCTCTTCGTCTTCGACATTGCACTTGGCTGTGGGCTCGCTGTATGTCAGGTAATCGTATGAGAAATAACCTACGAGACCGCCTGCGAAAGGAGGGAGGTAGTCGAACCTCGGGCTCTTGTAGCCTGCCATAATTCTTCTAAGTTCAGCGGAAGGATCCTTTGTCTCGATCTTCTCGTCGCCGATCTCAAGGATGCCGTCCTTGCATGTGATGAGCTCCCTGGGTTTGTAACCTAAGAATGTATAGCGGCCCCATGTCTCGTTTGCCTGTGCCGACTCGAGCATGTAGACGTGGTCTGAAGCGTTCTTCAGAATCTTCAGTGCTTCGATCGGTGTCGTGAAGTCGGATAAGATCTCGAGGCTTACGGGAAGTACGTCGTACTTGCCTTCAGTTGCGATCTTCATGGCCTCTTCAAGAGTAGGTCTGATCTGCATTGTTGTTGTCCTCCTTTTTTCGCTGAGGGCAAAAGAAAACGCCCTCAACAGAATTACTTCTGTCAAGGACGAATAATTACATTATCCGCGGTGCCACCTTGATTTACGGTTTACCGTACGCTTTAAGCAGGATACCATCATATCCCCGGCTGTTAACGGTGCCTGCCGTCGCAGCATTTGACTGCGCCCTCAACGGTCCATTTGATAATCCGTTTCCTACCTGACTCTCAGCACCACAGGCTCTCTGTAAAGGCGTTTATTATCTTTATCTCCGCATCAACGGTTTGCGTTATGGCGGTAATTTAACACATGATTACCTTCTTGTAAAGTGGGTTTAGAATTCAAGCTGAAAAAATACTGATTGACTAAAATATGCATATGAGAGTAAAATTCCTTTGATGATTATTCATCCACAATAAAAGAACCTTACAGCGGAATTGCAAACCGACCGCTGTTTCAGGTAATTACTCTAACGGGAACTGCGGTCACTGACCGCAGTTTTTGCTTATCAGAAATTTACAGTTCTGGGTGCTTCTGTGAAAGAAGAGAAAGTAGCTGTCGCATTCTTGAAGTACAGAACTTCAGTATTGTCGTCGTCAGCGGAATACATGCCCTTGAGACTCGGGTAGTTATCGAGCATGTGAGCCTTTGCCTCGACTCTGTCGTCTCTTACGAGTTCACCTGAGACGCGCAGCCACTTACCATCCTTAAATGCACATACCTCAACCTTCGGGTTAGCCTCGATCTGCTTGGATACGGCCTTGATCTTACCTGTTTGGATGTAGAGCTTATCCTCGAAGATGTCTACCGTGCCGAACGGTCTTACTCTGGGCTGATCGCCCTCAACAGTTGCAAGGTAATAAGTCTGTGCTTCCTTAAGAAATTCATAAACTTCGTTCATGGGATAACCTCCGTTTTTTCTTATTGTACCTCATTGTTGACGATGTTCTTAGCCCAGATGCCGCTTCTTACCATATATTCGCCGACAGCGCACTTGATAAGTTCCGCCCACTGCACCGAGAACATCATGACAGGCACACTTGCTGAGGTATAACGGCTGAGGCAGTACGCCAAAGGCACGACGATGACCCATGTATATCCGCAGTCGAAGATGAACGTAATCAGGGTATTTCCGCCGGATCTTATGATGAAGTACGATGCGTGCGTGAAAGCCATCAACGGCATGACGATTCCCGATATGAATATCAGTATGGTCGCAAGAGACCTGACTTCGTCCGTGGTCTTATAAGCCAGAGGGAAGAACGGCGACAGGATCATCATTATCACGCCGCAGACAGCAGCGAAGAAAACGGTAAGAGCACGCATCTTCCGTGCATAATCCTTGGCGGTCTCGATCTGTCCCGCGCCGAGTCTTTGCCCGACTACGATACCGATACATTCTCCTGTCGCGACGAAAGCGACGGTAAGCAGGTTCCAAAGAGTACTCTCGATATTAACCGCTGCGACTGCTGCAAGGCTTCTTACCGAGTAGCACTGATTCAGTACCGTCATGCCGAAAGCCCAAAGTGTCTCGTTTGCCATCAGCGGCAGCGACTTCAGTATAAACTGCGACACAAGATTAAGCGGTATGCGGAAGCTTCGGAAAGCTCCGATAATGAACGGATTCGCAGAAGAGTGTGAGCCCGTGTAGATCATGAGAACAAGAAGCTCTACATAACGTGAGACTACGGTCGCGACGGCAGCACCGCTTGCACCCATAGCAGGGAGTCCGAACAGACCGTAGATAAGAATGGCATTTCCTATGAGGTTAACGAAGATGGCGATGATGGTCGCGACCATAGGGACCCTGGTGTTGCCCGTGTCTCTTAATGTGCCGGCATACGCATAGCTTAAGCCTATCGGCACGAGGCTTGAGATGATGATGTTGATGTAGGTGACGCCGATCTCGAGAGTCTCGGCAGCATCTTCAGGTGTGCCGTCACCTTCTAAGAACCATGACACCATCGTAGGTGCCATCAGATAGTAGATGACGCCTGCTGCTACTGCGAGTACTGTGTTCGCGATAAGCTTGAATCTGAATGTATCGCGCACACCCTGTGTATCGCCCTTGCCGAAGAACTGCGCAGTAAAGATGCCGACACCGCATGTCGCGCCGAACATGAGAAGCCAGAATACGAATATCAGCTGATTGGCGATCGCGACACCTGATATCGCGTTCGTTCCCACGCCGCCGATCATGACATTATCAAGCAGGCTGACGAAGTTCGTCAGACCGTTCTGAATGATCATTGGTACCGCGATGGCAAGTACCATGGAATAGAATTTACGATCGCCTATAAGTGATCTGATGTTCATAAATTAATTAGGTGCTGCAGCACTCCCTGATCTTATTCCGTAAGAGGTGCATAAATGATACCACTCAATCGAATTAATGAAACCGTTAATTACATCCTGTCGGCTCATGCCGTTCTGGAGGTTATTGACCCAGTACTGAAGTCCGGGTGCATCAGGTTCTCTGTCGAAGAATGTGTGGTAAAGCACAGTAACAAATTCTTCGTTGGTTGTGTTCTTTCCGAGGAACTCCTGTGAGAACAGGAAGCCTCTTGCAAGGTCGCCTCCCGTTGATGATCCGCTCATGACTTTCTGGAGCCAGTACTGTGCGCCTGTGGGGTCGCTCGCTCTGCCTAATGCAACTGTGTAAAGCCTCTCGATGAAGCTCTGTGCGCCCGAAGGGTCAGACGGGATATTAACGTTATAACCTCCTGCGACTGGAGCATAGTCCGTGCCGTGGATCGTCAGTGCGCCTGCGTTAAACAGACGGACGAACTTGGAGTCATAAGTGAAGTAAGCATTACCGTTGTTGATGATGTAGCTGTATCCGCCCTGAACACTTCCGTTGGCGCCTGAAAGGAACGGACTCGCGCTTCCGTAAGAGCCTTCATCAGCATTTGTAAGATCGACAATGTAGTTAGAGCCGTCATCCATTCTAATGACGTTGATCATGTGCGGTCCTGACTCATACGGATCGCTGATATTGCCGCCTACCGTATAGCATGCGATGGAACTGTTGTTGAATGTCGTCAGGTCACAGAGGTACTTGAAAGCCTTAGAGTATCCCTCGCATACAACGTTGGTATTGGGGTCGCCGTCGAAGACGCTTATGAGCTGCCACGGATCGCCGTAAGCGCGTCCCGAAGAAGAGTAATCGTAGCTTACGAGTGCACATATCTCATCTCTGTAGTGAACGAGCTTATCGTAGTCAGATAGCCCTGCATAACGTGCGACGATTGCACGCGCATTGTTAGCCGCAGCCTGCGCTCTTGCGATGGCATTGGGGCTGACCTGGTATGAACCTGCAGCATAGTCACCTGCCACGCCGAAATAGTAATACACGTTGCTCTCTACAGATATGACATAGTTGCCTACAGAAGGTTCGTAGTGGTAGTACACTGAGCAGTTGATGCTGACTCCGTTCTTGTCATACCAGAACAGTTCGTAGGGACAGTCTTCGAGAAGTGTTGAGATGACGAGGTTGTAGTCGCCTGCGACCTTGTTGAGTACTGCGTTCTTTGCTTCAGAACTTATCTGTCCTCCTGACAGCAGGGAGCTGACATTAAGATCAGCAGCTGTCCATGAACATGAGCCGAGTCCGAGTGAAGACAGAGGTACTTCATAAACGGTAGAAAGATTGGCGCCTGAAGCGGTGTTTATTATCTGTGATCTTAAGCTGTCGAATGTAGCCATCTCGACACCCGAAAGACCATTGAGGGAGCTCATCGGAACGCTTGCCGGGCTTGCGAACACACTTGCGCCGTTTGCAAGAATTATCGAGCCCATTAAAGCTGCAGTAAGTATAGTTCTGGCTATTTTTGATAAAACTTTCATACCCTTATCCCCCTCTACAGATACATAAAGATTATATGCGTGTGTGATTTTTGTCAAAAAACGTTTATAATAAGGCGAATATTTTATTAGGAAAGGGGATTCCCATGAACACAAAAAAATTCGTAAGTTTGGTCACTGCGACTTCTGTTCTGGCTGTATCTTTTGCCGGCTGCTCACTTCTGGGCGGTAAGGATAAGGCAGCTATCGAGGAAGTTGCTACAAGTTACATTGACTACATCAAAGACGGCAAGCTTAACAAGTCTGCAGCTTTGGTAGTTGATGAGGAAGATTATTTCCAGGAGAATGCATTCCCCGTTCAGCAGGAAGATCTCCTGAGTGTTGTTCTGGCATCTACTGAATTCACAGTAGAGAACATCGAGGTCAAGAAGGATTCAGGTTCGGCTGACATCGTATTCACAATGCCTGATCTCGATTCCATCGCAGACGAGGGCTATTCATTCGATGAATTCCTCGATGCTATCGAGGATATTGATGATACAGTCGAGGAAGAAGTAAGCTTCGAGTTCTCAAAGGACGGAGAGGACTGGCTCATCGAGGGTGATTCTACAGAGGATCTGTACAATTTCTTCTTGAGCATCGGTGAGGATCTCGAGTTTGCAGGACTTTCTGAAGCAGCAGCTCTTGAAGCAGTAGACACATTCATGTCCTACCTTGCTCAGGGCGATGTTCAGGGTGTTCTTGCCATGAGCCCTGAAGGCGCAGACATCTTTGATAATTTTGATGAGATCGAAGAGGCTATGGGTTCTGACAATACTGTCTACAGCGACCTGTTCTCAAGCTACTTTGCAAACGTAGATTATGAGTCATCCATCTCCAGCGTAACTGAGGATGCTATCGTTGTTAATCTTACAGGTACAGCTCCTGACGCTGAGACTGCTATCACAACAGCTGTTCAGGATAACGAAGTAATGGTTCCGATCTTTGCCGATTATATCGAGTCTTTGATCAACAACACATTCGACATTAATACTCTGATGGTTCAGATCCTCGGAGTAGTAAACGATTCTGTAGCACAGACAGATCTTACTGTTCCTTACAATGCAAGCGTAACTGTTACAGCTGATGATGACGGTAACCTCTACGTAGATCCTGACGATCAGGGTTTCTTCTATGACTTTGAATTCCCTGACTTGGCTAACGCAGACGATTTGATGGTTGATGCTCTTGATCTCCTCCTCGAGCAGGGCAGAATCTCTCAGAGCGATTACGACATGTACATGGCTGCTTACGGCGGCGGTTCAGTTCCTTCCGGTGATTATGATGTAACAGATGTTATTGTTACTGAAGGTGATGACCTCTTCGGCTACGATTACTCAGTTACAGACGATATGATCTATGTCGATGTACAGACATGGGATTACTATGACACAGGTGATACATTCAATTATGAGGTTTCTGTTAATGGCGCCGATGGTGCTATCACAGGTCAGTATGTAATACCTGAAGACTTTGATGATATGATCAACATCATGATCCCTGTCGTTGACCCTAACGGTCCTTCCGGATCTTATGCGGTTACAGTATACGATGAGGGTTCTTCCTCTTCTGTACTTATCGAGGTTGAGATCATCATCATCACAGAGGGTGCTCCGGTTGTTCCCGCTTCAGTACCTGAGTTCGGTGAGTCAATGTCCTATGGCAATGAGGGCGATGATTTCTATGTATTCCACTTCACAGACGGTAACGGCGAGTGGTTCGAAGATTCCACATATCCTTCCAACAGAGGTGCTGTAGACTTCTATGTAATCACATGGGGTTACTACGATGTAGGATCCGGTGTTGATTGTGATGTATTCCTTGACGGTGAGTATGTTGATACGATCACAGGTTTCAACAGCAGAGGCGCTACAGATACATTCACATTCTCTTATGAGCCTTCAAGACTCGAGGATGGCGACTATGTATTCAGACTCCATGATGTAGAGGGCAACGGTATCATCTGCGATGCATACTGCACAGTAGTTACAGATTAATCTCTGATACAAACTAACCACTTAAAGATGCCCCTGCCGTAAGGCGGGGGCATTTTCCTGTTATAATGTGCCGGTATGAAAAGACACATAGCGGCGGTCCTCGGCGCCGGCATATGCTGGGGAACAATGGGATTCTTCACAAGAAATCTCGCACAGATGGGAATCGGTTCCGACGGTGCGATCATCGTAAGATGCGCCGTTGCTGTCGTTTGCTTCGCGCTAGTCATGCTTCTTAAGGACCCTTCGTCATTCAAAGTTAAGCCCAAAGACTTCTGGTGCTTCATAGGTTCAGGACTTCTTAGCTTTCTTTTCTTTACGTTCTGCTACTTTACGGCAATCTCCATGATGAGCCTCTCGGCTGCCGCGATCCTTCTTTATATCGCGCCTATCGTGGTCACTTTACTGTCGGCGTTGCTCTTTAAAGAGAAACTCACGCCGATCAAGATCGTCGCTGTCATAACGGCTTTCGCGGGCTGCTGCCTTGTCTCCGGCCTTATGGGCGGCATCAGCATTACGGGTAAAGGGTTGCTTTTCGGAATAGGTTCCGGTGTAGGCTACGCGCTGTACACGATCTTCTCGAGATTCGCGCTGCAAAGGGGATACACGAGCAACACCATAAACTTATACTCGTGCCTGCTTGCCGGTGTAGGTGCCGTGATCATATGGCACCCGCATGACCTTGTCGAAAACGTTTTCGCTTCTGCGGGCAACGTTGCTTTCTGCATCATCGCGGGCATAGTCACGTGTTTCGTGCCGTACCTTCTGTACACGTACAGCCTTACGGGACTCGAGAACGGCAAGGCTTCGGTGCTTGCTTCGATTGAGCCTGTGGTGGCGTCACTCGTGGGTGTGCTCCTCTTCGGCGAGACTCTCGGTGCGGCCAACATCGCCGGTGTTATACTCGTACTTGCAGCAGTGGTCCTGCTCAACATCAAGAAAAAGGACGTGGAATCAAAATGAATATGCCTAACGACCCTGTTATGCTCCTAAGCTTTATCAACACTCAGCTTCGCGATAATTACAGCTCGCTCGACGAATTAGCGGCGGCTTACGGCGTAAATGCCGAGGATATTAAGGCCAAACTTGGAAATATTGACTATACATACGACGAAGAATCGAATCGCTTTGTATAAATAATAATGTTGAATGACAGACGCCGACAATATAAAATCGGTGTTGGTGAATTTTTGTATATTTTAAGACAGGAGATATAAATATGAGACAGAAACCTGTAGTAATGATGGTTCTCGACGGCTACGGCATCACAGAGAAGGAAGAGGGTAATGCCATCAAGATGGCTAACACACCCGTTATGGATAAGCTGATGGCCCAGTGCCCTTATCAGCTCGGATATGCTTCCGGTCTTGCTGTAGGACTTCCCGACGGACAGATGGGTAACTCCGAGGTAGGTCACATGAATATCGGTTCCGGCCGAATCATCTACCAGGACCTCACATTGATCACAAAGTATATCGAGGATGGAGTTTTCTTTAAGAACGAAGAGCTCCTCCGCGCTATCGAGAACTGCAAGAAGAACAATTCAGATCTTCACATCTGGGGTCTTCTTTCAGACGGCGGCGTTCACAGCCACAACACACATCTCTATGCTTTGATCGAGATGTGCAAGAAGAACGGTCTCGAGAACGTTTATGTTCATCCTTTCTACGATGGCCGTGATACTCCTCCGGCATCCGGTAAGGATTATCTCCAAGCTCTTATCGACAAGATGAATGAGATCGGCTGCGGTAAGGTAGCTTCCATGTCCGGCCGTTACTACGCTATGGACAGAGATAACAACTGGGATCGTATCCAGAAGGCATACGATGCATTGGTTCTCGGCGAGGGCGTTAAGGACACAGATCCTGTTGCAGCTATGCAGAAGTCTTACGATAACGGCGTAACAGACGAGTTCGTACTTCCTACAGTCATCACAGATGCTGACGGCAAGCCCCTCTCTGTTGTTAAGCCTAACGACTCCGTTATCTTCTTCAACTTCCGTCCTGACCGTGCACGTGAGATCACAAAGGCATTCTGCTTCTCCGATGAGGATATCGCA
>JAFZPX010000058.1 GCA_017552455.1 Clostridiales bacterium
AACCCCCGTAACAGGAGCACCTACCTGCGTGCTTCCGGCAAGATATTTCTTCATGAAAGGATATGCCAACGGGTAGACCCCGAGCACCATCTTATTAAGACGGATAGTCTTCTTTACTTCTTTGGCACTTCTTAACCCAAGCGCGATCGGGCTCTGATGCTCCCCTGTTCCGACCTTCTCCACGTCCGGTCCTACAACAGCATATTGGGAATCCTCATACGACAGCAGCACACCCTCGGAAAACCTGTCATCAAACACCAGGTCATTATTCCCTGCTATCACCATCGTGGCACCGAGAAAATCCTTGGCATACTTATACCCGATATTATTAGCTTCGGAAAAACCTACATTACCCGTCTTCACCACTTCGATACCTGTACACTCCCAGGGCGAAGGCGATGCATCATTATCTATGATCAGGATAGAATGCTCACAGGAATACCTGAGCCCCATAATAGACTCGATGCAGTCCATCGTGACCTTGTGATCACCGTAATGTAGAAGCATAAAAACTATCATATGCATCAATTTACCACAGTGAATATCAAAGTTGTATATAACTCTCAGAGAAAGCGTCACTCATATAATCAACATCAGCTCTCTTTAATCCGTATGTCGAAGCTATGGATGACATATTATTTCTGATAATATGCTGAACTGATTCGATATACTTTCTGGCATCATCTTCCTCGTAATTGAAATAACCGCAGACATCAAGTGCATTGGTTAACGATTTGTTACTATCATCAAAGTTAACCAACAATGACATATCCGTCCCATATCTGGAAGGATTCAGATCGAATGCTTCTGATAATCTCCAGCCCTTATCAGTCAACACAAAACCATGGTTTCTAAGATGGTCATCTGTATTACCTACACATATGTTGAAAACCATTCTCTCATAGAGTTTTCTTGAATCCTCCATAAAGTGGCAACTAATTCTGCTCAGAACAGAAACTATATCAAGATAACCGGATCTATTCTCCGAATCATCATACTCACCAAGCATAGTCATCGCTGAAGCGTAATGTATTCTTTTACCATCATCTCTTCGATCAAATCTTCTAATCAGAAAAGTACTTCCACGATTCGATAGCGGGATCAGTTTGGCAGGCGGTACATCAATGCCACACATAAAGGCTAAGTCGTGCACTGTCATCTCCCATGCACCAACATCATAATCGTCATACTTAGAAGGGAACTTAGCTATCCAAAGACTTCCATCCGTATCAATTATATTGGCCTTAGGTCTCGCTCCACCCAATGAAGAACCGGGGTCTATCAGATCCTTAAGGAATTTGTCTGAATCCTTATCATTGTTTTCTACAGAATGAACAGCATGCTCAAGTTTACGAAGCTCTGTAATTGGAGGGATATTAACATCAGCATATGAATTCATAAAAACACCGTCAGATGTCATTAAGCGAATTCCGCCGGTTCTTCCATAATCACTTACACCGAGAAAATAATCACTTGCCATCAGGCTTCTGCTCTTCCGCCCTGTAAGTGCTGCATCTCTCATTTCCTGCCTATCAAGAAGCTTCCTTCCCCATCTATCCGGAGAAATATCTTCCAGAAAACCAAACACTTTATTCTTTGGTGGATACTGTCTTCCCGGGCGAAGTGTTATCGCTGGATCAAGGATGACCGGGTTACTAATAAGCCAATCTCTGTCATATTGAAACGATATAATCTCATCTTCCCGAACTCGCTCGATGAAGCATTCCCCAATTACCGGGGCTCCTTCTATCCAGCCTGCACAAACATAAAACTTATCAATCATTTTTTCTTTCTCTTATCAAGTTCCACATCTTGGATCAATCGGCCATATTCATCATCTTTTGCTATCAACAACAAGTCTTCGATCATTCCGATAGCATTTAGCACTCGTGCATATGATCCTATTGCAACAGAGGGGTCGCCCTTCTCTATCTTCCATAGTGTGGAACGGCTGATATCTGCTCTTTCAGATACCATCTCGACAGAAATCTTTCTCCTTAACCTCGCAAGGCGAATCTGCTCACCCATCTGAATGAGTATTCTCTGATGCTTTGGATAAATAGTAGTGGTTCTTTTGTTCATTATAATAGACCATTCCCCTGTTTATGTTCATAATAACAAACATCACCGGCAACGACAAGCACCTTTCATTAATATCTGCCCTAATTAACCACGCATAACCCCTTGAGTCTGAGGAAGAGGCGTTTTATCGTTCGGCTTCTTATACAAATACCTGAATAGATTATTCCCACATAAAGAATGTATAATCATATCTATGACCAAGGTATCGATAATCATCCCCGTCTATAACTGCGCACCCTACATCGACAGATGTATACGCTCCCTTATGATGCAGACTTATAAGGACATAGATATCATCGCCATTAACGACGGAAGTCCCGATAACAGCAGCAGCATAATCGAAGCCCTCGCAGCAGAAGATACTCGCATCACTCTCATAACGCAGGAGAACCAAGGCGTTTGCGTCGCCCGTAACAACGGCATCGCGGCAGCAACAGGCGACTACCTCCTCTTCGTAGATGGCGACGACTACGTTGACCCCGACTACATCGAGAGTCTGGTCACAGCTGCACAGAAGAATAACTCCGACCTCGTCATCACAGGCTACAAGACCGAAGACTTCGAGACAGGCAAATACACAGAGACCATCCCTACAAGCTACACTTCAGGCACAGACGAGATGTGGGCATACCGCATAATGGGTGTCTTAGCAAGACTATATCGCCGAGCATTCTGGGACGAGTACCACTTCGCCTTCACTCTCGAAAAGAACGTGCGCGCCGAAGACCTTCCCATATCACTCTGCGCTAATTACTTGGCAAAGAACATTACCATAGTAAAGGCTTCGGGCTACCACTACATCCAGCACGAAGGCTCAGCCATGACCAGGTTCCAGGGATTAAAGAACTTCTCCTTCCCGAAGCTCGCCTTCGAAGAAGTAGCCGAAGCACTCAAGACTTCTTCTGACCACAACGGCAGAGACTTCATGGTCTATGGAATCCTCAAGACCTTCGCACAGTTCTCGTTTAATCTTGCAAAAGGAGCAGATAAGCAAACGAAAAAAGAACTCAACGACTACTTCGTTAAGTTC
This sequence comes from Clostridiales bacterium, assembly GCA_017552455.1. GTDB lineage: Bacteria > Bacillota > Clostridia > Saccharofermentanales > Saccharofermentanaceae > Saccharofermentans. The sequence continues at coordinate 3,113 of JAFZPX010000058.1, forward strand.
ATCAAAGACAATGCTCCTGACTATCGCAAGTGCTGGAGAAGCGCCAAGCGTGGCAATCTGCCGTTCTATATCAGAGTGGCTGTGGCGTTGTTTGTTTTGAGGTGTAGCTTGTATTGAATACTTTTGTTTTTTCTAATTTACTCACACAATTCTCTTATCTCGTTAGCATACGACAGAATTGTTTTATCCTCTATAATGGGATGATCTACGCAACTTAAAGCTTCATCATAGTTTCTATTGGGGGCTCCGTCTGCATAGCCCCTAGCACATTTTTCTCTCAAATCTTCAAGTGACTTAGTAAAATAATGGTTAATTCGTAAGCGTCAAACCGTGCGCCTTACGTAAATAGAGTTTTTAGGGAATACTAAAGAAACTAGAAAATCTAGCTAGATTCTTTGGAGGAACCTAAGATGGATCAGATTACACATGAGATGCGATTGAACGGATGGAAGCGCAT
>JAFZPX010000059.1 GCA_017552455.1 Clostridiales bacterium
ACCTTGAACAAAGGAGGGCAAGCTATATATACATATCCGCCATCTACGAGAGGACGAAGATATCTGAAGAAGAATGTAAGAAGGAGTGTTCTGATATGAGAACCGTCGACATCGGCATCAGCCATGATAATAACCTTATGATAACGAAGCTTGCTCTCATCGAACTCTTCACCGATTCCAGCGCCAAGAGCCATTACAACAGGCTGAAGCTTCTCATTGGAATAAACCTTATCAATACGGGCCTTCTCAACGTTAAGCATCTTACCCCACAGAGGAAGAATTGCCTGATACTTACGCTCACGTCCTTGCTTAGCAGAACCGCCGGCGGAATCTCCCTCAACGATAAAGATCTCGCAGAATTCAGCCTCATTGGACTGGCAGTCAGCAAGCTTACCGGGAAGTGCGTTATTCTCGAATACAGTCTTTCTTCTGGTCATCTCACGAGCCTTCTTAGCTGCATCACGGGCACGACTTGCGGACAAGCACTTATCCATAACCATCTTGCTGACGTCAGGATTCTCTTCAAGGAATGTCATGAGCTTCTCAGATACTGCACGCTCAACCATAGGTCTGATCTCGGCATTACCAAGCTTGGTCTTTGTCTGTCCCTCGAACTGAGGCTCAGGAAGCTTAACAGAGATAATAGCTGCAAGACCTTCTCTTGTATCCTCAGACTGAAGCTTCTGGTCGTTATCCTTAAGGAACTTATATCTTCTAGCATAATCGTTGATAACACGTGTAAGAGCAGCACGGAAACCTGTAAGATGCGTACCACCCTCAGTTGTAGCGATGTTGTTAGCGTAGCTGTAAACGGTCTCCTGATAGGAATCGTTATACTGCATAGCAATCTCTACGAAGCAGTCATCAACCTTTGTAGCCATGTAGATAGGTGTAGGATTGATCTTCTCCTTATGACGGTTAAGGTACTCAACGAATGTGATGATACCGCCATCATAATGGAGGTGTACGTCCTTAGGCTCATCGCCTCTGTTATCGTGAAGATCGATAGTAACCTCACGGTTAAGGAAAGCCATCTCACGATAACGTGTAATCATTGTATCAAAGTCAAAAGTGATGTTAGGGAAGATAGTATTATCAGGAATAAAAGTAGTTCTTGTACCTGTATCTTCAACATCACAATCGCCGACAATGTGCAAAGGCTCAGTAGTTACGCCCTTTGTAAAGCCAATCTGATAGATATGTCCTTCTCTCTTTACCTGTACTGTCATAGTATCGGAAAGAGCGTTAACAACAGAGGCACCAACACCGTGCAAACCACCGGAAACACTGTATGCACCGCCGCCGAACTTACCGCCGGCATGAAGGATCGTATGTACTACTTCAACCGTAGGAATGCCCTGCTTAGGGTGAATTCCGACAGGAATACCGGATCCGTCGTCAGTAACTGTAACTGAACCATCCTTATTAAGAACTACATCAATCTGATCGCAACGTCCTGCCAATGCTTCATCAACTGAGTTAGCTACAATCTCATAAACCAAGTGGTGAAGACCTCTGAGAGTTGTATCACCAATGTACATTCCGGGACGCTTACGAACAGCCTCCAGGCCCTCAAGAACCTGAATATCTGATTCATCGTAAGCACTGGAATTGGTAGTATCGAACTCATCCTGACCTTCAGTAACTGCTTCAATCTCCTCAATCTTCTCCTCAGAGAAATTCTCTGTCATTGCTCTGGGATTCTCGGCAAGATTACGAAGCTCATCGTCATCTGCATCCTCGATCGGCTGGTAATAAACATCTACCGCGCCCTTATTCTCTTCAGAAGCAGCCACCAAATTCTTCTCTTCATCACTCATTTTGTCAAATCTCCTTGATAATCTACAAATAGATTTAATAATTAACAGTGTTACTCAGGCTATTCTCAAGCCTTCTTTGAAGGACTGACGATGATATCGAGCTGATATAGGACCTTGAATCCGTAAGAATCAATGTCCTCGGGATATCCTCCGTGAGGTACTGAAGCCTGTTATTCTCGTCTTCTGCCTCTATAAGATCAGTGACATCCCGCCTGGAGGGAAGAACAGTCTCAAGATTAACAATCGCACTTACACTTCCCGCAGGAACGAATATATCGCCGCCGATATTTACATACATCGACATACTCCTCCAAGCGATATTATAACATAATATGCTTATTATAATATATAAATATAGGATATTTTTGATTATTCGCAGAAAACTGTGCCGGATTCCACTCTGAAGAACCTCGTATCGATATCCATCGTGACGATCGAGGACAATTCATTCTCAACAAATGCCCTGTCAGTGCATGTAATGAATATCTGGGCCGTATTCATTCCGGACAATAAACTCACTCTTCTGCCTTCATCAAGCTCTGAGAAAACGTCATCCAGGAGCAATATAGGGGATGACTTAGTCTTATCACGAAGGATCTCCAATTCAGCAAGCTTTAATGCCAAAGCAGCAGATCTTTGCTGACCCTGGGAAGAATACTGTCTCATTGGAAGTGCATTAAGGCTGATATCGAGGTCGTCTCTATGTACACCATTGCCGTAAACGCCCCTCTCAACGTCAGAAATACGCTCTGAACGAAGCTTCGTGAGTATATAGTCAGACAAAGACCCCTTAATCTGCGCGAGAATACCCTCAGAAAGCGTTCCATCTATAAATTGGTCAAACATATCACTATCTGTAAGGATGCCTCTTATAACGCCTTCTGAGCCCGTTATAGTGGAATACCCCACTTTTAAGTTCTCTTTGCCGTCTGAAATAACTGAATGATGAGCTGAAGCCTTACGGGAAATGAGCTCACAATACCTGAAACGCTCCATAATGAGATAAGCAGACAGATCCGCAAGGGAAAAGTCCCAGTATTCAAGCTCATTCTCACGATTCTTATCAAAACGGCCCTTAAAAGACTTAAGACATGCGTTCTTCTGGTCAATTATCCTTCTCGTCCTGCCCAGAACGTCGTAATAAGAAGGGGAGACCTTGCATATAAGCAGATTCAGGTACTTACGCCTTGCTGCAGGCTGTCCCTTAACTATACTTAAGTCCTCAGGAGCGAAAATAACAGTGTTACACACACCCATGTATTTCGAGATTTTAGGTATAACCATACCATCGTGCGACAGCTTTCTGCCGGCAGTCTTCTTATCGTTCAGGAAAGATTTCTCAGTAAAGTAGCAGGCCTGAAGGTCCACATCAGAGTTATACACTTCGTCGTGGCACTTAAGGTCGATAATATACTCATTCTCACCGAACTTGATCATCTCTTTATCCTTGGAAGTACGGTGGGATATGACAGAGGATCCTACACTTATAGCCTCGATAATATTGGTCTTACCCTGAGCATTATTACCGTAGATAACATTAACAGAAGGCCCGACCTCAAGATCGAGCCTTCCGTAATTTCTGAAGTTAGTAAGATTGATATTTCTTATTATCATCTTCTGATAGGCAATACCAGATAGACGTAAGCATCTCCCTTAACAGGAACGATAATACAAGGACCCTGATTACCATTGAATTCGATCCTTACTGTATCGTCTTCGATAGCCTTAAGAGCATCGATAAGATACTTAGAGTTGAAATCGATATCAACTGTCTCGCCCTCAGTCTCAATCGGGATAGTCTCCTTATGTGTACCTGCATCAGCTGTAGCAGATACGATAAGTGTAGCTGTATCCTTCATCTTGATCTGCAGAGGACATCTTCTCTCATCAGACATGATGATAAGGGAAGCACGATTAACAGCATCGAGAAGCTTTCTTCTGTCGATATTGATAACTGTTCTGGGATTCTTCTGAATGATTGCATTGTAGTTAACGAACGGTCCGCCAAGAAGTCTGGATATGATTCTTACACTTCCGATATCAAACAGAAGGTGATTAGCTGAGCTGTAGATAATAACTTCTGTATTCTCGTCAGATCCGTCAAAAATCTTAGCTGCTTCATTCAAAGCCTTACCGGGAATGATGAAGTTCATAACAGGGAAGTCAGATCCTACGTTAGCTCTTCTTAAAGCCATTCTGAAACCGTCGATGGCAACCATTGTAAGTGTTGAACCGTCGCTCTCGAGGTTACATCCTGTAAGATACTGTCTTGTACCATCCTTGGAAACAGCAAATATAGTGCCGTTAACCATATCCTTAATAAGCTTCTGTGAAACTGTGATCTTATTATCTGTCTCAATAACAGGAATCTTAGGATAAGACTCAGCTGAGTTACCCTTAAGTACTGTATTGGATTCTCCGGAACTGATAGCGACGTTATATCTGTCATCTACTTCAACTGTAGTCATATCTTCAGGAAGCATCTTTACTACTTCACCGAAATACTTGGAATTAACTACAACAGAACCTTCTTCGATAATATCTGAATCGAGATCAGCTTCGATACCAGTCTCGAGATCATAACCTGTAAGTTTTACTCTTCCGTCTTCTGCCTGAATAAGAATACCGTCGAGAATCTGTACGGTAGAGTTTGTCTTGATAGCCTTCTGAACAATGACAATAGCATCCAGAAGATCTGATTTGTTGCAGTTGAATTTCATACAGCGATATTCCTTTCGAATATTTAACCGCAACCATTATACTACATTTTTTATTGAGTTCGTATTCATATTATTAAGGGATGAAGAAAATGTTTATAACCCTGATGAGGTCATATAACACATGAATTTAACAGTGTTATTTTTGTGTTCATATCATCAATTTTTGATGTTTACAGAAGTGTTTATATGAACATCGTAAATCAATGAACAATCCGTCTACATCAGAATTACACTGACTTATGAACATATGAACATAAAAATGTTTATACGTCTGCAAGTCTCTTTTCTATAAGCTTTACATCAGACATCAAAAATTCTTCATCTGTTACCTTATTAAGGGCATGAAGAACAGTAGTATGCTTCTTTCCGCCGAAGTATTCACCTATCTTTGTAAGCTGCATCTCCAGAAGATCCCTGCAAATATACATGGCAACGGACCTTGCATTAACGATATCGGCAGATCTTACATTAGAAAGAAGTTTATCCGGAGTAATGTCATAGTACTTGGATACTGCCTCTATAACAGTCTCAACAGTAATAGCCTTCTTCTTATTAGGAGAGATAATAGGAGCAAGCTTAGCCATAACAAGCTCGAGATTGATATTACCGTTCTCAAGCGCATAGTAAGTGGAGATGATATTAAATGCTCCGTTAAGCTCTCTTACGTTATTAGTAACGTTCTCACATACATATCCGACAATATCGTCATCGAACGAGATTCCCATGGAATTCATCTTATTAAGGAAGATAGCCTTACGTGTCTCATAATCCGGCGGCTGAATATCCATCATTACGCCGTTTTGGAATCTTGAAGTAAGTCTCGGATCGAGCTCAGGAAGATTCTTAGGAGATTTATCACTAGTAATTACGATCTGCTTTCCGGCAGATACCAGTGATTCGAAAGTATTGAAGAACTCCATCTGAGTACCTTCCTTATTAATAAGGAACTGGATATCGTCGATAAGAAGTACATCGATATTACGGTACTTATTACGGAAATCATCTATAGCCTTGTTATGAAGGCATGATACGAAAGCATTAGTAAACTCTTCACATGTGGTGTAAAGAACCTTCTTACCCGGGAACAGCTGCTGTACCTTATAGCCTACGGCCTTCATGAGGTGAGTCTTACCAAGACCTGAATTACCCCACAGATAAAGAGGATTCTTCTGACGAAGACCGGGATTCTCTGCTACTGAGAAGGCAGATGCATAAGCAAATCTGTTACAGTCACCTACAATAAAGTTCTCGAAGGTAAACTCATCTGTAAGACCTGAAGCAGAAGTTGAACGTTCCTTCTCCTTAACCTTAGTCTCGGAAACGATGGAGTTAATAGCAGCTGCATTATCTCCTTCGATGATGTACTTAACTGAAGTCTCACGGTCAGTAACCATTCCTACAGCACTCTTGATATAACCCTCAAGTTCTTTTCCTTTGACAAGACTCAAGGAATAATCATCACGGCATGAAAGAACAAGGATATCGTTCTCGTACGATACCTGCTTCATCTTGTTTAATATCGTGTTGTAGTAGAGTTCATCCACCCTTGAATCAAGAGAGATGATCTTAAGTGCTTTTGACCAGATTTCTTCGTTCATGGGTAAACCTTCCAAAGCAAAAGTAACTGAATTATAACACGGTTTAGTCTATAATGTTTTACATATGTTGAAGTCTTCCGGAAGAATGACAAGAAAAAAGAAAATATTAATAAGTAATATACTTCTGATACTCTCGGCAGTACTTCTGATCGGGGGCATTGTCTATCTGTCTTCAGACATGATCAAACGCCATAAGCGTAATGCTGTAATTGAAGATGCGACTTCTGATATGGAGCAGGTAATAGCAGAGAATATGGCTGCCATCGAAGCTGCAGGCGGAGATGAAGGCGCCCTTGAAGAGATTACCATGACTCTTGTCATAGATCCTGATGCTATCCCTGTTAACGGAGAGGCATACGATCTTTACAGCGACTCTTATTCACAGCAGGCCCAGTCGGCAAGTGCGGATTCGGTTAATCAGGAATTAGATGATTCATACACCGGATATCTTGTACTCGAGGGAATAGGTATCATTGACATACCCTGCATTGATTGTCACATCCCCATCTGGGAGACAACAAATACACATACACTCCGTTATGGCGCAGGCCATTACGTTAATTCCGTTTTGCCAGGAAGTGTCGGTAACTGTACGATCATGGGTCATCACCTGATCCAGTACGGCGGTATCTTCAACAGACTTCAGGAAGTCGGTGTGGGAGATATAGTAAACATTACGGATATCCGCGGACATCAGTATACTTACTTTGTAGACGAGACGATGATAGTCACACCTCAGGAGATGTTTGAACTTATCGGCGGCGGTATCACAGATACAAGGCAGCTTACTCTTGTTACCTGCGTCTACACAAGTGAAGGCAAGATGAGATACATAGTTATAGGACATATTCAGGATGGGACTTAAAGCACCGGCACATGCGGCAGCGCTCATAACAAAAGGAATACTGCGTATCATGGGACGCGGTGCGACTACTCTGCCGGGTAAAGTCGCTATCAAGATGTGCCCCGACATCATCAATAAATGCGCCAGGGGCAAGAAGATAATCACCATCACGGGAACCAACGGCAAGACTACTACTACCCACATGATCACGAGCATGCTCCGCTCATTGGGATACGAAGTTGTGACCAATGTTTCCGGAGCCAATCTTGCTTCCGGTATCGCTACCACATTCCTGTGCGAGAAGCCTTCAAGAGGCGCGGATCCTGAAAAGACTGTATACGTACTTGAGACGGACGAAGCTGCTTTCGCGAGGATAGCGAAAGATCTGCAGCCGAAGGTGTGCGTCGTAACAAACCTTTTCAGAGATCAGCTCGACCGTTACGGCGAACTTACACACACGAGAGACCTCATCGCGAAAGGCATAGACGCCACATCCGCGAAGATAGTTCTTAATGCTGACGACTCGCTCGTGGCATCCATGGGAAAGACGCGTGCCGAGCGTTCTTCTTACTTCGGCATCTCCCTTAAGACCATGCTCGAGAACAACCAGCTCCATCCGAACAACACCATCCTTGAGGCTTCTTCGGATGCTGCCTTCTGTCCCGAGTGCAAGGTAAGATATAACTACAACGCCAGAAGTTTCGGACACTTGGGAGACTATAAGTGCCCGTCCTGCGGTTTTTCCACCCCGGCGAAAAGGTTCGAGCTCTCATCCGATGCTTCCGGCAACCCGAGTGACATCGGCTTCCCCTTTGATATCAACGATACAAAGAACGACATGTCCTGCGAGCTTAACCTGAAGATCGCGGGCAGCCACAACCTCTATAACACTTGTGCTGCAGTCTCTGCCGTAACTACTTTCCTTGAGAACGACAGGGAAGAGGAAGCGGAGATTTTCGAGAATGTGTGCAAGGCGCAGGAGAACGTAGAGGCAGCTTTCGGACGTATGGAGAAGATAGCTGTAGGCAACAAATATATATGCATTCTTCTTGTGAAGAATCCCGTGGGTCTCGACCGAAGTCTGTCTTTTGTAGCGCAGTCTTCGGATGCAGATTCGCTCATGCTCGTGCTTAACAGCAATACCGCGGACGGCAAGGATGTGTCGTGGATATGGGATGTTGACTTCGAGTCCAAGGTGGACGATCTGCCCCAGAATATCTATGTTTCCGGTGAGAGATACGGAGACATGATGCTGCGTGTGGCTTACTCAGGAAGAACGGTCGACGGCTACGGTACTCTCGAGTATGCGACGACGCTTCTTAAGGGTGCTCTCGCGGATTGTCCTGACGGCAAGTGCATATACATCCTGCCTAACTACACGGCGATGTTGGACCTTCGCGGCAGACTCGTGAAAGAGCTGAAATTAAAGGATTTCTGGAAGGATTAAGAAGATGGAGAAGCTTATTATCGGACATTTCTACCCGGATCTTCTTAATCTGTACGGCGACAGAGGCAATGTTCTCGCGCTCATGAGAAGAGCGACGCTTCGCGGCATCGAGGTCGAGGTCAAGAGAATCTCAATCGGCGACGATGTGAAGAACGGCGATATCGATATCGGATTCATAGGCGGCGGACAGGACAGCGAACAGAACATAATGGCTGATGACATGAAGAACGTTAAGGGTGACGTCATCAAGCAGATGATCGAAGACGGCGTTGTATTCCTTACTGTCTGCGGCGGTTACCAGATGCTCGGACAGTACTATCAGGAGCACGGCGGCAACCGCATCGAATGCCTCGGCGCGCTGCCTCATTACACGATAGGCGAGAAGGAAAGATTTATCAACGATACTGTCTATGAACTCGAGCTTAACGGCCAGACGATCAAGGTCGCAGGCTTCGAGAATCACAGCGGAAGAACATATCTCGGAGAAGGGGAGAAGCCCTTCATGAAGGTCATCAAGGGCCACGGTAACAACGGGGAAGACGGCCTCGAGGGCTGCGTTTATAAGAACACTTACGGAACTTATTCTCACGGAAGTCTGCTTCCCAAGAACCCGGCGATCACGGATATGCTGCTCGAATTGGCCCTCAAGCGTAAGTATGGCGAGGATTACGAGCTTCCCGAGCTGTCGACTGAGGTCGAAGATCTTGCCAGAAAGCAGGCTTTGGATTACATCGAAGGCAGGCAGGGTATCCAGCAGTAATTGTAATTACGCGGTTCCTCTATTATAATTACTGCGTATTTTCTTCAAGTAAGGAGTATTTATTATGGTACAGGCGATTGTAGGCGCTAACTGGGGTGACGAGGGTAAAGGTAAGATAACAGACCTTCTCGCGAACGAATCTGATATCGTTATCCGCTTCCAGGGAGGAGCCAACGCAGGTCATACGATCATCAACGAGCACGGAAGATTCGCACTTCACCTTATGCCTTCCGGTGTCTGCCACGAGAATATCGTGAACATCATCGGCAACGGTGTAGCACTTGATATCAGAAAGTTCATCAACGAATACAATGATATCTGCTCACAGGGTCTTAATCCGAAGCTCATGGTATCTGACAGAGTACAGGTGATCATGCCTTACCATGTTGATTTTGATAAGTACGAGGAAGAGAGATTAGGCGGCAAGGCTTTCGGTTCCACAAAGTCCGGTATCGCTCCTTTCTTCTCAGATAAGTACGCTAAGATCGGTTTCCAGGTAAGTGAGCTGTTCGACGAAGAGACACTGCGCGAGAAGATCGGCAGAATCCTCGAGATCAAGAACGCACTTCTTGTTAACCTCTATCACAAGGATCCCATCGATGCAGACGAGCTTACAAAGGAAATGCTCGAGCAGGGCAAGCTCATCAAGCCTTTCGTTGCTGATACACAGGCTTTCCTTTTCGATGCTGTTGCTTCAGGCAAGAACATTCTTCTCGAAGGTCAGCTTGGTTCCATGAAGGATCCCGATATGGGTATCTACCCGATGGTTACTTCTTCCTCAACACTCGCAGGATTCGGTGCTGTCGGTGCCGGCATTCCTCCTTATGAGATCAAGAAGATCATCTGCGTAACTAAGGCTTATTCTTCTGCAGTAGGTGCAGGTGCTTTCGTAAGTGAGATCCTTGACGAGGCAAAGGCTAAGGAGCTTCGAGACAGAGGCGGCGATAAGGGTGAGTACGGCGCTACTACAGGCAGACCTAGAAGAGTCGGCTGGTTCGATGCTGTTGCTACAAGATACGGCTGCCGCGTTCAGGGTGCTACAGACGTTGCTCTTACTAACATCGACGTACTGGGATATCTCGATGAGATCCCCGTATGTGTCGGCTACGAGATCGACGGCGTTGTTACTAAGGACTTCCCGAACCCCAACAAGCTTAACAAGGCTAAGCCTGTCTTCGAGAAGATGCCCGGCTGGAAGAGCGATATCAGAGGTGTAACAGACTTCGATAAGCTTCCTAAGGAAGCACAGGACTATGTAAAGTTCATCGAGAAGGAGTGCGGTGTACACGTATCACTCGTATCCACAGGTCCTAAGAGAGAAGAGACTATCAACAGATAATCAGTGAGTCTTAAACTCGAGTTTTGAACTGACTTTACTAACAAGCTTGTCGTAACCGGCAAGCTTTTTTATTGCCTTGAAGCCCCATGTAACGAGGATGCTTGAGATAAGCAGAAGAAGGTAGATGACGACGGGGATGTCCACGATGTATATGAGGTCCCACAGTACCGTTCTTACCACGATATGCATGATGAACATGTCGTCCGACAGTTTGCCCATGAACTCAAATGCCTTAGAGACGTCGGCGGCCTTCGCGATGTTCACGCTAAGAAGAATAACCAGCACTGCATTAACCGTCATGATCAGCTGCGGAAGGTAGAAACGTGCGAGGGCTTCGGCGGGTACGATCATCATACCGAGGCTGATGATGCCGAAGATGTACAGCAGACCAAGGACGACGGTGCGCGAAGAAGATGCCTTCTCAATGTAAGTTACATACTTATCCAGAAGACCTTTACGCGCTGCCACAACACCGAGGACAGCAGCAAGGTAGTAGCCCTGGTACGGGCCTGTAAGCTCGTCTTTGACGATCAGGTCAGGGACGAGGAGTATAAGCGCATATACAACCGGAATGATGAAGTAACCGATCTTATCCGTAACCTTCACAAGAAGCGGCACAGCGAGCACGATAAGTATCGCAAGTCCCATATACCACCATACGGAGAGGATGTGCGTCTGTCCGAAGATGTCGGAAAGACAGAAGAAATCCAGGATGATGCGCCAGACTTTTCCGTACTGGCTCATAAGGCCCCTGCCTACCCACAGATACAGCAGAGCAACGCCGATAAGAAAGTGCGGCCAGAAGAAAGCTTCGAGGTTCCAGATGTGCTTTAAGATCCACGACAGGGGTGAGGTGCTCTTCTGCCTGGACTTGCCGTAAGACACCGTAAGTCCGTAGCCTGACAGAAAAACAAAGATCCACACACAGCAGTGGGCGATCTGCGCCAGATTGAAGTGCAGGTCGCTGTACGCGGCGAAAACATGGTAATACAGCAAAAGAAGAATGGCCGTGCCTTTTGCTATGTGGGTGTGTCTTTGTGTAAAACTCATTAAGAAGATTCTATCAAAAGCGTAAATTTTTCGCGCACATGAGGGCAGATGCAGAGTATAATTTTATTCATTGATAGATGAAAACCTACTATGGAGGTATTTATGTCCCGAGAAATGATCCTTGTTCTCGACTTCGGAGGCCAGTACAACCAGCTTATTGCAAGACGTGTAAGAGAGCTCTCCGTTTACAGTGAAGTTCACCCCCACACATTGTCCATTGAAGAGATTAAGAAGATGAATCCTGCAGGAATCATCCTTACAGGCGGTCCCGCTACTGTTTACGAGGACGATGCACCGAAGTGTGATAAGGAGCTTTTCGAGCTTGGTATACCTGTTCTCGGTATCTGCTACGGAGCTCAGCTTATGACTTACCTTCTCGGAGGTAAGGTAGAGAAGGCTGAGGTTCGTGAGTACGGACACACCGAGATCACAACAGACGGAACGGATCTGCTTTTCACAGGCGTTTCCAAGAAGACCGTCGTTTGGATGAGCCACACGATCAGAATCACAGAGGTTGCACCCGGATTCCGTATCACGGCTTCTTCTGTTTCCTGCCCTGTTGCAGCAGCTTCAGACTGGACACGTAAGCTTTTCCTAACGCAGTTCCACCCCGAGGTTACACACAGCGTTGAAGGACAGGCAATGCTTGCTAACTTCGTACGTAATGTATGCCAGTGCGAGTGCAGCTGGAAGATGTCTTCCTTCGTTGAGGACTCCATCGCTACCATTAAGAGAACTGTTGGCAACGGCCGCGTACTCTGTGCTTTGTCCGGCGGTGTTGATTCATCCGTAGCTGCAGTACTTCTTTCCAAGGCTGTAGGTAAGCAACTCACTTGCGTATTCGTTGATCACGGCCTCCTGCGCAAAGACGAGGGCGACGACGTTGAGGCAGTATTCGGTCCCAGAGGTCCGTACGAGCTCAACTTCATCCGTGTTAACGCACAGAACAGATTCTACGAGAAGCTCAAGGGAGTAAATGAACCTGAGCAGAAGAGAAAGATAATCGGCGAGGAATTCATCCGTGTATTCGAGGAAGAGGCACGTAAGATCGGTGCTGTTGACTACCTCGTACAGGGGACGATCTATCCTGACGTAATCGAGTCAGGCCTCGGTAAGTCAGCTGTTATCAAGTCCCATCACAATGTAGGCGGACTTCCTGACTGCGTTGACTTTAAGGAGATCATCGAGCCTTTACGTCTGCTGTTTAAGGACGAGGTTAGACGCGCCGGTCTCGAGCTCGGAATCCCTGAGAAGCTCGTTTACCGCCAGCCGTTCCCGGGTCCCGGACTCGCTATCAGAATCATCGGCGAGGTCACACCTGAGAAGGTTCACATCGTTCAGGAAGCAGACGCGATCTTCAGAGAGGAGATGGCTAAGGCGGGCTTCGATAAGCTTGCTAACCAGTACTTCGCAGCTTTGTCCAACATGCGTTCCGTAGGATGCATGGGTGACGAGAGAACATACGACTACGCAGTAGTCATCCGCGCAGTAACGACGACCGACTTCATGACTGCAGAAGCCGCACAGTTGCCTTGGACATTGCTCGGCACAGTTACGAACCGTATCGTCAACGAGGTCAAGGGCGTTAACCGAGTCCTCTACGACTGCACGGGTAAGCCCCCGGCGACGATCGAACTCGAATAGTCTATAAACCTTGGAAAGCCCCGATCTACGGGGCTTTCACTATTTTATGTTCCCAAATTGTTCCCAAGTTTTGAACTCGGGTCAGCGGGAGAATATTTTGATTTCGTCTTTTATGTTATTGCAGTATGTCTCTA
>JAFZPX010000060.1 GCA_017552455.1 Clostridiales bacterium
AGAGGACCGGGATGGACAAACCTCTGGTGTACCAGTTGTCACGCCAGTGGCACAGCTGGGTAGCTATGTTTGGATTGGATAAACGCTGAAGGCATCTAAGTGTGAAGCCAGCTTCAAGATGAGATTTCCCTCTTTTTGGTAAGGGCACTGGAAGACCACCAGTTAATAGGCCGGGTGTGTAAGCATCGAGATATGTTCAGCTGACCGGTACTAATGCCCGAGGACTTGACCACAAGTTATGTTCAATGTCTTAAACATTCAAAACACATAGTCTTACATTAGCTCTTATGCAGTCCTGAGGGTACAAACCTTCAACCATACCGGTGGTTATTACCGCGAGGCCACACCTGTTCCCATTCCGAACACAGAAGTTAAGCTCGCGTGTGCCGACAATACTTGGCTGGCGACGGCCCGGGAAGATAGGTTGCTGCCGGTTTATATGAAGCCTCATGCGCTAAACGCATGAGGCTTCTTTTTTGCCTGAAATTTCCTTGAAATGTGTTTGCCACATAAATACTTTATTGCTAATATAAATTGTAATGTTACAAATTTTCGGGAGAGACGGACTAATATGGAAAAGATCTTAATCGTTGACGATGAGCCGCAGATAGTTTCATCGGTTTCAGACGTTTTGGGAAGCTTCGGCTTTGAGACTATATCATCCACAGATGCCACAGAAGGCTATAAGATGGCACAGGAGAAGTCCCCCGATCTTATTATCCTTGACTGGATGATGCCTAACTATAACGGTCTTCAGTTTACAGAAGACTTGAGAAAGGAAGGATACGATATTCCGATCCTTTTCCTTACAGCTAAGGGAATGCTTACTGTATATGAGATCGAGGCCTTGAGAAGAGGTGCTGATGACTATATGCCCAAGCCTTTCGATCCTACGCTCCTTGTAGAGCGTGTTAAGGCTCTTCTTAAGAGATCAACTCGTTCTTCCGGCGATCCCAAGTCAGATAATGCCAAGCACACATATTGTGACGGCGAGCTCGTAATCGATTACGATGCTATGCAGGTTCTCGTTAACGGCGAGAGCTGCGACCTTACTTCCAATGAATTTAAGCTTGTTCAGTATCTTGAGCAGAACGCAGGGCGCGTATGCACAAGAGACGAACTTCTTTCGAAGGTATGGAACTATGCTTTCTCAGGTGACGTGCGTACAGTTGACGTTACTGTAAGAAGAACGAGAAAGAAGATAGAGCCTAACCAGCCTAACTACAAGTACATCCTCACAAGACGCGGATCGGGTTACTATTTCCCGAAGGAATTCGACTGAGAGATTAGTTAATGATTACCTTTATCACATCGCATTTCGCGCTGTGCGTTGTCGGTGTTTGTATCCTGATATTCGCAGGACTCGCCGTCGGGTATATCGTCGGCAATAATGTCTACAATCACAACGCTGACGAACAGGTCAAGCAGATAATCGACAAGCTCGAGTATCAGGGTCAGGTCAGATCTTCCATCATCGATAATGTAAGTCTCGGTGTCATCACTTACGATGCAAACGGTATTGTCTATAACAACAAGACAATCGAGCTTATGGACGGATTCTTAGACGGCAGCGCTGTTCCTCCCACTATGGATGCGTTCCTTGATAAGTTCGAGCAGGGTAATCATCTTAAATCGGACTACTTATTAAATATAGACAACACTGATTCAGCAATCAGAGTTAATTACAATAACGACAATAAGATCTTCGAGATCAAGATCCTTCATAAGATCTATGATCAGACAAGACTCGATATCGTTATCGTAGATGACATTACCCAGATCAAGGATGATGAGAGACGTCAGAAGGATCTGGCTGCCAATGTATCTCACGAGCTCAAGACTCCGCTTACAGTTATCCGTGCATCTGAGCTGTTTATCAACAACATAACTCCCGATAACATGCCTAGCTACGATCAGATCAAGACATGGGGTACGCGTGTTGTAACCAACGCAGTAAGAATGCAGGATATCGTTCAGGACTTCCTTACACTCTCGATGTGTCAGGACAGAGTTCCCATGACTATCGTGGATATCGGAGAGATCATCAACCGTGCAGTTGCTTCGATCGCTGAGTATCCCGGAAGAGACAAGGTAGATATCAAGATCCCTGAGGATATGTACTATCCGCTCGTTTACGGTAACGATAATCTTGTAATGAGAGTTGTTATCAACCTTCTTACCAATGCTATCAAGTACATCTCTTATGACGGTAAGACAGCGGCTGACAGAGTAGATGTAACGGTATCTGCTGTAGGCGACAGAATCAGTATCGAAGTATCTGATAACGGAAGAGGAGTTCCTGAGAAGGATATCGATTATCTGTTCGAGAGATTCTTCAGAGTTGATAATTCAGGTTCCCGTGATACAGGCGGTTCCGGAATCGGCTTGTCCATTGTTAAAGATATCGTCGACATGCATGAGGGAACGATAAGCGTTGCATCTGAGCTTTATAACGGTTCATCGTTCACAGTTCTCCTTCCTATCGCAGGTTCTGTATTCGAGAATATCTATGAGGATGCCAAGACAGGCATCATAAGCGAGAAGCCCTACTTCAAGTCCGCAGCTGAGTTCATGGCACTTCAGGCTATGGAAGCAGCACGTTCCATGGGATATGAGGATATCGAGGGCCTCGCAGACGAATTCGATCAGATCCCTGTCGGTGAGACGAGAGCAAGAGAGCAGAAGATGGTAGATCTTCTTAAGGCCTTAGGCGATGAGCGTTATGCAGATCTCGTTGATGAGCTTACATATATCGAGCCCGACATGATCGATGAGGGCATCGTTCTTCCGACAGAGGGCAATATACCCGAAGAGGACGATGATCTTGAGGATATCCTCGAGCCTAAGGCAGATGCCGAAGTCATACCTGCACCGGTTATCAAGAAGATAGAGATTTCTGATCTCGAAGGACTTGAGGAGCAGGTGGAGCCCGAGCTCCCCGAAGTCCCCGAAGAGCCTGAGGAGACAGAAGAAGAAAGAGCCGCAAGAGAAGACAGGGAGAGACGTGAGGAAGCCAAGGCCATCCTTACTCAGCAGATACTGCCGAGAGCCGTTCCCGTAAGAGCACAGGAGCCGACTCCCGAAGAGTCCAGAAAGCAGGCTGTAACAGTACATCCCGAGAATACACAGGTTAAGAAATCAGCGCCCAGGAAGAAGAGAAAAGGCAGTCTTTTCCTTGACTTAACGGAGTCTTCCGAAGATAATAATGAGGCGCAAATCCAGTCCGCCGTAAGGCAGATCCTGGACGAAACGGAAGGAAAGTAATAATTGGATTCATATTCTTTTAAGATAACGGGCGGTAAGCCCCTTAAGGGACATGTTAACGTAAGCGGAAGTAAGAATGCCGTATTGGGCATCCTTGCTGCAGCTATGATGATCGATGGAACATGCACATTGGAGAATGTTCCTGACATTTCTGACGTTCATGTAATGGTAAAGATATGCGAATCCCTGGGTGCCAAGATCGATACAAGTCTGAGCCATGACGGTTCCGTCACTTTGCAGATCGACCCCAGAGGCATCAATACATATGAGGCAACAAGCCCGTCAGTATCTAAGATAAGAGCATCCTATTATCTTCTAGGAGCTTTGCTCGGAAGATGCGGTAAGGCATCCCTTCGTATGCCGGGAGGATGTGACTTCGGTCAGCGTCCTATAGACCTTCACCTTAAGGCGTTCAGACAGATGGGTGCGAGGGGTGCAGACTACAGAAATCTTAACGGCGGAGTTATCTCTCTTCACGCTGATCCTTTAAGAGGAGCAAAGATCTTCCTCGATATCGTAAGCGTAGGCGCGACCATCAATGTTATGCTCGCAGCTGCCAAGGCTCAGGGCAAGACTACTATCGTCAATGCGGCTAAGGAGCCTCACATCGTTGACGTTGCTAACTTCTTGAACTCAATGGGTGCGAAGATCAAGGGAGCAGGTACCGATACGATAAATATCGTCGGTGTTCCTTCACTTCCCGGTAACTTCACATATTCCATCATCCCCGATCAGATCGAGACGGGAACATACATGATCGCTGCTGCAGTTACGGGCGGCGATGTCACCATACATAATATCATCCCTACACATATGGATCCTCTATCCTCCAAGATGCGAGAGATGGGATACATCATCGAAGAGGGAGACGACTTCTTAAGAGTATATAAGGATCCTGATGAGGAGATCTGGGGAACGAACGTCAAGACGGCGCCTTACCCTGGCTTCCCGACAGACCTTCAGCCTCAGACTGTAGTTCTTCTTTGCCTGTCAAAAGGCCAGAGCAAGATGGATGAGGATGTCTGGGAGAACAGATATCAGTACATTCCCGAACTTGCCCGTATGGGTGCCAATGTCAGCATATTCGGACACTTCGCACTTATTAACGGAATCGAGAAATTCAATGCGGCTCAGGTAAGGGCAACTGATCTTCGTGCGGGTGCAGCTCTTGTCTGCGCAGCACTTTCTGCCGAGGGCACATCTTATATCGATGAGGCAAGAAGAATCGACAGAGGTTACGAGAAGATCGTTGAGAAGTTAAAGTCCCTCGGAGCAGATATCGAAGTTACTGAGAGTACCGGGTATTTCGTGGACAAAGAGGCTTAATATGGAGCTTGTCCCTTTATTCTCCGGAAGCAGCGGCAATGCTACGCTGATCCGTACTGACAACGCTAATATCCTTATAGATGCCGGCTGGAACTGCAAGGCTATCGTTAATGCACTTAGAGAAGTCGGCACGTCCCCCGAGGACATCGACGCAGTTTTTATCACACATTCACATTCAGACCATGTAAATGGCCTCGATGTATTTATACGTAAGTATCCGAGTAAGCTTTATGCTACGGAGCAGACCTTCAGAGGCATACAAAGAAGGTTTACGAAGCCGCACACTGAGACCCCCGACATCGTCATCGTTCCCGGAAAGAAGACAAAGATCGTGCCCGGGCTTAGCGTAGTAGCCATAAGCACGCCCCACGATGCGGCGGGATCTTGCTGTTATAAGATTTTCGCTGAGGACAAGACGTGCATGGTAATGACGGACATGGGCTACGTTACCGAGGACATCCTCGCTGCAGCCAAGGGCATAGATGCGATACTTATCGAGTCCAACTACGACAGAAGGATGCTCGTCTACGGAGATTATCCCGAGGACCTCAAGGCGAGGATAGCGGGTGACGGCGGACACTTGAGCAACGACGACTGCGCAGAGGCAATAAAGCTTCTCATAGACAGCGGCACGAGAAAATTCATACTCGGACACCTTTCCGAGAACAACAACACGCACGAAAAGGCGGAGAAGACAGTCTGCGACTATCTGTCCTCGCACAAGTTTAGGAAGGGCAAGGACTACGAGCTTACGGTAGCGAACCGTTACGAGCCTACGTCCGCGCTTTGTTTCTGATATGAAGCTCACGTTGATATGTCCCGGCAAGATCCGAGAGAAGTGGCTCGTCGAAGGTGTCGAGGAGTATGTTAAGCGCTTAAGCAAATACTGTAAGACGCAGATCATTGAGGTGGAGGCGAGTCCCGATTATATCCCCATGGACCGCGCACTCGCACAGGAAGGCGAGAGGATACTGTCTAAGATCAAGCCGGCAGAGCAGGTCTGGGCCATAGACCTTCACGGCAAGGAGATGACATCGGAGCAGATCTCTGATGCTCTGATATCTTCTATGGAAAGAGGCGGAGGAAGCCTTACTGTGGTCATAGGCGGAAGCAACGGGATAGACAAGCAGGTTACAGACAGAGCAAACTTAAGAATTTGCCTTGGTAAGCATACTATGACGCACACCATGACAAGGCTTATAATATTGGAGCAGATATATCGCGGATTTAAGATTAACTCCGGCGAGAACTATCATAAATAAAACAAAGGGAGTCTTTTGTGGCAAAGATCGGTATTGATCTGGGAACCACCAACAGCCTGGCTGTGGTGTATAAAGACGGACAGACGGTAAGGATCAAGAACTCGCTTGATTCGTACATAACTCCTTCTGCCGTGAGTATAGATGAGGACGGGAAGATCCTCGTCGGCGAAGCTGCGAAAGACAGACTTATCTCACACCCTGAAGTATCGGCATCTGAATTCAAGCGCAGTATGGGACAAAGACAGGATGTGGTCCTTAATGGTGTTAAGTACACACCTGAGGAATTGTCTTCTCTTATCCTGAAGAAGATAAAGGCGGACAGCGAGGCTTTCCTTGGCGAAGAAGTAGAAGAGGCGATCATAAGTGTGCCCGCTTACTTTGACGATAACTCGAGAAGAGCAACGAGAGTAGCGGCAGATCTGTCAGGCCTTAAAGTGGAAAGACTTATAAACGAGCCGTCTGCGGCAGCACTTGCCTATCTTGATAAGAACGGATACGAAGACGGCACATATATGGTCATCGACTTCGGAGGCGGAACGCTCGATGTATCGGTTGTCGATGTGTTCGAGAACATAATCGAGATCTTAGCCGTAGCAGGTAATAACAAGCTCGGCGGCAAGGACTTCAACGAAGCTATCGCGAGAGACTTCTGTAAGAAGAATGAACTTGATTACGATACGTTAAGTCCTGCACAGAAGGCGGTTATCTACAGAGCGTCCGAGCGCGCGAAGATCGCATTGACGGATATGCCGATGGTCATGATGGAAGTTCCGCTCGAGACGAAGAAGTATGTTCTCACCCTTACGAACAAGGAACTCATCTCCATAAGCAAGCCCATCTTCGAGGGTATAAGGGAGCCTGTCCGCAAGGCGATACACGACAGCCGCAAGAAACTCGAGAGCTTAGACAGGATCATTCTCGTCGGAGGCTCGTGCAAGATGCCTACGGTAAGAGAGTTCATAAGACAGATAACGGGCATTACACCCGATACTTCCATTGATCCCGACATCGCCATCGCTGAGGGCGCGGGTATATATGCTGCGATGAAGAATAAAGATCTTAAGGACGTCATCCTTACGGATATATGTCCTTTCACGCTTGGCATCGCAGTCAATAACGACATCTTAAATGACGGCTCACAGATGATGAGTTCCATCATTCCGAGAAATACCACGCTGCCGTCATCCATCACAAAACCTTATTCAGCGGCAAGCGACAATCAGACAAAGATCTTGCTTCGCGTGTATCAGGGAGAGAGCATACACCCTGACAAGAATCTGTTTCTGGGAGATCTTGAGATCACTTGTCCTCCTACAAGATTCGGAGCGAAGATATGCGATGTTAAGATGACATACGATATCAACGGCATCCTCATAGTGGATGTCTTTACGGCAGACGGACTTGCGAAGACGAAGGCTTTCAGAAGCAACAGCAGCGTCCTTACAGAGGACGAGGTAGAGCAGATGCGTCAGAAGATGGAAGAGGCGATGCTCGTTTCTCCCGAAGACGAGAAGTACAGAGCTCTCATCGCGCGTGCCGAGCGTGTGTATGAGGAGTCTTTCGAGGACCAGAGGTTCGCACTGCAAAGGGCGATAATGGTTTTCCGCGGAAGCCTAGAGCGAAGAGATCCCATCAAGGTGCAGCAGTCCTATAAGGCGTTGTCGGATCTGCTCGATACTTTGGAGTACTGATATGCCGGAGATCTTCTGGGATATTCTGGGAATACCGGCTACGACGGATACTTCCAAGATCCGCAAGGCCTATTCGAAGCTTGTTAAAGAACACGGCCCTGAAGACGACGAAGAGGGATTCAAGAAGATAAACGGAGTATACAAGGCTGCCTGTAAGTTCGCGGCGAACTTCGAACGCTTAGGTGTGTCTGACGAGCAGATAGTGATCACGGACAAAAGGCCGGACGGCTCATTCGGAGTTAAGTTCCTCGATAAGGACGGGAAGCCTTTGTACCCGACTCCTCCTTCAACGCTGCCTGAACTTGACCCGAGATTCGCGGGGAATAAAACTGCTGAACCTCAATATGTGGAAGACCGTGAGTTTGACTTCGAATCCATAGACTCTTCCGTTATCAAGGACTATTCGTTTGAAGAAGTAAGTGAACGCGCGGGGATGATATCTTTTGCGACGGGCTTTGCGGTTCCCGACAGCCCCAAGACAAGGAAGATAAAGAAGTTTCTTGACGATAATAAGATCATTCTCGACTTAAGTAAGCGCGTGATGCCGGGCGAAGAGAAAGACGGCAGAGGTAACGGCTTAAGGATCGCTAAGCTTATCTTGGACAGCGAGTTTATAGATCAGAAAGTGATTTGGCAGTTCTTCTTTACGTCTCCGCTTGTGATCTCGCTTCGAACTGACCTCGAGTTCTACAGAATGCTCGAGAATGTTATCAATGCAAGAAAGCTTCCCGTGAATCAGCTTATCGCCATCGCAGAAGGAAGCGGTATGCGCCCGAGAATCTACACGAATCCCTCGAAGGCTGCGGAATCGATAAAGGAGCCGCAGAAGGCGATAGACTTTGTTTCGCGTGTGCCTTTCAGATATGAGAAGGGGAAGTATCCCAAGCTCGACGAGATAATGAAGAGGGAGAAGCCGGAAGCTTATAAAGAACTGACGGATTTCTTAAGCACTATCCCCATCAACTTGTACGGCATTCTTATGCCCGTGGTCGTTCCTTGGCATAAAGAGGCTCTTCAGGAAGCCATATATGCCTTCAACTACATTGTCCGCACACCTCAGTGCCGCAAGATGAGCGAGAAGAGGATACTGTGGAAGATGTTTGTGCAAGGTACCCTCGTAAGAAGACCTCTGGTATATAAAGAAGATTTCCTTGCAGCTCTTACAAAGCAGACACTGGACTTTGATATTCCCAAGGAGGTACTTGTTGCCTTTAAGAAGGAGATAGGCAAATTCCAGTATGCAAGCCTTAAGCGTAAGGAAGGCTCTGACGATCAGTATTATCTCAATATCCATGCGAGCAAGCAGACCATGGGCAAAGGCGAGTACAGACGTGCGATGTCAAAGAGTGAAGCATGGGGAACGACGATCGGTATGATACTGATGACCTTATTTGTAATAGTAAGTGTATATTTTTATGAAATGTATCTTAATGGGTCCATTTGACAAATATAATCTGCGTTTGTATAATGCTCGGGTACTTTAGCGCTTTAGTGCGCTAAAGCGAAACAGAAAGGAAAAGACTTATGATCGACGCTAAGTTTTACACAGCAGACGGATTCACGGACACACTGCCCGGTATCTGTGCCTTTAAGAAAAAGACTGAGAAGGAACTCGAGGAGCTCTACAGACTGCATGGTTACAGGCAGATCGAGACTCCCGGCATCGAGTATCTTGATATATACAGCCGCCCGGGATTTGTTCCGGAGCAGAATCTTTATAAGATGACTGATCAGAAGGGTAGACTTCTGGCTCTTCGTTATGACGGCACCATACCTGCAGCAAGATATGCGGCAGGTATCAAGGACTTCGATCCCGCTTCACTGCCGCTTAGACTTTGCTATATCGAGAACATGTTCAGATTCGCTGATTCCGGAGGAGGAAAGCAGAACGAGTTCACACAGGCAGGCGTCGAGCTCATGGGTGCAGACGGCGCTGATGCAGATGCAGAGGTTATCGCACTTGCCATCAAGTCCGCTCTGTCCGCAGGCATCAAGGATCTTCAGATCTCTGTAGGTCAGGTAAGACTGTTTGACGGCATCGCTAAGCAGTTGGGTCTTGATGATGCGAACAAGGATGCTATCAGAAATGCGATCACGAGCCGCGATACAGTCACTATCGAGAAGACTTGCGATCAGCTCGGCCTGAATGCAGACCAGAAGGATCTGCTGCTCATGCTCCCCGACGCTCAGGGTACATACGACATCATCGATGCATTCAGAGCTAAGGTAACAGAGAAGGAGTCCATCGAAGCTCTCGACAATCTCAATGATATCCTCGATGCTCTCGACGAGCAGGGATTCCTCAAGTATGTATCAGTCGATTCAGGTCTCCTCGGCGGATCTGTTGATTACTATACGGGTGTTGTATTTAAGGGATATACATATGAGGTCGGCTTCCCGATCATTTCCGGCGGCCGTTACGACAACACTGTCGCAGTATTCGGAAGACAGATGGGCTGCGTAGGATTCTCCTTGAGCCTTACACTCACTTTGACAGCGCTGTTAAGACAGGGCGTGTCCATGGATGAGAAGCCGTGTGATGCCATCATCGGTTTCAAGGACGGCTTCAGAGGCAAGGCTTACGAGCAGGCAGCAAAGCTTCGTGAAGAAGGACAGTCTGTCATACTCGACACTACAGGTAAGAGTAAGGATGCACTTAATGAATATGCCAAGAAGCAGGGCATAGTTAAGGTGCTTTTCGTAGAGGGGGAGTAAAGAATGCTGACGATAGCTTTATCAAAAGGAAGACTTGCCGAGAAGGCGATAATGCT
>JAFZPX010000061.1 GCA_017552455.1 Clostridiales bacterium
ATCATCCCGATAACAAAGCAAAAAAACACTGCAAGAAAAGCCTTTACCAACATAAAGTTCCTATTGTGATTAGAAACACCTATATTCCTTCCCTCAACATCATCATAACTGACCCTTAAAGCAAAATTGCTGCCCTTACCGTATATTTCAACACCATCAGCATCCCATGCAATCTCAAAACTATCTGAACTTAATGTCTCACTACTCATATTAATTACAAATACAGCATTACGATGACCTTCAGCATCAATTAGCGCCACTTCATCGCGTTCTGCGTATCCATCATATTGACCTATTCTGGTTACAATCAACGCATACAATCCATCAGGAGAATAAATGTCAAACAAATGTGTTCTTGTATAATCCCTATAGTTATATACCCCAATAGCGAAAACACAAGATGCTAATAATATAGCACCAAGTAAAGCAATTACTTTTCCCATGAAGACCAATTTGTTATTCATATTGTTCCACGTATATTCTAATCATCAGATGACCATTATCATCTTCAAACCAATTCTGGTTTCCACCATAACTTGTTTGACAATCTTCACTTGTTTCATCTGCATCAGTAAATGGGTGATTAATTACGCAAATGTAACTATTATTCTCAAATGGAGAATAATCTCCTCCACCTAAATCTACCGTGCGGCTCATTTTGCTCGACATTTGTATCACGGCCTATTTACTTGTGTCAACGAGAAAAAACATTAATTTTCTTGGTAACAATTTATATCAATCATTATTATAGGTTACACTTCGTTGAGCCTAAATCAGTTCTACAAATCAGGAAACTTTAGAACAACTAAACTGCAGTTCATCGTAAGAGTAATAGTATTCACAAAACTCACGATATTTATCATCCAAGACCTGTTCATCATGGCTATATGGGCCATCATTGACTATTAGATATCGTAATTGATCCATCTCAACAAAAACGCTGAAATCATCAATAACGACATTGGAAGGAACCCCTATGTATCTGAAATCATAGCCCTCAAAAATCGATGTATCAAAATTTATACTGTGATTAATATCAATACAATCTATGGAAGGACCAACCTCAGAGGCAAAGCTAACATCATAGTTTCCAACTCTTGAGGAATACCCCAGGCTATCCCTATCGTCCTCATTCGGTTTTCCCTGATATATTTCAATAGATAAACCAATATGATCTCGAAGAAGAACAGACTCTTCATTCTCAGATAACCAGTTATTACAAATACCAACTATCTCCAACGCATCAGCAGCACTATCGGATCCATATAACTCTATCAGAACACCATTGTCACTATATAAAGTATCATTAAGTTCTATGTTGTCATTTGTTACATTCTGAATTATGTAATCTGACATACACTCTGCATCAATCCCAATTTCCGACTTTCCGGGGTGTCCGCAAGAAACACATAGGAATGCAAAGGCAAGAATTACAGTAATTTCTCTTATTCTATACATACACATTCACTCCTCAAAATAAATCATTGCATTTCCGGGATTTACTGTCGAAGGGAAAACTACTCCATGATTCTCCACGTAACTTACATATTCAGAAAAAATGATATATTGGTTGTAATCTCATAGGAGAGGTTGGGTTGAACGGAATAGTAAGAGGGTACATTAAAAACATCAGCCATCACCTTAGATGGAAGTCCTCCTAAGGCGATAACTGAAACAACAATTAAACTTATGAGTTTATAGAGCCTGCCCTGATGATGCATGTGCGGGCATCAGCCTCTTCTGCCTCTAAGCTCCTTCTCGATATCATCAGGTGTGATGCCCATATCTACCATGAGAACCAACATATGGTAGATAACGTCAGAGATCTCCTCAACAGCCTCTGTCTTGGATCTCTTTGCAGCTGCGATAGCAGTCTCGACTGCCTCTTCGCCAAGCTTCTTGGCAATCTTCTCTGTGCCTGCTTCGAGCAGATAATTAGTATAAGAACCCTCCTGAGGATCCTTCTGTCTGTTTAATACAACATTGTAAAGCTCGCTAATGATGTCCATCCTATCTCTCCTTATATTGTTATTCTTTTTTATCAAGATCCCAGTCTTCGAGAGCTGTGTAGAAGCAGGTCCTGTTTCCTGTGTGACATGCAGCTCCCGTCTGGTCTATCTTGTAAAGAAGAGTGTCCTTGTCGCAGTCGATGCTCGCGGATATAACCTTCTGAACATGACCTGAAGTCTCGCCCTTCTTCCAGAGAGTGTTTCTCGATCTTGAGTAGTAGTGCATATATCCGGTCTCACAAGTAAGACGGAAAGCCTCGTAGTTCATGTAAGCCATCATGAGGACTTCGCCGTTCTCGGCATCCTGGCAGATAGCCGGGACCATGCCGTCGGAATTCTTCTTCATGTGTGCCCACATATCAAGCGTCTTCGGGATCTGTCTTACAGGAATACCTCTTTCTGAAAGATATTCCTTAAGGTCGCTTATCCTTATCTCACCGAAATGGAACAGCGAAGCTGCAAGTACCGCGTCCGCCTTGCCGTCCACGATACCGTCGTAGAAATCTTCCATGGAACCTGCTCCGCCTGAAGCGATAACGGGAACCGATACGGCATCTGCGATCATGGAAGTTATCACATTATCAAACCCGGACTTCGTGCCGTCCTTATCCATTGATGTAAGAAGGATCTCGCCTGCGCCTAAGGAAACAACTTCCTTCGCCCACCAAAGAGCATCGATGCCCGTGGGCTTTGTGCCGCCTGCGATAACTACTTCCCAGCCTGAAGGGAACTTATCCTCCTGGCCTTCTCTTCTCTTTACATCTATAGCTACTACGATGCACTGAGCGCCGAACATCTCGGAAGCTTTCTTAACGAAAGAAGGATCCTTAACCGCAGCGGAGTTCAGGGATACCTTGTCAGCCCCTGCATTCAGGATGGCGCGGATATCTTCAACTGTGCGGATACCGCCTCCGACCGTGAAAGGAATGAACACCTCATTAGCAACGCGCTCTACCATGTCGATAACTGTGTCACGAGCTTCGAGTGTTGCAGTTATATCAAGGAAGACAAGCTCGTCTGCGCCCGAGAGGTTATACTCCTTCGCACACTCGACAGGATCACCCGCATCTCTTAAGGATACGAAGTTAACTCCCTTTACAACTCTTCCGTCCTTGACATCTAGGCACGGGATTATACGTTTTGTAAGCATGCCTTAAGGTCTACCTTTCCTTCGTATATGGCCTTGCCGACGATGACGCCTGCGCAGCCTGAGGTCTTAACATTCATAATATCTTCGTTAGATCCGATACCGCCTGATGCGATTACATCGAGGCCTGTCTTCTCTACCATCTGCTTCGTGGACTCGACTGCGGGACCTGTGAGCATGCCGTCTCTTGCGATATCAGTGAATACGACAGTCTTCGCGCCAATGGACTTCATGATAAGTCCGAACTCGACAGCATCGATTCCTGAACCGGAAGTCCAGCCGTCGACTGCAACTTCGCCGTCCTTCGCATCGATACCGATGGCGATTTTCTCTTCATACATCTCGATAGCCTTCTCAGTGAACGCGCGGTCCTTAACAGCCGCTGTTCCGAGAACACATCTTGATACGCCGTAATCCTCGATCCATCTTCTTAATGTATCCATATTACGGATGCCGCCGCCTGTGTCGACCTTAAGACCGGTCTTCTCGGCGATCTGTCTGATGATCTCATGGTTAGTGGGAACACCTGACTTCGCAGCATCGAGATCTACTACGTGTATCCACTCTGCGCCGGCTTCCTTGAATTCCCAAGCCTGTGAGAGCGGGTCGTCGTTATATACCGTGACCTTGTTATAGTCACCCTTAAGAAGTCTTACGCACTTGCCTCCGAGGAGATCTACTGCGGGGAGTATTATCACTTCTTTATCCTCCTTGCGAATCTCTCAAGAATCTGAAGTCCTGCCTCACCGCTCTTCTCGGGGTGGAACTGCGTCGCGAAGATATTGCCGCGCTCTAATGAGCACACGTACTTAATGCCGTACTCCGTATAAGCTGCCGCATCCTGCTTGTCTTCAGGATCGCAATAGAAGGAGTGTACGAAGTAGACGTAATCGCCGTCGCGAAGAAGACTTCCCGTTACATCCGTGAGCTTGTTCCAGCCGATCTGCGGAACCTTAAGTCCCTGGTCTACAGTCTTATCGGAAGGGAACTTCTTTACGCTTCCGGGAATGATACCGAGACCTTTAATGTTGCCGTCAGGACCTGCGCCCTCCTCCGACTCGGAAAGCATAAGCTGCATG
>JAFZPX010000062.1 GCA_017552455.1 Clostridiales bacterium
TGCAAATTCCGCTTGAGTGGTACGCAGATTCCGATATAGCGGTAAGCTGTTCCGCTTCAAACGGTAAGAAGTGATGCAAGATGGAGGCAACCCCACTTAGTGACCAAACACAAATTAGGTCCGAGCTGTCAAGCCCGAAGCCGACTTGTCGGTGCGGAGCAGGCTTTACAGCACGGCCTGATTTGTTTAATAGATTATGTGGGGTTGCATCCTAATGTCGGTAGCAATCCTTTGCGGCACGAAGTGACGCTATGTCCGGTTACTGTGATTTGCGCATATCGCGACCATTGCATTCAAGGCGGTACGCCTTGGAGGTCATCCTGCTTAGGCAGGCATCTGCATAGGTGTTGTCCTTGAATAAGTCCCACCACTTAACTACAGGAAGCTGGGATACGATCATTGTCGATTTCCTGGAGTCGCGGGTCTCTATAACCTCGAATAGGTCACGGCATTTATCCATATCCAGTTCCATTAGTCCGAAGTCATCAATAACAAGCAGGTCGTAGGACGATAACGTATTCACATACTCATAGCTCTCATTGTGCTTCCTTGCTTTCTCGCTCTCGAACAGTAGAGTGTTAGCACGGATATACTTTACGGTCCTTAGTTGCCTCAAGGCCGTTATACACAAAGCATTTGCTATATGTGTCTTACCAGCGCCGGCGCTGCCTGTAATCAGCAGGTTCTTGGGTTCGTCTATCCATTTACAGCTCTGCAGGAGCTCTATAGTATGGGTATCCAGCATCCTGTCGGGTTCATAAATAGATTCATCAAAGTCTGCATTTGGATACTTCAAGGATGCCTTGCGCATAAGCTTATTGAACTTAGTCGTCTGTCGTTGATCCCACTCGTAGTTAATAAGTTCTGTTATACGGGTGTGAAAATCCTCAAGTTCTGAATTAGGATCGAGGAATTGTCTTTCCAGAGCTTCTGCCATGTGAGACAGCTTGAACTTATATAGTCTGTCCAGCAAAGTATTCTCCTCACTCGTCAGTTTGGGATTGTACGTGTAGTCTTTTTGTCTATATGCCATATCGATACCATTACTTATAGAAGCCCTTTCCTCTGATATTCTCGTGTTGCGGTAATCCGTCGCTGTACGAAGTACCAGATTGAATCTTTCCGAGAACCTGCTTGAACGTCTTGTATCGACAGGACTTCATTTCTATACACTGACGAGCGGCTTCTTCAACGATACCGTGAGCCAGATCCTTAACGGAATGAAGTATGCCGGCGCAGGAGTTATAGGATTGTTCTTCGTGCTTAGAGGATTTAAGCATGCCATCGATAAACTCAGACATATTGGGACCAAATACTGATGCCCACCTTCTATAGTAATCGCCGTCCTTGGCATTTACCTCTTTATAGTAGAGGTGTTCTGGAGGCATATGGCTGTCTTCCGTGATATAACGAGGGAACTCTCTATAAGCACGGCTATGTTTGCATAACAACCGGTTATATGCATCGCAGATACGAACCTCAGTAAGAGTAGCCTTGAGAATTGCAGGCTTACCACATTGCGTGTAAACTACGGAATAGTAGTGGCCATCGAACTCGATATGGTAGTTATCAGGGACCTTACTGACTGCTTTATACTCACATACCGTAAAGATTCCGCCTGGCAGAGGTTTCATACACGGTTTGTCGTATCGTTCAAAGGCATCAAGTCTTGAGTAAGATCTGTTCTGAAAATTATTCGAGTTGAGAACTGCTACTATTTTATTGGTCTCGGCATTTATCTCTTCTAATGAGGTGAATGTCTTCTCCTTAAGAGGTTCTATGAGGTGCGTCTCAAGGTACTTAACATGGTTCTCGACTGTAGGCTTACCTTTGGGCTTTCTGGGCGGTGGTGGAAGTACGATTGTATCGTAGAAATCTTCGAGATCAGAGTATAGGCTCTGTAACACCAGCTCATCCTTAGTATGCTTGCTTATAGCTGTCTTGAGGTTGTCCGGAACAAGATACTTGGTTATTCCTCCATAGAACTGAATCGCGTGAACTGTTCCTTCTACAAAGCTGGAGAGTTTCTCATTAAGGAATGCTTCTGCGTATATCAAACTGCTTACGCCTAGAGTTGTTGCAAAGATGTGAACCTTCTTAACTTCTCCTGTGTCTGGTATCAACAGCAATTCTGGCTGATCCCCGACCCAGTCGATATACATCTTCTCTCCGGGGACTCGTTCCACAGCCATCTTGATGCCCTTCTTGCCGTAGCGATCTTCTACAAATCGCCTGTAGAGTTCATAGAACTGGGATTGTTCGTAGCCATCCGGATTCTCCCTCTTATACTCGATCCAACAGTAAGAGAGATTAACTTTACTGCCTTTAGCATTGATGCGGTCGTAGTAATGCTGAAAGTCCGGGAGCGGGATGTCTTTACGCCTGACATTCTCCTGTGGATAGATGAGTTCCTCTACCAAATGGGGATCCATCTGTCTTAATTCGTCCAACGATAACCCTGAAGTCTCAAAACGATTTAGGATCAGTTGGACCGTGCTTGTGCCGATGTGATAACGCGCTCGGATCACCGGGAACGAGCATTCGTTCAAGCGCATCTGTATAACACCGACAATTGTGTTGTAATCTTGCATGGTATCCATGCCTCCTTTCCGCAGCCTCTTGCTGCAGAAAGTAATATACCATTCAAGATGATGTGTACCGATTGAGCGGAAAGCCTTACCGTTCGTACCGGAATGACCTTACCGCCTGAAGCGGAAAGAGGTTACCGATTGAACGGAATTTCCAGACAAACTGTACTTTTTTCCTGTCCGAGGCGTTATTACGCTCTCCGAAAGAACACCCGGAAACAACCAAGGACAGAACTAAACATACAAGCGGTAACAAAATACGTTTCATAAGAAAAACTCTTACAATAATTATATCATGCTCGTCAAAGAACCCTGAGAATAATTGTTACAGATATGTCAATAAAAAAGACGGGGAGTGGTACTCTGTCATAAGTTCGAGACCCGAAAACCCTAAAAAAGCCCAAAAACTAGCTCCGTTCAGGTAAACTTTTTGCCCGGAATTTTCGGCAAAAATAAATCCGCAAACGCCCGTCGTTAGGGCATCTGCGGAAAAACTAGCTATTTCGTAGCGCTAGCATGTGCTACTAGTACAGAATAGTCCGATTTTTGCGACCTTCGGGGTTCGAACTCAGGCGTATATATACATATTATAATAACTCGCTGTAACAATGTTAATCGAGACTATTAGTTGATTTTTCGTGCGTCTCAATCCAAGATTTGATATCACGATCATCACCGACGCCTTGAGCAATCTGATATAACATAATGTATGGGGTTTAAAATCGTCAACCCTCATTCTTTGCCTATCATAATACTGTAAACATTCTCCGCTGTTTGTTTAATAATATCAAGCTTTTGTTATTGTTATCGATATATTCGCTCCTTGGCATTACTGCAATGTATGTCTATTGCACCTAATTAATTAGATTGAGAATATTATTTAAGAAATACTTCGGATATTTGTTCAGCGTATCAACCACTATTTCTTTATATCGTTGAAGGATGGATATCAATTCATCTTTGTCCGAGCAATCAACGGAAATCAAAGATGATAATTCCATTACTACTGACCGATCATTTATTCCTATCTCGTATAAAAGGATATCCTTCAAATTAGGCAATCCATACTTTAACTGGGCCGCATATTCTTTGATTCGATTTATGATCAGTTGATTGGAATCTGAACGAGAATCCAACAACAGTAGTATTGAATTGATAACAATTGTAGAAGAATAACCAAACCCACGATCACATATCTCAATTATCTCTTCAAGTGTAAACTGTCCTGGATTCTTTCTCTTAATAATCTGATAATGGTTTTCTTGACAGTGTTTTAAAATCGCAGCATAACTGCATCCAGAAACCCATAATTCTGCTATTTTAACCAGCACATTTTTATCGACCTTCCTTATTACTTTTGCCTCTCCATACTGGATTAACATATACAAAATCCATTCATCAACATTCATCATATTATCTGACACAAAAATATCTACATCTTTAGCTACAGAAAGATACCTTTGAACATCCATGAGAGATTTTGAATATAATTGTCTTGATTCAACACTAATCAATGCTCTGTTTACATATGAATAAACAGAACATATAACCAGATGAAGCCTTTTGGATTCATCAGTATTAAGCCTTTGTCCAGCTAATGATTTATTTATAAAATCCGGAATATAGTCACCCGACTCAAAAGATGCAACGAATGATTCTAATCTATTTAACACATCCTTGGTCTGCTCCCAAATATCTGTCCACTTCCCCTCATATGCCTTGTGTTCAGAGTCGTACAATTTTAACTGTTCAATGATTCTCTCATCATTTTTATCGTTCTCATAATAGAACAAAATGTATGATGAAAATATAATTGTTCGGTCTCCAATTTTTTGCTCTTTGCACAATCGCCATAACTGGCTGGTACATATACTGTTATTGGTTGTCCAGAGTGATTTAAACTTTTTCCATCTATAAGATTTTTTGTTGTAGGCAATATAATCCGTATAAAAAACATTGCCTTCGATATACATTCCCGGACGTCCTACTCTACCAATTAAATTTTGGAAATCTCGCTGTGATATCCATCCATCTCCTAATTGAAGACTGCAGATAATCATATGCTTTATTCGCATATTGACACCCTGAGATAGCGTTGAAGTGCAGATCAAACAAGAAATATCTGATTTTTGAATTGCATATTCAAGACAAGATTTTATTCCATCAGAGATTTGGGCATGATGAACAAATACGCCGTCCCTAGCAGCCTCATAATAATTGCTTGTATTGCCATACTCGAGCTCTATCAAACGCATTATTTTAGTTTGCTCATCACTATTATTTCGTTCGGAAAGAGCAGAAATATCGAGTCCCAGGCGTTTTAATGTAACTATTCTTTCCATTAATTTATTAGCTCTATTACGGACTCCACAAAACATGATGCAATTGTCATTGGTAACAAGTCTTAAGGCCGTTGCAATAGAAAGATCTTCGGGATTAAATGGAAACAGTGTACCATCCGATAGTTGAATCTGTTTGATAACTCTGGGTACGTAATAATCATAATTATCCATATTATCACGATTCAAATAATCAAAACCAAAGTAAACCTCACGACGTAGGTTCGATAATCTCAAAGCAACTGCATTTTTCTTTGTGGTTAAGAAGCTATCGTTTTCAATAACACTACCTGTTCCTCCGGTTAACCACGAATTAAGCGAATCAACCTCACCTATAATCGCTGAAATAAGGATTCTTTGTGTAGATGCAGGGGTTTTCGTCAACAATAAACTAATCAGTAATTCATAATTAGTCCCTCTCGTATTATCCTCAAAAAGATGTCCTTCATCGAATATTATTTGACCAATTGATGATGCTATATTCTCATCTTGATCCAGAACAAACATCAACTTCTCGGGCGTTATTACAACCACATTCCTCTTATTATTCCCAAAGAATATCAGATCATCATAGTCCTTTTGTAACAAATCGGAAATTTCTACTATTTCGATGTCAGGGGAGTAACTAAAGGCACGTTTTAAATCGGCGCTGATTTCTCGGCACAGAGCTCTAAAAGGTGCAATTACAATTGATACACCCACAGTATTGGCAAATAAAAACGAAAAGATACAAAGCGAAATTGACTTTGTTTTTCCAGCACCTGTTGGCAATTGAACTATGCCTGAACCGCCTTGAAAAAAACCATTCCTTGCAAGATATGTCTGTGCTGGCCAAAACTCAGTGATAATTGTATTCGCACCAATCATCTCTCGAATACTATCTTCGGGGACATCAGAATAATCAGATAACATTTTATATGCAGAGTTTTTGCTCTTTAATAGTATAATGGCACCGATTAAATCAACCATCAAAACATCTCGATCTGATCCTTGTTTATATACAAGACTCCTTAGTATATAGATTGTCTCATCGTCAAAACTCATGGTAGAACAGACGGATGCTTTAAATGAACATATGCAATTCTGGAGTTCCTTTGCATAGTACTTACTTTCATCAACCGAAAAATCAATGTCATTATTCAAAATTTTCTTTAAAACTAACGACAAATAACATTGATTAGCAAGAATGCCATCAGATACCATACCCGACAATACTTGTGAACTCCCTTGCTGTTCAGAGAAAAAGAAAGCAGCGGCAGCTAACAATTTAATATATTCATCGTGTTCTGGTAAAGTATGCGTTTGAAAAAAAGCATAAAAATATCCAGCAACAAAATTCAACGCATCTTTTCTGGCTAATAATTGATTATCATCCTTGTTTAAAACTATGTTTGCGGTTCTTGAAAGAAGTGCAATAGTATATGGCACAAGATCCTCGAAACTTACATCTTTATCAGATCTAAACTCGTTTGGAACTTCAAATTCTTCTTCTCGAGCCGCTGCTTGAGTCCTTTGTAAATAATAGTCAATTCGTCTCATCTTAACAATCTGCCGCCATTTCGTACAAACTATGAATCAGGCCCATTAGTTTTTCTTTTTTTATGATAATTAAAGAATTAATACCACTTGGATGTGTAATAGGCACTTCGCATGCTTTTACCAACTCTTCTCGGTAGACTGCGCTATCAAAAATCGCCGCTACTCCATAGGACATGATGTATGGATCCTCAACCTCATTCTGAAATCGCATTATCAAGTCTGCTTTTTCTGTGTGATTTGATTCAATAGCTCTCTGACGTATGGCATTTAATGTTTCACCCTTACGAACTGGATCTTTTACAGAATCCGTTATGGCATCGCATAGACGATTTTCTGGTTTACCCGCAGAAGCTTGACACTTTACCTCAAAGACTATCATTTCGTCATCTTGTCTAGAATTTCCCATATTCACTTTCAACCCAATAACATCTGTTCCTTGTGAGGAAGTATTGGGATTAAATCTAAGCTCATATCTATCCTTAGGAACATAATAATGATGAACGAATTCAAGATAGTCGGAAATTAACAACTCAGCAAAATCTCCGGACCGTGTACCCGGTCCAAAGCCCAATCTGTCACTCGGAAATTTATACGTATTTAAATAGTCTTTTCGGCTCAACCCATATCCAGCTCGCAAAACATCTAAAAGCGTGTCTGAACAGTAGTTTTGTCGAAAATGATCAGCCCATTCTCTTAAAACGTTTACATCAGAAATTTCATTTAACTCATAAATATCTACTGTTTCGCCCGAGCGTATAACCACGCTTCCAACATATACTAGATAATTCAAATACTTCATTTTTTGAACAAATATAATCTTTCTTAATATCACCTATGTATTGCTCAGATTATATCTACTAATAAACGAACCGTGTTTTTGCTGACAAATAATATCCACTTTTCGAGTTTACTCAAATTTCAGCACCATCTTGTAATATAACTGATTCAATTCATCTTGCAACTCAATATCCTGTCCTGAATATATAATTGCAATAGCGTGATTATTTACTACAAACCACTATATGCATATTATACTACCTGCTTAGAAGAATCCTATCAAACCCTTTACACAAAAAATCTTTTAGCGGTAATAATATATCACTACTCCAATCAAATGCTTCCGCTCGTCTTATCTGTCCACTGTTTCAACGAATAGTAATTGGCTTAAACGCTGGAGAGTTCTGACTTATATAAAAATGCCAATTCAACTCATTCTCTTTTACAGGGTTAAACCCTTCTTGCAACATAGCGTCCTTCATTTGATTATTTGTCAAATATATGCCCAATTCATTCTCAATTCGATGCTTAAGCTCATAACTATCATGATCATAATTGGGAGTATTGCGTTTCCTCAGTTTTCCAAATATCCAATCAGACACTTTATGTTGAATCTCCACTGGTAGATCAGACATCAAGGCAGCATCCTCGCCTCTCTTTGATGGATTAGGATCCCCGCATCCTATTGACCACGGATGGCCATTGATTATTCTACATTCAAGCATTCTTACCTCCATGCCATTCTCTTATCGAACGATAATACACTCACTTTTTATCCAGCGGAATCCCATTCGTTTTTTTATATTCCGCCAAATAAATCAACTTCATCTCACTTCTCAAATAAATCATTCATGGTCACCACATTGGTAAAAACACCACTATATTCATTGCTCTTAAGTCCAAATGTAGTAATCAACGTGCTGTGAATCACAACCTTCGGAGACACCTGCTTTGTCAGCATCTCTTGTCTTCTTAGGATAGTCCTGTAATAATCTTTGTCCACTGCAAAATCATCACCAAGATACTTTATCTCACACATATTCAAAACATTATCTTTTCTGGATATCAGAAGATCAATCTGCGTCCCTTCCTGATCGTCATCCTTGATAGACCATGCAGACTCCGTTGATAAAACACCACCAACTTCAAGGGCACGCTTTATCTGCTTTATATGATTAAAACAAACCTTCTCAAAAGCAAAGCCGCGCCATGATACAATCTGACCGCTCGATAATCCTTTTTGCCAAAAAGTCTCATCAGCACCATTAATCTTATTTCTGAAGTGAAGATAGAATAAACAAAATGGGTCTGTTACCCGGTAATACTCACATTTCTTGCTCATTCCGAATGGTTGATACTTTACGATATAATCACTTGCAATCAGCGCATTAAGGTGTTTAGATAATGTTCCTCCGTCCGTTATCTTCAATCCTTGCAATATATCTTCTCTTGTATATCCTGCATTTCTTTTTGAAAGGAACTCGACAATACACTTAATAAGTTCCGGCTTGCTGAATGCAGATGTAAAAAGCCGATCATATTCTTCTCTAAGTTTCGAGTCTTTGGCAAAGAATAAACGATCAATATTCTGTGCTAAGCTTTTTCCTTTTTCAAAGTATCCCATGTAATACGGAATTCCGCCGATAATCATATAGCTCTGAACGATATCATATCTTGTAATCTTTATATCTTGGCTCTCGAAGAATTCCTCACATTCCGAAAGTGTGAAAGGGGAAAGCTTTATCTCGTATGTAACTCGATTATATAATCCACCGTGATTGTTTATCAGATTATCGAGAATCCATGAATTTGCACTGCCACACACCACAACCATCAGATTCTTTCTATGACAGGCCCAATTATTCCAAAAAGATTCAAAAGCGGTTATAAATCCGGATCTTGGTGTATCGAGCCAAGGAAGCTCATCAAGAAAGACTAGTTGGCGTTCGCCGGTATCCTTCTCCTTTAGGAATTGTTCAAGCATGAAAAAGGCATCAAGCCAACTTCCGGGAATACGGCTTTTCTTCATACCGTAATCGAGAAGAGAGTTATAAAAACTCTTAAGCTGCATTGCCAATGCGCCCTTCTTCGTCTCAACAGGTGACAGGCCAGCATGCCTGAAAGTGATTCTACCCTCGAAGACCTCGTCAACCAAGAAAGTTTTCCCCACACGACGGCGACCGTAGATTGCAACAAGCTCTGCTTTCTTGCTATCATAAAGTCGATTTAATTCTTTTATTTCATTAATTCGGCCTATCATGAGACTATTATAAGGCCGTTTTATTGAGCGGTCAACGTAATTTTGTGATCAATTCCGCCAAACAAATCGCATCAATGTGGTAGAGTTTAATATAGCCAAATACAGACCAAAATCACTGACTAGTCTTACTCACTTACGACCAAGTCACATAAGTCGTAAGCTATAAGCGTCAATCGCAATACATTGAAAAACCTTCCTCATGCGCCTTCTTCACTATCGACACCAAGGTCTTTATCATGATTTCTTTTTGATAATCCGTCATGGAATGGATCAATCTTGTCATTTCCTCGTCATCCTTCGCATTAAGAACAGCGGCGCCGATTTCTCTTGCCTTCATACTCTTATCCTCCTATAAATTGACATACATTATTTACAACACATTTTTGCATTACTTCTGACCCATCAACCCCATATTCGATGACCATATCTTATTCTTCTTCATACATTATGGTTATGGAATGATTATATAGCAAATAGAACAATAAAACGTTCTATCTTATTCTACACCCCCAAGGAGGACCACCCCATGAACACATCTACCACAACCACTTCACCGGCAATCACATCACTCATCCCCCCGTACCTCACCTACTGCCGGCAGAACAAACGCCTGGACCCTAAGACCATCAAGGCTTACCGGATCGACCTGACTCAATTCGCGGTTGCCATCCCCGTCACCGACATCAACGCTATCACTCCGGACACTATAAAAAGCCACATTGCCACCCTACACCAATCCTACAAACCCAAGACCGTTAAACGTAAGATCGCATCCCTTAAAGCCTTCTTCTCCTATCTCGAGGAGAATGACATCATACCTGCCAGCCCGTTCTTAAGGATCCGCACGAGATTCCGCGAACCTCTACAACTTCCCAGAACCATTCCGTTAAGCACAATTGAGAAACTGCTCTCAACAATCTACTCGTATCATCGCACCGCCAAAACCGATTACTCACGACGCTCTTCCCTTCAAGCTATCGCAATCATAGAGCTTCTATTTGCCACTGGAATTCGCATCTCAGAATTATGCTCCATCAGGACGGACGACATAGACCTCACCAATACATCGCTTAAGATCAACGGCAAAGGCAAGAAAGAACGCCTCCTACACATCGGCAACTCGGCCTGTATCTCAGCTCTATCCAACTATCGCCACGAATTCGAAGAAGAAATATCAGCCTCCGGACTATTCTTCCCCATATCAGATCAGGTGGCACGGAGAATGATAAGGAAGTATTGCAGTCTTGCCGACATCGAAATGCACATTACACCGCATATGTTTCGACACACATTTGCTACTAGCTTACTTGAGGCTGACGTTGACATCAGATACATCCAAGAATTCCTGGGGCACAGTTCGATATCTGTCACAGAAATCTACACTTATGTAACTTTGAAAAAGCAACGTGAGATCCTCAGCACTGCTCATCCGCGAACAACCATGAAAATCAACGGATAATAGCAGATTATTTATCATTATTCGGGAGTTATATATATATGTATATATCGCGTGAAAGTTTTGTAGAAGAAGTTGCCAGACATATTAATGACAATACCGCTGCACTATTTATGGCTGAAATCACCGGGCGCTAACAGAGTAATATGATTTTATTTAATCCGTCACACCAATCATCGCTTTCTATTAATTCTTGATAATGCTTGCCAGTCTCTAAATACTCGTTATAAATAGCATGAGCTCTAATATCAATTCTCATATAATAATCTGAATTATTATAACCAAGCATATTAATTAGGACACAACCAGCAATAATCAATATGGCTATTATCACAATTGTAATTATAATTCTAACTCTATAACCGTTCATAACACTGCTAATCCTCAATTCATTCAATGAAGCACAGGATCAAATCCGTTTTCATCCTCATAACCAGCAGGTTCAACAAAAAACGAAAGAATAGCATTGTGTCCTTGTCCTTCTTCATCTATGTATTCATAAACAGTCAGGCGATAAGCCGTTCTGTCGTCCTGAGTCCTCAGTTCACAGTCACTGTAACTTTATGTCTCCAGACCAATTTGAAGCTCTTTATGAGTCTCTCAATCTTGAAGTTCAAAGAAAGGTAGGTTGAAATCCCTCATTTTTGTTGGACGATTTATTGACAGAAGAGCAGTTAATAGATATGTAAAATCCCCTCAATACGCAATCATCATTTGGTTCAACCATCACATCTTTCGCCATTCAATGAATCTATAACCAACGAACAAAAACTATAATACTCATAAAACAGTTTTACAACAACACATGAAACTACCAGAATACAAAACAGGAAATATAAATAGTATCTAAAAACTAACAAATAAACCAACGTTGGAATAACCAATAACAAAATGAATATATGTCCCTCATTCGGACGCGGCTTTATCTTTATGTATGACATTGCATTCTTTGAACAAAACTCACCACATATGATTAAATGGTATGAGCCTTTTCTACTTTCCTTTAAGTTTCTTTGAACAACAAAGCCATTTTCATTAATATCTCCACGATATTCAATATCCCCCGATTTTATCGACCAATAACTTAACTGGTTGTATTCCTCATTGAGATAAACAATACGTTTTAATATCGATATGATTTCATTAATACTTAGTGCAGTTTTTATTATCACTATTAATCCTCCCAATGGACTTCAAATTGCGGTTCACCTGTATCAGCACCCAGCCCAATCCCAACGAGATCATCCCCGTCCACCAAGAAATCGACAGTTATATTACCTTCGTTTGGAGACGGAACCGTCACACCAAAAGTATCAATACTATTATTCTGTATTTCGGCAATTGTACTATAATCAAAATATCCCTCAACAAATGTCGAATAATCTATTCCTGGTTCAGCCGAAGAACTGAGACCCAACCCGGGTTCCAATTCTATATCCCAATCACCATTGGGATCAAGAAACACAGAAAAATCCAAATGAAAGTATACTAAAAAACCAAATGTAAGTGTCCCCCCCATTTTAACAGCCATCATTTCACTTAGTATAATTCCAGTTCCACTCATTATCATCATGAGAAGCAGGTTGATTAAAACCACAGAAACGATAGCAGTTACAATCCCTAAAAGACAAATACCCAAAACAAATCCAAGCAAAGCACCACCGATCAAAGACTTTATAAAATCTTGCAAAAACTCATCAGAAGCTGTATTTTTACCTTTGTAATCGTATACATGTAATGTACCAAGAACCGCCACTGTTATACTAGCTTCCATAATTAGCATCATCCCTAAGACAGTCTCTGTCTCTACTGCAGAAAAGTGTCCGCTCGGATCACTATACTTAACAGGATTGGAATTCGCGAACAGATACTTGTGCAGACTCATAGGATCAGACAAAGATCCGCCATATGTATCCATCGTGGTGAATGTGCCTGTCGAAGGATCCATGTATCTGGCTCTTAAGTAGTAAAGACCCGTTGCATCCTTCTCTTCTCCCTGGAAGCCGTAGGAGTTATCTGTAGTTCCTGTCCTTGCTACTTCGTTACCGAATGCATCAAAGACAAAGGTATCTGTTATTGCACCGGTCTCATCCGTAAGTCCTCTTACAGACATTCCGCCATCAAACAGATAGTAGTGTGTCTCCTGTCCAACTCTTCTGGAGATAAGTTCAAAGCCTCTAGTGTAGTAGATTATCTCGGATGAACTTTCAGCCTTAACCACCTGACTGTATCCGAAAGATAGATCTATAGTGTAATATGTCGTCTCTCCGTCAGTTGTCTTACTTGTTCTGTTGCCAAGGTAATCGTAAGTATAGGATTCAACTATATTCCCGGATATGTTGTTTATATCCGCAGAGATCATACGGTTATGGCAGTCGTATGTATACGTTGCTGCTATAACGCCATTCCTGCTCTGACTTACAAGATTACCTGCATTATCCCATGTATAAGAAACATCTCCCGCCTGTGTGATCTGGTTAAGGCTGTTGTAGGTGTAATTTGTTACCTCGCCGTCCCTATTCATGGAAAGACGGTTAGAGTTACTGTCGTAGGTATATGTTGTAACAGATACTTCAGATCCTACTGTTACAGCCTCAGATGTAAGTCTTTCAAGGGCATCGTAAGTGTATTCGACGGTTCTTCCAAGCTCTGTACAGGATAGTCTTTCGCCATTAGAGCCTATCGTGTACTCGTAACTTGCCAAGATGTTATCGTCACTATCTGTAGTAACCTCACTTACAAGTGCATTTATGCTGTTATATCCGTATGTTGTTACAACACCATTCGGATATGTTGTACTTGTCCTGTTACCTACTGCATCGTAGGTATAAGAGGTTGTTCCTTCAACATCGGTAACAGAGATCAATCTTCCCACATTGTCGTAACCATAGGAGATCGTCTGCCCGTCAATCGAGATACTTTCTACCTGTCCGCCATCGTTATAACTGTAGGAAATGCTTTCACCTCTGGCATTAGTAACAGAAGACAGATATCCGTCAGCATTGTAGGAATATGTTATAGTTCCCGTAG
This sequence comes from Clostridiales bacterium, assembly GCA_017552455.1. GTDB lineage: Bacteria > Bacillota > Clostridia > Saccharofermentanales > Saccharofermentanaceae > Saccharofermentans. The sequence goes on from JAFZPX010000062.1 coordinate 13,990, forward strand.
GATCTTCTACGCTTATAAGATTTCCGACAGCATCGTAGGTATAAGAAGTCGTATCTCCTGCTGTAGCAGCCGTAGCTACTCTGTCCATGGAGTCATAGGTATATTCCGTAACTGTTCCGCCAAAGTCTCTTGTGGAAGAAACTCTGCCATACTGATCGTATGTAGTAGTCGATGTATTTCCGGCTGCATTAGTTACCGATGTTACCTGACCATTTATATCGTAAGCATATGTTGTTATATTTCCGTTCGCGTCAGTAACGGAAGTTACATTTCCCATTGAATCGTACGCATAAGTCCACATTCCGTTAAGGGCATCGGTAACACTTACAAGCCTATCCATATCGTCGTAGGAGTAGGTTGTTGTGTTTCCATACGCATCGCTTTGCGATGTCATCCTGCCTCTTACATCGTATGTGTTGCTGAATGTTGATCCATTCGGATATGTGACAGAAGTCTGATTTCCGTTATTGTCGTAGGTAAAGCTGTACGTATTGTTTAAGGCATCCGTTACGCTTACTACATTCCCCCTGTCGTTATAAGTGTATGTTGTGGTATTCCCCTGCGGGTCTTGTACAGAAGTGTTTCTGCCAAGATAATCGTATCCATACGTGGTTACTCCGCCATATACGTTAGTGGAAGAGATTATTCTGTCACATGAATCGTATGTATAAGCTTCTGTCGCTCCGTTAGCATATGTCTTGGATAAAACATTTCCGACTGCATCGTAAGTGAATGTGGCAGTCCTGCCCATTCTGTCCGTGGCTGTAAGGTTTCGTCCTTCTGCATCGTACGTAAAGCTCTCATGTGTTCCGTCAGGATATGCTATTCCCGTCATATTGCCGTACAGATCATACGTATAAGTCACAGTTCTTCCCTGGCTATCAGTAGAAGACGTAATATCGCCTGCCTGATTATAGGTATAAGAGACCGTGTTACCGTTAGCATATGTGATACCCGTTACTCTGTTCGCCTCATCGTACGAATACGTATCTGTTAATGTCTGACCCTGATACGTTATCGTCCTCGATACTAATCTTCCTTCGTTGTCGTAAGAGAAGTTGGTTACCTGTCCCTCTGCATTAGTAATGCTCGTTACGTGACCGTCCTCATCGTAGGTCATGTTCATTAGAGACCCCAGAGAATCCGTTACGCTCGTAAGATTACCTGAGTTATCGTAGCCGTAATCCTGAGTATTTCCTGTAGAATCCGTAGCGGACAGAAGATTACCATGCTCATCGTACACCATTGTAAGCTCAGTGACACCCATGGCGGACATGGTAAGCAATTCCCCGTTTGTTCCATATGAGCTGCTTATCGTTCTTCCATTACCGTCGTTAGCAGTTAACAGATTGCCGTTATTGTCATAGGAATATGTGAAAGTAGTTCCGTCAGGTCGTGTTTCCGAAGTCTTGTTGTTATTCGCATCGTAGGTATAAGTAGTTGTTCTACCTAGAGCATCCGTAACACTTAAGACATTGCCTGCTTCGTCATAGGTGTAGATTGTATTGTAGCCAAGTCTGTCGGTAGTTACTTCTATACGCTGATCAAGATCGTGACTAAACTCGATCCTGTTCCCGTCAGCATCTATAGTCGCAATGAGACGGCCGTCGTCATCGTACTCATTCCTTGCTATCGTGACGCCGTTATCAGCCGTGATTCCTGTGACATAGTGGCTGTCGTCATAGGAGAAAGCGGTGTTATAACCTGCATAATCCAGGACATTTACAAGGTCTCCGTTCTCGTTATAGGTATAAACAACCTCATTTCCGAGTCCGTCGGTTATTTCAGTGATACGGCCTTCTGCATCTCTTACGAAGTTGATAGAACTTCCGTCAGAATAGAAGATACCATCCTCTGTGATCTCTATAGTTCTTCCGTATGTATCCTCTATCTTATAAAGACCAAATTCTGCATTAAAGTAGAACTTGATACCGTCGTATCTTGTCAGAAGGAAATTTTGCGGCTCAAACAAACCAAAGTCAGAAGAGCGCAACAGGCAATTATCAGCATAAATCAGCCCATCATGCTCATCCAAAATCTGTAATGTATCACTGCCGCCAGAAGCGTTTCTTGTCGATGCCGATATACCCGTCCAATTGCTCGAACTTACAGTTCTTTCCGGAGACAATACTACCTCAAAGACTTCTTCAGAACCGTTTCCCCAGTCAATGTATATCTCATGGGGATGGATCTCATGCCAATAATACATCGGCACTCCCAAAACAGTTCTTTGTTCCGTATCCCAATCTTCTCCAAAATGATCGCTTATTGATAATGCAGGTCCGCCAATGGACATATCCCATCCATATCCGAAATCACCATTTTGAGTTCTTATCCTACTGTCGTATGTTCTGTAAACCTCTACGGGTAATCCTGCAACAGGCAAAGACATATCCAAGAATGACAAACTGAAGTTACCAACTTTTGCCTGTCCGCACACCAAAACTATGATCTCATCTGACAGACTCACATCTGAAGCAAATCCGGTTACTATTACCTTATAGTAACCATTCATTAGAAGTGTAGGATCAATTGTAGCCAACGATCCATCTTCTACATGAATAGAACTTGAATATGTATATACAGCTTCATCCGAGCCTACGGGATAAACTTCAAAAGTATAGTAATCAAGCTCTGAACCCGTAACAGTACCGATTATGTTTGTGAAGTATTCTACTTCTTCACCGTCCTGACTGTCTTCGATATCAACAAACAATTCCTCGTCCGTTATAATATCAGGTGTCTGTGTAGGGGTTGGAGACTCTGTAGGTATAGTTTCTGTATAAACGAGAACGGGTATCTCCTTAGTTATCGTTTCTCCGACACTGTTGGTGGCAGATACGATCATTGTATAGACACCCTCATCTATATCTGTAGTATCTATTGTGAAGAGTCGTTCATAGTTGCCTGTTGGATTAAGATCTTCATAGTAGACAACATTTCCATCAGAATCAATTAACTGGACAGAACTGTCTGTTCCGCGAATGAAACCATCACCTTCGATAGGATCACCCTTTATAACTCTATATATGTTTGTAGCTAGGCCAATAACAGGTTCTTCAAACTCAATAGTCCCATATTCCATTCCGATGACAGAACACCTTGCCATATGAGCTCCAGATGCAGATGTGAACCCCATATAGATTTCATCTGTCTCTCCAAATAACTCAGTAATGTCTATGTTATACGTAATTAATGGTTCTGCAGGTTTCTGCAGATCATAACCTTCACCATATGTTGCAACATAGACATATAGCATATCGTTCACACCATCATAATCGATCCACATAGTATGAACTGCATCGTTGTCTCTCAACTGAGGATAATCAGCCACAGCAGAATGACTGCCGCTATTAGCATTCAATACAACAGCTATATGGTGATTATTAATCTCCCAGTTTGAATAAACATCAGATTCTATCTCCAAACTGGGGGTTAGTCCTTGGTAACCTATATTTTGACCTATAGAACCCATGGAGTTAGGATTTCTGTCACCAGTCTGCATAACAAATGCAATTCCGTCAGAGGACTGATAATTCTGAAGATCAATTTGATACGTATATCTTAATGAGAAAGAAAAATCATCATCAATATGCTGTGAATGATTAAAGAAGGCGTATCCATTCCTGTACGTACCGCCATCAGTAAGTCTGATTATTGTAGGAGAATAGGTTGTATTGTCATGTATATTCCAATCTTCTTCTATAAACTCCGTCTCATAACCGTATCTTGTGTCACCCTGCGACATTACACTTGTATATATTACATCTGAATAAATAGGAAAATCAGACGGCATAGGTACAGCTGTAGGAGTTGGCGTAGCTGTTGTTGTAGGCGTTGGAGTTTCTGTAGCAGTAGGGGTTGGTTCTTCGGTCGGTTCCGGCGTACTTGTTGGTGTTATCGTAGGTGTAGCTGTCGGACCTTCTGTAGGCTCCACTGTCGGAGTTACTGTTGGCTCGGTTGTAGGAGTCACTGTAGGTTCTTCGGTCGGTGTCGGTTCCGATGTCGGAGTAGGAGTATCTGTTGGTTCTACAGCTGAAAGGACGTTTATGTAGTCGCTGTCCAGAACGAACTCTCCGTACGGCATTACTACATATGCTTCTAATGTATATGTACCTTCGGTATCGGTAATAAGGTTGAATGTAGAAAGCGCACCTTCTACTGTGGGTTCATCTACATAAACCGTCTCACCGTTAAGTCTGTATTGGATATCAAATACATTATCTTCCGGAATATCTATCGTGAAATATGCATAATCTCCAAGGAAGACCTGATTTGAAGATGCCGTAACAACTACTTCGGGAAGGTCATTTACAAGCTGTAGGTCAGAAGGATCTGCATATACATTAAGTATTGATCCGTTATACGAGAACCTGTCCGCGACTATTCTTCCGTTAATGGTCGTGTTATATGCGTTTATGGAGACTCTTCCCTGCGGTGCATAGAGGATACCGTTTACTTCTATCCTTGATCCATTGATCGTTATATTTCCCTCTTCGGAATACAGAAGTATCCTTCCTGTCGCTTCTTCATCTGCCGTAAGTGAGTTGACGTTATATGTGATATCACCTCTTGCTACGATAACAGCATCGCCTGTAAATGTTGTACCGTTGATCGTAATGCTGTCTTCTGTATAGTAAAAGCCGTTAGCTAGGATAATGTCCTGTGTATCGAAAGCTTCAGGTGCGATAGTAGGCATCATATCGTACTTGGCAAGTATCGACTCTGACCAGTCAGGCATTTCGACAGGTTCTATTCCCTCTTCGGCACCCGTCATGTCGGTTATCCAGCCTGCAGGTTGCACTGTGCCTACAGTTCTGGCATAGCCCTCCATATAAAGCTCGGAACCTTCATATAAGAAGTTTCTGCCGGAATATACGTCACCGAAGATATCGCTCTTCCAACCTCTGAAAGAGAAATCATCAGTCGTACTTCCTGCGAAGATAGCATACGGAAATATCACCTGCTCATCTTCTTCGTCTTCAACGGGTGTAGGAGTTACCGTTAATGTAGGAGTCGGAGTTTCGGTAAGATCAGGCTCTTCCGTTATCTCCGGTGTCGGCTCTTCAGTGATCTCAGGAGTCGGTTCAGGTGTAGGAGTTACTTCAGGCTCGTCAGAAACAAACTGAATCGTATTAACATCAGCAGGTGCGATCAGATGATCTTCTTCTCCCTCCGCTACGACACCGAATGTATAGGTCTGTCCGGGTTCGATAGTTACATCACCCGATACTAAGATATTCTCATCAACTGAATAATCCGTGATATCTGATGCATTCCATATATTGGACAAAAAAACTTCTTCGCCGTAATCGATCTCTATAGTCCATGAAGTTACATCGTAATCGGACACATTTGTCAGTTCGAACTGCCCTTGTGTACTTGTGCCCCATGTGGAGTTCTGTTCGTATGTTATCGAGAAAGGATAGGCTTCGTATTCACCATGTGTGTTCGCGTCTGCTCTAAGTTCTCTTAAAGGGAGCATACCCATGAACAATGAAGCTATCAGCGCGACGCTGATAGTCTTTATAAGCCTTCTATCCTCTTTCATAACCCTCTCCTTCTCCTCTTTAACACACTATACTATAAAAATACTAATAATAATTCTCATTAATATACAGTTCTAATCGAGACTGAAGAGATTCCGCTATTTCATCTATGCTTTTCCCCTCCGAATAAGAAATCATCTCATCTGTGATAATATTGAATACGCCCCAGTCATTAGTTTGAACAGTATCAACACTTTGCATAGCTTGAAAGTATCCACATATACTTTCTTCCGTAATTACACTACGATTTTGCAGATATTCATATTCTTGTTCATCTACATTAGCATATATCCTATTCAAAGATTCTCTATATTCATCAATATTCGTTTGAACAACAGGGAACATCCACCCTGTTATACATGCTTCTTGCACCTGGTTGTCAAACAAAAAGCTAATCAACTCCCATGCTTTTTGCGGATTACTGCACGATGCAGAAATAGCCATCATACCAAAAGGCTTGGCAACTCTATTTGTAGTTTCTAATGACGGATATCCAACAAATATTTGTCCTGAATAATAAGAAGTATACGCTTGAACATCCCCCAGCATTGCAAGATTTAATATAGGAGAATCTGTAGTCCCAAGAGTCCCCGCGGTTTGATAATCGGGATATCCGTAACTAACGGAATACTCTATAGCTTGCACAAGTTCATCGTTGGTAAAAAAACCATCAACTCCATTTACAACACGAGATGGTATCTCATACCTTATAATAGTATCTAGGATTTGTGCATATGTCATACCCCTCATAAGCGGCATTTCATTTATCGGTGCCACTTCTTCAATACCAGAGATTGAGAGATTCTCGCTATTAATAGTATCTGCGTCTGCAAAATAACCATCTAATTGATATGCAGAAAACACTTGGTAGCAAGACCCATCCGGGTTAACCATCAACCTTCTTGCTGCGTCGCTTAACTCGTTAGAAATATCATTCATATACGGCATCAAATCAATAACCATATAATCTCTACCAAAACTATTATAATCAAACGAATCCCCATAAAACACATCTGGAGCATTACCTTGATTGAAATATTGAATTAAAGCCGCTTTAGCTGCCGCCGCTTGTTCCCCATTCCAGTACTCAAATCCTTCATTTGCATAATCCGTAACGATAGCACGATACTCGGCTTGAGATGTATTAAACAGATACACCGCCCATCTAAGTGGAAGATCCTCATTACAACCATACCCGCCTATCTCAATGGTATTTTCGTAGGATGTATCAATACTTTCATTATATGAAAACAGCTGAATATCTATTACGTTATTTTCATAAACATTGACAACGGCAAAATGATTATCATCTATTATATTTGTATTTGAAGGTGTGCACAATCTATCTGTAGGTGGGCATATATCTATATAATTAAAGTCAGCGAGTAGCAGTAATTGTTCATTGACTATATCCACCTTTTCTATTTTGTATCCGTTATAAATATATTCACCTTGACAGAAAGAGCTTAACACGCCTAAATCATTGGCATCAGCAACTTTTTGAATGCTGTCACTAAGAAAATCTATCTGATAATATGTCATTATTCCTTCTGAAATACATGAATAATAGAGGTTTCCATTTTCTTCGTAAATCTCGGAGTCAAAGGATATAATCTGATTCTCTACTGAATCGACCAAATTATCAGCTGAATCATAAAGGAATAGTATACCTTCTCCCTTTACAATGTATCCATCGTGAACATCTATCACATCGTATATATATGGTGTACCAGAATAATCATATGATCCTACAAGATTCCCTGAAGACGAATCATATGTGCTAATAATATTATCAGATACAGAATAGAACAAGTCATCAGATAAACAACAAACCGTATGTCCATCGGGGATTGTTACACTAGATACTTCTCCTGAAGACATATCTATACTATATATAATGCTAACTAATGTATTCTCCCCCGTAGACTCATCATATTTATTTGTTCTCACATTAATATAGTACTTACTATTCGATCCAAATGAATTAATAACCGTGCAGGCATCAACATCATCATAAACAAAACTAATAGGCACTACATCATAGCCAAGCATGCTATTATCTCTACCGATTCTTTCATAGCCTTCTCTCTTGTCCCCGCATCCGGATAAACATATAGCAATAACTAACGACAGTACTGTTCCTATTATAGAAGTTATTCTTTTCATAATTATTTCCTAACTACGGATAAATCAATGTCATCCCCAATAACGTTGATATTCCAGATCATTTATGTCAATATTTTCACCCGTCACTGCATTTAATCCTATTACACCATCAATCTCCACCGGATACTCAAAAGCGTAATTTATCTGTGTATAAAACATGATCCAACAAGGAAATAGATAGTACTCATCAGTCCAGGTCTTTGCGACCTTATCAATTAAGTGCACCGGCAAATAGACAAGGTCGGCTTGATATATCCAAGTTTCTGTGTTAGTTGTTCCCACCAAAGAATCTCCATTACACGATGAAACCATTTGATCAAACCAAATTTGAAGGCATTCCTCGAAAGGCTTAATGGGCAAATCTTCTTCAACAATATCAATTATTGTGTAATTATGCATATCTATCGTACATATATCTAAATCATTGTTAATATAAGCAATACACAATGACTCTGATCCAGTATCACCAGCATTTCCAATATATTCACCCCACGAAACAAAGAATAATCCCGGGGAGTCGTTCATATTTGCTCCTCTAGGGAAAAGCGTCATATCGAATACAGATATGCCATCTATTTGCTGAAGGACATTGTATTTATTACTTGTTTGTCCATCTGGAGAATAGTAATTACATAGTATTGAAGAACCATATAATTCGTAATCCAAGCCAAGAGAATTTAGTAGATCATATACCTCATCATTCAGGGGTACAATCATAATATTACTTACTCTGTTTTCGAGAACGAATTCTTCAAAGGATATATCAGCCATAGAGCTATTCTGATAACTATTCGCTAATGCTGATGAACTATAAAGAGGTTCGCCATTAGGATCATAATCATCATACTGACTGAGGGCATCATACCACAATACCCATGAACACGCTCCATCGTCTTGAACAACACTATTAACAACATATTCATTCTCTGAATTCACTGTCAAATCCGATGGATACTCTGCAGAAATACTATATATATTAGCCAAAGACGGCTCATTACTCATAATTGGAATACTAATTGAGACCGATCCAAAGCAACCTGTATAAACTCCATCAACAACTTGCAAATATATATTACTTGCTTCGCTCTCTATTAGTTCCGATTCTGAAGAATCGATATAAATGGAGTCTCTCATAAATTCAGGAAGCTCATTTTTGCTCGAAGAGCATGCGCTCTCCGAGCAAACTGAATACATCAGAATAACGAATACAATTATTCTTTTTTTTATGCTTCCCATACAACTGACACGGAAGCTCCTAATGATGTATATGTTGACCATGCTTTTAAGCAATATGTTTGTCCCACTCCACCATAACCAGAATTATAGTAATAATCGTATCCACACCCGGTAACCGAAAAGGATGCAGCTTGACCAGCAGCCGCCATGTGATTGGTTGTATATGCCTGAAGCATAATATATGCATTATAAGGTCTTGCATTAGCCGGCATACTATCAAACTGATATGACGATAGATAAACATAATACTTTCCATCATAGCTTGTAACGGTTGATGTACCCGGTAAAAAGGTTGAACTTCCTGCGCTAAAATATCCGCTTGTTGAAGTCGATGAAAGTGCGCGATTTTGCACAGTTGACGCAGATACCGTAGGAACCATAATGGCACACATAGTCATTACTGCTACCAAAGACGCAATAAACTTCTTTAATACAATCATAATTACCTCCTGTATGATTAATAGTTCTTTAATCTTTGTGGTCTCTTGGGCTGATGATAGAGTGAAATGCAGCGTCCGGGTAATCCATAATCGACAGTACGATCTTTGGCAACCATCTTAATCACATTCAACAGTCTTTTCTCCGCAGTTCTCATAAACCTGACCTCCTCTCTTTCTTATTTCAACCAGCATAGAAATTGCGCATGCAACAATTCCGTAACTGATAAAAAAACTTATACTGAAGGGAGTATGGAACAATTCTAAGAGAATTAACGTCAGCCCTTCCATGGTAATTAACAGTCGTGTCAAGCTCTTCGTTTTTGCGTATTCACTACTGCTCCAATGGATATTTGAATTGTTTATAGAACCGATAATTATAACAATTATCATTGATATTATAACCCCCCCTTGATAAGTTAAATACGATTTACATATCAAGGGATAGATAAAACAACCAGATAAAGAAACAAAAGATGACAACACTAAACATCCCAAATAACTCTTGCAATGGTATCCACCTGCAAATGTCCGTAACAACGAAAAAGAAATGAAAAACAATAGAACCTTCCAAAGCACATCAAACAACAACGCCAAAACAATAATAATAGAATATGATATGATTCTCTCGAAAAGGACTTGTACATCATACTTATACTGCTCGGCTTCATCACGTGAAATGACATCAGCAATAATCATTCGTGAGATTAACAACGAAGATAAGTATTCCATGATTTCCCCCTCGAAACTATTAATACTATTTTGATATAGCACCATAAAGCTCCGAAAGGAATACTGTCGGTTGGATTAGGCAAAAGCGGGAAAAATTAGGCAAAAGCGGGCTATCAATTCGGGATTATTACCACAGCAGCGCATTCGCCGGATTTAATCTCCATATACAAGTTTCCGCCATTTCTTTCAACCGCATCTTTGGCATTTCTTATCCCATAACCATGAGAAACAATATCATTTTTGTTGCTTGAAAAGTCTGTGAAGTCAACGCAAGAATTATGAATGGAGAATATAAATTGTCCATCTTCATTCAAGGCTTTGATCAATATGTATCTTTTATCCTTCGGACATAACGAAGATGCTTCTATCGCATTATTAATCAAATTAGATATTATAATAATACAATCGATATCATCTATTTTTACTCGTGATAAATCTCCAAGCTTAATGCGCATTGATATACCTTTTTCTGTCGATTCCGCATATTTGGCATTAATGATAGTTGTAATAATTCTATTTCCCGTTTCAACTACATTGGCATTGTTAATTATTCTTTCATTCTGGGCTTTTAGAATCTTAACGATCTCATCCAGTCGACCTTCCGTAGCAAGACCATACAAAACTGTTGTAATATTCTTATACTCGTGTTCACGTTTGCCGAGTATATCTCTTTCATTAGTAATCTGTTCATATAGCTTAAAGATCTCGTCGGCATGTGTAGTCTCTATTGCATTCTTTTGAATTGTTAGTGTTCTCTGCATTTCCTGTCTAATAAACCAATAAACACCAAGATTAAAAATCAGCAGTGATAACGCTGTATAAGTAAATACATTTGTCTGAAAACTGTTGATAGGACCATTAAAACTATAACCTATAGCTACTATTAGTGTTAATGAATATATTGGGAACACTAGATAAACAATCCACATTACGGATCTAATACTCGTAGCTTTTGATCCTCTGAAGAAGCGTTTAATTAACATGATAACTATAAACTGTAGTAATTGGCTAACCGTACCCATATAGATTGAGATGCTATTCTGCATCATGGTTTCAATCATCAGTTCAGGATCAAATCTTTTTTCTATCGACCAAAGAAGATAGTCGCTCACCATTACTATTGCATAAAACATTACCGATAGTGCTGCATGCTTAGAAACACCTTCTTCGTACAGAACCATTGATATGACGATATTCAATATAACAGCCATTATCATCTTAATGATTAAGAAATCCGATAAAACGACCGACAATAGAACACTTAACACTATCCATAGGACATCCACGGATATTCTAAACACGATGCTCTGCTTTTTTCTTTCAAGAAACGAAGAATAAAACAAATTAGCTAAAACTATATAAACAATGCTATTAACAATATCGTAGATCAAGAAAAAGCTCCTTTAAGGAAACTATATTTGCGCGTAACATCACTTATTTTTCTCTTAGCAATCGGCAAGCTGATAACCGTCTGATCATCTATTCTGACGTCCATTAATCGGTCGTGAATTTTCGTAGCATACTTTACATTCACTATATACCGCTGATGAATTCGAATAAAATTCTCTGGCAGTTCTTCACACACTTCATCCAAACTAGATCTACGAAGATTATAATTTGTTACGTCTTCGCCATATATGAAGTATCTGACATAGTGTTTCTCACTGCTGATATAAATAATGTCGTTCACATCCACACTAATAGTAGAACCAGATAATGCTAAAACAATATTATTGTTCTTTGAACGCAAGTTGACCACATGCTCAAGGCATTCGAACAAGTCCGCTTTAAAAGTCTCTTCACGTTTTATTAGATATCTAACTGCACCATATTTATATCCTTCACAAGTAAAATCAAAAAACACCGTCGCAAATGCAATTGGTATTCTGAAATCAATCAAGTGAATTCTTTCAGCTGTCTCAAATCCGGTTAATCCATCCATCTCGTAATCTAAGATTATTAAATCATACGATCTGATATCATTGGATTTTTCAATTAATTCATTACCAGATAGATATATATCACATTTATAATCTACTCCTCGATCAGACAAAAACGACTCTACACAATTCTTCTCGTAATTAAGGAACACTTCACTGTCATCACACAATGCTACTCGAAACATGGAACCACCATATCTGACTTCATACTCTTATGAAAAACACATAATATGCTATTTGTCAATAACAACATCAATCCAAATGGTTAATACTGCATAAATATTATTCGGAAGAGCAAGATTCTCATTGTCCGACGAAAACTCTGTTCCCGTCTTCCATCTTGTGGGGATTTCGCACCCTAAACCCGCTTAATACACAGTTATAAAAAGACGAAAATGACATGTAACTGTCAGCACAAGCGGTTTATTAGAATGGGATAATACAATATAAAGGGAAAGACTCATCAAAAAGAGCAGAAGCAAACACTTTACAAATTGATGATGAAATGTAATAGAATGGATTATTAATCGTTGCCAGTAGGAGGTTGTATGTTAGACGATGTGGCTTTGAAAAGCAATAAAGACGCTCCCAGCATTCAGTCATTGATAAGTGGATCAACATATATAGTATTTGATACTAACGTTTTGCTAAATATATATCATTACTCTCCCGAGTTTACTGAGTTTGCTATGGATTGTCTTAATCAAATAAAGGGAACGATTATGCTGCCTTCGACAGTTCGTATTGAGTATGGGAAGCACTGTGATCGTGAATATCATGCTATGAAGAATAGAATTGAACGATTTGGTGAGTCCATACTTAAAAGCACGACCGCATCCTCTGCAAAAATGCTGAATATATGTGATGATTTAGAAAAAATGCAGTTCCCTGATATTGATGTTTTAAAAGCAGAAATAACTCAAAAGCTTGATGAAATCAAAAAAGCCGTTGAGACTTATAAGTCTAATCATAATGACTTGAAACTAATAGCCGAATGGAGTGATAACGATCACTTAAAACAATTAGTGAGCAAATTAGATGTTAATCAAATAATGGATTCTCCTGATTATGAAACTCTATATAGTTGGTATGAATCTGGTGAAAAACGATTTGCAAGTAAAATGCCGCCGGGATATAAAGATGATGATAAACCTGGAGTGAGTCGGTACAGTGATTTGGTGTTGTGGTTGGAAACAATCCGCTATGCCAAGAATAAAAATGTAAACATAATCTTTGTGACAGATGATGTTAAGGGTGATTGGTGGCAGACAAACAGTGATGGATCTATTTGTTTCCGTAACGAACTGATCGAAGAGTTTTGCAAAGAAACAAGTCAAAAGATATATCCTTATACTTCTGCTGAATTCTACACATTTATTTCAGACACGTTTGAGATTGAACGTGTTCCAGCTGTTGAATATGCACTTAATAAAACGGATAATGATTACTGTATTAACGTTCAAGAGGAGGTATTCGACAGTATCATTACTGAATTGAGCTACTCTGGATCAGATTATTTAGATGTAGATCCTTTTACTTTGGGAACTGAAGGAATCGATGAGTTTGAAGTTATAGATTATAGTTTCGATTCAGCTACTCGTATTGATAGAGATAATAATATAGTTACTTATCAATTTGAATACACTGTAACCCTTGATGGTACCTCTTTCGATTATTGGGGTAGAGATGAAGATACCAAAGAGGTGATACTATCTCCTGGAATATATCATAAATATGAGGGTGCTATTACAGTAGAAGTTAAAAGAGAGTGTGCCTCATTTATTGATTTTGAATCGGACAGGTCGTTCAAAGAAGCAAAAATAATTGAGGGCAAGTTAAAAGAGATTGAAAGCAAGGATTTAAATATCAGCGACTGAATATTATGATGATATCTGGAATGTGAAAAATCATTAAACAGATTGAATTCACAAATAACCAAAACATTCAATTATGAAACTACTGACACGCCAGTATTAAGGGTTACTGGAAATATCAAATTGGCTGAAGAAGTACCGATTTTGTATGAATCCCCTGATGTAGCCTATTCTTATATTCAAAAAAGTTGGCTGAATTGATTACAATACCCACAACCGATCTTTATCGGTAACGACTTCAAAGAAAGAAAATATGCAAAGTAAACTCACATATCTTTTCTTTATGAAGAAGGATACCTACTTACAAGCAATCTGTCAATCAAGAATCATTTCTGTTATTTGATCACAAGTGGGAAGACCTAATTCATCGCAGCGTTCAAGATAATTGCTATAACCATTAACATCATCACTGTTGAGATTAAAAGAGTAATTTATTGTGTAGTTCTCCACGTAATAATAGGCATAAAAACTTACATCGTTAGGCCTAGAATCGTCTAAAGCAAAACAATATCCATTTTCCGTCGAACTACTAGATAAAAAGGTGTTGCTATTCATAGTTGCTTCAACTTCACATCTAAAACACTCTTCCGCCCAATTATCACCTTCAAATTCAACAAAATCTATTCCTTCAATATAAAGCTTTCGAGTAATATGATACTCATATTCCATAGGATAATACATGACTATGGGATCAGATTGTGGTTCTTCGTCATCAATTCTTGCAGTAACCGGTCTTGTCGCATCTTCCAAAAAGGATTGATAATCTGCGGCGTAGAAAAACCTGCTATCCGATGATACATATGTAGAATAATTTGATAGAACACTTGCCATTTCATCAGAATTTATGCCATACAATTCCATATATGCGTCTAACAATTCATCGAAAGAGAGTGAGACATTAAGAAATCCAATTGAATAATCCGGAATTTGAGTATCCTGAGTATCAATGGTTGTCAATAAACTCTCGGCATTTTCAGAAACAGAGATTCCATATGACGCTTCATCAGGGTGCGATTCAACACTGATTCGATTGGTTGTGCAAGAACACAGCGTAAACATAGATAAAATGCTTATTAATGCTATTCGATTTGTTTTCATAACAAACCTCGTTCGACTATAGGGTCGTGATAACAATCTTCCCCCGGAGTATAACTATAAACTATGTATCCTTCACCTTCTGAATTAGGTAATATATACATAACCCCTATATAGACATCATCTTCATAAACATTTGATATAACTATGTCATCATTATTGCGTGTAAACGATAAAAATCCTTCTGGATTATCCAACAGAGTATAATCTCCACATAAAAAACATGTTAATCCTCCAGCTGAATTATCATTATTCTCAAATTGTGTATATTCATCCACAGAGCAAGTGATTGGTTCACCATAACTCATAAAATAAAAATGCTCGCCTCGGTTAAAGAATAATGTATCGGCAGCAATAACCTGTTCTATATTGTTACGCGATTCCAAAAAGCATTCAGCTAAGCTCTTAAAATTATTGTAGCGAGCTCCACAAGAACAAGCATATAGATTTAATGATTCAATATGTTTATTGGGCAACCTACTTAATCTTAGTATTCTGTAATCTGTTGGGCTATCTCCGAGTCTATATGCATCAATATACAACCTGTCAGATAATTCATCATTCGTTCCTAAAGTCAAAGACACCTGACTTCCGTGAGTATTGATCGTAACATACTTCGCATTATAATAATATTTATCACCATATGGTTTTGTGCCCAAGAAGTAATAGTCGAATGATAATCCAATTCCGTTCCAACCAGTTTCAAACGAATCAGCATCGGTGAATTTATATAAACATACGTTGTATCCAAGCGACTCATATAGGACCTTGCTAAGTTGAGCATCATAAAAGAAATCTTGATTGGTGAAGATATAAATATAATCCTCATTAAGAGTCATCGGTCTAGCATCTTCATCATCTCTCACATTATCCTCATCAGTATACTGTTTCATCGGATCTGATTTTACACAAGCGACACCCAAGCATTGCCCATACCCTAATAAAAGTGTATACCTATAAAAATAAAAATAAGTTGAATCAGGAGAAATACTTCCTTCTTCAGATTCATAAATAACAGTATTATTCAAAGAAATAGACAACCTGCCGTCATTATCTCGACTAAGTAAATATAGATTACCATATTCTTCTCCATCCAGTAATGTATCCCCGTCAGAATCCAGAGAATCAGGATTTGAGTAATATATTTCTCCATTAGTTCCGAGTATTCCGCTTATTTCTAGATTGTCCGGTAAACCATCATGATCATTATCTCCATCTGTAGACTCGTTAGTATAAACACTCCATGTGTATGTATAATTTAACCCGCCAAACACAATAAAGTGTCCTATATTCAATGTCTCTAAACGAACATCATTAGGATGTGAGGTTAAGTATTGATTCCATGCTGTATTCTCATAACGTTCTGGCGCAATTGTTCCGCCATAGAATCTTCCTGTATCAATCCATTCGCCTGCTTCGTTTTGTTCATAAATTGGAAATGCGTCATAGTATACTCCACGTGTATGCCACGTGACGGTTCTTATAGAACCAGTTGTCGATGTAGTTGGGGTTATCTGCAGATTATTCCACTTATTCAAATCAACTAATATATATGTACTGAAATGATTCAACGCGAGCGTAATTGTATTATTCGTAGTATCAACTACAGCTTGTTCTTGAAGAATAAAAAAACCTGATTCTTCATCGTACCAAAGCACACCCAAATCATTCTCATTTGTTTCACCTAATGCATTTTCATCATAAATGATACTAAGAGTCATAGATTCAAAATATCCTTCGGACTCTATGTTAATTGGTATACCTACTCGACCGCATACATCAGTACAATAGACATCTCTGTTGTACATATCCTCAATTTTAGTATTGCTTGTGATCAAACCGGAAATACTACCACTTATCTGTACTGATGAAATCTCATGAGGATGATCATCTGCAATCGATGCCATTGATAAAGATTGACTGAACAAAACATAGTTATCAGTTATTCCATCACCATCAGAGTCACTGCTTCCCGGATTCAATCCAAGAGTTACCTCATCGCCATCTTTTATTCCATCCGAGTCGGAGTCTTCGTTTCTTGGATCTGTTCCATAAAAATAAATTTCATTGTAATCGTTGATACCATCACAATCGCTGTCATACGCAAACATACATGTTCCCGCTGCATATTCTCCTCCGTTGTGAATGCCGTCTCCATCATAATCCTCTTCGAAATCGCTTATTCCGTTGCCATCTGTATCAACAATTTTAGGATTTGTTAGCACCTTAATCTCATCACCATCTAACAGCCCATCTCCATCTGTATCCGGATTATCAGGGTCAGTCACATACATTCCCTCTTGAATATCAAGCAATCCATCATCATCACGATCTCTCATGTAATACTCTGGATCCATTTCTTCTGTGGGAGTCGGCTCTACAGTTGGTGTAGGGGTTCCTGATGGCTCTTCCGTCGGTGTTTCCGTAGGAGTAGGTGTAGGAGTGGGCTCAACAATGCTACCACCGCCAACATACTCAAGATAATCAGAAACACCATTAGCATCTACATCATCAGTAAGATGATATGCAAGATCAACTACTGTAAGTTCAACATTCGACAGATTAAGCGTATCTTCAGTGTTAACTCCCTGTATTCCGAAGTTATATGTATTGTTAGCAAATAGCCTCATGTTGTTCTCATCATGGGTTATCTCATACGAGTCGTCACCTTCGATGTTGAGCACCGCAGAAGATACTGCGGTTATATCTCTGTTAGCTGTAAAGTTAAGACTCCAGTGCTGACAATCAACCTGTGGCTGCAGTGTTAACTGCCCTGTAAAGCCGGTCTCCCATGCAGAGTATTCTGTATACGCAAGAGTATACTGACTTGCATCAACTACAGTTGCCTGTGTGTTAAGAAGATACCATGTAGGATCTACAGAAAGCTCTGTTTCTGTATCAGAAGAGAATGTAATACCGACTGTAACGGATTCTCCTGTACGGATATCCTGATTCCAGCCGTTACTTGTAATCGTATATGTACCATTACCGTCAGTCTCATAGAGAGCACCGTTCCAGATGTTTTCAATACTATAAGGTGTATTAAATGTCAGATACCAGTTATGGATCGTATCGTTGCCAGTGTTAGTCAGCACAAGATCAATGCTTTCGTGATTGATCCAACTTGATGTTATATTTGTCGTTATCTCATAATCAAGTTCGGACTGTACAGAATAATATGTAGGTGAATTGATCACATCCGCCAATACCATTGACGGAAGACCATTTATAGCAATAACTCCCGTGATAACAACACTTACCAACTCACTAAATCTACTTCTACTCATAATACCTCTCCATACCAACACAAACAAAAATACTTATATTGATTATCATGGGATTATGATACTTGTCAACAAGATTTAATACATTTGGCGCGAGTTGTATCTTTATGTCGTGAGTTGTCAGATTGGGCTTTCTTCTGTCCAAAACACGCTTCAAGCATTATCTTAATAACACTCTCAGTACCCCCTATATTCGTGTATTTAACCAATGCAAAAAGAACCCGGTCTTCCCTCATCTCACTCTCACCCTCACCTTCTTCGACTTCTTCGACTCCTCAAGAAGCCTTCTCTTCTGTTCCTCGTAGGTGCGCTGCTGGACGAGTCTCATGGCATTAAGCCTGACCTGCGGTGAATCTGCGATTATCTCGTCACACATCCGCACATCCTTATACAGCTCACGCATCTTGTCGGTCTTCTCCTGAGCAGCAATTCTACACAGATTCGCATATGCTGGAGAACCTTTTCTCTCCCATCGCTTCTGCTCTAACCTGAGTTTCTTCCGCAAGCTCCGATATCTGTTCTTTCCTCCTGGTCTTCAACCGCTCCGCCTGTTCGTAAGTATCGATCCTATAAAGACTGCAGAAGCGCTGCTTATTTATGAATTTATCAAGCTTCCTGATGGCCTCCCGAAGTTCAGGCGAATACTCACGGTACTTCCTGCTTTTCTTACAAGACTTAAGCTGGATACTGTAGTACTTATACACTACACGGTACCCAGCTCTCTCAAGTCTTGATCTGTATCTTTCTATCGTCTCGTCATTCTTAACTGCTTCGAGTTCCGAGAACGGATGGTAATCCTTGACCTAAAAGAGGTGCAGTTTACTCTGCACCTCCTACACTTAATAAATACACGTATTTTTACTACCACCGTCTCTCTACCTCATACCCACCAACAAAGATGATCCTAATATGATTCTTCACCTCAACTACGATCTTATCGATCAGCTGGCGAATCATGACATCATCCCACTCGTACGGATGATTCTTTAGGGCTGAGAGCATATCGATTATCTCGTCGATTCTTCTGGATGTCAGGCTGTTGCTGCTACTTTCCTGTATTACCTTCTCAAGCTCTTCTTCTGTCTTGTTCTTCTCCATCATGAGCTTCTCAAAGAGTTCATCATCAAAAGGAGTGGCGTTCATATCTTCGTCGAACTTGATACTGCGGATCATATCATCACACTGCTCCTGAAGCTTTGTGATCTTGACTTGGAGCTCAACTCCCCTGATACCAAGAGTTTTGAATCCCATAACGGTCTCCAACTCCTGTCTCATAGCCGACAGCACATTATCTATATCGTGGGCGGATTCTCTAATTGCCGTAAGGTAATTTACATCTGGGAGAGCTTTTGCTTAGTCTTTTCCATTATAGTCTATAATCCCGACTACAGATCAGAACTGCAGCTTCGTGCAAAATACATCTGAGCTGTTGTAATAAAACGTTCAACATCTAAATATAGTTTATCTTTCCAGATCTGTTGATGTATCTTGTCGACATTAATTGTATGTAAACCTCCAAAAGAATCTGTCATATTGAGAAAGTCCATATTTAATTCTTTTGTTTGTTCTGATATTTCACGCAATCCGTATTCTCCTTTTAAGGAGTCCACAGGAACACCACGCAACTTGGCAGGTTTAACTACAGAAACCATATAAAGGTCAAACAGAATATTGTAATTAGGAAATGTTTCTCCCTTATCAATATCCTCAGACAACAATACTTCTAAGATTTTCAATATCCAATCTGCTTCCTGTCTGTCACTCTTCATTTCGCATATATGCTTGTATTCCTCATCGCTCATCCCAGGCTCAAGTTCAGGTATTGATGCGTCTTTAGCAACTTCAAGCTCATGAAGGATCTCTACCGTCTTTGAGTTTAATCCGGTATAAGCACTTGCTTGTTCATTCTCGTGATTAGGAAACTCAGTCTCAAAACCAAATATATAATCCATTCCCAGATTGCATTTATCATGTAATGCTTGTAGAAACTCCGGATCAATAAACTTGTAATTACCATGTTCAATATCATGCATCTTGCTTTTAATGCCTTTATCATCCAAATAATCTCCGGGGAAAAGGAACTCATAGAACGCTGTTTGGCTCATCTTCCGTTTGGCTCGCTCTGCCTTTACTGTTTCTCCTAGTTTAATTAGGTAGGGATTTTTACCACCTTTCACGTTGTTTGTACCTCTTTTAGCAATATATTTGATGGCTATATTTTATACCCTCTCGATAGTAGACTCAAGTCAAATAAAACATTGCGGAGGTCACGAAATGACGAAAATAAACAAACAAAGAAGCGGATGTATTGATGTATTTAACTCTTTTCTAGTCTGTTTGGCTACTTATGCAGGAATCTTTGAATTTCCAATAATACGTCCGTGCTATGAAATACCCGACAGACTTATTCTATTCTCTAAATGCATCTCATCAAAAGACTTCAACTATTGGGTTCATTTCTATGAAGACGATTACTTGTTCGAACGGATCTGGAACAACCCACGAAAGTATCTTCCAATTCTTAAAAGATTCAAGGGCGTAATCTTACCGGACTTTTCTGTATATAGAGATATGCCTTTTGTAATGCAGCTTTGGAACATTTATCGAAGCAGAGCTATCGGATGCTGGTTGCAGGCAAATGGAATCAAAGTAATCCCGAACATAAGATATGGCGACAAACGAACCTATCGTAGCTGTTGTGACGGAATTTCAAAACACTGCACTATTGCTATTGGATCCCATGGCACTCTGAAGAATCGAGAAGACCGTATCATTTTTGCTAAAGGTCTTGAAGTAGTAGTCAATCGTCTTATGCCATCGGTCATCGTAGTCTATGGATCCTGTCCTGATTCGATATTTCAGACATACAAAGATATGGGGATCAAGATAGTCAATTTCAAAAGCGACTATGCTAAATCAAGGGGGTGATATAATGGGAGCAGGTTATCATGGAGGTTTCGGAAACACTGAAGGCAGTTTAAAACTCAATCTACAACTATTTGCTAATAGAGCAATTGAGCCTAATGGTCATGTAACAGAACAAAGCCTATCTGATCACAGAGAGTATTTCTGGGGGAAATCCGTAAAGAAGATTGAGAAAATTCTCCAGAAACATGGCTACCAAACCAAGAGAAGGCCTTCAATTCATTCAGATTCCAAAGCTAAGATAATAGTGACAACGAATCATTCGAAGGACAAGAACATAACACAAATACAGGTTTCACCGGGAAGTAAAAGACATGGTCATATACCTTATGTAAAAGTTAGCACAAACGATTCTGGTAAATTCAAGCTTGTTAATGGCTTCCCCCATCAATACAAGACAGATAACAAAGAGAAGGCAAAGATTTTCTTTAGGAGGAGATAAATGAATATTAATAATCTAAGCATAGTTCCATTTAAAGGTATCGGCGAGATTGGATTTAATTTGTCCTATGACGAAACTAAAGATCTTCTCAAAAGATATGGCATTAAGTACACAGTCGACGTTTGGGACAACAAAGGCTGCGATCCAGAAGTTCCCTGGAGCATCATAAGGATTGGTAAGGATATAAGTCTATTCTTTGCCAAAGGAAAGATGTTTAAAATCCTTCTTGAAGACGATTATACCGGTTCGTTAGAAAACGGCATATGTATCGGTACTTCAATAACCAAAGCTTTAGAACTAGATTCTTCTTTAATATATGAAGATTCTGAAGAATACTACTCTTCATCCTTAGGTTATTGGCTGGAAGATGATCCTGATTCACAAAAAGTCATCAGTATAACTGTATTCATTAAGGAATTACTCGATGAGGACACATTCTTTGATTATAAATGGTAAGCAAAGAACGAAGGTTCACAACCTATAACTGATATTCAAGTTATATAGAGGGCAGATAATTATTACATGAAGATGCGGTTCCCTAAATACGATTTCCTCACCTTACATAAGGAGATTATACCGCATTTAGAGGGATGTCCCGACGACAGCCTTTTATTTCTCTGTAATATAAAATTGCGATTGTCACTACTAAATCTTCATAAATACATTTCTAGTAGGCAATCGAGGTTTTACAGCAAGAACAACTGCTCCAATCGACGAGCTCTTTCATACGCCAGACTAAGAAAATCGCGAATTCCAAGATCCGTATAATCCCAATTCATAGGTTCCAGTGTTATAGCTCCTGAATATCCGGTTCTCTTAATCTTCTCTATCACAAGAGTCCAATCGATATCACCATCAAACGGCAGCTGATGCTGGTTATGAGACCCGCCATTGTCCTGAAGGTGAATCGCCTTAAGCCTGTCTCCATATAATCCGAGAAGGTCAGTCTCAGGGGCATAGTTAGTGTGATGACAACTGTCATAGCAAAATCCGACATTAGGTAAAGTCACGCGGTTCATCAAAGAAGCAAGATTGTTGATATTGTGAAGATTCTCGAATGCAACATTAACACCCAGTGAACCTGCTCTGTCTGCGATTCGGTTAATCCTATCGAAGCCAAGCTCATTAATCGGGTAATCATCATCGGGCACATGAATAACAACCGTCGGAATATCAAACTTATGGCAATCTTCAACACAATGAAGATAATCATTAAGCACCTGATCTCCAAGATTATTATCACAAGACAGATCATTCTGCCCATGAACAGGTGCATGCATATTCTCAACAAACAAACCTGCTTCTCTAGCAAGGTCCGCGTCTTTCTCATATCCGAAACCACGGCCGAATTTATCACTCCACCAGAGCATGACACAATCAAACCCGGCATCCCGGATCAATCTGTATCTTCCATCGAAGGACACATCATATCCCGGCCCATATCCGAAGCAATCGTAAATTCCTATCATATAACCTGCTTGTATTGCATATTAAAAGTTATAACAGATTGCCAACCGTTTTTTCATAGTCATCATCCACTATAACAACCTGTTCTCCTGCTTGTTGGAATCCGTTTATGTATATTTCGTTATCATCTATCAACCATTCTTTCGTGCAGTCAGAATCATCTAATCGTTTCTCGATATCACTTCCGTGACTTATTATCTCATCGAAATGTGATGCGATATAGTTCCTCGTCATTGAAAGGCATATAAACCGAATGTCAGATTGATATGCAACATCAAAGTCTTTCCTCCATTCAAACGGAAAGTAGCAGCCTTCAACTATAAGATTCTGATGATTCTCTATGGCCGTCTTTACTATTTCTCGGGCTATAGGCCACAGGTATTCTGTAAGTTTGTCATCATCTTCCGGTGTAAGCTCCGTATTCCCACTTCGAATCAAACCCATTTTCAGATGATCTATAGACAAATACGGATATTTGTATTTTTCCAGCATACGCTGTGCAAGAACAGTCTTTCCGGTATGGGAAGCTCCCGTAATTAGTATAACCATTTCCCTATCCTTTCCGGATATCCGTTAGCAAGAAATATTAAAAGATAATCATAAAACCATCAGCAGTGTTCCTGCTCCGATCAGCAGACACCCTATAACCGACTTTGGCGTAAACTTCTCATGAAGAAATACAAACGCCAAAACAAGAGTGATGACAACACTCATTTTGTCGATCGGCACCACCTTGGAAGCCTCACCCATCTGAAGTGCTTTGTAATAACACAGCCAGGATGCTCCGGTAGCCAGACCAGATAGGATCAAGAATATCCAGCTTTTCTTGCTTATGGATGCAATTCCTCCCTGAGAATTTGTTATGAAGACCATTCCCCAGGCCATTGCTACTACTACAACAGTGCGTATAGCTGTTGCCAGATTGGAATTAACTCCTTCGATCCCGACCTTTGCCAATATCGAAGTAAGCGCGGCAAATACCGCCGATGCAAGTGCGAACCAGAACCACATTTTCTCATCTCCCTTGGAGCATAAAATTAAAATATCATATTCTAAGGAATCTCCCCCCAACCATGATTATTATACAGTATTCGGCCATACTTAAATCTTAATAAACGATGCCATTCCGATGGCTCTGTCATACGTTCGAGACCCGAAAATCCAAAAAACGGGCAAAAACTAGCTCCGTTCAGGTAAACTTTTTGCCCGGATTTTTCGGCAAAAATAAATCCGCAAACGCCCGTCATTAGGGCATCTGCGGAAAAACTAGCTATTTCGTAGCGCTAGCATGGAGCGCGTTACGAGGCTCGAACTCGCGACATTCAGCTTGGGAAGCTGACACTCTACCAACTGAGTTAAACGCGCATAAACGCTTAGATAATTCTATTTCAGCCATATATCCTTGTCAAACATCCGCCGCCCTCCCTATCCGCGAACTGCGCATTGCACAAAAATACATTTTCAAGGATTATGTGCAACAAATCACGTCATTTTTTGCACCAAAAACTGATATCGGAATTTTGGTGCAATAATCAGACGAATAATTGCACCAAATGGGAAATTACAGATTTATGTGCAAATATTAAGTTCAAAAACTGCACCAAATTGCTTTTCGAGAAAAAAGGTTCACGAATCGGCGCCCAAACGTGCCAAGCACCACTCACGGGGCCATGATGATGCGTGAATCGTTGCAAAACTTGATCAGATCATCACACATCTCATGTCTGAAAACCACCTCGCCAGCCTCATCCTTCAACTCATACGGAGTCCAGAACTGCTGCTCAGAGAAGTTAGACCAAGTCAATATATAAGCACAGCGTGAACCTGCCTCGAATGAAGATATGAAAGACAGGAATTCAGTGAACCAATCATTAATAACATTACCCGACGGTGCGAGGCCCTCATAATAGCCTTCGCCACTGTCCAACACACGGATTCCAAGCTCGGTAATCGCATAGGGCTTACCGTGCTCGAGCGCTACATCCCACAGTATCTCAAGAGACTTTTCCATCTTCTCATAGAACTTATCCTCTCGTGAAGGACGATCACGATAGATATCCATACCAAGAACATCAATATAATCGTCACCCGGATAGCGACGCAGATACTGATCCATAGAATCAAAGAAACCATTCGGCGAATACGAATAAGCAAAGGACTTTACGCCCTTCTCTTCCTGCAGATAGTCGATCGTATATCTGAACAAAGTCACGAACTTATCATCCGCGAGGTGCTTTCTTCCCCACCAGAACCAGCCGCCGTTGTCCTCATGGAAAGGTCTGAACAGCATAGGGATCGGCTCGCCGTCCACATCAACGCACAGGAAAGCGAACTCCGCGATCTTATCCAGAAATCTAAGATACTTCTCATTAAGATCACCGCCCGGCAGGATGCGTACACCGATATTACCATCTGTAAAGTTAGGTGAATAATCGAAGAAATCGTCTCCGCCCAGCGAGAAATTCGGCATGTGAGAAGACAAAGTAATAAGACATCCTTCGCGGTGCAGCTCCTTAACAACCTTTACGAGCTGCTCGAAGTTGCCTTCATAACCATAGAAACTAAGCGTATCTATACCCACTACAGCGGGGTGTTTGCCAACGAGATTCTTCACATCAGACTCTGTTCCGTCGCAGTTCTTGATGGAAATGCCGATGTGACCCGCATTCTGCTGTCCGAACATGAAATCATTCGAGTAAGCTACGTCTTCGATCTTACCCAAAAGCTCATAAACATGCGGAGATCTCTCGTTTAACATTGTTACAAAACCTTAAATATCAGCCTTTCTTCGTAAAGTCGCCGAAAGGATCGGAAATATCCTCTATATCGCCTCCGAGGTTCTGAATAGCGGACATCATCTCGTAGAAAAGCTCGCGGGGGATGTCTGTCTGGTGGCGATTTATGTAATTCTTCATGAGCGGAACCGCCCTGTCGTCGCCGTAATCAGCGAAACAGATAACCGCATAGATCTTATTCGTCATGGAGCGGAAAGCCATTCTCAGAGCGTCGTAGATCTGCTCAGACTTCTTCTCCTTACCGATATTCGTCAGCATAACGACAAGATCCTCGCACGGCCCCTCCATACCGTCGTCCATATGCTCCTTAAGGCGATCAATAAGCTTAGCAGGCGCCTCATCAGGGAAAGACTCGATATATTCAGCGATGGAGTCAGCAACAAAGCTGTGCGTTCTCTCATAGCTCATGAAACGGTCGAGAACATCGTCGAGCAAGGTAGCATCGTGTCTTCCGGACAGAATCTTGAGGCTTGCCTTTACCTTCTGGAACTCCATCTCGAAGAGCTTGTCCTCATTATCCATCTCCTCGTCACGCCATGCAGACTCGCGCACCATCGTGCGGGCATAACCCTCTACCATAGCGGCATCGTCGATGTTAACAAGCGCATTTACAACACTTGCGGGAACACCGCGGTCAAGCTCCGTAGCGCAGTACTCAAGGATCTCGGTAAGCTCTGCAAAAGAAAGCTTCGCGAAAAACTCATTCATGGAAAGCCCGCCGAGAGCCTCCTGAGGCTCTGCTTCCATAAGAAGGCTCTGCTCCTCAGTCTCCTGCATAGCTACGCGGTGCAGGTACTGCTCGTAAGTTACGTCGTCTTCTTCCGGAGGCTTCTCATCCATCTTATCGGCGAACTCGTCCACCTTCTGTTCGAGGATGAGACCTGCGATCTCGTCATATCTTTTAAGAACGTCAATAATCTTCTGGTCGATCATATCAATCTCCGTGTCAGTAATTAAAAAGCTCCGCAGGGGTTAATATCCTACGGAGCTGCCGTTTCTGGAGGTGCCACCCGGATTTGAACCGGGGAATAAAGGTTTTGCAGACCTTGGCCTTACCGCTTGGCTATGGCACCGCATTCCTCAAATCGTGCTTGCTTATTATGATAAGTAAATGCCTTTTTGTCAAGAGCCGGAGGCATTATGCATTAAGGATTTTTTAATAAATAGACCTATATCATACGAAGCATGGGAACTAAGGGAAAAGACATCCATAATAGATGCTATAATAGGCATATGCGTGGAATATGGATAATAATAAAATGGGAGTTCGCCAGGATATACTCTAACTGGAAGCGTGCGGCTGCTATCTTCATCATACCAGCGGCAGTCATGATGCTCGCATTGGGCATCTTCCCTTACCTCATTAACTACATGTCCACAGGCTCCATATCCGAGAAGCCTATAACCATCATCAATGCCCCGGACTCATTCCTTGAGCACATCGAGGATACTGAAGGTACTACCGTTTATTCATATGAATACATGGATGTAGATGAATTCACCAGACTTTGGGACAGAGGAAAGATCATCAGGAACCTCAAGAGCGGTTCTATCTACGCATTCTTTAATCCTGATGACAATATGGTCTATATCGGATGCAACGGCAACTCTTCAATATCAATGAACAGAGCCGAGAGTTTCATCGAAGTCGTAATGGATCCATATAACGATACGCTCAAGCAACAGGGCAATGTCGTATTCGAGACAGATTCATTTAACCCTGTCGTCAAGCTTCTCGACTACAGAACCGCAGCTAACGCAGGATCCGCGAGAGTCATCCCTGCAGTTCTTGTGCTTCTTATCTACTACTGCATCTACTCACTCACGAGCGACATGTTCGCTTCAGAGCGCGACAGAGGTTTCTACGATAAGCTTCTGATGGCTCCAGTATCGCCTAAGAAGATCATGATGGGAAAGATACTCGCGTGCACACTGCTTGTCACAGGTGCATCCTACATAACCTTTATGTTCCTGTTCATATCAAGCTGGCTCAACAGAAGCAACAGTTCGACATCGCTTATCCCGTTCGGAATGTTCCTTCTTCCGGGACAGCTTGCTATCATCGCGCTGATCATTCCCGTGACAGCTTTCCTGTGCGCTGTGATCTGCGTCAACATCATCTTCTCGATAAGACGAATGAAGGACATCATCCTTAACCTTCAGATGCCTCTTATCTATCTGATGATGGAACTTTTCTATGACATCTTCAGCTACAATCCGGGATGGCTCGAATTCTTCATCCCGATACACGGCAGCATCGCAGTTATAAAGTCTGTATTCCTGTCGGAGTTCCGACCATGGCAGCTCATAGCTGTACTGTTCGTGAACATACTTCCGGCGTTACTGCTGCTTAGAAAGACATTCAAGAAGGAGGGTTATAACAGGTGATAAGCGTAAACAACGTACACAAAAGCTATACCACCGGTAAAGAGATAATCAAAGGCGTTAGCTTCGAGGTTCAGGACGGAATGATATTCGGTCTGTTAGGTCCTAACGGAGCCGGCAAGACGACCCTCATGCAGATGATCTCCACCCTCCTCGCTCCGACATCCGGATTGATCACCATCGACGGTCTTAATGCCAAGGATAACCTTCTTGAGATACACAGAAGGATAGGTTATCTCACTACTGAAGTCAGACTCGATCCCATGTCCACTCCCGACAAACTCTGGGACTTCTTTGCAGAGCTTTACGATATCCCGATAAAGGAATCAGCACAGCGCAAGAATGCCATCTTTGGCAACCTCGGCATCACACCGTTCAAGAACAAGAGAATCAATGAATTATCGACCGGTATGAAACAGAAAGCATCCATCGCGATCAGCCTGATTCATAACCCACCCGTCATCATCTTCGATGAGCCGACGAACGGTCTCGATATCCTTACGAGCAAGCAGGTAACAGATTATCTTCTCGACCTCAAAAAAGACGGTCACTCGATAATCCTGTCTACACATATCTTCTCGGTTGCCGAGAGTCTGTGCGATGAGATCGCGATCCTCGTTGACGGTAAGATCGCAGCTCAGGGCACAGTAGATGAACTTACGAACTTAGCACAGGCAAAGAACTTTGAAGAAGCATTCTTCAAGATCTATGTGGAGAACCATGTCGAAGAATAAGGGACAAGCGATAACCAAGTCATTATTCCTGCACAGCGGCCGCGGTGGAACGCAGGTCTGTTCAACCACGTTCGCGATGGCAGTTTGGTTCGTCTGGGCATGCATTGTCTGCTTATTCTCCTGGTGGTTCTCATTCTACGGATTGAACGACTACACATCTTCCACAAACACAGTCGTCATGGTCAATCCTCCCGACTCATTCATCGAGTACCGAGAGGAAGCCGAGACCAGCAGACAGCTTATCTTCTACGAGGAGTGGGATGCTGCATTCGACTTCATGAAAATGTCTGACTTCATGCACGATCACGCAGCCGGTGTAGTCATCTTCTTCCCTGAAGATTTTGACGACACATTAAAGCGCGGCGAGGACAGTTCTATACTTACCTACTACCGAACGGCCACTCTCGACTATATGTACATAAGAGATGACTTCGTTGACGAATATCTCGAAGGTTACAGAGTCTACCTTGCAGACGGATACAACCTCGAGAATGCGGGCGATTCTTGGGAAGTTGTAAGAGATGATATCCCCACCAATAACGGCGAGCCTTGGGCAGTTCTGTTCGGCCGCTCCATGGGACGTAACTTCATTCCTATCCTTCTGTTCATCGTATTGCTTTACGCAGCGATGAGCTCAGGCACAGAGGCTATCTCCGGACAAAAGGAACGCGGCACATTCTCAAGGATCCTGCTCTCCCCCGTCTCGCGCAAAGACATCGTTCAGGCCTTCACCAACGGCGTCTTCTTAAGCTCTGCAATCCCTTCCATAGTCGTTATCATCATAACATGGCTGATACCGCTTTACAGGCATCCTGCAAGCTTCATTCCGATACTTCTTCTGACGATAAGTCTCGCACTATTCATCTCTGCGCTGACTGTCATGATATCAGTAATGAACGATACGGTAACGAGCGCGCAGACTGCGTTCCTGCCTATCTTCTTTATACTCGTAACGATTGCGGTAACCTGCATCAACGGTGATGAAGATACAGGAGAGTTCTACTACTTCATCCCTGTCTATGGTCACTTCTACGGCTTGGGCGACGGCTTTAACGGACAGCCTCACATCCTGGCGTCCATAGTCTGCTCAGCCGTCACTGCAGCCCTCGCATTCGCGATTACAAAGATCAGTTCCAAGCTTCTCATGAGCGAGAAGTTCACAGTACTCACAACCTCATCCGAGGAAGAAGAGATTGCACGCGAGCCTTCCGTCTTCGAGAAGACAGTCGACAGCATCATCGGTTTGTTCGATGTCGTCCTCTACCCTCTCATGGTATTGTCGATCTTCCAGCTTCTCGCGATGATCCCTGTCGCAGTAGCTTACATGAGAGACCCTGCATACTCCGACTTCATCGCGGATCTTGCGAACGTATCAGGCGTCGCGGATATCATCGAACGCACCATGACTATCCTCGGAATCTTCATGAACGACGCGAAGTTCTTGGCACTCATGGCTGTGGCTTACATACTCATGATCCTGACCTATATCCGCCGTGCCAAGGGTGCTGCCAACATAGGTCTCGTGAAAGAGAAGATGCCCAAGTTCTACTGCCTCGGAATCGTGCTCGGAATTACGCTGATGTCACTTGTTTTCGCGCTGCTTGTTGCAACGGGCAAGACTACGGTAGAAGGCTTCGGACTTCCTTCCGGAAGCATACTGACATTCATCTTCTCGCTTCTCATGTGGGTCCCTCAAGGTGCCGCAGAAGAGGTCATGTTCAGAGGCTTCATGATGCCCAAGATAAAGAGTATTTTCGGAAAGCACGGAAGCGTGTTCGCGATCGTGATCTCGTCCATACTGTTCTCGGTATTCCACTGCTTTAACGGCGGCTTCTCCATCGTCGCGCTCATCAACATCTTCCTTCTCGCAGTCTTCTTCGCATTGATCTACGAGAAGACCGGAAGCATCGTAATCACATGCGCGGCGCACACTATGTGGAACATGTTCCAGGGTAATATCTACGGGCTGTCCGTCAGCGGAAATGCATCCGTTCCGGCTCTGCTTGCGACTAACTATACGGGAAGCTCATTCGGCCCTGAGGGCACGCTCGAAGCAACTGCAGTCATCATCGCTGCACTAGCGGTAATGGCAGTCATCACTCTGTGTAGAAAACGTCCTTCCCCGAAGGCGTCTTAACACAACCGAACTTCGTCTCAAAGACATCTTGCAAAAGCTCAGGCTCAAGCTCGGAACACACCTTTACTATCTGCCCTTCCTTCATGAGAATAAACTCGTCTCCATAGGTGGAAGCTGCATTAAGATCGTGCATTACTATGATGAACGACTTGCCCTCATTCTTCACAAGGTCGCGCGCAGTGTCGAGGATGTACTTCGAATGCACGATATCGAGGTTTGACGCAGGCTCATCCATTATGAACCATGATGCATCCTGACAGATGGCACGCGCCGCCATACAGCGCTGTTTCTCGCCGCCTGAGAGCGTGTCGTAGAGCTGACCCTTCTTATCATCAAGCTGCATCAGTTTAAGAGCCGATTCTATATGCTTAAGATCCTCTTCATTCTCACTGTTGAAGAACTTCTTCTCGTTATATCTTCCGAGTGCGACGAGGTCGGATACATTAAGTCCGATATTGCCGTAGATCTCCTGCGGGATATAAGACATATCGCACTGCTTCGCGAACATCTTAACGACGGACTTAATGAGCGTCGTCTTGCCACATCCGTTAGGACCCAGGATGATCGTGATTTTACCTTCCTTGAATGTATGCGATACATCCTTTAGAACCTTCGTATCGCCGAAGCTTACATTGATGTTCTTCACGTCGAGATTCATACGTTGCTCCTCTCCTTGCCGGATCTGATCCTGCTGCTCATGAGAAGGAACAGGAAGTACGGAGCACCGATAAGGCTCGTTACAGCTCCTATCGCAAGCTCACCCGGAGCAACTATTGTCTTACATACTGTGTCGCAGACGATCATGAATATCGCGCCTGTCATGAAGCTTAGAACAAGTCTTCTTCTCATGCGCGTAACACCGAAGAATGAAACGATGTGAGGAATGATAAGTCCGACGAACCCTATAATACCCGCATTCGCAACACTGAACGCGAGAAGGCACGACGATACCGCAAGTGCGACCGCCAGTGTGCGTGTCTGATCGACGCCCAAGGTCATCGCTGCTTCCTTACCGAGCTTCAACACATCGATCCTCGGCGCGATCCAGATAAGTATCGGCATCATGAGTCCGACTACAACGGCAAGCAGCTTTGTCTTGTCCGTGGTGGACGCGGAGAACGTTCCGAGCATCCACATATATACTCGCTCCATCTGCTCTAAGTGCAGCGTCATGAGGACCGTTATAAGCGCGCTCATGATGGACGATATCGCGATACCCGCAAGAAGCGTTGAAGACGTGTCGTAGCGCCCGTTCTGTGCTGCAATCGTGAACACCATAAGCCACGTTACTATGGCACCTATTACCGCGCCTATATAAGCGCCTGTAAACGCCTCGAAAAATATGACTCCGTTAAGCCCCGTTACAATCGCTATAGCGGCACCTAACGCAGCCCCCGAACTTATACCCAGCACGGACGGGTCTGCCATAGGATTACGGAAGACTCCCTGCATAACGCAGCCTACGGAAGCCAGTGCGCCTCCTATAAGCATCGCGGTTATTGTTCTCGGGACTCTGATCCTTCCTATGATGGTAAGCGTTGTCTTGGCAAGCTCGTCGCCTCTTCCCGTGAAGTACTTCAAGACATCGGCAAGAGTAACATCGGAACTTCCCAGACAGCACGATACCGCCATCACGCATATAAGCATGATGGCGGCAATCGCGAATTTAATTACAAATCTGTCAGATGAGCTTTTATGCTCCCGCATGTGCGACAGCATTCGCATCAAGTGCGTACTCGAATACAGTTCTTACAGCCTCAACATTACGAGGACCAACTCTCTCGAAGATGTTAGCATCTACAGCAAGAACTCTGCCTTCCTGAACTGCTGTGAGTTCTGTGTAAGGCTCTGTCTCGAGGAATGCATCATAACCCCAGTCAGGTACGAGGATGATGTAAGGATCAGCTGCGAGGAGCTGCTCTGTGGAGTAAGACCAACCGTCAGCGTCGCTTGCCGCATTAACACAACCTGCATATGTGATGATGTCGTTGATGAATGTGTCAGGTCCTGCTGTGTAATCGCCGTACTCACCGTAGCTCATGCAGTAATAAACTGTGATGTCGTCGTCAGCGATTGTATCGAGTGCCTGTGCATAGATCTCAGCGATCTCATCAGAAAGGCCCATAGCGAGCATGTCGCCCTCTTCGTGGAGACCGATAACGTCAGCTACAGTCTCAACTGTATAGATCATACCGTCGAGGGATGTCTCGTCCTTAACGATAACTACTGTGATACCAGCATCTGTAAGTGCGTTGTAAGCTTCCTCACTGAAGATGGAAGATGCAAGAACAACATCAGGATCCAGGGATACGATGAGCTCTGTATCAGGAAGGTCGATAGGACCTACACTCTGGATATCAAATACTGCATCAGGATAATCGCAGTAATCGGATCTGCCGATGAGCTTGTCCTCACCGCCCAAAGCGAAAATAATCTCTGTGATTGCGGGTGAAACGCTTACTACAGTCTCAGGCTCTTCCTCAACTGTTACTTCATTACCGTAAGCATCTTCGATTGTAAGAGGATATGAGAATGCATCATCCTCTACAACAAATGTCTCAACTGTTTCTTCTGTGTCAGCAGTTGTCTCGTCTGCTTCCGTCTCTACAGCAGTTTCTGCTGCCTGGGAAGTCTCGGACTCCTCGGAATTAGCATCCGAACAAGCTGTGAAAGCAGCTGCTGTTACAGACAGGCAAAGTGCCACTGCCAATAACTTTCTCTTCATGACAAAGTCCTCCTATATAAAATTGTCAAAGAATATGCGAATCACTTCACACGGTTTAGATTATAATGTATTCATGAGTAACACATATCACAGAAAATTTATAATTCTTCTCGCTTCAATTAGTGCAATATCCATAGCGGCATTATCAACAGGATGTGAGTATACGACAGCTTCCGAGAGTCTTCCCGAGGATGTCGACCTCGAAGGACCTTACGATGTAGAGCGCGTCGTCGACGGCGATACGCTGATCGTCGATATAGACGGTCAGAGAACCCGTGTCCGCCTTATCGGCATCAACACGCCTGAGTCCGTAGCTCAAGAGGAAGAGCGTAACACAGAAGAAGGCGTTATCGCCTCCGACTATGTTAAGACATTAATGGACGAAGCCGGCTACGAAGTCTGGCTCGAATACGATAACGAACTCTACGATCAGTACGACAGAACTCTCGCATATGTCTATATCGATTATGAAGGTGAAGTCATAATGCTCGAGAGGATCCTCCTCGAAGAAGGCTACGCAGAAGCAGTCGTCTTCGGAACCAACGACCGCTACTACGAAGAGTTCTGCGAACTGGAAGCTGAAGCGTCTTAAAGCGAGAATAAAAATCCCGCCAAGGGTGACATAAAGATCATAACGAACGAGAAGCACCAGGAGTTGACCGAGATCAGTGTCGCGCGCTGCTCAGAAGGCACGAGCGCATTGAGCTCGACATCGGCTCTTATCTGTATCAGATCATCCGCAAAAGCCGCCATAAAGCCGCCTGCAGTCATTATCCACGCGACTCCCGTGAAGTTCGCGAAGAAGCCCGCCGTGACGACAGCAAGACACATCATGAAGATGCGTCTGAAAGGCCAGTTACGAACCTTGACTGAGAGCACAGCACCTATAATGCCGCCAAGGCTCATCGCGAAAAGCAGCGGTCCCAACACCCAGTCCGGAATACCCGTCATGGGAAGCTTCGCCTGCAGGAAGAATAGAAGCAAAACATCAATGCCTCCGATCAACGCGTTACGGAAGATAAGGCCTGTGACCTTGCGGTTCCCCTTAAGAAACGAGAAGCTCTCCCCTACAGTCTCTTTAACTCGCGTCGTGAATTCCTTGTCCGCATTATCGGAGATTACTTTGTTCTCCTTAAGAGTAACTGCGACCAGGATCTGAATCACTGCAAGTATGATGCTGATGATATGCGCCTTGGTATTGCCGAGCATAACGGCAACACCTGCAGCGAGCGTAGCGGCACCATTGGAGATTCGGTAGATCATGGTCTGAGTCGATATGTATCTGTCGTAATCGTCCTGCTTGTTGTTCTCCTTCAAGGTATCATAAGCAATGGCTGAGTCTGAGCCGCTTGCGAAGTTGTAGCTTAACGCGTTAAACCCGATAGACACCGCTACACCTGCGAAGCTTCCAATCCAAAGAATTCTGGTGACTGCTGATATCACAGAGCACACACAGGACAAAAGCAAACTCTTCTTTCTGCCGAACACATCAGCGAACACGCCTGACGGTAT
Organism: Clostridiales bacterium; assembly: GCA_017552455.1. Classification (GTDB taxonomy): domain Bacteria; phylum Bacillota; class Clostridia; order Saccharofermentanales; family Saccharofermentanaceae; genus Saccharofermentans. Next base: position 49,425 of record JAFZPX010000062.1, read on the forward strand.
CTCGGCAGTAAGACTTACAAGATGAAAGACTGTCTCTAATATTCCTATATCGATTATGCTGTAGCCGCAGGAAACGAGGAGAAGCACCCACGCGGCACCCGCGATGGAGATGTTCCCGAGAAAGTTCATAGCATACAGCTTGCGTAATTGTTTCTTACAAATATCCATAAAAAAACTCCTTCTAATTCAATGAATTCAAGGAGTTAGAGCGTCTTTTTCAGAAGTGGATTTCTTGTTGTTATTTCCCGAAAAAGGGCGCACTAACCCTGTCGGAGTCTTTTCTGAAACCGTTCATAAGCTGAATGTTAGGTGTTATCCAGAACATGAGTTACGCCCCTTTCGTCGATTTATCTGTGGTAACTATACCACACATATCTTGAGATTTCATCCTCTTCATATCCGAGGCCTTCAAGATTCAAGGTATCAGGTGATACACGCTCGAATTCATTCTTATCGTAGAACCTTACCGCACGCGCATTGACGGGATCTACGCACCAGAAGATATTGTTAAGTCCGAGCTCCTCCAAGCCGTACTCCAAGATCTTACGCATACCGAATATGGAATACCCCTTTCCTGTAGCGCATCTTCTGACGGCGATGCCGAACTCTGCCATACCGTCGTGAATATGCTTAAGGCTGACGGTACCCATGTACTCGTCCTCGTCGCTTACGATGGCCATGTGAAGGTCCTTTTCGGAAGCTTGGCGCGCATATGCTATGAAGCCCTCCGCGTCCTCCAAAGTCGTGGAGGCGAAGTCCTTCTTAAGGTCCTTTGTCAGGTCTGCATCGTGCATCCACTCAAGCATGAAGGGTGCGTCTTTTGTCTCAAGTTGTCTTATGTCCATACTCGCGCTTCCTTATCTGCACTCGATGATGATCCACTGCACGGGAGACACGCCGGGAACACTCGAGGGCACAACGTTATCATATACTACCGCATAACGGTCAGATGCATAAGTCTCGATCTCGTACAGGAGGTACGGATAGCCCTCACCGGTGTTGATGAGGAACGCATCGTTGTCGTATCTGTCCCTGAACGCATCGAGGTCTGCAAGAGAGCTCATATTCATCTGTCCTCTGATGTGATCCTCACCTGAGAACTCACTCATGAACGGATCTATTCTGTTATCGATGTGAACCTTAACTCCGTGGAACGCGAGCCAGGAGCCCGTGTCGAAGGTGTTAAATACTTTCTCGTATCCGCGCTCTTGTATAAACTCCACAGCCTGCGGATCGTAAGCTGCCATAGCCTCGATATCCGCCATCGTGCCCGTAGGAAGGAAGAGCGGAACGTATACGCATGCAAGGCCTATAAGAAGCGCCGCACATGCCACTGTAAGCACATAGTAGAACACATCAGACAGCTTAATCTCTTTGGTCTTCTTAGGCTTAATGACCATTTTTATGAACCACTTAAGAAGGCCGTCGAGAAGCTCCGGCGCGAACAGCAGGAACGCGATGGAGTAGTAGACAACGAATCTTTTGTATACGCATGTCATAATGAAGAACATGCAAAGAAGTGCAAGCTTTGTAAGAGTCTTCTTCTCGAACTTTCGAAGGCCGTCGCCCGCCATGAATGCGATGAAGACGATAAGTATGAGGGTGATCTGAAGTAAGTTGAATCTCATCGGATTCCACTCATCAACCCACGCCCAGATGTCGGATGCTGCGGACTGCTTGAGACCGAATGTATATGCTCTGATTCCCATCGGGTTAAGAAGAGAGAGCACGAAGCCTGATGCAATTCCGATAGCCATCTTCCCTGCATCGCGGAAGTTTCTTGTGATAAGTTCCATCACGATGAAGACTATATATGTCACGAAGAACAAAGGCAGGATACCGCCCTGAAGCCAGCCTAAGAAGAACGCGCAGCCGGAGAAGACTGCAGCCTTGAACAAAGGCTTGCGGTCGCCGATGCAAGTTACGATAAGAAGTGTCACTGCGAATATGGATGTAACCGCAGGACGGACATTGTAATCAGGAAAGCCTCCGAGAAGCGGAGTAAGCGCGATGACCGCAGCAGCTACGAAAGGGTTTGCTTTGTCCTTCATGTAGTTAACCGCAGTAAAGCCTGTAGCGTATGTGAATGCCGTGCCGACGAGGATGACGCCCCACAGCTTAAGAAGCTTGTAAGCGATGCCAAGAAGCAGATACCAGCCACTCTCGTGGGCCGTGAATACGAGACCGTCATGCCAGCTGTAGATCTCATCTGTTATGAGCCTGCCCTGCGCGAGATCATCAAGACCGATCCTAATCTGTATCGCAGTATCGCCGACCATGCCGATCATGGAAGTGATGCCCTCGAACGGGCTGAACATCAGCACCATGAGTGCAAACAGAAAAACGTATGCTGCTGTGATCTTTGTCTTCGCTGGGCGCTTCTTAGTGAGTGTTGCTACTTCCTGCATAACTTCTGCTTATGTTTCCTTCATCTGCTTCTTCATAACATACATCTTACCATCAGCAAGACGAAGTGCCTTCTCGACGTCAATAGACTTGAGATCATATTCCTCTACACCGTAAGGGATCTCGAGCTTGACTCTAGGCTTATGTTTCTCGTTATACTCATCAATGAGCTTAATGAACTTCTCCTTGGCAGCCTCGAACGCAGAATAATCAACGCTCTCAACAACAACGATGAACTCGTCTCCTCCCGTTCTGTAGCAATCGCCAATCTGACCGAAGCTCTGGCTGATGACATCAGCTGCAGCCTTGATGTGTCTGTCGCCTTCCTTATGGCCGTATGTGTCGTTAACCTTCTTGAGGTTATTGATATCGAGCTGGATAACGATTCCGGCACCCTTAGGCTTCATGCTGTAGATGTCTTCCTTATCCGTAAATGCCATTCTGTTCTTAAGTCCTGTGAGGGCGTCTGTATAAGCGATCTTACTAAGCTCCTCCGCCTCTGACTCGTACTTTCTGTAGAACATCAGCGCATAGATCTCGTTGATACCCATGATGAGAACGAAAGCCATGAGACCCAAGCGGAAGAAGTATGCGGAATCAAGTCCCGAGTTACCTGCAAAGTAACGTGTAAGATCGATGAGACCGCCGATGACAACCGCAACGAAAGCCCCCATGACAGTTACTCTCGTACTGATAGACTCCTGCCCTTCCTTCATTGACTTGAATATGCAAAGGAACGAATATACAACCACTGCTATGCACTCGACATGAGTCGTGATGAGAAGGTCATGATATGTGGACAGACCGAGCGCCGTCATCACTACATCGAAGATCAATGTCAGCAGTGTAACTAATATGATCGTATTCGAGAACAGCTGGTACTTCTTTCCCGTAAGAAGGTAGACAAACATTACTGCGATAGCGGGCAGCACGATGAGGCTTATGTAGTTTACAAAGTGCATCGTAACAGGGTTGCCGAGAACCATTCCTACTATACCTGAGCTGCATGCCGTCCATATACCGGAATCCAGCGCGAAAAGGCCCATAGCTGCGATCTCTTTTCCCGCACTTGCATTCTTGAGCAAAGTGAGACCGCCGATAACGAGAGCAAATCCCATAAAGGCGATAACGATGGAGATGCAGTAAGGGAACATCGAAGTTCTGAAGATCTCCGTTATGTGGGAAGTCGCGCTCTGAAGTGTGATCTCAGTAAAGCTTCCCGTAGAGCCGTCGATAGTATCTGCAACTATTCTTACTTCGCTCATCTCATCGACGGAGCTTAACTCGATCTGATGAGGATATGTTCCGTAGAACTTACCGTATATCGTGGGTATTTCAGGATGGAAACTGTAAACAGTCTCACCGTCGATCAGAACATCAAACTCAACGTTCTTAGCGAGGAAGCAAAGACTTCTTCCGGCAACCTGCTCTTCGGATATATATGTATAGAACTCGGCTTCATCATGGAAGTTCTTTACCGATGCATTATCGTAGCCTCTGGCGACGAGCCAGTAATTGTCATAATCGATGGCATTGTCGTGTGTTGAATTAGAAACGGCTCCGTATATTCCCATGAAACAGAAAAAGAAGATGAATACCAACGAGAGACATACTCCCGATGCGAATACTCTTGTATTCTTTTGTCTGTGTAACTGGACCATATGGTATCAGAAGAACTCCTCTTCGTTTGACTGTTGGGTCTGATCAGCTGCTTCTTCCTCAGCGTTCATAAACGGATAGAACGTCACCTGCGCACCGCAGAAAAGGCACCTTCCGCGAAGAGGCGTGTTACGTGCCTCCTGGATTGCCTTACCGCACTGAGGGCAATTGACTTTCCTTATATTCTCATAGGCGTGCTTTACCTTCTTCTCAGGGTCTGCAACGAGCTCATCAATCTTATTGTGAAGCTGCTCGACAGTAACGCCCTGATCCTGCAGAATCTCCCACATCGCCTGAACGATTATCTCAAGCTTATTTACCTTAGTCTGAACATCAGTAGCAATTTCTTCCGCATGGTCATGATGAGGATTCTGAAAATCCTGCATCTCCGAAGCGAAACTCTTCATCTTGCCATAATTACCGTAAGCCATATCTATCTTCCTTTATTAAAAAGAACTCCACGGTAGATTTTAATATATATAGAAGGCTTCATCAAGGATTTTTAAGAATAAAGAAAGCCCCGCCTGTCAACTGACAGACGGGGCATCCTCACTTGCCCGAACTCAAAGATCATCCGTAATTAAACGATATGATCGATACTTCGTTTGAAGAACCGTCGATAGTTCCTGAGAACGTCTGCGATTCGTTTCCGACCGTAACTCTTACAAGAAAGCTGGTCGGACCGTCCGAACGGTCTGAATAATCAACGATCGAGACACTATAGGTGCCTGAGGCAGGTTCATCGAAGTAGATGTTCTCAACCGGATTATCCATCGTTCTTCCGCCTACGTTGGCATCGACATCAAGGTAACCGCCGGCATCCTCTCTGTTGCCGTAGTAGATCTCAGATCCGTCAGGTGTTTCAACGTGAAGATCAAGGTCGTCATCGCTGTCCCACAGCATCGAGATCGTGATCTCACCTGTGCCTGCGTTGAGAGAATCAAGAACGCTGTCGAGCTCAGACTCATCGGGCTCAGTTCCGTCACCTTCACTGCCGCCATAGACGAACGTTACTATAGTTATTTCCGTACCAGAACCGTCGATAGTTCCGGTGAACGTCTGTGATTCACCTCCGACAGTTACTCTTACGATATAATCTGTCGGTCCTTCGGATCTGTCGGAATAATCCTTGATGAAGACTGTGTATGTACCGGGTACCGGATCTGAGAAGTAGATATTCTCGATCGGGTTATCCATTGTACGTCCGCCAACGTTGGCATCAACATCAAGTTCACCGCCCTGAGCGCTTCTGTTACTGTAGTAGATCTCAGAACCGTCAGGAGTGATCATGTGCAGATCAAGGTCATCATCTGTATCCCAGAGCATCGATACGGTGATCTCACCTGTACCTGCCTGGATAGAGTCTAGAACGGACTCGAGTGTAGATTCACTTACCGTACTTCCTGTGTATGTGAATCCTGCGATCTCAAGTGTCGTCGTAGTTCCTTCGATAGTGCCGGAATAGATCTGCGACTCGCCGTTGATCGTGATCCTTACGATGAAGTTAGTAGCACCGTTGGATCTGTCTTCGTAGTCGTTTACATAGATCCAGTAATCACCGTTAACAGGGCTGATGAAATATACGTTCTCGACCGGGTTATCCATCATGTTGTTGTATGTGTTCGCATCAACATCAAGATAGCCGTTCTGAGCTTCTCTGTTGTTATAGTAGATCTCAGATCCGTCAGGTGTGAATACATGCAGATCGAGGTCATCTTCGCTGTCCCAAAGCATCGAGATCGTGATGTCTCCGTTACCTGCATCCAGTGATGCGAGGATGGCTGTCAGAGTATCCTCATTTACAGGCTGATCCCACTCGATGTAGAAGCCTCTGTGATACTCGACATCGTCGAACTCTGTAAAGCCCCACTGACCGTAGTTATACAGGAATCCGTAGTAGCCGTAATCACTGTAGTTATTAGGCTGATCCGCACATACATCAGTGAATGTAACGGGCTCGCCTGTTACCCAGTAATACTCACCGCCCGGTGCGATAAGACCAATCCAGCCGTATGTCTCAGGGAAGCTTCCAATCAGGAAGTCTCTTTCCTCTGCGCTGTTGATAGTAACGAGATGTCCGCCGTAGGACTCGGCAAAGTCTCTTGCCTGCATCCATGTCATCTGTGAATCGATGTATGCGTATGAATGGCCTGTATAGAACATCTGGCTCATGTAGTAGGAAGCTACATACTCGGACTCATAGATGGAAATCTGTGTTCCTGTAGTATTGATCGTACCTTCGTAATACAGAACCTCGCTGCCGATAGTGATTCTCAGATAGTAGTTAGTATCATAACCTTCTGTACGGTCATTGAACTCTTCTATCCAGATCGTATACTGGCCGCTTTGTGGCGCGGCGAAGTAGATATTCTCCATCGGCTCGAGTGTTCGTTCAGTGCCTGCATTCGCATCGTGATCGAGCACGCCTCCGCCTCCGTAAGGAGCTGCATAATGTACGTGGCTTCCGTCCGGTGTCAGTACGTGCAGGTCGAGGTCATCCCAGGAATCCCAGATAAGGGATACTGTGATCTCACCAACGCCTGAGCTGTACTCGACGATACGCTCTTCGAGAACAGTCTCTGTAAGCGTAACGGAAGTCTCAGTTCTCGAGCTGCTGAATGATGAACTTCTCGAAGATCCGCCGTCATAATCGAACTCGATGATGAAGTCTTCTGTATCTGTAAGATCAATCTCACCTTCGAATTCCTGAACGTCGTCACCAATCTGAACACGTACGATATAGAACGTGGACATATCTTCTGTTCTGTCTCTGTAATCTCTTACATAGACTTCATAGTGACCGCTCATAGGAGTCGGGAAATAGATATTCTCCACAGGGAAATCTGCGAGGTCATAAGAACTTGCATTCATGTCGACATCGAGTGTACCGCCGTCTGCTGTTCTGTTAGCGTAGTAGATGCGGTTATCATTAGGAGTGATTACATGAAGATCCAAGTCATCATGTGTGCTCCAGATCATGGATACAGTGATCTCTCCCTGACCTGCTTCAAGTATCTCTATCTGCTCTTCAAGAGTCTCAGTAGTAACTCTGACTTCGTACTCGTCTTCCTCGATAGTACGGCCGACGATAACCTCTCTTGAATTGATGATATCAACTGAACCCGTAGGAGGGATCCACTCAACGATAGTGCAGCTTACAGGGTCAGGCGTAATGTCTGCTTCTACGATAACCGGAGGAGTAAGCGCACCGTCACCATACTTGTCGGATCTTGTGATCTGATAGCCTCCGACAGAATCGATGATGAACCAGTTTGTAAAACTCGTGCTGTGGAATGTGATACCGACTTCAGAAACAGTAGTCGTATGAGTTGAGATTGAGATTGTCGAACCTTCAGAAATGATCCTTCCTTGCATATCGTCGGGATTGATCGTGATGCTGTTCGTGCTGCTCATTACGAACGTACTGCTCGTAGCTCCTACGTCAACCAGGATATCCGTGTTGTCGATAGTTGTTGAACCGGGCTTAGGCTCTGTCGAGATCTGATACATACTGACAGGCTGTCCGTTGAATGTGGCAGTATCTGTACCGGGAATTACTTCACCTGAAAGGAATACGGCGTTCGTAAAACATGTGGATGTCTGAACAACGCATTCATTCCATGTCTCCATGTTAGTGGATCTTCCCTCATAGACTTCCTGAAGCTGCTGAACTCTTCTTACCGCAACAGAAGCGTCTGCACTAATGTGATCAGCAAGAACAATGCACTCATCGATACTCTCTTCAGGGGACATCATCTCACCGAGCTCACTGTCATTGCTTCTTGCCATTACAGTACGGCCGAAGATCAGCTCATTGATGAATCCTGCTCTGGCGACCAACTCAAGACGCTGTGTATCATTTGAATCCTGAAGCTCTTCAGCCATTGAAGTCATGTCTTCAGTAACCGCGCTTGTAGCTTCCCATGCCTCGATACACTCATTAAAGAGCTTATCCATCTCATCAGGATCTGTAGTTACTACATCTGCCTCAAGGATTCTCTCTGTGAGGACACGTGCATACAGATAGCTCTGAGTACCGAGAGTCGTCATGTCACAAAGCTGATTATAGGATTCTCTTACCTTCTTCGTCTTTGAGCTGTTCAAGAAAAAGAACCCGCCGACGCCCAGTGCAGCTACTGTAGTTACTGCAACAATGGGAACGATCACGCGGGCTTTACTCTTCTTGGCCTTAGGTGCCTTTTCCTTCTTAACTTTCTCTTTCTTTACCTTCGCAGGCTTCTGCTGTGCAGGTGCAGGAGCAGGAGCGGGCGCAGTCTGTTGAACCGGTTGCTGAACCTGGGCCGGAGCAGGCTGTGGTGTCACCGCCTGAGGCTGCTGAGCCTCCTGTGGCTGAGGCGGCGATGATGCCTGCGTAATGGCGGCTCCGCAGTTGGCACAGAACTTGGTGTTCTCTTTTACGGGAGATCCGCAATTCTGGCAAAACATGTGAATACCTCCTTATTATCAACATACTTTGATATCTTACATTGTAGAGGTCAGATGTGTCTTAACTATTAACAAAGAAAAAAGTTAATCCCAACAAGTCTTACTCGTTGGTTTCGGCGCGCCTTACGTCCTCACTTCTATCCAATGAGAAATCAGCATTTACAAAGTATTCGCTGTCCGGAAGCAGCATCTCGAAGCTGTCCGTACAGTCGATCGTAACGGTCAATTCGTCAGACGCAAGATCCAGCACATGACCGCCCCGAGTTCTGTCAGCAGATATGAAATGCAAATGCCAGCCTGCATTATTAAGCTCAGACATGTATACAGGGCAATACAGCGCCACTACGGTGCCTTCCACGTCCTCATAGTCAAAGTATGTCTGATCTTCCGCCAGAGCCTCTACAAGGGTCCTGTACGGCTCTTCCTGGGCATACTCGCTTCTGGCATGCATCTCAGTGAACGTACCGTCGATCCTCACCATGTAGAATCTGTTCTCACCAAGGCGCTCTACCTCGCCGTCAAGAAGCTCCGTAAGAGCCTCAAAACTCTCTACATCCGTATATGTAACCTGCTCATCCGGCTCGAAAAAAGTGACATTGGCAAAAGGTATCGTAAGGCTGTCGTCAGGCTGAGCTACAGTGCCGTCGCCCTTCGCCTGATAAACAACGCCGTCAAGCATGATGAGCTCGCCGTCAACGCCGTCGAATGTTCCTATACCCATATCACCGTAAGTCTTAAGCTCGCCGATACTTATGCTGCCTTGAAAGTCTCCTGAGAGCAATCCCTGCAGCAGTGATATCTGGCAGAGTGTATCACGCTCACGGTCAACCTCCTGTGCCGGAGGTGCCGGTACTTCCGACGGCTGTGTTGTATCTGTTGAGTCCCCTGCGCAGCCTGTAAGGACAGCTGCAGCCAAAGCCATGCTTAATAATCTCTTCTTCATAACAAACCCCTTTTTGCAGAAAACCCCGCCGGAGTACCGACGGGGCTTGTTGTACGTTTTCTTTTCGCGAAGATTACTCCGCTGTTCTCTCGTGTCTTGCGTACTTAGGCAGGAGCTTAGGTGAAACCTCACCAGTCTCAAGACCAGCGTCCTTGAGCTCCTTATCGTAAGCTGCAACGTGGTCGAGGTTCATGCTGCCGAGCTCAACGGAAGCGTACTTAGCAGCTGCCTTCTTACCAGCATTTCTACCGAATACGATAACGTCGAGGAGGGAGTTACCCATAAGTCTGTTTGTACCGTGGATACCGCCTGCAGCCTCACCTGCAACGAGGAGGTTCGGGATAGCCTCTGTGAAGCCGTCACCGTTGATCTCAACACCACCGTTCTGATAGTGGAGTGTAGGATAGATGAGGATCGGAACCTTTCTCATGTCGATGCCGTAGTTCATGTACATACGGAACATAGCAGGGATTCTCTTCTCGATAGTTCCCTCGCCGCCGAGGATCTCGATCATAGGTGTGTCGAGCCATACGCCCTGGAGGCCGCCCGGGATATCAACACCTCTGCCCTCTCTGCACTCACGGATAACGCCGGAAGCGTTAACGTCACGTGTCTCGAGAGGATGGATGTAAGCCTCACCGTTAGCATTAACGAGCTGAGCACCTACAGATCTTACCTTCTCTGTAACGAGAGCGCCGAGGATCTGTGAAGGATAAACAGCACCTGTAGGGTGATACTGGATGGAATCCTGATACAGAAGAGGAGCACCTGCTCTGTAAGCGAGGATAAGTCCGTCAGCAGTAGCGCCGTAGTGGTTGGATGTAGGGAATCCGTTGTAGTGCATTCTGCCTGCACCGCCTGTAGCGATAACAACTGTCTTAGCACGAGCTACGGAATAGTCGCCTGTCTCCATGTTGAGGAGGACAGCACCTGCTACCTGACCCTTGTCATCCTTGATGAGCTCTACAGCAGATGTGAACTCGATTACCGGGATACCGAGGTTGATAACCTCATCTCTAAGAGTTCTCATGATCTCAGCACCGGAGTAGTCCTTAGCAGCATGCATTCTCTTTCTGGAAGTACCGCCGCCGTGTGTTGTAACCATTCTGCCGTCGTCTTCCTTATCGAACTCAACACCGAGTCTGTTAAGCCACTGAATTGCATCAGGAGCCTCGGATGTAAGTCTCTTAACGAGCTCAGGCTTAGCCTTGAAGTGACCGCCGCCGAAAGCGTCGAGGTAGTGCTGTACAGGAGAATCGTTCTCCTTGTCTGCAGCCTGGATACCACCCTCAGCCATCATTGTGTTAGCGTCACCGATACGAAGCTTTGTAACGATCATTACGTTAGCGCCTGCATTGTGAGCCTCGATAGCGCAGGAAGAACCAGCTCCGCCGCCACCGATAACGAGTACGTCTACGTCGTAATCGATCTTAGAGATGTCTACCTTATCTGTCATAAGGCGGCTTGTGGAATGGATCATCTCAGCGAGCTCAACAGGAGCCTTCTGACCCTTGTTGGGACCAACCTTGATCTCAGCGAATGAATCGGGGTTATAGTCAGGATGGAACTGCTCGAGGAGAGCATCCTTCTCATCAGCGGTAAGTCTTCTGGGCTCCGTCTTCATACGGGCTTCACGTGTTGCTTCCACCTTCTTGATGGATTCCATCATATTCTCGGGATATGGTGCGTACATTATCTTAAGCCTCCTTACTTCTCGATCTCTCTTGTGTTGTAGAGTTCCTTGATCTCATCGATAGGCTTGGTCATCATATCCTTCATTGCCTCATCGAACTTGCCTTCATTGATCTCTGCGACTCTGTTGTTAAGGTGCTCTGCCTCAGGTGTGAGGTACTTACCATTGAGTCTTCTTGCAAGCATACCTACCATAGGGTGAGAGATACCTGCGGGGCATCTTACTGAGCAGCATCCGCAGCTTACGCAGTCGAAAGACTCTTCTGCACAAGCCTTGAAGTCACCTCTCTGAGCATATGCGATGTACTGCATAACCTTGAGGCTCTGTGTGCAGGCCTTAGTACAAGCGTTACAACCGATACAAGCGTAGATCTCAGGATAGAGGGACATCATAACTTCCTGGTTAGCCTTGAGGTCCTCGATGCTGTAAGTTCTCTTATCTGTAGGGAAGTAAGGAATACGTGCGATATACATACCTTCCTGAACCTGTGTCTGGCAAGCAAGACATGTATGAAGCTCGTTCTTACCCTTAATTCTGTAGATCGTTGTGCAAGCGCCGCAGAAACCGTGGCGGCAGCCAACGCCTCTTACGAGTGTATAGCCGGCATACTCAAGAGCCGTCATGATCGTGAGGTCACCCGGCACCTGGTATTTCTTACCGTAAAAATAAACATTTACCATCTGTTCCATAATCTTGTTCCTTTCACATCAGTATTCATCAGGCATTTCTTCTATCTGGTCAAAACGGAAAACCGGGCCGTCCTTGCAGACGTATTTGGATCCGATATTACATCTTCCGCATTTACCGACTCCGCACTTCATTCGAAGCTCGAGAGTTGTATAAACCTGATCATCAGTAAAGCCCAACTCCTTCATTCCCTGAAGAACGAACTTGATCATGATCGGCGGTCCGCAGATAAGACCAATCTTATCTGTTGAGAAATCAATTTCCTTCAGGTAAGCAGGTACGAAGCCAACGTGGCCGTCCCAGCCTTCCTGCTCTCTGTCGATAGTAAGGTATACGTTGACACCTTCTGTGTTCATCCACTTCTCCTTGATCTCCTTAAGCTTAACGAGATCGTCAGCGGATCTTGAACCGTAGAGAATGTCGATTGTTCCGTAATCCTGTCTGTTATCAATGCAGTAATTGATTACTGAACGAAGAGGAGCAAGACCGATACCTCCTGCGATAAACAGAAGGTTCTTGCCCTTGAGCTCTGTATCAACCGGGAAGTTGTTGCCATAAGGTCCTCTTACTGTGATCTCGTCACCTACAGACAGACCGTGAAGGTACTCTGTGAGAAGACCGCATCTCTTGATAGAGAACTCCATGTATTCCTTGTTCGTCGGTGAAGATGTGATGGAGAACATTCCCTCTCCTACACCGGGAACACATACCATGGCACACTGACCGGGCATATGCTCGAACAGCTTTCCTCCTCCGGGCGCATTAACTCTGAAAGTCTTAACGTCAGGAGTCTCCTGAGTGATGTCGGTGATGATACCGACGTGCGGGACCAGGATGTCTTGATTCTTATTGTTACCACAATCACACATGTACTGTTCCCCTCCTTACTTATTTTCTGCGAAGGCCTTGATAACCTTCACGATATTGAGCGACTGAGGACACTTCTCAACGCAGCGGCCGCAGCCTACGCACATGAACATGCCATCGTTGTTTGTGGGATAGTAAACGAGCTTGTGCATGAATCTCTGACGGAAACGCTGGAGCTGTGTCTGTCTGTTCTGTCCGCCTGCCATGAGTGTGAAGTCGGAGTACATGCAGGAATCCCAGCATCTGTATCTCTGGATGCCGTCCTTAGTTGTGTAATCCTTGATGTCATAGCACTGGCATGTGGGGCATACGAAAGTACATGTACCGCAGCCGAGACAGCCCTTGTAGACCTTGTCCCAAACTTCAGACTTGAACTTCTCGTCTGTCTTGCCTGCACCCCAACCCTCGAGTGAGAGGTCAGCGTTAGGAAGCTGCTTAGCGATACCTTCGATGTAAGCCTTCTCTTCTTCTACCTTAGCGTCAGCATCAGCCTCTTCGAAAAGGTTTGCTACCTTAGCTGTGAGAGCCTCACCCTTTTCGCTTATTGCCTTCCAGTAGAGCTTGCCGTCGATAACCCATGTAGCGACGTCAGCCTTAGCCTTGGAAGGATCAGCGGGATCAACACCGAATACAGTACAGAAGCAGGACTCTTCGGGCTCGTGGCAAGCAAGTGCAACTACGATGCCGTGCTCTCTTCTGGACTTGTAGTAAGAGTCAACAGGATCTGTAAGGAATACGTTGTCCATAACCTCGATGGCACGAACGTCACAAGCACGCATACCGAAGATTACAAAGTCCTGATCAACGAGCTTACCGGGTGTAACGTTAAGCTTTGTTCTGATAGGTGTATCAGCAGCCTTCTCAGCATCGTCGCCGGAAGCTACATCTGCAGGAACGATCTCTCTGTTAACTGTGTAGAGCTGCTCTACCTGAGGGAAGAATGCATCCTTACCGGATCTGATCGTCTTAAGTGTGTCGATGTCACCTTCAGCGCCTTCCTTCCAGAAACCGTAATTGGTCTGGTCAGCAGACTTGATGGGCATAAACAGATCATACTCTGCCGCGATAGCAGCATACAGAGAATTGAGGTTTTCTTTTGCAATTGAATACATTACTTGTCACCCCTTCCTACAGCATCCTTCGGCTCCAGATCTTCGAAGGTAAAGTCAGTAAGAGGGCTCTGTGCCTCAGGATCTTTTCCTGCCTGGAACTCTCCATAGAATGTATCTATGTCCTTAATGAACTTTCTGTTGAACAGGTGGAGAGGAATACCCTCAGGACATACTCTGCTGCACTCGCCGCAGTCTGTACATCTTCCTGCTACGTGGAAAGCTCTGATGATATGGAACATCTTCTCCTCGAAGGAGTCGACGTTAGCCTTCTGCTGTGAATCGAACTTAGTGTTGTCGAATACGCACTTTCTGCATGAGCATGCAGGGCATACGTTACGGCAAGCATTGCAGCGGATACACTTGGAAAGTTCAGACTTGAAGAAAGCAAATCTCTCTTCAGGTGTCATCTTCTCGATCTTGATGACTTCCTCGAATCTGTCCTTATCACCTGTATCCTTGGACTCGCCGATGACCTCATCAAAGATCACGTGATCCTTGCCCTTACATACGTGGCAACGGTCGAGCATGAGATCAGCGTAAGCCATCTTCTTCTCGCCGTAGATAGTATCGAAAGTTACATCACCGTCACCCTCGATATCAACGCCTGCAATGGACTTGATACCCTTGATGCCGGCCTTTCTAGCCTTCTCGATATCGAGCTTTCCGCGGCAGCCTACACCGATGATGTAAGTGTTCTCACGGTTAACTCTGTGCTCTCTGATAAGCTGGTTGAAGCTGTATGTGTCGCAGGGCTTCAAGCATACTGCTGTCTTTCCTTCGAGCTTAGCTGCCTCGATCATCATCTTGGACAGGTTAGCTCCGCAGAAACCGTCATATACGAAGTTGTCAAAATCCTCAGCCTTCTCGAAGTAAGCGGGTTCCGGATTATAGGGCATGTCACCCTTCTTCCAGCCGATAACTCTTACGACTGTACCGTCGGCGAGGAGTTCCTTTAAACGATTGATCAATTCTTGCATCGTAGATCCCCCAATCTGACATTCTCGCCTAAGGACTGAATCTTCTCGCAGAACTCATTCATGGTCTTGGAGAACTTCGCACCTTCAGCGGCGGAACACCACTCTACTCTTGTTCTGCCGTTCTCTACACCGATGTACTCGAGCATGGAGAAAAGAAGAGCCATTCTTCTTCTGGCATAGTAGTTACCTGTAGAGTAGTGGCAGTCACCCGGATGGCATCCGCAGATGATGACACCGTCAGCACCTCTCTCGAATGCTCTCAAGATAAACATCGGGTTAACACGGCCTGAGCAGGGTACTCTGATGATCTTAACGTCAGCAGGATATGAAAGTCTTGAAGATCCTGCGAGGTCAGCACCTGCATAGGAACACCAGTTGCAGCAAAAAGCTACGATCAACGGACGGAATTCCTTGTTCTCTTCGTTCATCGACATATAGCATCCACCTCCGTTGTAATCTGTCTGTTGGAGAAGCCCTGGAGATCCATAGCACCGGAAGGACAAGCGGATGTACAAGCACCGCAGCCCTGGCAGAGTGCGAGGTTAACCTGAGCAACTCTTCTGGTCTCACGAAGACCGTGATCCATAACCTGAACGTCATCGTATGTGATAGCGCCGTAAGGACATACATTTGCACAAGTGGAACATCCGTTACAAAGGAGTGTGTCGCACTGAGCTGTGCAAGGGTTAGTCTTGAGGTGATCCTTAGCAAGGAGGCCGATAACCTTAACGGCTGCAGCACCTGCCTGGGATACTGTCTCAGGGATATCCTTAGGACCCTGTGCCATACCTGACAGGAAGATACCTGCCGTAGGTGACTCTACAGGACGAAGCTTAGCGTGAGCTTCTGTGAGGAAGTTGTTGTTGTCGATACTTGCTGTGAGCATAGTAGCGATCTTTCTTACGCCGGGGTTAGGCTCAACGGCAGCAGCGAGAACGACCATGTCAGCCTTCATGTTGATCTGCTTGCCATCGAGAAGATCAGCAGCCTGTACAAGGAGTGATCCGTCGGGCTGAGGCTTAACCTTACCAACCTGACCCTTGATGTAATTTACGTGATACTGCTCAACAGCTCTTCTGTAGAACTCATCGAAGTTCTTACCGGGTGTTCTTACATCAATATAGAATACTGTGATGTTAGTATCCGGCCAGTGATCCTTGATGAGCATTGCATGCTTAGCTGTGTACATACAGCATACCTTGGAGCAGTAAGGCTTACCCTTCTCCTCGCTGTCGCATCTTGAACCGACGCACTGGATGAATACGATATCCTTAGGCTGCTTGTGGTCACTCATTCTCTCGAGGTGACCGCCTGTAGGTCCTGCTGCATTCATGAGACGCTCGAGCTCGATTGATGTGATTACATCAGGAGACTCGTTGTAAGCGTACTCGCCGAACTTATCAAGATTAATAATGTCGAAGCCTGTAGCAACAACGATTGCACCGTACTTAACTGTTACGATCTCGTCCTGCTGCTCGTAATCAATAGCCTTGGAAGGACAGAGCTTGGAGCAGACACCGCACTTACCTGTCTTGAAGTATGTGCAGTTCTCACGGTCGATAACAGGAACTGCAGGTACAGCCTGTGCGAAAGGCATGTAGATAGCAGGTCTGTTCTTAAGGCCTCTGTCGAACTCACTCGGGATGTTGCCGATCTTTCCGAGAGGGCACTTAGTCATGCACTCACCGCATCCCGTACACTTGTCGAAGATAACGGATCTTGCTTTCTTTCTGATATCAACGTCGAAGTTACCTACGTAACCTGATACCTTCTCAACTTCACTGTATGTGTAGAGAGTGATGTTAGGATGCTGGTTAACTTCAACCATCTTAGGTGTGAGGATACAGGAAGCGCAGTCGAGAGTAGGGAATGTCTTATCGAACTGGGACATTCTTCCTCCGATGGAAGGCTCCTTCTCAACGATATCAACTTCATATCCTGCATCAGCGATATCCAAAGCTGTCTGGATACCGGCGATACCACCGCCGATAACGAGTGCTCTCTTAGTAACGGGGCTCTCACCTTCCTGCAAAGGTGTGTTGAGGTTTACCTTAGCGATAGCTGCTCTTGCAAGGATAACGGCCTTCTTAGTAGCCTCTTCCTTATCCTTGTGGATCCATGAGCACTGCTCACGGATGTTAGCAACCTCAACCATGTAAGGATTAAGTCCTGCCTTAGCTGCACATGCTCTGAATGTCTTCTCGTGCATACGAGGTGAGCATGAACAGATTACAAGACCTGTCAGATTATATTCCTTGATAGCCTCGATGATCTTCTCCTGACCTGCCTCAGAACACATATACATGTAATCGTCAGCATATACGACACCGGGCTCGTAGCGGACAAGCTCCACTACTTTCTTAACGTCTACAGTCGCAGCGATATTGGTACCGCAGTGACAGACAAATACACCGATTTTCTGCATATCTTACCTCCTGTACCTGCGGAATGCGCTTACGAGAAGCTGCTGAGGGAGATCCTCTGCGAGCAATGCAGGAACTTCCTCGGGCTGGAGATAATCTCCGCCTCTGCTTCTTGCAACCATCTGACGGGTAGCATCAACAAGCTTACCCGGCTGTACGTCTCTGGGGCATCTCTCGATGCAGGCGAAGCATGAAAGACACTTCCATGCAGCCTTGGACTCGATGAGCTCTTCGAAATCGCCTCTGATTATGTAAGAAGCGAACTGATGAGGCTTGATATCCATCTCGCTGTATGCGGGGCAGGATGCAGTACACTTACCGCATCTCATGCACTTGTAAGGATCGCTGCCGCTCATCTCCTTGATTGCTTCGATATTCTTCTCAAGCTGTGTCATGCTCATGCGCCCTCCTTTACACCGAGTGCTTCTGCAAGGAGCTCTGTGAAATAGTAAACAGGAACCTTAGAGGAAGCGTCGGACTTATTGAGGTTATACATGCAAAGAGGACAAGCAGTGATGAGGCAGTCAGCGCCGAAGCCTGTGCTGTCGTCAAAGATCTGTGCTGTTCTCTGCTTTGTAAAATCAGGATCCTTAAGAGCTGTGTAACCACCGCAGCACTCGTTTCTCATAGAGTAGATAACAGGCTCTGCGCCAAGTGCTCTGATGAAGTCTTCCATAATCTTAGGATTCTCAGGATCATCAAAATCGAGGATCTTTCCGGGACGAAGTGTAAGGCAGCCATAGTAAGCGCCGATCTTCCTTCCCTCAAGAGGATTAACTACCTTCTTGGCAAGCTCATCAAATCCAATAACGTCTCTTAAGACCTCAAGGAAATGAAGAACCTTAGTCTCGCCACTGTAAGGCTCATCGAACTCGCAGTAATTGTTAGCACGTGTTCTGATATCCTCGACGTTCTTCATGTCGTCGTTGACGCGCTTGAGAACGTGGTGGCATGCAGAGCAAAGGGTGATAAGATCCTGACCCTGTTCCTTTGCATAGTTCAGAGCTCTTACAGATGAAAGCTTAGTAGCGATCTCATCTGAACCGAGGGGATAAACTCCTCCGCAGCACTGCCATTCGGGGATCTCAACAAGCTCGAATCCCAAGGCAACCGCACTGGATCTGGCATACTTATCCAGGTCCTGCGCCTTGTTCTTCAAGGTGCATCCGGGGTAATAACTGTATTTCATAATACTTCCCGCCATCCTCTTTCTTATTTATTTGGAATATGTAGAAACATATAACAGCATAATCCGCTAACTCTAAATGTAACATGAATATAATAATCTATAAACAATAAAAAACGGACCGTCTGAAGCCCCTGCGGTCCGTTCTCAAAAATAGCTAAAATATAACGGCGTTATTTATAAATGATCTGTTAAATGATTTTCAAATCATCTGTAGGAGCCGTTTTTGGCCTTCTTCTCAGCCTTCTCCTTGTACAGCTTCTCATCAGCTCTGTCGATGACCTCATGGATGTCAATATCAGCACCGCAGTAGAACTCACTGATACTGGTACTCATCTCGATAGGATAAGGCTTACCGGCAGCTTCGTTATGCTGACGTGTGATCATGTCGACACGGTCCTTTATCTGCTTCTCATAGTCGCTTACCTGGATCATAGCGAAGACGATAAACTCATCACCGCCCATACGTCCGATGATGTCGTTCTCACGGAAAGCATCCTTAAGGATGGATGCAATCTCACGAAGCGAGAAGTCACCGTCATCATGACCGAACTTATCGTTAACATACTTGAGGTTATCCATATCAGCATAGCAGATAAGAGCTCTCTTACCCTTGTTCTCAGGTTTGCCGATCTCCTTCTGTGCTTTATCAAGGAAGCCTCGTCTGTTGTACAGGCCTGTAAGCTCGTCAGAGTGAGCGATGGCATCAAGTCTGGAGTTATCCTCGATGAACTGGTTAAGCGAAGTCTGAAGATTCTCCTTCGCCCTGTTCTGCTCCTCGATCATGAACAGCGACTTGAGCGTTACAGCAAGCTGATACGATACAGGTGATACGTTAGTCAGGTTGGAGCTGTCCATCTCAGAGACAAGCATACCGTACATATCCTCACCTACGAACAACGGGAATACTGCAACTGTCTGTCTTCTGTACTGAGGAATGTACTCGTTATGGAACATGTTCTCTGTACGCAGAAGCTGCTGCTCTTCAGGAAGCATCCTGATACCATTCTCATCGCTGATAGCCTTAAGCAGAACAGAACCCGGACACTTCCATTCAACATCCCCTGATGTCTTCGTATTACCTTGGAAAAGATACATGTATGTGCGTCTGAATCCCACGGATGTAAGGCCGTCAAGAAGATGATCGTACGGGATATCTGTCGTGCTGTTCATCAGGAAGATATCGCCTGTCTGCTTATTGATAAGTCTTGATATACGCTCTGTCTTACCAAGGTTCTCTCTTGTAAGAGAAAGACCTGCAAAAGACAGATGACGGTAGAAGTCTGCGAACATCTCATTAAGCAGTACCTGCTTCTGCTGATCCTTGATAACGAGAGTTCCTTCATACAACAAAGACTGGAGAAGATTAAATACCTTCTCAGGAGTTGTATAGGAAAGAAGATTAGTCTCAAGGATAGTCTCGAATGCGTAGTCTACCTGTTCAGCCATATCTCTCTCGGCGCCTGCCAGAATGAACTTCGAATACTCGTCGAGGAAAGCTGACAGAGCCTGCTTGATCCTGATAACGGAATCATCATCATCAAACATACCAAACAGATACTTAATGCTCTCTTCGATGAATCTCTTGCTTCCGGACTCAAGACCGTCGAGTCTTAATCTCTCTCTTTGAAGTTCAACATCAAGTCCGTTACATCCGCAGGATGATCTCTGAACAAGATATGTGCGGATACTCATCTTCTCGATCTTCTTACCATCGATAAATCTTCTGGCATTAAGAACAGACTTGTAAGTAAGATCCGCTGAGCTTGCATCTACAGTTGTAAGCGGAGGATTCATGGATACCGCGAAGATATCATCATCGAATCCTGTTACGAAGATGTCCTTACCGGGAGTCTTACCAAGATCTTTGAGCTTCTTATAACCGCCTAATGCCATTACGTCATTCGCGAATGATATTGCCTGAAGATCAGGATTATCCTTAAGGAGCTTCTCTACTATATCGCCGCAGTCCTCAGTAAAGTCTCCGTATACAACACGCTTGTCATCGTAGGCAATGCCTTCAAGCTCAAGTGTCTCCCTGTACACATTAAGACGCTCTCTTGCATCTTCATTTGTCATAGGGCCGCTTACGAATCCGATACTCTTGCAGTTATGCTTAACAATGAGATGACGGATAGCCTGTCCGAGACCTGTGTGATTATCATACATAACGGATGCGTATCCGGGATACTCAGTAAACAGAAGGACTGTCGGCACCTTGGGAAGCTTCGAAAGGAACTCTTCCTTCTGCTGCTCATCAGCGCGTGAACAGATTATACCGAACAGAACATAGAGGACATCTATCTGCTTCTCGTTAACAAGCTTGAATACCGAATTGTACTGATACTCATACTGCTTATCCTGATATCTGTTATCTGACTTACCGATATAGTGTCCCGGGAAGATATACAGATTCGCATCAAGGACCTTGGCCGCGAACTCAGCGCCTTTACACGCCTGAGCAGAAAAATTGTTATCAAGATCATCGATCAGAAGACCGATATTAAGACGTTTTGTGTCACTCATGGTCATTCCTCAAATACTAGTATTTACTTTCTGCCGTTCTTACGACCGAGTAAGAACAATCCTGCATAAGCCGCAGCAACAACTACGACTCCTAATACTAATAATAAAGGATAGTTGACCTTTTGTTCGTTAATAATTGGTGAATTGTTATCGTCAGCAGCAACACTTTCAGCAGGTGTCACCCCCTGAGATACAGTGGTTTCCACCTGACTTTGTGTAGTCTCGGCAGACGTGGTCTCAGTAGTCTGAACCGTCGTCTCAGAAGTCTCAGCAGGCTCCGTCTCCATGACGGCCGCAGCCTGTCCTTCAGGGGCATTATCGATCAGTGCTGAAGCGATACCTTCATTCCAGGTAAGGGCATTACGATCAAGGATACCGTATCCGCCGTAATCCATGAGACCGTTATCCCACCAGATACATCTGATACCTCTTGAAGCGGCCTGCTGAATGTAATACTCGGTATAAGCGACTCTGTCTGAATCGTTATTCTGATTCTCAACACCGAACTCACCTATTATGACCGGCACACCCAGAGAACTTGAGAAGGATGCCACTGCATTAAGCATCTGATCAACGCTGTTGCAACAGTTATCATCGAAGGTCGTATATGAACTATCCCCCTGAGCAGAGCAAAACTGATAAGGCGTATATGCATGAACCTCGACTATGAGATGGTCATCAACCGTATCTGTCGGAAGAACAAAATTCGACAGTACATTCTGATCTACGGAAGCCACATAAGTGTTGACTATGAGATTTCTTGTCGCGTTGTTTCCGCCCGTTACACGCACAGTATCAACAAACAGCTGAGCGAATGAATTGACCGCTTCATATGCACCGTTTCCTGTCGTCGGAGCATTCCAGGAATTATTCATGTCGAGCATCTCGTTGTAGCCTTCGAACATCAGTCTGTTGTCATAGTCTTTAAACTCATTGGCTATGTTGATCCACAGGTTCGCGAACCTGTTCTGAACAGATGAATAAGTGCTTGTGTCAGCAATGATCCAGCACACCTTATCCGAGCCGTGTTCACCCGTATCGTGATGAACATTCAAGATGACATACATCCCCTCTTCCAAAGCCCAGTCAACGACTTCATGGACACGTGCCATCCACGCTGCATCTACATTACCGTTATCATCAGTAAACTGCGCCCAGGTCACAGGAATCCTTATCGTATTGAATCCGCGGTCGTGAACAGCAGCGATCATAGCCCTGGTAGTCTGAGGATTCTGCCACGCAGTCTCCACCGCCTGAGGTGTGACATTGTTGATCCAGGTTCCATACGAATCAAGAGTATTTCCGAGGTTCCATCCGACATTCATCGCTGATACCTGCTGCTGGGCGGTCATGGCTCCGTCTGCCCTTACATAAGCGGGCGCTCCCGTCACGGAGAGCGCAAGAATAAAGGCAACTATCAACGACAAAATCTTCTTCATAAAAACCTCACATCAACGGCGCGACAAACTTCAGAAGTTTGGCAGCCAGTTTATATCCTATCTTCTCATTCTTGATCGATTCGAATGTAACTTTATTGGACTTGAGAATCGTCTCCTGGAAGTCCTTCTCTATATCAGCGATAGCATCATTCTTGTACAGATATGCCGCACATTCGAAGTGATGATAAAGACTTCTGTAATCGAGATTAATCGAGCCTACCATCGCCCGTATATCGTCCGATATAACCGCCTTCGCATGGACAAATCCGGGAGCATATTCATAGATCTTAACACCCGCAGTAATAAGCTCTTTATAGTGCGACTTCGCGATAGCATAAGCTGCTACTTTATCTGGAATCCCGGGCAGTATCAGAACGACATCGATATCGCGTAAAGCCGCAAGCTTCAGCGCATTCTTCATCGTGTCATCGATGATAAGATACGGTGTCATGATGTGCACATATTTCTCCGATCTTCCGAGTGTATCAAGGAAGACCGCCTCACCTGACTGATATGAATCAAGAGGCGAATCAGAGAACGGCATGATAAAGCCGGAAGCATCATCCACCTTATGAGGTTCAAAGTTATCTACCTTATCAAATGAAGGATCGGGATAAGGCATGTTCCAAAGCTCCAGGAACATCTGAACGAAGCTTCTTACAGCATCGCCTTCGAGTCTTATCGCATTATCTTTCCAGTGTCCGAAGCGGGGCTCGAGATTGATGTATTCATCCGAGAAATTCACACCTCCCGTATATGCGATACGGCCGTCGATAACTGTTATCTTACGGTGATCTCTGTAGTTATAGTAAGTGGACAGGAACGGGTAGATCTTGGAGAATTCTCTGCACTGAATTCCAAGCTTCTTCATCCTCTCGGGATAGTCAGGAGGAAGCAGCTTGATCTCGCACATTCCATCGTACATGACACGGACATCAACTCCCTCAGAAGCTTTACGCGCAAGGATATCGAGAACACGTCCCCACATGTATCCTTCACCGATGATGAAGTATTCCATGTAGATGTAATCCTTAGCGGTCTCAAGGTCCTCAAGTATCTTCTCGAAGAAGTCGTGACCGTCGCTGTAATACTTCGCAGATGTGTTTTCAAATATAGGGAAATTACCCGTCTTCGACATATAGCGGTAGATGTCTTCCATATTGCCGCCGTCGCCTTCAAGAGTCTGCAGTATCTTTGGGTCCTGCAAAATTCTGTCCGAAGTCTTCTCCTTAACCGCGATCAAAGAACGCTTAAGGCTGCGGCTGCCGAAGTCGAGTCTCGTAAAGCCCAGGAAGAGCGCTCCCGGCACAGGAAAAAGACCTATGAGCATCATCCATGTAAGCTTGGATGTGGAGTCCATGTTGGAGTTATAAAGGTAAATTACCATCAGCACGGAGAACACAACCATGATGGCGTTGATGTTAGCTACGTACTCCTCGAAAATAAGGTACAGCATAACAAGGATCACGACCTGCAGTATGATCATGAGCGCAATGAAAGTAATCCTTGAGAATATGATGCGCAGTATGCCTTTGAAACGCGGCTTCGTAAGCCTTAATACTCTCCCCTCACGCGAGGAAAACTTATCTGAACTCATCGGATCTCGTTACTTCCTTTTCGAGCCTCTTTGTCCTCATACATGCGCATGTCCGCAAGCTTGATCAGGCTGTCGAGATCGACGTCGTCAGTGATGACACACTCTGCTATACCCATGCTGGCGTTGATGTTGTAGTCGAGCTCCTGCACGAAAGGATCCTTCATGGAATGCTGGTGTATCCTCTCTCGGATAGCCTCGTAATCATCTGCGATGTTAACGTCGCCTACCAAAGCCATGGCAAACTCATCTCCGCCGTATCTTGCACAGATTCCGTTCTCACCTGCATAGAACTGCAGTGACTTGGAAAGTATGATGAGTGCGTTATCGCCCTCGAGGTGACCATAGTGGTCGTTGATATACTTCAAGCCGTCCATATCGATCGTGAACAGCGAGAAGATCTTACCCTTGTTCATAGGATTCTTGAGCATCCTGTCTACGCCTTCGAAGAAGCCTCTTCTGTTGTACAGATTCGTCAGATAATCACGCTCGCTAAGGCGGCTGATGGCACGGTTCGCTTCTAAGATCTTCGCCTTATCGATAAGTGAACTTACCATGGCGGAGATGTAGATTCCGAACTCCTCAAATCTTTGATGCTTTCTGATCGTAAGGTCACTGTATGCACAGCACATATAACCGTATTCTTCCGACATAGTCCTTATCTGTCTAAACAGGATAACATTGATTCCGCTGTCTCTTGTGAGAAGATGCTCCCAATCAGGAATAGGATTCCTGAGATTATAGAACTTCTCCTTAACCGTGAAGAACTGCTTGCTGCCGTGGAATATTGAATGCACACAGCCTGACTGATAGCCTCTTGTTATTCCGATAAAGTAATAGTCATCCTTCCACAGCCACAGGAAACGGTTCAGGTAATCTGCCGTCTCATCGATATTGCTCATGCTCAAAGTACGGGTAACAAGTTTACCCATCTCGAGTGTATGTCTGAAGTAATCCTGATTGCTTGTGGACAGCGTATTAATAGTTTCCTTGAGATGATCGGGATCGTCATTGCCGCAGCCGCATGAACTTACTCGTCTCTCGTTATAATCGATGCTCCATTTCATCGTCTTGCCGTTCTCCCAAGCTTCTCTACCCTCGACGATGTCGACAACGAATTGACACAGACTGCCGTAATCGGGAACGGTCGTCGTGATTGAAGGCGAATGCAAAAGTCCGTGGAGGATGCCGTCGAATCCGGTAACGAGACAATCATCGGGAACCTTATATCCGTGAGCTTTCAGGGCGTCACAGACACCAAGCGCCATCGAATCGTTAGCGCAGATGAATGCATCCGGCAAAGTCATTCCCTGATCGAGCTTCTCATTAACGACACGGGCTGCTGTAGCATCCCAAAAATCGCCGTACATGATATCGTCTCTGCCGACCTTAAGGCCATGAGTCTTCATAAGGCGCTTATAGATATTCTCTCGCTCGATGGAGAAAGGATTATCAGGAGATCCTCCGATGAACTTCACGTTCTTGCAGCCGTGGTCATCAAGAATATGCTTAACAACTTTCTCGAAGCCTGATGCATAGTTAAGGATAGCGTTGATAACACCATCGTACTGATGCTCGAGGAACACTACCGGAATACTCTTCTTAAGGCAAATATCTCGCAGATCTTCTATGATCTCACGAGTCTTGAGCATCTCAGCAAATACGAACATCGCCGCCATATCGAACCTATCGATAAACTCGACAAATTCCTTACCGATACCGGGCTCAGCCGCACTCTTATCATCAAGTCCGAATGTATATGCGGTAATCACATAATCCTTCAGAACATCCGGCTTCATAAGAGACTCAACAAACAGATTAAAGTTCTCTGCATCATCCCATGAACCTACTACTGCGATAGTACGTCTTAAGTCTTCGCACTTAGGTATCTTCTCGAACCTGATATTCTTGATGCAGACAGTAGCATCAGAAGAACTGTTACCAAGGTTAAATTCAAGTCTTCCATTGTCGTCATCGGGACTTGTCATCTCGAACGGGAAATAGTGAGTCTGCCAATCTGTATTAAGCTCGGCATTAGTATCCTCAAGATATCTGCACCAGTGAACATTAGGTGCAGTAACAGCAACCCTAATCTTCCTCTTCTCGGTCGCCATAGCCTCAAAGGATACGCGATACCTCTCGCCCTTGATCAAAGGCAGATGAGACTGATCGAGCTGTACGGAATACTCTGCATCGCCGGAGTTGATGATATCAATCTTGAAGAACTTTCCGTCAGTATCGCATAAAGCTTCACCTGCACATGCGAGCTCGAACTTCCAGTCCTTAACGGTATTGCTTATATAGTTGCCTGTGCTATCAGGCTCTTTGAAATGCTTCTCATAATCAGGAACGGATACATTCTCATCGTATTCATCCTTCCTGTAAAGTCTGATGTAATCAATCCAAGCCTGTGACTCCTCATCAAAGGAAGTCATTCGTACAGGATTAGCAGTTCCCGTACCTCCGATGGATACATCGGCCTCAAGGTGGAAAGGCTTATCAAACGGAGCAGGATACGGTTCCTTATTTCCGTTCTCATCTGCTGTATACCAATATGACTCTGTGTGATAAAGCTTGCCATCAAAATAGAAATTGAACTTACCGGGCAACCACTCAACTCCATAAGTATGGAAGTCTGTTGAAAGATCTGTTATGCCATCGCCGTAAGAACCGCTTCTCGTCTCCGAAGGATGACCGAAATGAATGATTCCAACACCGTTCTCTGTATACTGTCCGTCAGCTACAAAGATATCTACAGAACCGGACCTCGGCCATTCACCATACGGATCACCGGATGACAATAATCTGAAAGCAGTAAGGAAACCCTTACCGTAAGAAGTCTTTACACGGGCTTCAACATATCCGTAAGTGAAGTCAACCTTCCCCTTCGTATTGATCCTTCCGGACTTATACGCAACGGATTTGTCAGCTGCAATGATCCTCTCCGGTCTGATAACAAGATGGTCGTCCTTAATGAAAACATGCTGACCGTCATCGACGAAGCTTTGCAATTCATCGTTATGCCAACCTGCGGGGCGCTCTTCAACAGACCAAGAATCTTTATTAAGTTCCTGACCGTCAAATTCATCCTGCCAAACTAATTTATAACCGTGCTTTTCCAACTCAGAGGAATCCATATTGCAATTTTAGCACGTTATTATAATAAGAATATTAGCGATTTGTTAATAAAAATCAGCCTGAAATCAGGTCCGTAAGCTTGATGCCGTCAAGGTAATCGCTGATGATCGTGTCGAGCTTCTCCCACATCGCGACCGTCTTACATGTATCATAGCGGTCGCACTTTTCAGCTCCGGGTGCAAGGCAGGCAACAGGCGCGATGTCACCTTCTGCCGCTCTGATTATCTCGCCCACAGAGTATTCTTCCGGAGCCTTAACAAGACGGTATCCGCCGCCCTTACCGCGGTGACCGACTACCAGTTTATTCTCAACGAGGATCTTCATTATCGCCTCGAGGTACTTCTCTGAAATCTCCTGTCGAGCTGCTATATCCTTAAGTGCAACAAACTCGCCGCCCTTTGCGGACTCCGCCATATCCGCCAGCACACGAAGTGCATAGCGTCCCTTTGTTGATGCAATCATTCTCTTACCCCCTGAAATGACTTGCAAAAGTATCTCTCACAGATAGAAATACCTTAAATCAACATACACGAAAATTCAAGCAAGGCGCTTTTCGAGTAAGGGTTAAAACGGAAGAAACATCTGCAGAAGGCTTACAAGGAACGTAGCCGCGCAAGTTCCGACTGCCACTATAAGAAGCGACTTTCCGCGGTATGCCAGGATGAGAGCCACGACGGAGCCCACACCCGCGCCGATGAACGATCCGGTCGAATACAGCATCGCGGGGAACGTCATCGCAGACAGCACTGTGTAAGGGATATATTCGAAGAAGGCCTTCACTCTAGGGTTCTTGATCTTACGCCTGAAGAGCGTGAACGGCACGGCGCGAACAAGATACGTCGTAACTGCCATGACGGCAAGAAGGAAGAAGTAGTAACGGTTATCCATCGGCTTCCTCCTTTAGCTCAGACGCAGGCGTAATGAACACGCCAACCAAAGCTGAAACCACAGCGCAGATTATGATCGCGAAGCCCGAAGAAATATGCGCATACAAGAAAGGCACATAGCGGAAAACGCATGCAAGCAGCACCGCCATTATGCAGATGATCGAGATGGTCTTGGACTTCCTGCACACGGGAAGAACGATGGCTACGAACATGCCGTAGATACCTATCGCGAGACTTGTTGTAACGACTGCAGGCAGGATATTGCCCATAACGGCTCCGAGCAAGGTTCCGAGGGTCCACCCTGCGACCGGCATTATGCCAAGTCCCGTCATGTACTTAAAGCCCACGCTCTCCTGAGAACTTGCGACTCCGAAGATCTCATCGGTGATGACATACGAATTTACGATACGCGCAGGCACAGTCATGCTCTTATCTGTTTTCTGAGACAAGGAGATAGCCATAAGAGAGTAGCGCATATTGATTACGAACTGCGTCACCATCATCTCGATGGGGCCGCCTAACCCCGCCATTATCTCGACACCCGCGACCTGTCCCGCAGAAGTAAGGTTCAGGATGGAAATGAGCACAGCCTGCCACCAGGTAAGGCCGTTACTTACCGCCATTATTCCAAAGGAAAAGGATACCGACAGGTATCCCGCTCCGATAATAAGTCCGTCTTTGAAGCCCTTATTGAACGTCATTCTCTTCTGAAGCACCATATACTCTTCGTACCTGATCGAAGGTTACGAAGAAGTCGAGTTCTTCGATATGCTCGACATAGTCCAGAGTCTGAGCATCGTAGTTGATGTAGTAAACTGCGTTGCTTGTGCAGTAATACTTCTGGATAACGATAAGGCCCGCAGCATCGACATAAGCTCTTACGAAAAGCATTATGCCGTCACCGATATTAAAGTACTCATCATGCTGCTCCACATCGCGCTGCACAGTAAGTGAGCATGACTCGTAAAGGCCGTCTGCAGTCTTTACATACTTAGAGGAACACTCCGCACCAAGAGGAGTAACACCATTGGCAGTAACGAGCATAACCTCGCCGTCACCGTTCTGAACATAGTCACGGTATGCATCTTCATACGCTGTGACAAGCTCAGTAACCTGCGCATAGTCAGGGGTTGCGACCGTCTGGGCCGTATTCAAAGAACACCCGCACAGAGCCGTTATCAACAGTACACTCGCACACACCGTCGCGAAAAGCTTCTTCATAGTCATATGGCCATTCCTCTTGTTAGCTTTATTACGCGTGAAATTGTATCACAGAACAGATTGACAAAGAAGTATAAAGCAAGTAAAATTATTTGGCATTTGAACCGAATACGGTTCTAATCGATCACGGAGAAGTCGCCTAGCCTGGTCGAGGGCGCACGACTGGAAATCGTGTAAACCCCAAAAGGGTTTCGAGAGTTCGAATCTCTCCTTCTCCGCCAAAGTGAAACAGCATCCCACTCGGGATGCTGTTTTGCTTTGCGGAAAAACGAAGGAGAGATTCGAACTCGTGAGAGGCACGAGCGCCGAAGAGGAGCTTCCGGGGGACGCTCCGCGCGCTCGGGCGGCCGAAGTGAACGAAGTGAACAAGGTCTCCCGGCGCAAACGAAGCGCCGCGACAGGCGTGATCTCTCCTTCTCCGCCAGATTACCAAACCTCTTGGGAATTTATCCTGGGAGGTTTTTGTTTTCGATAGTATCAACAAAAGCATTTATACTCCTTTGTTTTCCAATTCGTTCCTGTGATATGGAAAAGAACTTGTACTCGAAGAAGAGCCCCCAAAGCGAGAGTAATAACAAACTCAACAAAACTACTAATCTAAACAAACGCTTCATAATTCCACCATTAGATACCTATCCTTAAAGCTTCGGTTATATCCACTACAATCTCACCTTCTACATTGCTATAAGATGATGTTTTTGCTCGAAATGTATCTTACGACCGACGCACATCATCAGATTCTGCACAAAAATAAGATACATTCATACAAATGTATCTTATTAGTGTCGATTATTCTAAACAAACTACCAACAATAAGATACCTGTCCGCAGCTTATAAACTCTCTACAAAATTATTGAGGTCGATGATGATCTCCCACAGGACGTTGACGCCGTAGGATATTCGGGCGGATCTTGCTGGCATGCGGTAGACATTAACGAAGCCCGCCTGATGAGCGATGTTTACTACTCTTTCCATATGGTAGTTGCTTGATATCAGAACTACAGGCTGGTGAGGGTCGATCATCAGCGCTGCATTACGGAAATTCGCTTCCGTCGTACCGGCCTGCATTCAGATAAGCATCTTATGCAGCACAGCGGGCTGCATCTACAGTTCTAAGAACAAACGCATAAGCGACTATCATGACTACAGGAACAACTGCACCTGTAAGAATCGAGTTATAAAGAGCTTCATGTCCTACCTCGAGAAGGAGTGCTACAAAGGTAATTACTGCTGCAAGAATGAAAGCTATCATGACGGGCATAACTGATTTCTCAGAAAGATTCTTAAGCTTCTCGTCCCCCTTCTTCTCAGACATGTCGTAGATGCCGTTGAAAATGAACTGATAAACCATAAATTGGCAGATAACGCTTCCTACCGACAATACGATAGAGAAGAAACGATGATCATAGAGCGCAGTTGAAACAAAGGAAACAATCACGCCTATAATAATAAAAGCCAATGCACCCTTAAAGCTCTTCTCATCCTTAGATGCTTTACATACACCTATAAAGTTGAGAATAAACGCAATGAGAGCAACACCCAAACCCATAATCATCAAAACGATTGCGACCATATCGTTAGTAAAAGATATCTCAGCATCCTTAATCTGGATACGGTTCATGATGAGCATGATCAAGAATGACACCTCAATCATGGCACGTGAGATTATCTGAAAAACTGTTCCGGTAAATAATCTGCCAAGACCTTTTCTGGCATTTACGTACTCCATAGTTGCCCCCTTAATCACTGTTGTAATCAGATGACAGTTGCATCTGTAATCATTATCTGGTTATTTCAACAGCAAACCAACGGACAGATAACTAAGGGAGTGTCGCTTAATCAACACATAAAACAGGATATGTTACTCGATAGCAGCTTTATTTGCAGAAGATGCTCCGACAGCACCTGCAATGATCATTATCACACCTCCGATAAGAACGCATACCATAATGATCAGCATAGTTGCAGTATGTTCTTTAAGTGTATCGAGAAGCATCCACATCGCATCGTCTTCATCCTTCAGCGTATCAGCACCAACAGAGAATAAGACAGCTACAACAAACGCACCGATGGCATTAAGTGCTCCTGCAGTTGTAGTGGCGATACCCATAGCTCTTATGGGACGGAACTTATTCTTGTGAATAACGATAAGAACGACTGTCATAACGACAACGAAGAAGCCGGATACAATAGCGGTGATCAAACACTCTTTGGATGCTTTGTTATAAGCTGCGATAGCTCCGAAGCCCTCGGAATCCTTATACTCATCAGAGAACTCTTCCATCTGATTCTCAAGATCTTCAAGGAATACATGAATCTGCTCTCTTTGCTCGGTAGAAGTAAGTCTATGATCACCAAACAGTTCTTCTTCATGATCCTCGAAGAAGTCCTCATACTTGTCCGCATCAAAATCGACTCTTCCCTCGAGAACGATATCAACAAGGTCGTCTATGATAATATCCAGAAACTCTTCCTTAGTATCAGGATCGGTAAATGTGACCGTAACATTCTCGTCTCGATTCAGAATAAATGTATTCTCACTAATATCAAGTTGGTCTATCAAGTATTCTCTGAACTCCTCACTCTTCGTGAAGTCCACCCAGAAGGTATCGTTCAATACAGTAAAATGAAGAGCTGCACATGTGGAGCACAGCATTATAAGAAACGTTCCGATGATCGCGAATGTGATCCTTAAGCCGGTAGCAAGACCTGATTCCTGATTATTATTCATAGCCGATACCTTCCCCTATCAAAGTCAAAATCATACGATAGATAAAATAATAACACACACATAATAAGAGTAAAAAGAGCGCCCTTTATCTTTAACGCTTCGTGTAAATATTTTAATGTTTATCGTTAAATTCTTATTGACAGCAATTAATCTGCAGAGTATAGTTAAGTCATCTTCGAAGACAGAAAACTCTATCATCGGTTGTAATAAGGAGAATATGGAAATGAACGACGAGAACATTAAGTTAGCCAAGATAAAGAAGAGCTGCCACTTAGGTAAGATAGCAGCACGCATCTTCTGCATCATCGGCATAGTAGGATGCGTCTGCGGCCTTATCGTAGGAATTGGCATGTTTGTTAAGGCAGAGACACTCGAACCTCAGATGCAAAGACTTGTAGATGACGGAAAAATAACACCTTCAAGAGACTTCATAGGTTCAGTACAGATGTTCAACATCGACGGCATCGACCCCGAAGACTGGGAATCCGACATTCCTGCTGTTCAGGAAGCTTTGGACAATCACCCCTACACGATCATCTACGGAACATACGCACTGATGGCCGGCGGTGTTCTTGCTGTATTAGCAGTCCTCATGAGCATCATAAGCGGTACATTCGGACTTATAGAGAAGGAAGACACGCCCTTTACTGATAAAGTCATCAAGAGAGTGACGATCGTAATGGGCGTCATCAGCGGATTGATGCTCGTCAGTGCAAGTGCCGCATTCGGCATTGTAGGTGCCCTCGTAACATGGGTAGTCTATAACATAATGGATTACGGAAAGACACTCCAGATCCAGTCAGATGAGACACTCTGATACTAAAGGAGAATAGACTATGGGACAGATAATACTTAGATTAGACCGCGTCATGGCGGACCGCAAAATGTCACTCAACGAACTGTCGGAGAAAGTAGGCGTATCTAACGTCAACCTATCTAAGATGAAGAACGGCAAGATATCAGCCATACGCTTCTCCACTCTCGAAGCCATATGTGAGGCGCTGGACTGCCAGCCGGGGGACATACTCGAGTACAACAAAGACGTATAAAGAAGAGCCGGAGTGATCCGGCTCTTTTCGCGCTGTATTTAACGTCTCTCGAGAGCTTCCTGCTCCCACTCCCACTTCTTCTTTACTTCCTCTGCCTTCGCTATGATCTTCTGGGTCCACTCGTCGTCGGGAGCATCGAGCTGGTATGCCGCGTAGCCAAACTGCTTTCCGTAGGAACAGATGACACTCTCGTCATCAACGTGCAGCTTTATGTGGTAGTGATTCGGCACCTTCTGAGGCAGCATCTGCTTACGGTTGCCCTGCACTTCCTTCAAG
This sequence comes from Clostridiales bacterium, assembly GCA_017552455.1. Taxonomy (GTDB): domain Bacteria; phylum Bacillota; class Clostridia; order Saccharofermentanales; family Saccharofermentanaceae; genus Saccharofermentans. The sequence continues at coordinate 82,686 of JAFZPX010000062.1, forward strand.
TGGCGCTGGGCGTTGACGATGGCATCGAACTTCACCCCGTAACACCTGAAGAGAGTCTTTATGTAAAACTCTGATCGAAAAGAAGACGTGTACACCCACACCTCGTACCCCATCTTCTGGAGCGTGTTTATAAGATACGGCGTGCCGTACCTTAACCTCTCCTTGAAAAAGATATTAAACGGGAACAGAAGCTGCGACTCTACCTTATGAGTATCAGGGCGAACAAAGAGAACCTCGTCCAGATCAAACGAGATGCGCATCTTGCTCTCGTTATTTCTTATGCTCATCCTTTCTCTATCTCTCCGATCGTATCGATGATCTTACGTGACCACTCGTCCTCAGGAACATCGAGTTCAAACTTCTTGTACTTGGCGCCTTCTATATCACCAGTAAGAAGCACCATGTCGTTATCAATATGAAGTGTCTGCTTATACTTATCTGCGATCATCTTCTCACGCTTTACGGCACTTGCAGCATTGCTTGCCTTGCGCTTCTCAGTGCCTGTGATGATACCGTCAACGTGAACATGATAATTTCTGAAGAATCTCTGAATATCATCGATGGAATAGTACTTAGCCGAGTATACCCAGATGTCATATCCGTGCTTCGACAGATGGTGGAAAAGCGCAGGTACACCGAGCTTCAGTCTGTAGTTAAACTTAAACAGACGGAATGCCGGTACCTTCTCGATGCACTTGTCCTTATCCGTACGGAATACGACCTCATCAAGGTCGAGTGTAACTCGCTTATCGTGCTTGGAATTCTCGAGGATCTTCTCGATATCGGAATCCTGAGCGAGGTTGACGATCTTGATCGGAACCTTCTTGATCTGGCAACGCTTGGCCGCAGCCCATCTGTGGTGACCGTTAAGAAGCAGATATCCTTTCGGGTGAAGCTTCTCGACTATCAGAGCATCATCAATCGGGTCCTGATTACGCTTTATCGCTGTCCTGAATTTCTCTTCATATTCACTGATGATCCTCATGCTTGGACCGACGTTCTCGAATGTAAACTCATCTTCGGCGTTAGGATGCAGATCCTTGCAGTCAGCCTTCCTTACAAGAAGTCGCTCGAGAAGGCTCGCCTTAACCGTAAAGCTCATTCCCTTCTGCTTTTGAAGGTCCTCATATATCTGTTTCTCGAATTCAGTCTTAGCCATAACAAAACCTCAGATAATCTTGATTTGTAATTAATTATACAACATAAAACCTCCGGCTTTCACCGGAGGTCGTCTGACAAACTCTACTTACTCTTTCAAGAAGGTAATTACTCTATGGCTTTAGTATAGCGAAGTAATGCGAAACCAATATGAAGATTTGTGAACAAATTGTAAATCCGAATATGAACAGCGGATTAATCGAACCATTCGAACACAAAATCGTCAATCCTGACCTCGTCTCCGTCCTTGATTCCGGCCTCTTTCAGGGCATCGTAAACGCCTTCCTTCACAAGAGCTCTCTGGAAGTACTGGGCAGAATCATAGACGTCGAAGTCAGTAGTAGCACGAAGCCTTGATGCCCACGATCCATTGATAACGAACATGTCGTCTTCCTTCGTGATCGTAAACTTCTGCTCAGGCTCGTATTTATATACCTTCCTGCTGTCCTTCTCTATCTGATCGTGAATGACCGGCGGAGGGAGCTTACTTACAAGCTCCGTTACCTTATCAGTCAACTCCTTCACACCCTGCCTTGTAGCAGCGCTTATAACGAAGAAGTGCTCGTAGCCCTGCTTCTTAACTTCCTCTTCGAACATCTCGATCTCCTCATCGAGCGCGTCGTCGCACTTATTGGCAACAACCACCTGAGGACGGGATGCGAGCTCTTCATTAAACTCGCGAAGCTCCTTGTTGATCGAATTGAAGTCATCGATCGGATCTCTTCCGTCGTGCGCAGATACGTCAACAACGTGAATCAGAAGTCTCGTTCTCTCGATATGTCTTAAGAAGTCGTGGCCTAAGCCTGCTCCCTCATGAGCATCCTCGATAAGACCCGGGATATCCGCGATAACGAAGGACTGGTCGAAGTCCTGCACAACACCGAGAACAGGCTCAAGCGTTGTAAAAGGATAGTCTGCGATCCTGGGCTTCGCACGAGTCATAACGGAAAGCAGCGTGGACTTACCCGCATTAGGGTAGCCGACAAGACCTACATCCGCGATGAGCTTAAGCTCTACAAGAAGATTACGCTCCTCACCGGGGCGGCCTAAGTGTGCAAACTGAGGTGCCTGCCTTACGGAGTTCGCGAAATGCATATTGCCGAGTCCGCCCTTACCGCCTACGCAGATTACCTCTTCCTGCTTATCTTCCGTGAAGTCCGCGAGGATCTTGCCTGTATCGGCATCCTTGATAACGGTTCCTACAGGGACTGCTATCTTAAGGTCCTCGCCGCCTCTGCCGTACATCTTACGGTTCATTCCTTTCGCGCCGTCGGGGGCAACGAACTTATGCTTGAAGCGGAAAGACTGCAGTGTGGTAAGTTTCGCTGCGGCAACGAAAACAACGTCACCGCCCTTACCGCCGTCACCGCCGTCAGGACCGCCGTTTGTAATGTACTTCTCGGTATGGAATGAACACATTCCGGGACCGCCGTCTCCGGCCTTTACGTAAATCTTCGCGTGATCTATAAACATAGTTTTACCTTAAGAAAAATGCCTGCCGAAGTTATATTCGACAGGCATGTGATTCTGCTTTAAGTCTTAATCAGTTTGCAGGATAAACGCTAACCTGCTTCTTTGTGGAACCGACTCTCTCGTACTTTACGAGGCCATCGATCTTAGCATAAAGCGTATCATCAGATCCGATACCTACATTATTACCGGGATGGATCTTTGTGCCGCGCTGTCTGACAATGATGTTGCCTGCGATAACGCTCTGACCATCGCCCTTCTTGGCTCCAAGTCTCTTGGACTGGGACTCACGACCGTTCTTGGTGGAACCCATTCCTTTCTTATGAGCGAAGAGCTGTAAATTCATGTTAAGCATTTCTTACACCTCCGTGTGTCTCAAATTTCTTCAGTGATACTGATGTATCTGTTCCCGTCTGTGTTTACCGACTGTGCGAGGGAGATAAATCCTAAGACTATCGTCTCCATTATCACCTGTGCTCTGTCAGCTGCGCTTTCATCTCTGTATCTTCCTTCCGGAATGATGATCTCGGCGCTCACATTGCCGTCTCCATTATCCTCTTCGATCCTGGTACTGTACTCTGTATCAATACCGCAGATCCTCTCAAGAGCATTCGCCAGTGTATATACAAGGGTCGAGGCTCCTGCGCAGACTATGTCAGATCCTGCTTCGGCATATCCTGAATGTCCGTTGACGAACAAGCCGGTTACCTTACGCGACTGATCCCTGACGACTTTGACGGTGATCATTACGTTCCGCCTTTATTAAGCGATGCCCGTAATACGTACTCTTGTATAAGGCTGTCTGTGGCCATTCTTTCTTCTGTAGCCCTTCTTAGCCTTGTACTTAAGAACAACGATCTTCTTGTTCTTGCCCTGCTTTACGACTTCGCCTGTAACCTTAGCTGCTACATCAGAGCCAGCCTTGATACCGTCATCGTCGCCAACAGCCAATACTTCGTCAAATGTGACTGTATCGCCTGCCTCGCCTTCGAGCTTCTCTACAAAGATCTCGTCACCGACAGCAACCTTATACTGCTTGCCGCCTGTCTTAATTACTGCGTACATACTGTGTCCTCCTGTTCTTCCAGTCTCGCTGCTTCACCCAAGGCACCGCTCTTTTTCCTTGCAAAACGCCCGAAAAAGCGCAGATTTATAAGCCCGTCGCATGCGGCCACCCGCGTATACTATCATCATTGTGTTGGTGTGTCAACTTTTTATTTATATATATAAGGTGTTATAATTTTTTGAGAAATTAACGAGCAGGGGTAATACCGAATGCGTCTTTCAGAAATACTTAAATATAATGACATAGTTATCCAGTGCCACGATAATCCCGATGCCGATGCTCTGGCGTCAGGATTCGTATTGCACACGTTCCTGACCGCACACGGCAAGTCTCCTGAGTTTATCTACAGAGGAATCAATCCTATCCAGAAGAGCAATCTGGTAATCATGGTCGACGAGCTTGGGATACCCGTATCTTATGAGCCGGACTACGACAGACGTCCTGACCTTCTGATCACGGTCGACTGCCAGATCGGCCAGAGGAATGTCACATTCACAGATTCCAAACTCGTGGCGGTCATCGATCACCATCAGGTCACGGTCGAATTGCCGAGACTGTCTGAAGTAAGAAGCAATATCGGTTCCTGCGCCACGGTTATGTGGGATCTTATGAGAGAAGAAGGCTTTGACGTTAACGAGAACAAGAACCTCGCGACAGCTCTTTACTACGGACTGTACTGCGATACGAATAAGTTCTCGGAAATGAGCCACCCTCTTGACCGCGATATGATCGATAATCTCACTATCAACAAGAGCCTTATCACAAAGATGAGCAACTCTAACATCTCGCTTGAAGAGCTCAAGATCACAGGCAAGGCCATTCTCGACTTCGAATACCACGAAGACTACAGATATCTTGTCATCAAGACGGAACCGTGCGACCCCAACATCCTCGGTGTAATCTCCGACTTCGCGATGGAGACTGCGGAAGTAGATGTATGTATCGCTTATTACGCAAGCCCTGATGAGATAAAGTTCTCCGTCAGATCGTGTTCCAAGGAAGTACACGCCAACGAGCTTGCTGAGTTTATCGCAAGAGGCATCGGAGGAGGCGGCGGTCACCTTCTTAAGGCTGGCGGAACGATCCGTCCTGAGATGATCACGGCTTCACCCATCGAAGTTATCGAAGGCAGGATTACCGAATACTATCAGCAGTATCAGGTTATCTATGCGAAGGATACTATCCTCGATACTTCAGACTTCGGAATGTACACGAAGAAGGAACAGAAGCTTGGTGTTATCAAGCTCACCGACGTCTTCCCTGTAACCACACCTGTTGAGATAAGAACTCTCGAGGGAGATATCAACGTCAACATCGCAGACGACATGTACCTGATGATTGGTATCGAAGGCGAGATATACCCTATTACAGCAGAGAAATTAGCGAATTCATATCAGGCTACAGGATTCGATTTCCAAGGACACTTCGAGTATGAGCCTTCCATCAGAAATCTCGCGACTGACGAGATCAAGCGCGTCATGCCTTATGCAAAGACTGTTATCAGTCCTTCAGGTTCTTCAAGGATCTATGCCAAGGTGCTCGATCACAACGTCAAGCTGTTTACAGCATGGGATGACGATAAATATTATTCAGGTGGTCCCGGCGATTATATCGCAGTAAGAGAAGACGACCCCCATGACATTTACGTCATAAGCGGCCGTCTGTTTGATGATCTTTATAGATCCACATCAAAGGGTATTACATTCCTCTGATTTAAGTGGATGCTCCCATTCCCAGGTATTTAAGTAAGTAATCCGGCATCTCCAAGTTTCCGCCGAGGATCTCATATGCCTTGTCGAGAAGATCCTGAAGAGAATAGTGTCTGAAGAATCCCACTGATCTTACAGATGATATTGAATATGCTGTCGTATAGAAGCTGTCCGTAGGAGCATGATGTCCGAACGAATTCTGGATAGTTGCTTCTTCACACCAATCTGTAAGATTAATGACGTCCGTAAGGCCCTTCATCTCAAGGTACAGATAACCATTTTCAAAATCAGGCACAAACTCTACTTCAGAGATGTAATTGAAATAAGTCTCAACTTCACTGGTACCAATGAATGAACCGTCGTTAGCATTGTATCTGTACAACTCACCATCCGCATAAAGAACTATGAAGATTGGATCACCCTCATCAGGTCTGAGAATATCAAATCCCAGAGGCCTTCTCGATTCCGTACTAATGGTAAGCTCAAGATCGCCGTTAGTATCAAAGAACAGAATCTGCCTTCCGTCGGAAACAAAGATACGTTCACTCTGTTCATCAGCGGACGCACATACGGTTCCGTTCCAGTCATCAGGAAGATCAACGCGCATGATCTCGTCAGTCTCCGTCCTGACTATATAATCTCCTTCTGTAGTTGCTGCATACATAAATCCCATAGATTCAAAGTAAAGGGGTTTATACACCAAATCCGCGACAAGATCACAAGGAATCTCATACTCATGAGAGTCTCCTTCCTCGATGTCATAATAAGCTACATACGGGAGAGCATCTCGCGTGAACTGATATACGATATACTGACCGTGCATGTTGATTCTTTCGCCATACAAAACCATATTACTAACAAGTTCTTCAGTATCTACATCCCCGTCGTCAAGATCAACAATGTAGAGAGAGGCACCGAATTCATTACGAACAACATAGAGTTTGCCATCATATACACCAAGAACCTCATACCGAGAACTATAGTCCGAATTATCGGCTAAAGTCACATCACGGATAAGCTCGTTAGTGTTGGGATCGATCAGCGTAAGGATGATGCCGTCGTCATTTCCATATATCAACGCCAGTAGATCATCATCCAGATATGACGTTGAGACCGATGTAGTTGTAACACCTTCCGTCTGTTCCCATTCTTCATCATAGGCGCCTGCATTGTAGTAGATTATCTCGCGGGTATTAGTCTGATAAGCATAGACTCCGTGATTAACTATCGCTCTTTCAATACCATCAGCAAACTCATAAGTAAGCGTAACAATATCATTACCCCGACTCTTAACAGGGAACGCCATTGCACCGCCTGCCGTGATTATCAGAGGGTTAGCATCACCATCTCTGTCTGATACATCGATTATGGATTCATTTACGCTCCAGTTATAAAGGACGGTACCGTCATCGATATCATATGCCGTACATGTATCGCCGGAATAGAATGTGATCATATTTCCGGAAGGAAGCGGGAAGAATGAACGGTAATAAGCCATTCCTGAACTTACATGTTCAGCACTCCATAACTCATTAAGGTTATCCGGATCATAGCAAACCAATTGCGAGACATTGGGGCTGATGATATAAGTATCTTCTACCATCGCAGATTCGAAGTCGGAAAGATTGTAAGACGCAGCCACGAAGTGATCATCATCGAACCAAATTATGTCACATATGAATCTACAAGAGTCTTCAGATATCGAGAATGAACCTGTCTGAAGATCCAACATACCTACATAGTTCTCATCCATGCCCTCATATATACATATGCCGAGACGTCTCTTATCCGGAGACAGCTCGAAGTTGCTCACGGAAATAGGATAATCACTAACTCTGTAATCATCCAAAAGAAACTCTTCTATCGTCTCACCTGTATTCGCATCAAGAATTCTGGCAGAAGGCACACTTGTCATTACGAGGATCTGGCCGGGTGCATATTCTTCCAACTGCGAAGCTTCATACATCATATAATCGAACTCATCTTCTTCATCAGTATTCTCCCACAGCAGTTCTCCGGTTGCCGCATCGTAAGCCGCAAGTCTAACTTGCGCCAAAACATATAGTTTATCGTCAATAAAACCCATATAGCCGATATTTATGTCAGGATTTACGATATCGTACAGTTTCTCGTGAGTATCAGTATCCCAGACGGATATGATATTGAGGTTGTCTCTTGCAGCCAATCTGTGGCCTTCCTCATCTACTACCATATCTTCTACCGTGCCGGAGACTCCATAACTCCAAAGAGATTCAACATTGGACTCGTTCTGACCGACATACGCGAGCGTTGCATTTGACAATGCATGCATTGCCTCACCCGTTAATGGTCTCGGATCATCAGCGCTCTGCGGGACAGCCGCCAATGCGACGTACAGCGCATCAATTCGCCGTTGCTGATCGAGCAGCAGCTCCGCTTCATTTGCAAGGAAACGCGACTGGTTATAAAGCGACTCGCGAAGTAAAGCATCTGACCTTCTCTTAGCAACAGTCATGTATACACCAAAGGCGATCGCTGCAGCTGCAACAATGGCACTTACGATCATCAATCTTCTTGTCTTATAAGATCTCTGGCGCCTTACAAGCTCATCATAAGAACAACCGAGAACCGCAGCAGCAAGCCTCGGGATCTCTTCCTTCTTTGCCTTATTCAACGGCATTCTGTAGTCGCAGGAAAGAGGCTCTATGTTAACCTTTATCGTGCGCTCTGTACCGTCCGCTTCCTTAATAACTCTCTCGTCTGTCTTAAGGATCTCAGGAATAACGTCATTAGGCTCACCGTCTGCGAGTACCGTAAGTATCTTCGACTTATCGTGGTTCTTAAGGAAGAAGTTTATCTCACGCTGCACCCAGATGGACTCGCATGTGTTAGGCGAGCAGATTACTATGAGGTAGTCCGCCTTTTCGAGGGCGTTACTGATCGTGTCTGTAAGGTCGCTCGTGATAGGAAGCTCGTCCTTGTCGCGGAAGATACGCTCTATCTTGTTCTTGCCGGTCTTCTTGCGGATAGCGTTCGGCACATGGAAATGCTCAAGCGAGCGCTGTACATGTTCCGCTACTTTGGAGTCAAGCTCAGCGTGTCTGTACGAGATGAACGCGTTGTAGAAATCTATCATTTTCCCTTCTCCTTATCTTATAGCACTGCTGCCAAAACCAACATGAAAACAAAACCGTGCAGTACACCCGGTATCAAAGATCTGTCTGTGTGTCTTACAAGAGGGATTACGGCGAGGTACGGGAGACCAAGAGCCGCAAGTCCCGACAGGCCTGCATAGAAAGTAGCAGTATTTCCCGGAATCAGTCCGTAAAGCAAAGCCACCACACACGGTATAAACATAAGCCCGAGTATGAGCCTGTTTCCGAACATGTTCTTCGCGCCCTGCCCTGCTACGGAGGATTTACGCGAAGCATATATGAGTCCCGTCGCGAACATGGCGTCGACGATAAAAAGCAGTGTAAGAATTCCCGATGCGATGCCTGCGTCTCTTATCGCATACACCTTGATGTCACCTACAAGAAGCGTCATGAGCAGCGCGTAGAGACCTGTGACGGATGCGAGGAATAACGCGGGGATCTGAGTCTTCTTCGAGGGGACGAACTTGCCGTCTTTGGTTGTGATCCAGCTGAAGTTGATGATGAACAGACACAGCATGAAGATCTCCGGAAGAAGCACTTGGATAAGAGGCATTGCGCCTGCGAGTTTGCTGTCGAATGATGTCGCGATGATACCGATGGTAACCGCGATCGAGATGCCTCCGATAAGACCGAATACCCACTTGGATATGGGTGCCTTCTTGGGGTCGTTTCCTGTGACAGACAGCCCCATGTTAGACAGGTAAAGAAGTATCGAGATTACAGCGAGTGCAAAGGACAGCCAGCAGAAAACAAACCATGCGTTGATGCTGCCGAATGAGATATCCTTAACATTGTCGTCGATGTAAGTTACGCTCAAGTAACCTGCAAGCTCGTTCTGGAACAAAGGTGAGAACAGTAACTTCTGCGGGTCGTTGATCCTGAAGCAGGACAGCGACAGCATGCGGTTCTGTGCGTTGTTGAAGTAGACCTTGGATGAGAATAAGCCGCCTCTTTTTACAGGTGTGCCGAAGAGTGTATCGTCGCCCGACATTCTCTCGTAAATAACGCGCGGCGCATCCATCTCGGAAACGTTCTGCACGTCATTGCGTCCTGCGAAGATAGCGATGTCACAATCAGGCGCCTCACTCGAGATGCCTTCCATGTAGTCCTCATTCAAAGCAGGACAGATAAGGACGAAGCCATCGACACTCTCATAATTCTTGTATTCGTTCACGACTGCCAAAGCTTCGTCGCCGATACCGACAACTATCACATATCTTCCCAAAGGAAGCTCATCGCCGTAACGGATGTATGCTACGTTATAACCTGCAGCGTCAAGAGTGTGATGCAAGGAAAGATTGGGAACATTACCCTGGGAGTCTACGATCGCGACCACAGGACTGTTCTTTACGAGGTTGGAACGCGGCACACTCACGAGAATGATCATGGTAATAAGCACCACGGCCATAAGACCCAGGCTTATGAGCGAGATGGGAGCCTTGCGGCGCGGCTGCTGCTTACCTTTTGGACTCATTACTTATCTCCGGGGCAAAGCTCGTTACCGAGTTCTCTAATGTCTTCGGGGCCTAAGATGAGGATCATATCACCTTCGTGTGTGAGCTCATCAATACGCTTCTTGAGGTCTTCCTTGTCCGCGTAGAACTCGGCGTTACCTCCGCGCTTGTTGATCTCGTCTGCGATATTCTTACTGGAGACCATACCCTCGTGGATCACTTCTCTGTCCGTGAATATCTCCGAGAACAGTATCTTCTCGCACGGCAGCAAGCTCGTTACATACTCTTCGAAAAGCGCATCTACTCTGTTAAAAGTAAGAGGCTGGAATACAACGAGAAGGTTGTTGTGCGGCATATGCATAGCAGCATCGATAGTGACGCGTGCAGCCGTAGGGTGGTGCGCATAATCGACTACGACTTCGGCACCCTTGTAAGTTCCCTTGATCGTGAATCTTCCGTCTGCGCCTCCGAACTCGTTAAGTGCTTTGATGATGGACCCAGCGGATGCGCCGTTAAGGTAAGCGCACGCTGATGCAATAAGTGCGTTACTGATGTTGTGCGCACCGGGAACTCTAAGCTGAACTCTTCCGATGTTCTCACCCATCGCGATGAGGTCGAAGCCCGGAAGTCCGTCTGTATATGTGACGTTCCGAGCCTTGAAGTCTGCGTCAGTCTCAACTGCGCATGTGATAACCTTTACGTTCTTATCAGCACGCTTGATAGACTCCTTGATGTTATCGTCTGTGCCGGTAACTACGAGGTAGCCGCCGTCATCGATCTTGTTGATGAATTCTGCAAATACGTCGATGACATCATCAAGTGTCGGATAGCAGTCAACGTGATCGTGATCGATGTTAGTGATGGCTGCTGTCGTGGATCTGAACTCAAGGAATGAGCGCTTGAACTCACAAGCCTCAGAGACGAGAAGGTCTCTTCCTGTTCCCTGTCTTACAGTGGAACCTCCGATGCCGTCGAACGGAGCGCCGAGGTGGATCGTAGGATCGAGTCCTTCCTCGATGAGCATCATGGATGTCATTGAAGTAGTTGTTGTCTTACCGTGTGTACCGGAGATGTTGATGACATTCTTGTAGGAATTCGTGATGATGCCGAGGAACTCTGATCTGTCGAATACAGTAATGCCCTTCTCAAGCGCTCTTGCAAGCTCCTTGTTATGAGGAAGGATGGCTGCCGTCTTAACGATGTAGTCAGGCTCGAACTCGTCGATGTTCTTAGCTTCCTGACAGTTATAGATAGTGATGCCGCTGTCTGCGAGCATCTTTGTTCTATCAGAAGGATGGTTATCGGAACCGCCGACCTTAAAGCCGTAACCTTTTGTCAGCAGTGCGAGGCCGCTCATGGAGATGCCGCCGATACCTACGAAGTAGATCTTGGCATCTTTCTTTAATTCATCAAGCCTGGTTTCAGACATAGTTAATACTCCTCGTTAATAACTCAACTCAGAATATTATACTATATTATTTATAATTATTAAGATGTTGTGTCGGTAACCACTTCAGCCTTAGGCGTCTTGTCCGAATAAAGAATCTTAAGGAATATCGGCGTCAGGATTGACGATACGACGATAAGGAAAATAACCGAAGTAAAATATGCACCGCTTAACGCACCCACAGACAGAGCACGCTGGGCAACGATCAAAGCAACCTCGCCTCTGGTCATCATACCGATTCCGATCTTAAGGCAATCCCTGCCCTTGAATCCGCACACTCTGGACATCGCACCACATCCGATAATCTTGGAAAGCAGACCAACCAGAACGAAGCACAGCGAGAACAGAAGGATGCTCGGATCAACAGACTTGATATCCGTCTGAAGTCCGATGGATGCGAAGAATACAGGTCCGAAGATCATGTAGGAATTGATATCCATCTTACGTGAGATATAAGTCGAGTCATCCAAAGAACTTAAGATTACACCCGCTACATAAGCACCTGTAATATCAGCAACTCCGAAGTACTTCTGAGCGCAGTAAGACATAACATAGCAGAGCGCAAGACCGATGATCGGGATACGTCTCGTATGCGGCCAACGCTTGTCGATGCGCTTGAATACACGATAAAACAGATAACCGAACACCAAAGATACCAGGAAGAACAGACCGCTCATGAGGAAAGTCGATGAGATGTCCTGTGCAGGATCCTTGATTCCGATTACGATAGTAAGAACGAGGATGCCGATGACATCATCGATGATGGCTGCCGACACGATAGTCGTACCGACGAACTCAGAGATCTTACCGAGCTCCTTCAGAGTCTGAACAGTTATAGAAACCGAAGTTGCTGTCAATATCAGACCGACAAACAACGCCTTATAAAACTCTTCGTCGCCCCAAGGCGCGAAGCCGTAGAAAGCCATATAGAGAACAGTACCGCAGGCAAGAGGAATAAACACGCCTGCACATGCGATCAGCAAAGCCTTGAATCCTGTCTTACGAAGATCAGAAATACGTGTCTCAAGACCTGCAGTGAACATCAAAAGCATAACGCCGATCTCGGCCATGTAACCCAGAAAATCGGAGTAACCGACCAAGCCGAGGATCGAAGGACCAACGATCAATCCGGCAACAATCTCACCTACAACCTGAGGGGCCTTAAGCTTACGCGCACACAGGCCAAAAAACTTGGCTGCGATTATGATGATCGCGAGCGATCTGAAAACCTCGTACTTCTCCACTTGGAATTGCCTTCCTTCTTACATTGTTATCGAGCCTACAGTCGCATGTGTAAACGCGATAAGATCAGAAGGGGCAAGCTTTAACTGCAAACCTCTCTGACCGCCGCTTACGTGAACCGTGTCAACAAGCTCGATCATCTCATCAATAAAAGTGCGGTATTCCTTCTTCATTCCGATAGGAGAACAACCGCCTCTTATGTAACCCGTAACCTTGAGCAGATCCTTCACATGAATGAGCTCCACTCTCTTAACGCCGGCAAGGCGCGCTGCCTTCTTCAGGTCAAGCTCGTCATCGACCGACAGACAGAAGACCATATACTCCCCGCTGTCCGACACAGCTGTCAGCGTCTTGAAAACTTCTTCATAAGGAATATCAAAAAACTCAGCAACATGATGTCCGTCGAGATCATTCTCGTCGTACTCATACTCCATCGCTTCATAGGAAACGCCGCCCTTATCGAGCATACGCATTGCATTTGTCTTCTTTATAGCTGCCATAAACCTTAAACTATAATATCCCATCACGCTGATTATTCAATTCACAAGTGATGATATAATTAAACAAAATTAATACGAAGAGGTCCCTCATGCTTAGTAAAAACTATCCTCCCCACGACATCAACAAGGTCTTCGACATGTTCGAGGAGACGATCAACAGGGGTGGCGTTGCAGACAAAACGGGTGCAGAGCTTACGCTGATAAACAAGCTTTTCGCGCACCTTCCTCCCGAGGCCTCCGAGTACGGCATGATGATGCTCCACGGCACACCCGCAAGCGAGCTTCCACAGCAGGCGAAGGATGTCATGCCCCTGTATGTTCGCTTTCTGAACCTCGCCGAGTACCTCGAGAAGGTGGATGCCCTGCGTGAGGTTCCGGCTTCGCTTACAACAGAACAGATAATGGAAAGACACAAGATGATGGATTCCTTGGAGGAGCATGAGAAAGCTTTCGCCGCGCCTCTTTTGGGCTTTAAGGTTAACGAGGAGACAAACGAGGCTGAAGAAGCCGCTGAGGAAGACGAGCAGAAAGAAGGCTCCTCTGCCCTGCACCTTATGAACGCGTGTGCTCCTGTCTTTGCCTGTCTCGACCCTCTCAAGACTTCGCTTTTCTATGAGAAGAACTTAGGCTTCAAGGCAACTCACCTCGACGACGAGAAGATGCCGCACATAAGACTTACAAGGGATAATATTGTACTCGCGCTGGTGGAGAGCCCCGTAAGGATCGCTTCACCTTCCATGTACGAGCTCATAATCTATGTCACGGAGCCAATGCTTCTTTACCACGAGCTCAAGGCTGCGGGCGTGAAGATCATAGAGGAGCTTCCCGAGGCGAAAGAGTCCGAGAAGGCTTCAAGTAACCGCCAGTTTGTCATCGAGGACTGCGACGAAAGACGCATCTGCATCTCACAGTCATCAGAGATCGTCTGATCCCCTCTTAACTTCCACTGTAGACTTCTCAAGAGTAGGTCTGTCCATGACCGCGAGGCGCCCGCACTTGTTGCAGGTCATCTTGCACTCTGCGCCGACTCGGGTAAGTGTCCACTCGAAGCTTCCGCAGGGGTGCTTCTTCTTCATCTTGACCACGTCACCGACCTCATATTTGTACAGGAAAAACTTGCCCGGCATGATCACAACCTCCTCATTTTATTCCAAACGTGACCCGGTCGTTTCCGCCGAAGTCTTTTAAGACTTTAACATTGTTAAACCCTTGTGCCATAAGGGTTTGCGAGACCTGTCCTCCCTGATCGTAACCGTGCTCGACAGCGAGGATTCCGCCCTCCCTGAGATATTTATGGGACAGTTTACAGATGGGCAGATAGAAGTCCAAACCGTCGTCTCCACCCGCCAAAGCGAGGTGCGGCTCGTGGTCTTTGACCTCCCTGTCGAGTGCCTTCATGTCATCAGAATTGATGTACGGAGGGTTCGCTGTGATGACATCAAACACACCCAGCCCCTCCGGATGCTCATCAGAAAGCACATCTAATCTGACCGCCTTGGCAGCCGTCTTGTCCGCAGCCTGACTCTCGATATTATCACGAGCAACGGCCAGTGCCTCCTCGGATATGTCAGAGAGAACTGCCTGCGCAGGGATGCCTTTTGAAAGCAAAGCGTTCAGCACAGAGATGCCGACGCAGCCCGTTCCTGTACACAGATCCAGAATACGGGGGCTTGTGAGCCGTTCAGAGGACTCCGGCACGAGGTTTACGTCACCTGCAGGGAAATCAAGAGCTCCCAGGAAGCGCAGAGCCGTCTCCACAAGAAGCTCCGTATCAGCGCGGGGAATGAGAACTGAGGTCGTAACCTTGTACTCCTCACGGTAGAAAGCCTGCCTGCCCACGATGTACGCGACCGGCACACCAGAGGCACGCTTACGCACCGCCTCCTCGAAAACCTTCTCATCCTCACCCAGGTAGGAAAAGATAACTCCAATATCAAAACGGGCATCTTCATGATCGATGCCCGCGTTGGTTAAAACTTCGATTGCTTTATTGATATCACCAGACATCTTCGTCCGCGTTCTCGGGGATTACAGCCTGCATTGCAGCGATGGCAACCTCGATGATCGGTGCATCCGGCTCACCTGTAGTGAACTTCTGGAGCCACAGTCCGGGCTTGCTTAATCCGCGGCACAGAGCATTGTTGCCTCTGCCGACTGCTCTCAAGATCTCGAAAGAGATACCGCAGATGACAGGGATAAGCAGGATTCTTATCAATGCATTAACAAGGAATCTGCCGTCGCCAACGAGGATACCTGCGACAGTATAGATAAGGATCGAGATCGCAAGTACGAGGAACATGAAAGATGTTCCGCACCTCGGGTGGAATCTTGAATACTTCTTGATATTGTCTACAGTCAAAGGCTCGCCTGCCTCATAGCACGCGATAGTCTTGTGCTCAGCGCCGTGATAACGCCATACGCGGTCGATGCCTTCGATCTTGGATGCGAATCTTAAATAAAGGAAGAAGATGATCATTCTAAGAACACCTTCAGCAAGGTTAAGCACTACAGACATCCATGTGGTATCCGCAAGTGCGCTTCCCATAATCTTGGTCGCAAGGAATACGATGAGCCAAGGAAGCAGTATAAAAAGTCCGACCGACAGGAGAATACCTAAGATGGCGGACAGTGTGACCATAACGTTATAGTGCTTCGTAAGATACTGGTCGAGAGCTGAAGGCTTCTTCTCCTCGTCTCCCTCTGTTTGAGGTGCACCCTGCTCGGAGATATCCGCAGACTTCATCAACGCATCCGTACCCTTAACGAGCATCTTATAGAATCTGATGCAGCCTCTTATAAAAGGAACTTTCTCGTAGAAAGTTACTCTCTCACTCTGTGTTATCTCTTCAACGTGGATAGTGCCGTCACCCTTCCTTACCGCAATGCAAGTGCGTGAAGGGCCGACCATCATGATACCTTCGATCAGAGCCTGACCGCCGATAGTAGTCTTCTTAAGTTCGGGCTTAACGTCCGGTGTAATCTCTGTTTTGTTTTCTATTTCTGACATGTCTTATATTGTAAAAAAGAACTGCCTTGGTTTCAAGGCAGTTCTTACTTGGGTCAATCTTATTAAGCTCTTCCCATTCTCTTGTTGAACTTGTCGATTCTTCCGCCTGTATCTACAAGCTTCTGCTTGCCTGTGTAGAACGGATGGCAGTTAGAGCAGATATCGACGTTGATCTCAGGCTTTGTTGAGATAGCCTCGAATGTTGCTCCGCATGCACACTTGATTACAGCGTTGTACGTCTGCGGATGGATGTCAGTCTTCATTTCTTCACCTCATAATCAAAGATACGGTGCGTACCGAACGCACGTATACCGTATCGGATTTCATGTAACCGCGTAATAATACATTGTTTATCCGCGGTTGTCAAGGCGTTTACATCATGTCTGCAATAGCCTCTGCAGCACCTGTAGCCATACCGATCGCAACAAGCACCAACGTCAATACGAACCAGAGGATCAAGTAGCAGAACTTGGATCTTGCAAAGTTCTTAAGATTAATGTTTCCTGTGCCGCCAAAAGCGAATACGAGAAGGACGATGAATCCGATGATCGGAATACCGAAAAGGATCTCATATCCAAAATAGCCCCACATGCCGATCGGCTTGTACTCGCTAGGTACGTTACTGTTGTTACTCATAATGTAAGCCCCCTATATAAAATATCTTTGATTATACTACCTGTTAGTCTACAGAGAAAGACTTCTGAGCAGAAAGAACAAAGCTTGCGTTATCAGGAGTACGCTTAAGGAAGTTGAGTACAGCTTCTGTTCCCGCGATGGTATCGACGTCTGCGATAGCTTTACGCGTGAGCCATACGGAAGAGAGCTGCTCCTCTGTAAGGAGAAGATCCTCACGGCGCGTACCGGACTTGTCTACAGCGATAGCCGGGTATACACGTCTGTCTGCAAGCTTTCTGTCGAGCACGACTTCCATGTTACCTGTACCCTTGAACTCCTCGAAAATAACCTCGTCCATCCTTGAGCCCGTCTCTATGAGAGCAGAAGCGATGATGGTGAGTGAGCCGCCGAACTCGATGTTACGTGCAGCACCGAAGAATCTCTTAGGACCATAGAGGGAGCCCGGATCAAGACCTCCGGAAAGAGTTCTGCCTGTAGGATTGATAGTAAGGTTATAAGCACGTGCAAGTCTTGTCATTGAGTCGAGGAGGATAACAACATCCTGTCCGAGCTCAACGAGTCTCATTGCTCTCTCGAGAACGAGCTCTGTTACTCTTACGTGGTTCTCAGGGCGCTTGTCGAAAGTGGAATATACGACCTCACCCTTGATGGAACGCTGCATGTCAGTAACTTCCTCAGGACGCTCGTCGATGAGAAGTACGATTACCTTGCACTCAGGATTATTGGCTGTGATAGCGTTGGCAACCTTCTTAAGCAGTACTGTCTTACCTGCCTTCGGAGGTGAAACGATCATACCTCTCTGTCCCTTACCGATAGGGCAGAACAGATCGATGATTCTGCATGAAAGGTCTTCTTTATTTGTCTCGAGCTTCAGTCTGCTGTCAGGATAGATAGCAGTAAGGTTCTCGAATCTCGGACGCTTTCTTGTGATCTCATAATCGGAATCCTCAGGGATCTCGATGTCATTTACTGCGAGGACTTTTCTTAACGGAGCGTAACGGTCCTTACCCTTAGGAGCGACTGCAAGACCTTTGATCTTGTCACCCTTACGAAGACCGAGTCTTCTGATCACCTGACCGGGTACGTATGCGTCTTCCTCGCCGGGAAGATAATTGTTCTTGTGGATAAAACCGTTGAAGTCATTCTTGTTATCGCCGTTACCAATCTCGAGGATTCCTTCGATCTCGATGTACTGGACTTCAGGCTGCTGGGGCTTCTCTTCTGCGGATTCTGCCTGTTCCTCAGCTTCTTTCTCTTCGGGACTGATCTCGATCTCATGAGCTTTTGTCTCAGGTCCGAAAGCAATCCTTCTTCTCTGTCTGCTTCTGCTCTTCTTGGGAGCTTCTGCTTCAGCAGGCTTATTCTCTTCTGTCTTCTCTTCGGAAGTTTCTGTTTCTTTCTTAGCTTCAGCTGTCTCTGTAGCTGCGGCAGCTTCAGGTGCAGCTTCTTCTATAGTGATCTGCTCAGGAGCAGCTTCCTTATCATCCTTCTTCTTGGACTTTCTTGTGGAGCGCTTCTTGGGCTTCGCTTCAGCAACTTTCTCTTCCTTAGCTTCTGTTGACTCAGCTTCCTTTACTTCAGCAGGCTCTTCCGCCTTAGCCTCAGTTTTTTTCTTTCTGGGAGCGCGCTTCTTAGCTGCAGGTTTCTCCTCTGCTTTCGCTTCGGGTTCAGCTTCTTTCTCTGCCGGTGCAGGAGCAGGAGTTTCTTCCTGTGCAGGAGCTGCTGCTTTTTCCATTACATCCTGAACTTCTCTTACGGACATTCTTGTGATGGATGCAATGAGTTCTTCTCGTGATTTTGTCTTAGCAACGGAAGGTGTGTAATCGCCGAACTGCGCAGCAATTGCCTCAAGGTCTTCCTTTGACTTAGACATCAAAGCGTCTAATTCTGACATATATACCTCATTGTTTGTGATTAATAGCGATATTGATAATTCGCAACTTTGAAAACTCAATGGGAATCGCAAGGTCTTGTAACCTTGCGCAAATATTATCATTAGATATAATTAACGTCAATATGAAGTTGATCAAGTTAACACGTAAACAGATCATAAGAAGAATCGTTATTTTCGCGGTACTCGCGGCACTGATTTGTCCCGGTCTTTACAACAAGTTGAAGGTTGTAAATTACACCCTCGAATCAGACAAGATTTCTTCGCCAGTTCGCATCGCTTTGGTAACTGATCTGCACTCATGTAAGTATGGTGATCATGAGTCTGAATTGATCGCTGCAATCGATGATGCATCACCTGATCTTGTATTGCTCGGCGGTGATATTTTTGATGATAAAATCGGCAACGAGAACACTGTTGATTTTCTTAACGGAATAGTCGGCCGTTATCCTATTTATTATGTAACCGGCAATCATGAATTCTGGGGCGGAGTTGATCAGTATTATGTGCAGATGTCGATACTTGATGATCTCGGTATTCCCCGTCTTCAAGGTGATGTTTTATCTCTTGATATCAATGGCAATTCTATAGGCCTTGTCGGCGTTGATGATTATGACGGTTATCTGGTTGATGAAGATCTCATTCTTGAGAATCAGTTTGTCGATGCTTACTTAAACCTTGATGCTTCATCCTACAACATTATTCTTGCTCATCGTCCTGAGTATTTTGACACTTATGAAGCGCATGATTATGACCTCGCATTGTGCGGTCATGCACATGGAGGTCAGTGGAGGATCCCCGGCATTCTGAATGGTCTTTATGCTCCTAACCAGGGACTGTTCCCCCGCTATGCCGGCGGACTTTATGAAGAGGATGGAACAACCATGATCGTCTCCCGCGGCCTTGCCCGCGAATCTACTCTAATCCCGCGTCTGTACAACCGTCCCGAGCTGGTAATCATCGATCTGGTGTGATGTTATTTTCTCTCCAGTGGACCAATTCATTCATTATCAGCAATCCGGTCCACAATTCTTCTGATTTTTGTGGACCAAATCAGCGCATTTAACCACTTTAGTCCACAAATCTTTCCATCCAGTGGACCAACTAATCCAAAATCACTAACTTAGTCCACTAGAAAGCTAAATTCAGTGGACCAAAACCTGACTTTCAATTAATTTAGTCCACTGCATATTCATTTATTTTCAACTTCGGCGACACATCATTTTGGATGTGTTGCTTAACCGACATTTGATCCTTTTATTAACCATTACTTTCTACTTTAGAAAATGGTTTCATACTGACGGATACAAAAAACAAACCGTTAACAAAAAGGAGAACAACAAAAATGGTTAAGAACCAGTTTGGAAGGAAAGTAATCGGAGCAACACTCTCAATGGTGATGATGGCATCAGCCATTCCCGGAATGACATCACTTGCAAGTGAGAACGTACCTCAGAATTACGAAGCGACAGCATATGTAGCATCCATTTCCAAAGCAGAAGCCAGACAGAATCTGGGGGCCATTATCGATGCACTGGGCAGCATCAAAACTGACGACAATGAATTTGAATCTATTGAGGTCTATCACCATTACAACTCATGGCGTCATTGGGGTGTTGAAATATATTGCAACACTGATAAGTTTTCGACAGATTATATCGTCAACTATACTAATTTTCTAAACGAGATCTACCCCGCATTTCTCGCTTCAATTGTAACGCCGGACGCAGAGAGAAATGCAGCGCTTCAGAACCTTAGTGACATTGTTGATGAAATGATTGCATTTAAAACAGAATTCGAAGATGAGCTTAGAGCTATAGATGCCTATTATAAATACTGCGAATGGCGTCGTTTGGGTATTGAAGCATACTGCAACACGGATGACTATTCAACCGAGTATTTCGTCGAACTCAGTAGTATTCTCCACAGTGTTCATGATGCAGCTGTTGAAGCACTTAATCCAACTGGGGATCACACCTTATTCCCCCAGATTGTTATCGATAATGATGACGTTAGATTCAATGCATTCATTGTAGATGCCGAGACACCTGCTGAGGAGATCGCTCCTGACTATGGTATGACTGAGGAAATTGCTCCCGACTACGGTATGACCGAAGAGATCGCTCCTGACTATGGTATGGATTTTGAAGAGGAGAACGTTAGTCCTCTCTTCCTTCAGCTTTGTGATCTCTTTGATGAAGTCTACGACTTCGAGGTCAGCTTCGCAGATGAAATCCCGATGGCACAGAGACATTTCCTTGACTTGGAAATGGATAGAGCTCTCGATGTTGCAGCTTCAGCAGAGAATCTTTCTGACGATGAGATCGAGACAATGATCTTCGAACTCCAGCTCGCTTATAACACAGCAATCGATGCTATCGACGCAGCACCTGCACAGGCAACTGTTCAGACTGTCGAGATAACTGTTGAAGAGATCGCACCTGACTACGGCATGAACCTTGATGAAGATACACTCCCTGAGGAGCCTGCTGAAACTACTGACGATACACTTTATGTTATCTATGGCGAGCAGCCCGAGGATATGGATCTTACAGGCGTAGGTCTGATCATTCAGGACAGATGCCCTACAAACTTTGAGGAGACAACACCTGACGAGATCATTCCTGAAGAAAGACCTCTTGTAATCTACGGCGAGCAGCCCGAGGATATGGATATCTCCACTGTAGACCTCCTCGTACAGGACAGATGCCCTACGCTCTAATCAATACGATTAACAAGTTACAGATAAAACAAAAGGGTTGTCCATAACGGACAACCCTTTTCAATTTAAACTCTTAACTTAAGAATTACTTCTTGATCAACTTAATGATGAAGATGACCAGGCATGAACCGATAACGCCGCCGATAATGTTACCGACAATACCGGAGAGGATGAAGCTTCCTGCAATCCAGCTGAACAATGCACCGCCTACAAGTCCGATAACGATGTTGATGTACCAAGGGAATGAACTCTTCATGATAATTCCTGCGAGCCATCCGCATACAGCAGCGATGATAAGTGAAATAATTAAACCCATAATTGAACCCCCAATAATATAGATTCCAGTAAATATTTACGTCATTCTATCTTAATCTTACTGATCGCCCAAAGCAGCGAACTTATCCATCATATCGAGTGCCTTACCTGTACCGATCGCTACGCAGGAGATAGGATCCTGAGCGATATAAACATCGATACCGATCTTAGTCGCAAGCATACGGTCGAGGCCATAAAGAAGTGCTCCACCACCGGTCATAACGATACCTCTCTGTGAGATATCAGCCATCAATTCCGGAGGTGTCTTCTCAAGTACAACGTGTACTGCTTCGAAGATGGAAGATACAGGCTCTTCCAAAGCCTCGAGCATCTCTGTGGAAGATACTGTAACCGCAGCAGGAAGACCTGTGATAAGGTTACGTCCGCGAACGTCCAAAGTAAGCTCTTCGTCACGGGGATAAGCACAACCAATCTGAATCTTAAGCATCTCAGCTGTCTTCTCACCGATGAGGATATTATGCTTACGTCTTACATGCTTGATGATAGCTTCGTCGAACTTGTCACCTGCAACCTTCAAGGATGCATCAACAACAGGCTCGCACAAGGAGATAACGGAGATATCTGTCGTACCGCCTCCGATATCAACGACCATGGAACCCGATGCCTTTGTGATATCTATACCTGCGCCGATGGCAGCTGCGATAGGCTCACGGATAAGGAATACATCCTTAGCACCTGCGTGACGGCAGGCATTCTCTACTGCCTGCTGCTCAACCGGTGTGATAACCGAAGGAACGCAGACAACGATAGTAGGCTTGAAGTAAGTTGCACGAAGACCTGTACATACACGGCCGATGAAAGCCTTGAGCATAACCTCAGTTGCACGGAAGTCAGAGATAACACCTTCACGAAGAGGACGGATAGCCTCAACGACACCCGGAGTTCTACCGAGCATCAAAGATGCACTTTCACCTACTGCGAGAACACGGCCTGTCTTATTATTAACTGCGACTACTGACGGTTCCTTAAGAACAACACCCTTGCCGCGGACATAAATCAAAACGCTGCTGGTACCGAGATCGATACCGATTTCCATTCCTAAACCCATATTTGTACCTCGTATATATCGAAACACCGCGCAAAAACGGTGTATTAACCTATTAAAGCAATTAAATAATACAGATACTTCACTTTTAAATCAACATTCCAGCCCCCTACATATGTTTCAAATACATGTCATTCGTGATAGAATTGCTTGTTATTAATTAATAAGAGGTAATTACTATGTCTTATTCAGTAGAGACCGACCGTAAGTGGCAAAGCAAGTGGGAAGAGACCGGACTTTATAAGTTCGATCCCAACAAGGAAGGCAAAAAGCTTTATTGCCTTGAGATGTTCTCATATCCTTCCGGCGCCAACCTACACCTTGGTCACTGGTACAACTATTCTCTGACAGACTCATGGTCAAGATTCAAGCGCATGCAGGGTTACAACGTATTCCACCCGATGGGATTCGACTCTTTCGGACTGCCTGCAGAGAACTACGCTATCAAGACAGGTATTCACCCTAAGGACTCCACATTAAAGAACATCGACACTATGGAGAAGCAGCTGCAGGCCATGGGTACTACAGTCGACTGGTCATATGAGGTAAAGACATGTGAGCCTGAGTACTACAAGTGGAACCAGTGGTTCTTCCTGAAATTGTACGAGAGAGGCCTCGCATACAGAAAGAACGCACCTGTAAACTGGTGTCCTTCCTGTAAGACAGTTCTTGCAAACGAGCAGGTTGTAGACGGCGAGTGCGAGCGTTGCCACTCTGAGGTAGAGCACAAGAACATGACACAGTGGTTCTTCAAGATCACTGACTACGCACAGGAGCTCCTTGACGATCTGCCGAAGCTCGACTGGCCTGAGAAGACAAAGAAGCTGCAGACAAACTGGATTGGAAGATCCCAGGGTGCGCAGGTAGCTCTCTACGTCGAAAAGGACGGACAGCGTCTTAAGAACGAAGACGGCACTGACATGAAGCTTGAGGTCTTCACCACTCGTGTAGATACGTTCATGGGTGTTACATATGTTGTTATCGCACCTGAGTCTGAGCTTTGCGACAAGCTTACGACAGACGAATGCCGCGAAGCTATCGAAGAGTATAAGAAGGCTACTTCCAAGGTCACTGAGATCGACCGTATGTCCACTACAAGAGAGAAGACAGGTGTCTTCACAGGTGCATATGCTATCCACCCTCTTAACGGCAGAAAGGTTCCGATCTGGGCTGCAGATTATGTTGTAGCAGGTTACGGTACAGGTGTCGTAATGGCAGTACCTTCACACGATGACCGAGACTTCGATTTCGCGCATAAGTACGGACTCGATATCATCCGTGTAGTACAGTCCGAGAAGGGCGTTGACGATGAGCTGCCCTACTGCGAGAAGAAGGGTTACCTTGTTAACTCCGATCAGTTCGACGGCATGGAGATGCACGAGGCTCAGAAGGCTATCGTAGAAGAGCTCAGTAAGATCGGCATGGGCGAGTGGAAGGTTAACTACAGACTCCGTGACTGGCTCATCTCCAGACAGCGTTACTGGGGTACACCTATCCCTATGATCCACTGCCCTTCATGCGGCGTTGTACCTGTTCCCGAGAAGGAGCTTCCGGTACTCCTCCCTTACGAAGTTGAGTTCACACCTGACGGTGAGTCTCCTCTTGCAAAGTGCGATGCTTTCATGAACTGCAAGTGCCCCAAGTGCGGCGGCGATGCAAGAAGAGATCCTGACACAATGGATACATTCGTTGACTCTTCCTGGTATCAGTTCAGATATCCGGATAACCATAATGCAGATGCGATGTTCTCATCTGACATCATCAACAAGATCTGCCCTGTAGACAAGTATGTAGGCGGTGCTGAGCACGCATGCATGCACCTTCTGTATGCAAGATTCTTCACAAAGGCTATGCGTGACATGGGTCTTCTTAACTTCGACGAGCCTTTCACAAGCCTTGTTCACCAGGGTACTATCTTGGGACCTGACGGACAGAAGATGAGTAAGTCCAAGGGCAACACAGTCGCACCTGACGACTACATCCTGAAGTACGGTTCCGACGTATTCAGAACTTACTTAGGATTCGGCTTCGCTTACATCGAGGGCGGTCCTTGGTCTGATAAGGGACTGCAGGCAATCCTCAAGTTCATCCGCCGTATCGAGAACGCAGCTTCTGAGGCTGCAGCAGCACCTTCTGCAGACATCTCATCAATCACAATGGGAGACGCTGAGAAGGAACTCAACTACGCTTTGAACTACACTATCAAGAGTGCAACTACTGACATCGACAGATTCCAGTTCAACACATCCATCGCTCGTATGATGGAGCTTCTGAACGCTATCACGAAGTACGGCCAGAACCCGAACAAGATTCCTGAGTTCTACCGCTATGCTGTAGAGAAGCTGATCTTGATCCTCTCACCTTTCGCTCCTCACTTCTGCGAAGAGACATGGTGTGAGACATTCGGCAACGAGTACTCCATCTTCAATCAGGAGTGGCCCGCTTACGACGAGTCTGCACTCGTTAAGGACTCCGTTCAGATCGCAGTTCAGCTTAACGGTAAGATCATCTTCAGAGAGGATGTTCCTTCCGAGGCAGAGCAGGCTGAAGTTGAAGAGCTCATCAAGAACGATGACAGATTCATCAGTGCACTTGCAGGAAGATCCATCGTTAAGTTCATCTACGTTAAGGGCAGGATTGCAAACATCGTAGTTAAGTAATCGATTACACAAGGAGAAATACTATGGAAAAGGATAATAGGGATCAGCAGCTGGATCAGTTATTAAGAGGCGTTTCCGGATTATGCGCAAGCAAAGATGATTGCACCGATTGTCCTTTCCATGGCTCCGAGTGCTTCTTCGGCGAGCCTAAGCCTTCCACATGGTTAGGAGCAAAGCCTGCCGAGATTAAGAAAGAAACAAAGACAGAAGTCAAAGAAGAAGTTAAGGCGGAGCCCAAGCCCGCCGAGGAAGTCGCAGCGCCTAAGACTGCGGCTCCTGAACTTCCCAAGCCCAGTGCGGAAACTCAAGGCACATGGCTCGTCAGCACAACACAGGGAGGCGTATTCTCCAAGTACGTCTTCATCTGTTCCAAGTGCGGTTATAAGAAGGAATCTTTCCTCTCCGTCGCACCTACAGCTAACTGCCCTGAGTGCGAGAAGAATAAGTAATCAGCCGACAACCTGATATCTCAATCTAATGTACGAGTCCTGAAGCGGTGTGCACTCGATCAGTTTAAGTACGCCAAGTCCCGACAGCTCATCAGAAGACATTAGCGACTTACCGTCGATCAAAGTGGAAGTATCCTTTCCTCCTATGAGGACAGGAGCTACAACGATGTCCACCAGGTCGAAAAGCTTTTCGCGCAGGAAAAGGCTGTTTACGGTGCCGCCGGACTGCACGGTGAGACTCTCACAGCCGTAGTCTTCACGAAGCTTCTCGAGAGCCTCCCCCAGCGAGAGTCTGTCCTGCAGGATGATGTGCATGTTGTCCGCCTCTATGCCGAAAGCGGGGTGCATCGGGTTCGTGGTAATGAGCACAAACTCCTTCGACCTCGCGCAGAAGTAGCGCACTCCGTTCTCGGTCAAATGGCGGTTATCGTATACAACAAATGACACCGGGGTCTTCTCGGGAAGAGGCTTGTCATTGACGCCCATCTTCGCCTGAACACGGCCCGTATTAAACGACCACAGATCTGTGGTCTGCTCTATCTCATAGTACTGTCTCAGGCCTTCCCTGACGCCGTCGATCTTAGGAAAATCGCGATCAACATCAAGCTCGTCAGTCGCGCCCGTACTTATCTTTCCGTCAACGGACATAAGCATGAATAATGTTGTAAGAGGTCTTTCCATAGCAATCACCTAACCCTGCTCACAGTTAACAGAATGTTCACAACTCTAATAATATCACAATATTATCAGAATTTCTTGCTATTTATGGAATTCACCACTTCCAATCTTCGAACAGTCGAACCTTCTTATCTTCCTGACCGAGTTCGATGGCCTTTCTTCTCCTGTACTCATTTGCAGAAGCGGTAGCGATGAGAACGCCGCCGATGACGAGAAGATACATCCACCACAGCTTGCTTTCCCAGAATACTATCGCGAACAGCAGCGCGAACTCGAAGATCGCCACTATCGACAATGTAAACCAGCTTCTGCTCTTTGCTATGAACGAGTAGATGAAGATACCTACGGAACATACAGATACCATTGTCAAAGGAAGCAGGAACTGATCTGCGAGAGCGCGGAGAGCCTCATACTCGATACATGCGGCAACTGTCCAGAACCAGATCCATCTGGCTGCGGGACCGGGCTTGATAACAAGATATATAACAAGTGCTGCAGCAAGCAGGAAGAACAGTCTGATCTCAGTATCCATAACGGACGAGAAATCGATATCGAGCGTCGCCATGCAGATGGCAAACGAACCTGTCGCAGCCGAGAGGATTACGCGAAGCTTGGACTTGACCTTTTCTTCAAGTGTATCCCCTTCCTTGCCAAATCTTCCGATGAACGAGAGGATGTAGAACGTAACAAGGATAAGCGACGGAGACCAGTCGAGTGCAGGCAGGAAGCATGCAGCACCGGCGATTATCGTGAACCAATCCAAGCGGTTCTTGGACACGATCTTCTCGCACACGAGGAATCTTCCTATAGGCACATAACATGCAACGAAGATGGCACTTACCAATGTGCGGTCAACGTCGTTCATGACAAGCTTGCTCATGACCGCGATCGCGAATGTCAATGCGGGCACAACGCCTGCATAATTATCAGTATCAAACAGGGTTATCGCTGTGAAGATAACGTCGAATACGATGATCGCTGCAAAGCTGATATCTGATCCTCCAAGTGACCTTGTGAGCATCATGATATTGATTATTGTGATCATCGCAAGAAGCGAATATCTTGCTGCACCCCAGACGAACTTATTCTGAATCTTATTCTTAAACAGGAATACGATCGCACCGTATACAGCAAGTACGATAAATCCATAAACGATAACTCGTAGATCCTTATCGCAGTCCGTGAAGTTAAGCAGGAAGATGCTAAGTGAAGCTGCACAGGAAGCGATCTGCAGATGAGGCAGATTGTACTTGAAGCTTACGAAGATCGCTGCTACTGCAAGCGCAAGGAAGATGTATGTGGGAAGTGCTCCATCAAGGAACTCCTGGCTCAGGATAATGAGCGACGTGAATTCAAGATACCAATATACCGCACGCTCTCCCTTGAACCTGCTTAATACGATCACTGCACCGAAGCTTAGTACAGGCATGACAAGCGCAGTATAGTACAGGAAATCTGTAAGCCTCTCACGTATAAACACATTCGCGATATCAAGCGATGCATAGAACATTACGCAAGCCATACCTGCACTGATCAGAGCATTGCTGACAGGGTTGTCCTGCTTAAGGAATCTGTAGACTGCAAACAGGATCGGGATAACGCATATGCAGATAATTGCGTATCCGGTTCTGTTGCCGTCAGTTGCAGCCTGAGACTCACCAAATAACATCATCGGATATACAGGAGCGAAGTATTTGAACCATAAAGCGGCAACAGTATACAAAGGTGCAAGTGCCGAGATGTAGCGTATCCAGCTTCTCCTTCTTGTGAGCATGAGAAGTGATACCCAGTACATGACCTGAGATACGATAAGAAGAACCATACCGTTTTTGCCGAACGAGGAACACAAGAAGAATCCGATAACAGCAACATAAGCTGTGATCTCAGCAAACCAGTCGAAGAACTTAAGCTTAGGTCTTATGTAGTAGATAAGACCGGAGATAAATGCTGCGAGGCACATACCGAAGGCAAGGCCTTTCAGGTTGCCCATAACCTGCATGCAGATGAAGATCTCTGACCATACGAAGCCCAAATAGCTGATCGCGACCTGCAGCTTCGAGCCGAAGATCTTATAGCCTATATACCCCGACACACCGAGTGACAGAGCACAGCATACGAGAGTGATCAAAGAATCTTCAAACCCAAATGCGAGGAATCCTACAAATATCGCCAAAGGCGTAATAAGACTTCCAAGTATATAAAGTACGGATGAAGTCTTCTCGAGCTTGAGCTTCTTGCGGCTTACTGTGCTAAGCGCATACACTCCCGAGACTACAAGCAAAAGGATGATGCACTTCAATACAGGCAACATCGTCTGCCATGTAGCAGAGATAAATACTGCTGCAGCGATGACCATGAGAAGTACGCCCACAGAGAAAGAAACACCCACTGCAGTGGAGCCGGCCTTCTTCTCAGACTTGGCTGCATTAGAACTTGCAGCGGCATATGAGTATGTGGGAAGCGGAGCCTTCGAAGATGCGGGCTGCGGCGCAGGCTGGGAAGCCGTCTGCTGTGGAACGGGTGCCGGTGCCGGCGCGAAAACAGGCTTCGGTTCCGGAGCAGATTCCTGACCTGCCTTTATCCTTCGAAGCTCATCTTCGAGCGCCCTGTATTTCTTATAATATGAATCCTTTGAAACCGTCGTAATGATGAGAGCGACCGTGATCGCTACACCATAGATGAATAATGTTGCTAATAAACCTAACATTGTTCTTACCTCCTATCCCTGAAAGTAAAGATAAGTTGATGTTAAGGTCAGTATAGCAGAAATACTTTGACTGTCAAAGTATTTCGCGATTTACCCCAGATTTGCCCTAATTATCCTTGTTCCGATTACGAGTGATTGTCTCGCTACGTACTCCGCGCTTCGCTTGTGCGTAAGTCCGCTCGACGAATCACTCGTAATCGTCTTCAATATAGGCTGTGTCATCAACCGGATTATAGAATCCTGCAAGCGGGAACGGATCAGGTACATTCTCGAGAGGAAGCGCACGCGGCATCGCATACCATGTCACATATCCTTCGGGAAGATCAGCCGTAGCACTTCCCTCCACATAGAAATACAGTATGTCGCCTTCATGAATTCCGTAAGAATCAGCGGCAACATAATTGATCTCGATACCGTCAGTATCTACCTCTGTCCACTCATCGCCTTCGTTGTATTCATAGTTCATGTAAATGACTTCGACCGTATAGATATTGTCATCGATCTTAGTCATATTGGAGAACTGTCCCTGTGCGTGACAGATATAGTAAGCTCCTGCATCGAAGTCGTGATAGTTATAAGTAAATGATCCTGAATTAGTCACGTTAAGATATGCAGCCCATCCGCCTGCACCGGAGCTCATCATATACTCATCTGCGTTCGCTCTGAAGAACTCGAGCATCTGGTCAGGAGTCAATTCCTCACCAAGCTCAGTCTCTCCACTCTCGCGTGTCTCATCGGATGATTCCTGTGCAGATTCCTCTGTTACCAGCGTAGTCGTTTCTACAGTAGGCGTGGCAGTAGTCTCCGAAGGCTCAGTCACCTCAACGGGAGCTGTAGTCACAGCTGTTATATTAGTCTGATCCGTCTCTTCAGAAGGCTCTCCGTCACGGTTGACAGTCATCAAAGTATCGCAGGCCGTAAGCATCATAGCTGATGCAAGAAGCATCGCGATAACAGTTCTCTTCTTCATAATTTCCTCCAAAGCAATACGCGGGTCTTGATAACCCGCGCATAGTTTTTATTAGGTATAGATTCTTCTAATTGCTACGATACTCGATCTGTCGATCGATCCGTAAACGGTACCCCATGCACGTCCTCTCGCATCGACGCACTGGCCGTTGCCGACATAGATACCAACGTGTCCGCTGTATCCGCCTGAACCCCAACATACAATGTCTCCGGGCATTACCTGATCACGGGGAACCGCAACACCAACTGAAGTAAGTGACTGTGAGTAGTGCGGGAGCGATACACCGAGCTGTGCATAGCAGTAACAAACGAGACCGGAACAATCGACCGCTGAGCTTGAGGAAGCACCCCATACATAAGGCGTACCTACCATCGACTCGGCGATACTTGCGATGGTATAACCATTGTTACCGTAGGAGACCCAACCGCCTCCTCCGCCGCCACCGCCGCCGGAAGAACCGCCACCGCCGCCACCACCGCGGCCGCCTGTATACTGAGGCCTGGGTGTAGGAGTCGGAGGAGGAGTCTGTGTTGTGTAGGAGATGTAAACATATCCTTCCGTTCCGTCTTCAGCGATAACGTGATACCACTTATCGGAAACTCCGATACAGTGGAGTCTGTCTTCATCATAAAGGATGCCTACCTGCTCGGAATCAACCGAAGGCTCGGCACGAAGGATCAGTGATCCTGTATCAACCCATACAGTTCTGTCGATGGCAACCCATACCATCTCGTACGACAAAGTGTTCGTGAGAACGTAACCCTCGACACCATCCTCAGTTCTGATTCTGGACCATGTGTCACCGATACCGATACGTGTAACGCCGTCAGCATAGTCAAGAGTCTGCAAAGTGATGGAGCTCATGTCAGGGAACTCCTTCAGGATAGAGTTCTGTGCAGCGATGTAGTACAGCGTCTCATCCGGAGCGAAATACTGCGGATCGAGAAGCTCTACAGGAAGTCCTGCTTCATCAAAACCCTGTACGACTGTATAAGCGTCGACATCCTGATACTCCGTATCAAGATAGCCTACCTGGAAATCTTCGTTGTAATCGGCACTGATAGTACCGCCCTGCAGGAAGTAATCGTATTCGCCGGAATCGATCTCAGCTGCAACATCCTCAGGCATTTCCTCAGGATCGAACTCTTCATCAGGGAACGTCTCATCATATGCAGCACGAACCTTAAGCGAAGCTGCCAGACCTTCACGCAGGCCCAAAGGCAGACACACAATAGGCAGTGCCACCGAGATACATACTATGAGAGCGAGTACGCTCTTTTTTGAATTATCTGTTTCTTTCATATAACCTTCCACTCGGATTGTAGCAGATATATGCTACGGTCCGGTTACAATTCTATCTTTTTTCCTTGCCGAAAATGTGGAAAAAACACGGCAAGATACTTTAGCTCCTGTACCCTATAAAATCTGCGTTGGCGATAAGCTTTCCGTTATCATCCGTTACTTTTACGCTGTAATTGCAGATAGTCTTTCCGTTCTTGATCTGTTCCGTCTGTGCGTACAGATACTTTCCCTTACCGGGAGAATTGAATACGATATTCGAACTTAAAGTTACGCACTTCATCGGCCCGCAGTTACTTGCGATGCCGAATGTATAGTCCGCCAAAGTATATATACATCCACCCATGACAACGTTGTTGCCGTTAAGGTGTTTGTCCTTTATCTCAAGTCTTGTCTTCGCGAAGCCCTCTTCGATCTCAATGATCTCAATCTCAGTGGTATCATTCGCGTACCTGTCGGTTATGAATAATTCTCTTGTCTCTTCAGCATTCATAGCACCCGTATTATAAAAGAATGCGGAGACCGTGTAAACGTTCTCCGCATATGAAAGCTCCAGCGAACCTAAACCTACATCTTCGTCCAACAGCGCCCTTTCAGTTACCTCCCGAGCTTGTCAACATCGCAACGACCAGACTTGACTGTTACAACTCAGATTCTACATCGTCTTTACTCGCATCTCCCATTCGCCGCATATTCCAAATTGCTTCTTCCCGTATACCGTCAGGCGTCCGATACGTCAAGTCACCCGCTGCCATATACAATACCGGCTACTCGGTTTGCACGAACCGATGTAACACCCGTTGCACCTCGGAATCTACCTGTCGGCTATGACATCTCATAAGCTCGCGGATCGAAATCCGAATCAACTAATCTGTTACAACTGCGACTTGTAAGCGGTACACCCGCTCCGTCAATCGCTGTGCTCGTATTTCCTTCCTTCTCCCCAATACTCTGCTTCGTGTCCCCGGGATCAGATGCACCTAAGGCAGATCT
Organism: Clostridiales bacterium; assembly: GCA_017552455.1. GTDB lineage: Bacteria > Bacillota > Clostridia > Saccharofermentanales > Saccharofermentanaceae > Saccharofermentans. The sequence goes on from JAFZPX010000062.1 coordinate 115,259, forward strand.
CCCGATTCGTTTCTCCGGCTTCGCCTCCGGTCACCCGTTGGTTCAACCCCACGCCCGCTTGAGTTAAGGTAAGGCGGCCTCCGTGTCCGAATACTTACGTCTCAGTATTCCCTGGAGCTACTTTAATAATATATCGGTACAACAGTAACAACAACGTCACATAAGTAACAATAAACTGTAAAAAATCTTGTTTTGATTTGCGGGTGGCAGGGTGTATTTACGCGTGTTATAATTGATATGTTGTGTGAGAGTATACACACATTATTCCACGAGGTTTTTTATGTACGAAGTACTGGACAAATGGCTGCTCGAACGTATGGACGACGGTCTTGTTTACGCGTCTTTATCAGGCATATTGAAGCTCCTGATAGCAGCTCTTATCGCTACAGTTATATACTTTATCCTTAGGGTTATCAATACCCTGATGTTCTCCAAGTCTACTGTAGAAATCTTAAAGAAAATCTCCTCCCTCGCCTTCGAGAAGAAGACTATGCTCCTTACCGGAGTGTTTATGTTTTTCGCGCTTATGTACGAGCCTTTCCCGAAGGTCTCCACTATCGGCAGCATCATTACTCTCATGGTTCTCCTGTGCAGTATCGTGGACATCTTTAACGCTGTATACCAGACTAAGGAAATCTCGAAGAGGCGTCCTATCAAGGGCATACTTTCTGTAGTGAAAGTTGCCATATGCATCCTTTTCGCGATCATACTTATCTCTATCCTTCTTAACCAGAATCCCGTAGTGCTGATTTCAGGTGTCGGCGCCTTCACGGCAGTACTGTCTATCGTCTTTAAGGACGCTTTGGCAGGACTCGTTGCAGGCATTCAGATTACATCCGAGCACATGTTCGAGATCGGCGACTGGATCTCAATTCCTTCACTCGGAGTAGAAGGTGAGGTTAAGGATATCGCTCTGATCTCAGTTAAGATCCAGGGCTTCGACAACATCATGCACACTCTGCCTGCGAGCACATTCGTAGCAACTTCATCCAAGAACTGGCACAAGACAGTACGCAACAAGATGCGCCAGGTAAAGTATCAGATCACGATAGATCCCGACACCATCGTAAAGGACGGCGAGGAGACAAATCTTACCCGTTGGAGACACAGCGTGCTCGAGACTATCAAGGCTGATCCTCACTACAAGAAAGGCTTCGCGACACAGTGCAGAACGCAGGGTTCAACATCAGGATTCGGCATTCCCGTGGAGATCTTCTTCACTGTAGACATAGCTGAATACGACGCATACTGCGAGTACACTTCCGCATTCGGAAGCAACATCACGGCATCGCTTAAGGATTACGGATTAAAGCACTATAAAGTTACTTCTTCGCAAGAGAATTAACTATCGTATCCCTCATCTTATACATCTCCTGCACACTATTCTCGAGGAAGTAATAGTGCATAACGTATGGCACGAGAAGAATCAGGAACATGACGCTGAAGACTACGGCTGCAAGCTGCGGGCTTATGAGGCAGACACTTATCGCCATAATCTCGAGGATGGCAAAGAGCACGGTAACGATGAGATGTATGAGACGCTCGTGCTGGAAGTACGAGATCTTGATCTCAAACTCAGAAAGAAACTCGCGGATCTTCTTCTCATCAGCAGAGGAAAGTTCATTATCGATAAAGGCCTTTACCGTTGCCATATAAGACTGTATATATTTCTTCATAACAGATCTTTAAATCTCCTGTTTATGTAATTTACTACCTGTCTTTTATCCGCGGTCCACATCGGAGCTATAAGTATGCTCTTCGGACCGTCTCCCGTTAGTCTGTGTACGACCATGTCCTCGGGCACCAGCGACAGCGCTTCTTCTACAATATCAAAATACTCCTGCTGCCCCAACACTTCAATCTTACCCTCTTCGTAAAGCTTCTCATAACGTGTGTTCTTAAGGATGTAAAGACACGTGAACTTGAGCCCGTCCGTACCCGCCGCGATAGCATGCTCCACACTTCGCAGCATCATGTCTTTATCCTCTCCCGGCAGGCCGCAAATTATATGCGTTATCACATTCGCGCCACACGTCTTAAGAGCAGTCACAGCCTCATCGTAAACGCGTGTCTCATACCCTCTTCCGAAGCTTCTTGCCACTTCGTCATCGCAGGTCTGAAGACCCAGTTCCACATAAAGAGGAATGCGCGCTGCAGCCTCCTTTAAGACATCAAGGATCTGCGGCGGAAGGCAGTCCGGTCTGGTCGCGACAGACAGCGCTTCAACCTTGGGGTGCGACACGGCTTCGTTAAGCGCGCCGCGAAGCTTATCGGGATCACAATAGGTGCTCGTGAAGCTTTGAAAGTATGCGATATATCCGGTGTCTTCGGGAACCTTGGAAGAAAGCTTACTGATGGCATCATCTATCTGCCTTCGCACAGGAAGCGAACTCGAAGAAGCGAACTCTCCGGAGCCACCTGCAGAACAGAAAGCACACCCTCCCGTTCCTACTTTGCCGTCACGGTTCGGGCATGTAACATCAAGGCTGATAGCAGCCTTGTACATCTTGTGTCCGAACTTTTCCTTGAAGTATCTGGAGGCCGTGATCATTTGAACGGATCCTTCTTGCCTTCCGTAATCCCACCGTCGTAGAACTCAGGATTATAGTTCGGCGACATTATGCCCTGCATCTGCGCACAGCTCTTCACGGTACCCTCGCCAAACCTTCTGTTGATGTCATCTATCACTTTGCTCAGCTTACCGTCAGCGTCCTTCTTCTCCTGCGTATCGGAAAACATCGACAGCTGTATTCCGGAATCTTCAGGGATAACTTTGGCGCATCTTACTCCCACACTTCTTATCACTGTATGCCAGTCATAAGACTCGTCGAAAAGCTCCATCGCCGTCTCATATATGACCTTCTCGCTGTTGGTGGGTTCGAATAAAGTCTTCTGGTGTTCGTAGGTCATGAGGTCCTTATCTCGCACCGTGATCGCCACGTTACACCCGAGGAGTTTGTGCTTACGAAGACGCGATGCGACAGAAGCCGCGAGCGTTCTGAAAGTACCGCAGGCTTCCGCCCTGTTGAGAATGTCCTTTGGGGTGGTCATGGAATTGCCGATAGACTTGTACTGCCTTTGCTCATCCGCAGGTGCTACCGGAGAATCGTCTATGCCGTTAGCATAAAGCCAAAGCATCTCGCCGGGCTTACCTAAGTAATCAGCCATGAACTCACGTGAACTGTTCGCGAGGTCGCCTATAGTCCTGATGTTGACCTCATTAAGTCTTGCTGCCGTGGCACCTCCGACGAACAGCAGATCCGCTGCAGGAAGAGGCCAAACTATATCTTTAAAATTATCTTCAGTTATAACAGTAGTGGCATCAGGTTTCTTGTAGTCAGAGCCGAGCTTGGCAAAGATCTTGTTAAAGCTTACTCCTATAGAGCAGGTAAGCTTGAACTCTTCCCTGACTCTTCTTCGGATCTCATCTGCAAGCTGTCCCGGATCGCGGTCACCTATCACATCCGTCAGATCAACCCAGCACTCATCCATGCCGAAAGGCTCCACCTTGTCGGAGTACTCTTCATACAAAGCACGAAGCTTACCTGAATAGAAAGCATACTTATCGTAATGGGAACTGACCTTCACAAGCTCGGGGCACTTCTGCTCTGCCTGCCAGATTGCCTCTGCAGTCTTAACACCCGCCTTCTTGGCAAGCTCATTGCGTGCAAGGATGATTCCATGGCGCTTACTCGCGTCTCCCGTGACTGCCATGGGCACATTTCTGTACTCGGGATGAGCGACCATTTCCACCGAAGCAAAAAAGCAATTCTGATCAATGTGAAAGATTGTTCTCTTCATTCTTATATTTTATATAAACAATCTGTTAAGTGTATTGTTTTTTTGAGGCTCGATGTTATAATCATATTATCAAATTGTCAAAATATTTAAATATTGTAAAGCACTAAGCTTTCGTAGGTTTTTAGGAGGTTTAATATGGATCAGAGCAGAGTTCTTCTCGTTGATGACGATACCGATATTCTCGAGATTAATAAGGCGTTCCTTGAGGGTGAGGGTTATGAGGTTTCAACTGCGACTTCTATCGCGCAGACAATGGAGAAGGTACAGACATATAACTTTGACTGTATCGTACTCGATGTAATGCTCCCGGACGGAAGTGCTTTCGAGCTTCCCCCTAAGATCCAGGTATATTCCAATGCCCCGATCATCTTCCTTACTGCAAGAGAGCAGGCTGAGGATAAGGTTACAGGCTTCAAGTCAGGTGCTGACGATTACATCACAAAGCCCTACTCCCTGCCTGAGCTTTCACTTCGTATCAACGCTCATATCAGACGTAACATGAAGTCCGAAGGTTTCCTTATGGAGTTCCCGCCTCTTAAGATCAACATCAAGACAAGAGAAGTTACACTTAAGGACACTCCCGTTCATCTTACAAACAGAGAATTCGATATCTTGAGACTTCTTGCTGAGACACCGAACGTTATCGTTCCTTTCGCAAGAATCTACTCTCATGTATGGGGCGATGACACACCTTGTGATAACCACCTCGTAATGGTTAACATCTCCTACCTGAGAAAGAAGATGGACAAGATCGCACCTGACATTACATTCGTTAAGACTGAGTGGGGTATCGGATATTCATTCGCTAATCCTCCGGTAAAGAACAGCCTTCATAACGAGTTCTGATAAGAGCTTCCGTTATGGGTGTTCGAAGTAAAAAAGAGACCAAGAACATTTCAAAGCAGCTCCTCCTGGTGCTGCTTTTTATTCTTGCATGCGTTCTTTTGTCACATGAGCTCAATGTGATCAACACCCGCAAGGATTCTGACCTTCGTTTCTATCACAACGTATATACGATTCCGGACGGACATGAGCCGGTTTACTTCGGTGACGGATTCATCTATGTGCCTAACATCGATTACGAAGACATCGACAACGGAGAGTTCTCTTTCTACGATTACGTCAATTATCCGTATGCGACTAACGTATCGATCTCGACAGAAAGCGGATGGTATAACCTGGGAAACCGCGTCGAATGGCACAACTCAAATTCAATGCCCGAAGAGAGGATCATCGAACGTGAAGGTAAGCAGAAGCACAGCGGTGTATATCTTCTTACTTTAAGATTCGACAACCCGGATATTCCTTACTATCTGAACATCCCTGACTCTAACGGTCTTGTCGGTGTCTACTGTAATGAGAACAAACTGGGTTACATGTGGGGGCGAACCAACGAATGGTCACCGACCATAGGATTCGGTTACGGATATGTTCCGATCATTCCTGACATTCACGGAACAGCCAGGATCATGATCGCGGTAAGCACGAATATCAAGATCACGAATCCGGGTATCCTGTCTTATCCTTCCATCACGCCGTCAACAGATTCCATGTCTGCATCTGTCGTTCCGGCACTGTGGCTTCTTTTGCAGTTGATACTGTTCCTGTTCATATTGATAGGCGGTTTCCTGATATCAAGAACGTTCAAGAACAGGACATTCTTCTACCTGTTCCTTGCCGTAGAGACCATGGCGATCGTATATACTTTCATCGACAGTAACTTCCTGGTTCTTGATGCTTATTCCAAGGAACTTCTTAAGTTCGTCATATTCATCTTGCTGAACACTTTGATGTACATCTTCATCGATACATTCTTTGCCTCAACGGATCCTAACAAGAAACATATGCTGGTAAGAATCGCTCCTATGTCGGTAATCGTCACATGTGTATTCCTTGTACTGTGGACGATATCGGAAAGGCCGGCATTTGGTATCTTCTTCCCGCTCGTTCCGGAAGTCGCATTCATCTGTTTTGTCGCGATACTTACAGCGTACAATGTCATCTTCGTTCACTACGGCGAAGACATCACTTTCTATGTCACGATAGCGATCATCTGTCAGATATTCTTCAGTGCCAATGCGCTCTCCAATATAAACAGAGAGATCAACATTCCGACTTATTCAGTCTTCTTTGTAATCGCCAATCTCACACTCGAGTTCTACTTCATCTCGCGTTATGTTATCCAGGCAAGAACACTTGAAGATACGATGGGAAGAATGCAGTTCCTCGTTCAGGAGAAGACACTGCGTATCTCCGAGATCAATAAGGATCTTTATAACACCAACAAGAGACTTCTTGAGAATGAGCACGCAAGAAAGAATGTCCTGTCAAACGTATCACATGACTTAAGAACTCCTATCACAGCCATAAGAGGTTATGCCGAGATTCTGCTGTCACCCAGCGCGAACATGAACGATACGCAGAAGGAGAACTACCTTCGTAATATCATAAGAAGAGCCGAGCAGATGGAGCATATCATCTCGGACATCGTCGAGCTTACGAGACTTGAATCAACACCTAATGAATTCCAGTTTATCGACGTCTCCATAACGGAGCTTCTCGACGAGATCTGCATGATGTACGAAGCCGATCTCGAGAGCACCAAGAAGGAACTTATCGTAGAGCTTCCCGAGGACGATCTGCTTTTCGTAAAGGCGGATCCGAAGAAGCTGAGCCGCGTGTTCGAGAACCTCATCTCGAATGCAGTAAACTACACTTACGACGAAGCAAAGATCACTGTCAAAGCGTGGCGTGAAGAAGCGAACCAGAAGACTCCTTACGAGACAGTCCGCATTGATATCATAGATAACGGTATCGGTATTCCCGACAACGAGATCCCTATGATCTTTGACCGTTTCTACCGTGCTAAGAACTCCGGTAAGAACATCAAAGGAACGGGTATCGGACTGTCAATTGTTAAGACAATCATCGACCGACACAACGCGACCATCAGTGTCGAGAGTGCCATCGGTAAAGGTACCTCTTTCCACATCGTTATGAAGGCTGCTGTCTACTGATCGGCATGAACCCGCAAAGCCTTATAGAATAAAGGATTAACATTGTTAAATTCTGATTTTCAAAATTAGCAAAAAGGCTTGACATCATTGTGTTTTAAAGCGATAATAGCTTATGCAAATTGCCTATATTAAAGGCTAACAGGAGGCATTCTATGAATAAAACAGAACTGATTGATGCTATCGCTAAGAAGGCTGATCTGTCCAAGAAGGACGCTGAGGCTGCTCTCAAGGCTACTATCGAGTCTATCGAGTGCGCACTCGCTTCTGGTGACAAGGTTACTCTCGTAGGCTTCGGTACATTCGAGGTTAAGGAGAGAGCAGCTCGTGAGGGCCGCAACCCTGCTACAGGTGAGACAATCAAGATCAAGGCTTCTAAGGCTCCCGCTTTCAAGGCTGGTAAGGAGCTCAAGGAGAAGGTTAACTCCAAGAAGAAGTGCAAGAAGTAATTCTTCTGATAGTAAAGTTCTTTATGAAGGCAGTCGTTCTAGCGGCTGCCTTTTCAAATCCTCTAATCTGTAATTAACCTCATCCGCAAGAAGGCGGAACATCTCTGTAGTCTTCATTCCGGAATTATCCAGACTGCTCTTCTTAACAGCGTATCTTATATCCCTCTCCGTCTGTTCGTAAGACAGCTTCAGTCTGTCTGCTGCGATCGAATACAGCTGCCTTACACCGTGGTAATACACGTCGCGGTATATCACCATACGTCTTAATATCTCGAACATCGCCGTGGTCCCTATGAGGGCCATATCAAAATCATAGAATACGAGCACAGCTCTAACCGAATCCACTACCAAATACTCGGGTGCTTCACACTCCAGATTCGCCGCATTACTCATGACTATATCGTCAACTTCAGAAGCGAGCTTCGCGAATGTCTTTCTTCCGTCAACAAAGTAGTGGTACTTCCCTTCCGCATCTGCGACACCTATCACACCCTTGAACCTTAGCATGTCGTTGAGCTTATCCAGAAGTCCTCTGTCACTGCAGATAATGTAAATCCCAGTCTCCGATCCGCGGCGGAAACTCTGATAATGCTTGAAATCCATTTTCTATCCCCTTTATCGATTTGTTATTCCATACACTTATTGTGCTATGCGATAAGGGGTACTTTCAAGATGAAAACAGGCCCTTTACCAAAGTTGGTAAAATAAGGCCCGTTTGGAACAATTCAACACTGAAAAATAAGGGAAAAACGACCTTAGGTGGGAATCTGCGGAATTTCTACCGCTGTCTCCATTTCTTCGTTGATAGCACCGTCTACATCAAACTCTTCGATAGTCTCAACAGAGATAACGTAATTACAGTATCTTGTATACCTGATTCTTACTTTTGTACCTTCCGGAGGAAGATCTCTTAAAGGGTTGATGTAGTATGTATGACCATCAATCTTCAACGAGTTATTAAGAAGCGACAACTCATCGATAACCCCTGTATACGAATAATAATTCTGCGTCGCTACATCAGACAGATCAAGAAGTCTCGGACCTGTGATAAAGAACACATAAAGGACCGCGATGATCGCCGTTATTGTAGGGATAAAATAAGCAATAACATACTTGGTCTTCTTAACCCTGTTACGGTTGGAGAAGACTATCATTATCACTACCATCACCAGTGTGAGCACAACGTGCACGGCAAGATTTGCAATAAAGTACTTCAAGACATGTCACCTCATAAGCACAATATCATATCCGAAGGAATATCGGAAGATATAACAGGCACTTCACTCATTAGCTGGAACTGCATGCAGACGCCAATAAGAAGCGGTCTTTTGTCCTGCGGGAATGATGAGAGCCATCTGTCGTAATAACCCTTCCCCTGTCCTAAGCGGTTGCCTTCCTGGTCGAATGCGATACCCGGCAGAATAACGATATCTATCTTCTCATTATCAAAGGGCTGAAGAGCCTGTGCAGGTTCAGGTATGCCGAACGCTCCCGGCACGAGATCCTTGGACGGATTTCTTACTTCCACGAATTCCATATCATCGCCCTTAACTCTCGGGTATACGGTCTTCTTTCCTGCGTTCTTAAAGTACGCTGCCAAAGCATCACAGGGGAGCTCTCCTCCCACAGCTTTATACACAGCTATAACGCGGGCCTTGTCGTAAGCTTTGCGCAAGGAAGCATCTTCCTTAAGCGCAGCCTTAAACTCAGCAACGAGGTCCTTGTCATACGCCTCAAGCTCATCCTTAGTGATGAACTTACGCTGCTCTCTTATCTGAGATCTTATATGCGATTTTTCCCAAGCGATATCACTCATGCTTCACCCTGTGCCAGTGCCTTGAGGCCGTCTTCGTTAATGATCGTTATACCGAGCTCTCTTGCCTTCACGGCCTTAGAGCCTGCAGCCTCACCCTCAACGAGGTATGTGGTCTTTTTCGATACAGAGGAAGCAACCTTACCGCCGTTGCTCTCTATGAACTTTGCTGCTTCGTCACGAGACATCGTAGGCAGCGTTCCGGTGATAACGAAGGTCTTTCCTGCGAACACGTCAGAAGTAGCGACATTAGTGCTGACGAAGTTTAGCCCGGCGGCCTTGAGTCTTTCTATAAGCTCACGGTTACCTTCGTCGCGGAAGAATCCGTTGATGCCTTCAGCAGACACATCGGCGATGCCTTCAACGGCAGCGAGCTCCTCTACAGAAGCGTTGCAGAGGTTATCGATAGACTTAAATGCCTTAAGAAGGTCTCTTGCTGTAGCTTTACCTACATTAGGAATACCAAGACCGGAAAGAAGATTCTCGGCAGTCGCTTCACTGACGGCAGAATCTATCGAAGCCAGAAGCTTGTCCGTGTTCTTGGCAAGACCCAGAACCTTCTTCTCTATAAGCTCTTCACGCTTGTCCTTAAGCGTAAATATATCTGCGAAATCCTTCACATAGCCGCCGTCAACAAGAGCCTTAACGAGCTCGTAGCCGAAGCCCTTGATGTTCATCGCATCTCTGCTGACGAAGTTAAGGATAGAATTGACGATCGTTCCCGGGCACTGCAGGTTAACGCACTTAAGGTCAGCTGCATCCGCCTCTCGTACGAGCTTGTGTCCGCACACAGGGCAGATCTGCGGAAGCTTATACGGCTGCCAGTCAGCAGGCCTCTTCGCCTTGTTTACGCCCTTTACCTTAGGGATGATCTCGCCTGATTTATAAACGATGAGAGTATCACCGATACCGATTTCCATCTCATCGATAAAGTCCTGGTTATGAAGTGTCGCGCGTGACACTGAAGTGCCGCACAGACTTATAGGTTCGAAGATGGCTACAGGTGTCACACGTCCTGTTCTTCCCGTATTAACTTCGATATCAAGAAGCTTCGTCTCCTTCTCTTCCGGAGGGTACTTATAAGCGATAGCCCACCTCGGGAATTTGATCGTATTGCCGAGCTTCTTACGTGCCTCAATATCGTTAAGCTTAACTACAGCTCCGTCTATATCGTATGCAAGGTCGCCGCGCATGTCGACGATCTTCTGGATGGCATCCCAGACCTCGTCTGCAGTCTTACACTTAAAATACTGTTCTATAGTGGTGACGCCGTTCTTACGAAGGAACTCATAACCCTCGCTATGCGTCTTAAATGTCTTTCCTCTTGCTTCCTGCACATTGAAGATAAACAGCGAAAGCCCTCTTTCCTTAGTAACGTTAGCTTCGCCTCTTAATGTACCTGCAGCGCAGTTACGCGGGTTCGCGAAAGTCTTCGTTCCTCTTTGTGCTGCAGCTTCATTAACCTGGGCGAAAGCTTCGCGTGTCATGTACACTTCGCCTCTTATCTCGATATACTCGATGGGCTCAGGCATCTTAAGAACTACGTCTGGGATCTGCGTAGCATTCTCCGTAACGTCTTCGCCTTCCGTTATACCGTCACCTCTTGTAACGGCAGTAGTAAGGACACCGTTATCGTATCTTAGTGACATCGAAAGACCGTCTATCTTTGTCTCTACAAGAAACTCTGTATCGGGGCCGAGCTCTTCCCTCATGGAATTAACGAACTCGTATACTTCTTCTTTGCTGAATACGTCCTGCAGCGATAGCATGGGGACGTTATGCTTAACTTTCTTTCCCTTACTTGCCTTCCAGCCGACACGAAGCGACGGAGAGTCAGGGCTTACTATGGACGGATATGACCTCTCGATCTCCTTGAGACGGTTGTTCATCATGTCATATTCATAGTCGCTTATCTCCGGCGTATCCTCGTCGTAGTAGCGCTTGGCATGATAGTTCAGTGTCTTAACAAGTTCCTTATACTCATTCTGAATATCATCAGGTATGGATATAGTCTGAAGACCCTGATCAAAAAGATTAAGCTGTTCCATATGGACTCCTGTTAAGCCTTCTTTCTCGAGAAGCTATAGTAGATTACCGGCAGTGAGAGAATGATGACAAAGAACAGACCCCAAACGAATGCCGGAAGTGTCATGAACTGAGCAAATGCACCGGACATATCAGTATCGTGATAATGATCGATATAAAGAAGCTTATCCATTACCACATAAGATGCGGCAAGAGGTGCAGCTACAAGACCGGCGATAAGGTGAACACTTATCGAGAAGATAAAAAGATCCCCTTCCCAAAGCAGAATCTTCTCCGCTCTGAAAAGGTGGATCAATGCTGTCAATATAAGTACTATCGCCAAAGCAATTCCCGTCTTCGTATCAAAGTATCTTATCTGAATGCAACGAAGCACAAACGATACAGACGTCAGCAGCAAAGCTGACACAGGAATATAGCAGGCAAATCTTGTCTTAGAGACAAGAAGGAGAAGTATCTCAACCGCAGTAAGGATGACGATCTTTATGATCTGTACCAATACTGCAGGCGCCGATTCCAACACCACGCCGCATGCGTTATTCACGACTCTCTCAAGAAAGACCGTGAACAGATGAAGAGGAAAGGTCAATACAGTTCCCCAGAGCAGCAGAAGAACCGCCGCTACTATACCGGCGCGTTCCTCGCTTCTCAATTATTAAGCCTCAGCTTCTTCAGGATCGTAATCTTCGAGAAGAGCCTTAAGGATAGCTACTTCTTCTGCGTTAAGGGAAATGCCCTTACCTACCTTCTCGTGGTCCGGACCCCAATCTCTGATATCGAGCTTGGCCTTGCCATCGTTCCACTTAACGATATTAGCCTCTCTCTTCCAACCTGACTTGTTGGTAGCAAGAGTACCTATTGTCTTGATGATCTCGTACTTGATCTCTGTCTTAGGCATGACTAAATCCTCCTTAAATCCATATGTATGCGATTTATGACGTATTATATAATAAAAGTATTATAATAAAAAGAAGAAAATTAAGAATATATGAGAATTGCCGTAATTATCATCTTAACAGCGATCCTCGCGATCGGAGTTTGTATATTTGTATGGGGGCTTATCGAAGCCGCCTGTCTTAAGGTCGTACGAGACAAGATCGCTGTCGGAAACGCCTCTTCTGAAGGCTCTTCTGACCTTAGAATCATATACTTTAGCGACCTTCACAAGGAATTCTGCCTCGTCCCCGTAAAGCGTATCCTCAAGGTAATACGCGAAGAATACGAAGCTTCAGGGCTTGATGCGGTGGTTTTCGGCGGGGATATATGTAATAAAGCCAAGCACGCTCCCATGGCTCTGCCCTATATCACAGCCATAGCAGAACTATGCACGGAGCTTAAGGTCCCTTTTATGGCTGTCACAGGCAATCACGACGCCAAGATGGATGCCGAAGAGCTCGGGGCTTTCCCTTTCGACAACATGAACGGATGCATAAAGTATCTCAAATCGCGCCGTGACGGCCGCTATATCGCTTTCGCGGGTGTAGGCGACACAGGAAGGCATGAACGCGTCTGGATGACGCCTCCTGCGCCCTCAGCGGGGATAGATTACGCATCGTATATTCTGCTGTCACATAACCCTGACCTGATCCTTCACATGCCTTCTATCCCGTTTAAGGTAGATGTCATGATTTCAGGCCATATACACGGCGGCCAGATAAGAACGCCCTTAGGCATCGAGTTCTGGCTTAGGCGCGACGATCTGCCCTACAGAGGCATAATCTCAGGCCTTCACGACATCGAAGGCACCAAGGTATATATCTCCAAGGGCTTAGGATGCGTCCTTCTTCCCATCCGCATCTGCGCAAGATCGGAAGTTAATGTGATCGATCTGTACTGCGAATAATCAGCCGCAAACAAAAACAAACCGCTCGGGTAAGCGGTTTGTCTAAACAACAACATAAAAAGTTCGGGCAAAATTTTTATGAGAGTGACCAAAACGGCAATTCGTACTGATCACAATTCAATGATAACATTACGGCTCCTATAAACAACAACCCTAACATTGTCATTAATAACAAAAATTTTAGTATTTGCTTAGTTTTTATTGCAAAAACACCTAAAGTAAACAGGCGCCCCATACGGGACGCCTGTAATCATAGAATCGTTGTAAACCCTTGAATTACTTGATCTTGATAGGCTTAACCTTCCAGATCTCGTCAGCATACTCCTGGATCGTACGGTCGGAGGAGAATCTGCCGGAGTTAGCGATGTTGAGCCAGCACTTCTTAGCCCAAGCGAGCTCGTCCTTGTAATCCTTGTACAGACGGTCACGTGTCTTACGATAATCATCGAAGTCGCCGAGTACATAGTAAGGATCACCGGGCTGCCAGTTATCGCCGTAGATGAGGCCGTTGTAGAGGTCTCTGAACATTCCTGTACCCTCATCGTTGAATGTACCGTCGATAAGTCTGTCGAGGGCCTTCTTGATGCCGGGGATGTTCTCATACTGCCACTGAGGATTGTAGTAAGCCTTTGTTGCAGCCATATCCTGTGCACGGCAGCCGAAGATGTAGATGTTGTCGTTGCCGACAGACTCTGCGATCTCAACGTTAGCACCGTCCATTGTTCCGAGTGTAACAGCACCGTTCATCATGAACTTCATGTTACCTGTACCGGAAGCCTCGAGACCTGCTGTGGAGATCTGCTCAGATACATCTGCTGCAGGGAAAAGCTTCTCACCGTTAGATACGTTGTAGTTCTCAACGAATACGACCTTGAGCTTCTTGTTAACCTTAGGATCAGACTCGATGAGCTTAGCGATCTCGTTGATGAACTTAATGATAGCCTTAGCTCTGAAGTAACCCGGAGCAGCCTTAGCACCGAAGATGATAGTTACCGGAGGCATATCGAGCTTCGGATTCTCCTTGATTCTGTCATAGAGGTTAAGAGCATAGATAGCATTGAGGAGCTGTCTCTTATACTCGTGGAGTCTCTTGATCTGGATATCGTATACAGAATCAGGATTGAGCTTGATGCCTTCCTTCTTCTCGAGGTAATCAGCGAGCTTAACCTTCTGAGATCTCTTAACCTTGAGGAACTTCTTAAGAACCTTCTCATCGTCAGCAAACTTCTCGAGTTCCTTCAGGTCCTCAAGATGTGTTACCCAGTGATCGGAACCGAGCAACTCTGTGATGAGCTCACCAAGCTCAGGGTTACAAGTTCTCAACCATCTTCTGGGTGTTACACCGTTTGTCTTGTTGGAGAACTTCTCAGGATAGATCTGATACCAGTCGTTCAAAGTCTCTCTCTTAAGGATGTCTGTGTGGAGCGCAGCAACACCGTTAACGGAATGAGAACCGTAAACAGCGAGCCAAGCCATCTGGATCTTACCGTCGGACAGAGGGCTCATGCGGTCGATAACGTCTGAATACAGACCATTCTCGTACATCTGAGCTCTGAACTGGTTGTTGATACCCTCGATGATCTCGTAGATTCTCGGGAAGAGGAATCTGAAGATGGAGATATCCCATCTCTCGAGAGCCTCCTGCATTACTGTGTGGTTTGTATAGCAGAATGTATCCTTTGTGATCTCCCATGCTTCTTCCCACTTGATGCCGTTCTCGTCTACGAGAAGTCTCATAAGCTCGGGGATACCGATAACAGGGTGAGTATCGTTAAGCTGGATTACATTGTACTTAGCGAAATCGTGAAGGTCATCGCCGTGAGCCTTCTTGTACTTTCTAATGATATCCTGCAGTGAAGCGGATACAAAGAAGTACTGCTGTCTTACACGCAGAACCTTACCGTCGTAAGAAGAATCGTTAGGATAGAGGACTCTCCAGATATCCTGAACTCTGTTTCTCTCGATAACGGCGTCATCGAATCTCTGTGAATTAAAGAGATTGAAGTCGAACTCCTGAGCAGGCTCAGCCTTCCAAAGTCTCAAAAGGTTGATGTTCTTTGTGCCGTAACCTGTAATAGGAAGGTCATAAGGAACAGCCCATACATCCATATCGTTGTAGTGGACCTTGACCTTTCTGTCGTATCTGGGGAGTGTGAAAGGATAACCGTGCTCCATCCAGGAATCCGGATACTCCTTCTGGAAACCGTTCTCGATCTGCTGACGGAAAAGACCGAATCTGTAAAGGATTCCGTAACCGTCTACAGGGAGATTAAGTGTAGCGCATGAATCCATGAAACATGCTGCAAGTCTTCCGAGACCACCGTTTCCGAGTGAAGGGTCTGTCTCTTCTTCGAGAATATCGGTAAGGTTCATACCGAAGTTCTCCATAGCCTCCTTAGCCTGGTCGTAGATACCGAGGTTAACAAGGTTGTTAAGAAGTGATCTTCCCTCGAGGAACTCTGCGGAAAGATAATGTGCCTGTCTCTCGGGCAGATATGTCTTTCTTGTAGAAAGGAAGTCATCGGAGATGATCTCAACTACAGTCTTTGACAAAGCTTCCCAATAGTCTGCGGGCGAAGCCATCTCGAGAGGAAGTCCTGTACTTGCTCTCATGTGAGCCTGCATTTTCTCTTCAAGTAACTTAGCTGTTATATTCTTGGCCATAACGACCCTCCTAATAAAAACTGCAATTATTTTATCTAATAGAGGCAAGTAGGTCAATTTGAACAAATGTCTAAAGTGTGAATTATATAATATAAACAAATTTGATTGATAATTCGCGCCCGCTGTAATAAACTCTATTAATAATATAAGTAACTAAAATATAAGGCGGTCACTATTGATGAATTTTTGGGCAGCGGCAGCAGTTGCAGCAATCTTGGGAGCTATAGTGGGTTATGCACAGACATTTGTCTTTGCCAAGATCCCCGAGAAATGGCTTCAGGACTACGGTGTAAAGGAGACTGACCCGGATTTTCGCTTAAGTAAGAGAATGAAGCTCATCCCTCACGGCGTGCTTTCTGCACTCTTTTGTGCCGCTATCTATACGCTTTTCGTAGTGTTCAGCTTCAATGCGTATGTTTCTCCCCCCGCCTTTTTCCATGTAATCGCACTTTTCCTCGCGACTCCCGTCATTGTTATCGTAATGATGTCGGACAGACTTAACCGCATCATCCCCGACGAATGCTCGATAGCTCTCGCTATTATCGGAGTTTTCCTTATCATCGGCGACTTCTTCGAGCGCGACGTGTGGTTCACAGAGCAGGCAGCATGGTATGTGCCCCTCCTTAACAGGATTATCGCAGCTTTGATCGGAGGAGGCGTACTCTTCCTTATCAACTTCATCTGCCTTACATTCCTCGGCAAAGAAGGCATGGGCCAGGGCGATATGAAGCTTCTTGCCGCATGCGGACTCGTCACAGGCTGCTACGGCCTCATCGTAGTGCTCTATGTAGGTATCATCGTTGCTTTGTTCTTCGCAGTTCCGCTCATCATCAGGAAGTACAAGCGCAAGGCTGACGAGAAGAAAGAGATCGCGAATGCTGAAGATCCTGCTGCCAAGAGACTCGAGATTGCAAGACGCAAGGCTCAGATCCACTTCGCAGATGACCCTGACTACCTGGCATTCGGTCCCTTCCTGGCACTCGGCACAGCTGTGTATATGGCCATGGAACCTTTCTTCGCATCTAAGATGATCGAATACTTCTCTTTGTTCAATCTGGCTTTCTGATATGGATGAGAACAAGGGAAACATATCAACACTTGCAATAATCAAGCATAATTTCGGCCGTCCCGCAGTAATGACATGGGGCTGGCCTTTAATGATACTGTCCCTCATAACGCTTGCATTCCTCGGCCTGAGGTGTCTTCTTAACGACCCCGAGATGCTCTTCCCTGCAACATCTCTTGTAGGATGCTCGGCACTGATGATACTTCTTACGCTGTGTGCACTTGTTCTGCCGGCTGTTATGTTCTCGAGGGGCATCGAAGACCGCGTAACCGGTCACTACACCGGCATCGGCACACTCATCCTCGCATTTATCTCAGGCGTACCACTCATGATGATAAGGATCCCTCTTTACAACATCATCGCCTGGCTAACATTAAGATTTACCGGCAAGTCCATCTACCCTGTCTTCTTCCACGCAGACCCCGATTCAACTTACGGCAGCGTGCTCGCGATACTGTGCGACACGGTTATCCCCGCATTCGGTGTAGCTTTGTTCTTCTTCGGGTTCCTCTGGACAAGATTCAAGGGCACTGACAGATTCAAGGCTCTTGTCGTGGTAACAATAGCCTACGTACTCTTCTCAATGGACTTCACTTCCATCCTCGCCATCGCAGCGGCAGGCATATGGTGCAGCTACTTAAGGGCACGCACACATAACATGTGGGCTCCTTTCCTCTGCCTTATCTCCATGAACCTTTCCGAAATGATGCTTCCGGGAACACTGTCGCGCATCGACATCTTTGAAGTACAGACATACGCTGACATAGGCACGACATACTTCTACTCCTCCCTGCCTTCTTTCTTCATGGGAATGGTACTTATACTGTTCTTCATCAGAGTTTTGGATTCTTTCTCCATCTCAGTAAGGCACGAGATAACAGGCATGGAGTACGACGATACGATCCCTGCCTTTGACAAAAGCATTAACCTGTCTTTATTATTGACATTAGCAGTATTCATTACAGTTTGGGTGCTGATAATCAAAGGAGTCTATCTGTGAACGATCACGAGAGATACATAAGAGACCGTGCGACGGTCATGAGCATAATCAAGTATCTTCTTATAGCTGCAGTTACAGCTCTGCTCCTTTTCTTCGCGGTCAGAATCATCTCTATTCTGGTGCCTTTCCTTATAGGATTCCTCCTCGCAAGGACCGCACATGCATTAGCTACGCCGCTTCATAAGCTGAACAAGAAGAATATCGCTCTCAACAGCAAGAAGAAAAAGAAGGTCGAGCTTCGCATCTACCTGTTCCTTGTAGTAATAATCATTCTCGCAGCCGCTTACGGCATCTTCTCTCTGCTCGGACAGGCAATGAGAGCCTTCGCCGCATTGCAGAATTACGCTTCAGACTTCTCCGATACAGATAAGATCTGGGAAACATTGATGAAGATGTCCGAGAGCAACGGCGGCTTCATCAAGGACTCCTTTATCGAGACCATCATGTCGAATATATATCAGATCCAGTCAAGCATCTTGGAGCAGCTGCCCGACTTCATAAGCAAGACCGTATCCTCCATCTGGAGTATCATCGGTAATATCCCTTATGCAATCTTCGTAATCATCAGTGTCTTCATGAGTGGCTATTACTTCATTAGTGACGGTCCTACTGTATTGAAGGCATATATGAATACTGTTCCCAATCACGACTTCAGAAGAAGATCCATAGAGCTAGTAAACAACCTCTCAATCACGTTGTTCAGAGCGTTGGGAGGCTATCTGTTGCTCCTCATCATCACTATGGTCGAGTCATGGATCGCGTTCAAGTTTGCAGGCGTCGAGTACGCCCTCGTACTTGCACTCGTAACCGCTGTTCTCGACTTCTTGCCGGTACTCGGAATCTCGGCTACAATGTGGCCTGTCATCATCTACTGTGCATTACATGACAATCTCCAGGGCGCGATCATAATCATCATTGCCATGGCCATCATGACTGTACTTAGAAGATTCATCGAGCCTGCAGTCCTTGGAAAGACATTGCACCTGCATCCTCTCATGATGCTTATCTCCATGGCCCTCGGTGTCTATGTATGGGGCGCTATCGGTTTCCTGCTCGGACCTGTCGTATTCATCATCCTTCTCGATGTATTCAAGGTCTTCGGTCTCGACAAGAAGTTCAAGGACTTCCTGTCCCGTGTACTGACTAAGTTTATGGGAAACAATAACGAGACGATAATCTCAGAGACTACGGCAGATTCAGAACTCGAAGAGTGATCATGCCATCGGCGCTATACCGCCGTCCTTATCTCCGTCACGACTTAAGAAAGTTAATTCAGGAAGATCGCACTTGCGGTCAAATCTTACGTTGAACTCTGTACCCGGATGAGGCACGCTGTCGAGCGCATTTCCTTCATTATCAACTATGGACATAACCTTAAGCGGAGCCTCGTAACCTACAGGCTTCAATACATTAAGGCTGTCTCCTGCATAGAGCTTATTCTTCTGCACCGCTTTAAAGGAGCCGTCAGGGTTCTTGCCTGTAATCTGAGCCACAACGAAAGCGGGCTTAACGTATGTACGGTCTAACGCTACCTTCGCATCGTCCGAAGGAGAGTCGTAGAAGAAACCTGTGTCGTAGTCACGGTGCGTGAGCTTTTCGAGCAGGTCGGGCCAAGCGGGATCTACCTTCCAGCCCTCGGGGTCCTTAAGGTACAGATCCACAGCCTCGCGGTAGACCTTAGCCGTGACGGCAGCGTAGTAGTCGCCCTTGATGCGGCCCTCGATCTTAAGCGAGTCAACGCCGGCATCTACGAGATCCGGGATGTGCTCGATCATGGAAAGATCCTTGGAGCTTAAAATGTATGTGCCGCGCTCGTCCTGTTCTATCGGGAGAGCCTCATCTGGACGCTTCTCCTCCACAAGAGAGTATCCCCAGCGGCAGGGCTGGGCACAAGCACCGCCATTCGAACGGCGGCCCGTGAAGTAGTTACTTAAGATGCAGCGGCCTGAGTAGGAGATGCACATCGCGCCATGCACGAAAGCCTCCAGCTCGAGGTCAGACGGGATGTTGTTTCTTATCTGCTTTATATCGGCAAGAGAGAGCTCACGCGCAAGCACAATCCTTCGCGCACCCTGCTCATACCAGAAATTGCACGCATCGGAATTCGTCGTGGAAGCCTGCGTAGAGATGTGTATCTCGAGGTCAGGTGCGACTCTCTTTACATGCGCGAAAACACCGGGATCACTTACGAGAACGGCATCTGCCTTCGCCTCGTGAGCGACGAAGTCGATCTCATCATCGATCACCTTCATGTCAGCCTCGAGGCCCATGATATTCATTGTCACATAGCACTTAACGCCATGCTCGTGTGCATACGCGATGCAAGCCTTCATCTGATCGTGGTCGAAGTTGTCGGAGAAAGTTCTAAGACCGAATCTCTTTCCCGCCATATAAACGGCATCACAGCCGTAAGCGATGGCTGTCTTGAGCTTCTCGGGAGAACCCGCAGGAGAAAGTACTTCAGGACGGGAACTCATCAGCCCTCCTCCGAAGTCTCAGTTGTCTGCTGCCCTTCACCTGCAGCCTCAGCTGCGAGAGCCGCCTGATTAGCCTCCCAGTTTGCCTGGAATGTTGCTACATTGTTCTCGTGCTCAGCAAGCGTAACAGCGAACAGTGTGCCGCCGTTGCCGTCTGCACAGAAATACATATAGTTGGAGTTAGGCTCCGGATAGAGCGCAGCCTGGATCGCATCCTGACCGGGCATGCAGATAGGTCCCGGAGGAAGGCCCTGATACATATACGTGTTATAAGGGCTGTCGAGCGCGATATCGTCTGCAGTAAGGAACAAATCAGGATCGAGGCCGTTAAGTCTTCTAATGAAGTTTACCGTGGCATCAGAACCTAAGTAGTGCATGCTCTCGTCCGAAGAATTCATTCTGTTTCTGAATACGGATGAGATGTACATCATGTCCGTCATGTTGTTGGACTCAGCCTGGATTATGGAAGCGAGCGTCATTACCTGATCCATTGTCATGCCAAGAGACTCAGCACGCTCGTAGTACTCGTCGTAGAGCTTGTTCTCAGTGTTGTTAAGCATAGTGGAGATGATCGTCTCCGCACTTGCGTTAACGTCGAACTGATATGTATCCGGGAACAGGTAGCCCGACAGGACGTGATCTCTTCCCTCTGTAAGTGCGATCTGCGAAACGAAGCGGTAGTCCGTAAACAGGTTCGGGCTGTCCATGCACTCGTCCATCTCGGCATCGAGGAAAGTAAGTCCTGCCTCGTGGAGTCTGACCTTCATCTCCTCGTAGGTGATGCCCTCAGGGAAAGTAACGGTAACGCTTACAGACTTCTGTGTCAGAAGGAACATGATCTCATCGTAATCGAGGCCCTCGAGAAGATAGTGTGTACCTGCCTGATATGCACCGTCAAAGCCGTTTACCTTCGAAAGCAGAGAGAACATAAACGTGTTGTCGATAAGGCCCAGTTCAAAGAGGTTGTCTGCGATATCTGAGGTCATATCACCTGTTCTGATGACAAAAGGAATGGCTCCCTCGGTGTTCATGTCCACCTTAAAGGAGCCGTCTTCGATAGAGGCCTGCAAGGCCGTAAATCTTTCTTCCTGTGTAATGACGTAATTATAGCCGACATAAACGCCCATGATCGCGAAAGTCACGAGCAACAGAAGAATAACAAGTATATGTACAACAAACTTAAGCTTCTTTGGCAGCATCTTTCTTCTTAGCTTCGGCCTTGAGTCTCTGGTCGGTATTAAGTATCTTCTTTCTCAATCTGATACTCTTCGGGGTTACTTCGCAAAGCTCATCGTCCTCAACGAATTCGAGGCACTGCTCAAGGCTGAAATTAAGAGGAGGTGTAAGACGCATAGCATCGTCACTTCCGGCAGCACGCATGTTGGTTACATGCTTCTTCTTACAAACGTTTACGGTGATATCTTCAGGCTTCGGGTTAATACCGACGATCATACCCTCGTAAACTTCCGTGCCGGCACCTATAAGAAGGTTTCCTCTGTCCTGTGCGTTGTAAAGTCCGTAGGTCATCGCCGTGCCGCTCTCGAACGCTACGAGGACGCCGTGTGAGCGTGTCGCGATCTGTCCCGCAACCGGCTCATAGCCGCTGATTATGGAGTTCATTATACCATTGCCCTTAGTGTCGGTCAAAAACTCAGTACGGTATCCGATGAGTCCTCTGGAGGGGATATTGAACTCAAGTCTTGTGTATCCCTTTGAGGGAGGAAGCATGTTTCTCATCTCAGCTTTACGTGCGCCGAGCTTCTCGATAACAGCACCTACAAACTCCTCAGGAACGTCGATTACGAGGTCCTCATAAGGCTCGCACAGAACACCGTCGATTTCCTTCATGATAACCTTCGGCTTACTTACCTGAAGCTCATACCCCTGTCTTCTCATCTCCTCGATGAGGATGGAAAGATGGAGCTCTCCTCTACCCTTTACGATGAAGGACTCTGTTGTATCTGTCTCTTCAACTCTCATGGAAACGTTTGTCTCAATCTCCTTGAAGAGTCTGTCTCTCAAGTGACGTGAAGTAACGAACTTACCCTCCTGTCCTGCGAAAGGAGAATCGTTAACGGAGAATGTCATAGCGATAGTAGGCTCGTCGATCTTAACGAAAGGCAGTGCCTCAGGTGTGCTCTGGTCGCACAGTGTGTCGCCGATACCGATGTCGGAAATACCTGCTACGCAGACGATCTCACCGACAGAAGCTTCGCTTACTTCCTGTCTGCCGAGGCCGGAGAAACGGAGGAGCTTAACAACTCTTGCGGATCTCTTACCCTCCTGCTCGATGTTAACAACTACGCAAGGCTCACCCTGCTTGATAGTACCTCTCTCAACTCTTCCGATAGCGATACGGCCGATATAAGGATCGGAATCGATATTGGAAACGAGAAGCTGCATGGGAGCACCCGGGTCACCCTGAGGGCAGGGTGTGTGCTCGATGATAGTATCGAGAACGGGGCAGAAGTCGGTTGCTCTGCCTTCTGTGTAATCTTTAAGGTCAAAGCATGCAACGCCAACCTTACCGGATGAATATACGATCGGGAAGTCGAGCTGATCCTCATCAGCACCAAGCTCGATGAACAGATCAAGAACCATATCCACAACCTGCAAAGGTCTTGCATCAGGTCTGTCGATCTTGTTGATGCGGACGATAGGACGAAGACCGAGCTCGAGAGCCTTATGAAGAACGAATCTTGTCTGAGGCATAGGTCCGTCGAATGCGTCTACTACCAGGAGAACTGCGTCAACCATCTTAAGTACACGCTCTACCTCACCACCGAAGTCTGCGTGTCCGGGAGTATCAACAACGTTGATTCTGATGCCCTTGTAATCGATAGCTGTATTCTTGGCAAGGATAGTGATTCCTCTCTCCCTCTCAAGATCATTGCTGTCCATTACCTGCTCTACGATCTGCTCGTTCTCACGATAGATACCGGCCTGCTTCAACATAGAGTCAACGATGGTCGTCTTACCGTGGTCAACGTGTGCGATGATAGCGACGTTTCTTAAGTTCTCGATCTTCATAAAATGACACTCCAAATACTCTTACTTAAAAATGCGTGAAAAATTGCCTTTATTATTAAACTACTTCGCGCGCGTTATATATATAAGACTATGTGCACAAAGATTTAGGTCTGATCGCCCTTTTTATTACGCATTAATATCCTGATAGGAGTTCCTTCGAAGCCGAAGTTACGTCTTATCTGGTTCTCGATATAACGCTCATAGGAAAAATGCGACAGCTCCGTATCATTGACGAACAACGCGAACGTCGGAGGCTTGATCGCCACCTGTGTACCGTAATAGATCTTAAGGTGCTTACCCTTATCCTGAGGCGTGGGAACCATGGCGACAGCTTCTGTAAGCATGTCGTTGAAGACACCTGTTGTAAGTCTCTTCTCTGAGGAAGCATTAGCCATGACTATAGCTTCCCAAAGCTTATCAACACGCTGACCGGTCTTAGCTGAGATGAACAGAACGGGGGCGTAATCCATGAAGGAGAAACGCTCCTTAACCATCTTAGTCATTGCCTCAAGCGTACCCGTCTCCTTGTCGACGATATCCCACTTGTTGATTACGATTATGGAAGCCTTACCACTGTCGTGAGCAACACCTGCAACTCTTGTATCCTGCTCTGTAATGCCTACAGAAGCATCGATGAGGATAACGCAGACATCTGCCTTATCAACAGCTGAGAGCGCGCGGACCATGGAATACTTCTCGACAGAATCCTCGATACGGCTCTTCTTTCTCATACCTGCCGTATCAACAAGGACGAAGTTACCGTACTTGTTGTCGATCATTACATCGACAGCATCACGAGTCGTACCCGCGATATCGGAAACGATACTTCTGTCGGATCCGCTCATCTTATTTGTAAGTGAAGACTTTCCTGCATTAGGTCTGCCGATGAGAGCAACTCTTATTCTTCCCTCATCCTCATCACCTTCACCGGGTGCCGGGAAATACTCGAAGATCTTATCGAGAAGATCTCCGATACCGAGTCTGTGGGCAGCAGATATGGGAATGATATCGGAATCGCCGAGTCCCAAGTTATAGAACTCATACATCTCAGCAGGCGGTTCGCCTACCTTGTCGGACTTATTAACTGCGATAACGATCGGCTTGCCGGACTTTCTTAGCATCGACGCGATCTCCTTATCAGATGCAGTCATACCGGACTTAAGGTCTACCATGAAGACGATAACATCAGCCGTAGCGATAGCTACTTCTGCCTGAGCGCGCATACCCTGAAGGATGATGTCGTCACCTGCGGGCTCGATACCGCCCGTGTCGATGATAACGAACTCACGCTCACGCCAAACTGCAGTCGCATAGATACGGTCCCTGGTAACACCGGGAGTATCGTGTACGATCGATATACGCTCACCGTAGAGCGTATTAAAGAGCGATGACTTTCCTACATTAGGACGTCCGACTATGGCTACTGTAGGTTTACTCATGATCCGTCTCCTGTGCAAAAATAAAGGCGGTGATAGAAATATCTACACCGCCTGGTTTCTGTTAGTTTAAGGAAGAATTACTCTTCTTCGCCTACTGTAATAACAGCCTTACCATCAAGATATCCGCAGTTCTTGCAAACTGTGCGGCGAAGCATCTTCTGATGACACTGCGGGCACTCAACAAAACCCGGAACAGAAAGCTTCCACAAGCTTCTGTGACGTGATGTCCTGGCCTTAGACCATTTTCTCTTAGGATGTGCCATATATTTTCACCTCCATCTTAAAGGTATTAGTTGCTTTTTCAAACGTGCTTAGCGATTATACATTGGTTTTCTTTTATTTGCAAGCATTATTTCTGAATAATCTTCTGCAGTTGAAAATAACGTAGCAAAAGCACGCTGTAACCATTGAATTTATTGTGGTTATGCCGAAGTCCTTAACATAGATTCCGACAACTGCTCCGGCTATTATACCAACTATGCTGCCGATATTCACCACACAAATCTTATCGTCTTCTTCTGCCCTGTAGTGCCTTCTTCCCGTAAAGAAATCTATCATTATGATCGCACCTATAGGCGGCAGTATCGCGTTAAGAAGCGTAAGCCACGTCACGAAGTGCTCGTATATCCACACTGAAGCAAGCGTTCCGAATGTGCCCGCCACGATTACCATGGGTCTCTTGGGAACCTTTGTTATGTTACTTAAGCCGAGCGCACACGAATACAGCGCGTTATCGTTCGTAGTCCAGATGTTGGCACCGAGTACGATCAGCGCAGGAATCGTAAGGCCCTGAGCGATCATTACATAGAAGATGTCTTCCTTGCCCGTAAACGCTCCTCCTACAGCACCGAAAGCGAACATCAGGCTGTTGCCTATGGAGAACGCTACTACGGTAACAAAGACTGCAACCTGCCTTCCCTTCGCGAACCTTGCGAAATTAGGTGTCGTCGTTCCTCCGCTTACGAAGGAGCCCACTACAAGTCCTATGCCCTCAATCGTCGTCATAGTGTCCTCGTGCCCCTCAAAGACCGCCATAAGACCTCCGCCTTCGTTCAGAGCTTTGTATACAGAGAAGATACCTAATACAAGTATAAGCGGCACTGAGATGTAGCTTACTATCTCCATGCCCTTAATACCGAAATAAGCAGACGTCGTCATGCACACACCTGCGAGGATAATGAGCACCCATCTGTTACACCCGACAACTTGGGCTCCCGCCATGGCAAACATCGCGGCACCTACACCGAACCAGCCGCTCTGCGTGAGCGCGATTATGAAGGACGGAAACATACTTCCCTTGGATCCGAATGCGCGACGCGCCAGAAGGTCAAAGGACAGTCCTGTGGTACATCCTATATACGCGAGTGTTCCTGTATAGATAGAAAGCAAAACACCTCCGTAAAAGACGGAGGTATAGAAAGACGTTAATGTGAGCCCGTTACCGAGCGTTGCACCGACAGACATGCTGGCTGAGAAGAAAGTGAAGCCGAGCATGATGAAGAACATCGGCAGGAAACCTTTACGGGCACTGCCCGGAACTCTCTCGAATGTATAATCGTTGTCGTTATGCTTATCAGACATCAATTATTCTGAACCCGCAAGCGTTGATTATCTTGGTTCCCGAAGGATGATCGTACTCTTTCTTGATTCTTCCATAATTCATGTGAACGTGGCCGTGGAGCATATACTCAGGATGGTAACGGTCCATTATAGTGTTGAATGTATCGAATCCTCTGTGAGGCAGATCCTCGAGATCTCCGTAACCCTTTGCAGGAGAATGTGTGACCAGAACATCCACACCGCCCTTGATGCGAGCTCTAGGACGAAGTCTTAATTCGCGAAGCTTCATATCGTGCTCTGTGTACATGTTAATGCCCCTGGGGTTATATCTGTAAGATCCGCCGAGGCCCATGAACTTCACGCCTTTATATTCGAATATCCTGTCCTCTATGCATATAGCACCGAGAGGAGGTTCCTTTATCATACCGTCATCGTGATTGCCCATGACATAGATCATCGGAACGTTGATCATCGATATGAGGAAGTCCATGTAATCGTTTCTTAAATCACCGCAGCCTACGATAAGCTCAACACCTTCAACCCTCTTCTTATTGAAGTGGTCATACAGAAGCTTATCTTCTACATCAGCTACGGCTAAGATCTTCATTCTTCTGTGGTCTCACTCTTCTCAGGCTTAATGTTACTAACGATAGGCATACCATTCGCCAATACAGTCTTCTGAGCTGATTCAGTCAACTCATCGAATGTCGGTATCGACCCAACTACATTATCACAAAGCCAGTTCATATTGATTATCTGTTCGTTATTAAGCCTTGGACTCAGGGCATCCTTTACGACACCATCCTGTGACCTTAGCTCTCCGTCAAACGGATTGATAGTATCAGAAGTCAGTCCTTTACGCACCATCGATACGAGCTTTAATGTCTCATACGGAATTGTATCGCACTGATATATATCGATAACACCGGACGACATTCCCCACCAGTAGTTGATAGCCGAATCCTTCGCATCTGCGCTCTCTACATCCCATGCATCGTTAAGGATAGTCTGTACGATGAGTTCATAGTACTTGCCCCAGTTCCATACAGGGAAAGCGATGTTGGTAACTTCGCCGTCTTCACCTATCGTATACAGACCATATTCGTTATCAGCATTCTTCGGCTTGATAAGGTCAGGACCGGATACAACGCTGAACTGATTCTCGCGCACATATTCACGCCATGTCTCTTCTCTTAAGCATGACCATGTAAGATGGATCTTTACGTTCGGGTCCACCATAGAAGCACCTATTGCGAAAGCATTGATGTTAGCGATGTTACCGCAGATGGGGTATGTGGATACATAACCGATGCGATGATCTTTGGAGATAGTCGCAGCGATCATGCCAAGCAGGAACTTCGCTTCATACATTCTTCCGTAATAAGTTCTTACAGCCTCATGAGAGAGGTGTACCGAACAGTTAAGGAACTTGATCTTCGGATACTTTACTGCAGCCTTGAGTGCGAACTCCATCTGCACGGGGGAAGTCGTAATGATGAGATCTGCACCGTCCTGTGCTGCAGCCTCAACAGCTTCCTCGAACTCCTCTTCTGTATCCTTGCAGTCACAAGCCAAAGTCTTAACGACGCCGGGGAAAACTTCCTCGAGATCTTTACGGCCTTCTTCGTGACCGTGTATCCAACGGGACTTCGTAGCGTCACCGTCGTAAAGGAAGAGTACCTTGAGCGGATTCTGCTCAGAGTATGTCTTCTTCATTATGTTATCGATGATCGGAATAACAGTCTTCTTCTGAAGCTGCGGCTCCTCCGAGAAAACGATCTGGTTACCGTTCGCACGGATACGGATCTCTTTCCAGATGAGTGAGAGGTTCTTCTTGATCTCTTCAGGTACCGGGATCTTAAGGCTGTCGTACTTATACATATCGAGATAAACAAGGAAAGCATCTCCTGTTGTTATCGTCGTATATGCCTTACCGCCTGTTGTAGCGTAAACCTTGGAGAATGCAAGGAAAGCAGACCTTAAGTCCTTAACGGCATCCTCATCCCAAGGCTCCTCGAGCGTCTGTCCCGCGACAGTCGCAAGCTTCTGATAAGAACCCTCTTCAGTGAAAGTTATGCTGTATATAGATGTGCACTTAAAGAACTTCAGGAACTCATAGTAGATCTTGACTTCCTTATCCTCCTCTTCGGACTGGGGAGGCATAACCCTCGTTACGTTGGCAAGTATCGTGGGCTGTTCAAGGTATCTCATTACGGAAACTCTCTTGTTTCCTTCCTGAACATAGAACTTACCCATGAACTCAATAACAGTGATGGCATCGTTGATACCATGCTCTGTCTGATAGTTCATAAGGCTGATCCACTTAGTACCGAACTCTGTATCGGGTGCAAGCAAAGGCATGAAGTTTCTCGCGAAAGACTCCTGTCTTCCGGTCGTAACCGTACCTACAATAAGTGATATGGGAATCTCGATAGTGCCTACAGGAACTTCATTCAAAGTAGCTCTCTTCTCGAGCATATGATCGAGCGCAGGCAGATAAGGATAGCGGCCTTCACTCAAGGCCTTCTGATACTCCTTAGTTCCGAGCTTTCTAGCTTTGATGTATTCTTCTTGAGCAGTAGCCATTTATCCTGTTTACTCCTTAGAACTCTCGCCCCAACCGAAGTCATTTTAACACAGAACTAGCGTACTGCATTTTGTCGCATTAACCGAAAACCTGAGCCGGCTTACGCAATTTATTGATCTTTTTATGGATCGCCTTCAAGGCATTAAGGCTTTCTTCAATCTGCTTATTACCCTTCTGTACTTCCTTAATAAACTTAGACATATCCGTTACTCCTTAAAGCGTTTATACGAGTAATTAATCACGGATATGTTCACAAACCAATCAACAATAAAGGCCCGGAGTGTCGCTTAAGCAACAGACCGGGCCGTATGTGTTGATTTAAATGTTAATAATCGTCAAAAGTTCAGCTCGATGACTGCATCCATGTAGGTTTCTGCTTCGCACGGAAGGTTTAAGAGAGCATCACCCCATGCACCGTTATCGCCGTTTTCAGAATACCATGGAGATACAAAGATAGCCGTCTCGGATCTTACGATATAATCATTGACATAATCCGCGAATGCCTCATCGACTATCTCATCATAGTTATACAAGAATTCATCCTCATATACTTCTTCAGGATCCCATTCGACAAGCGTGCTGTCATGAACCATTATATTTACCATATTCAACTCGTTGTCTGACACCTCAAACTCAACATATGTCGTCTCGAAGAACTCGAGATCTCCTTCTTGAGCGAAGAACAACAGATTACCGTTATCGAGCATAACAACATCAGTAAATCGACCTGACCCGCCGAAAGCCACGGCACTCGTCAGCGTATACATATTTACGGCACAATGCTGCACGTCATCATAAGTGAAGATACTAAGAGCAGCAGAGACATACCCGTCATCATATGACGAATACCCGTTCTGACTGTCAGTAGAATACAGAATGAAGAGTTCGTCCTCGCCGTCACCGGTAATATCACACAGCGCGCAACAAGGAGTGGTCTCGTTAACAGAAGTATAATCTTCGACCGCCATCATCTCATCATGATAAGCATTGAGAACAATCTGATATGCTTCATCTGCAGAACCTGCAGTAAAAGGCTGAGTCGATACAGGTACACCGCCTCCGCACGCCGCCATAAAATCATCATAGAAAATATAATTCCCCTGTGCGAATACACTTCCGGGGATCATATTCCAGTCGCGTCCGAATATATCGATAACACTATAGTCATCGTAATAGCAGCGGCTCGAATAAGGGAAGATAGGAGCGACAATACGGCTTACCATGTCAGCCTGCGCCTCATAGAAATCGTCTGTGGAACAATCTGTCCCGCTGTGCTGTGCCGATACAGGCACACAGTCAGAAGACATGTCCGGCATCTGCTCTTCGCACTCCCAGGAACCTAACGAATGATACAACTCAGTCTCAAGCAGATTTATATGGTAATGATACTCACCGCCGCTTCCGTAGAAGTTAGAGATCATGATAGTACCGTCATCAAGAAGAACGATATCATTAGAAGCTCCCCAGCTGCCTGTATCCGTCTCCCCCATAGTCTCGAGTCTTAAGCAAGGTTGCCCGTCCCCCTGATTGTAACTGAAAACTGCAAAGTTCGCATAGTACGGTTCGATCACATATTTAATAGTAAGTTCAGGCACCCCGTCTCCATCAAGATCGATAAGATTGATCGCCGGGCAAGACCATGAATGGAAAGCTTCAAAGTCGCGAATACCCTGCTCATACGCCATTAACACATTTACATAGGCATCAGCTATATCAGGATCAAGGTCTTCCGGATCCCATGTAGCACCCAGACTTGATCCCGGTGCAACACCCGTCTCATTCGGTTCCGTCTCTTCAGTAGTATTTCTTGTAAACCCCGGAGTCGCGTCGTCATCATCGTCACGGTCTCTTCGAGGTTTCTTGTCAGAAACACATGCTGACATCAACACCGATGCAGCCAATATAGCGGCAATAATTCCGGTAATCTTTTTTCTCTTCATATCCCTTACCTCTGTTTCTTAAGACAACTGAGCAACAGCCTCATCGTAACTTATCCAGTTGTTCGGAAGATTAAGTATTGCTTCTCCCCACTGACCTGGTTCATCCCACTCTGAATCGTAGTACGGATCCCAGACGATCGCATAAGACATCTGACTTATATACTGCGCTATATATGCATCACTTTGCTCTTCCGTGATCTGCTCTCCGTCGTATGTATACTCATACTGGTAGTTATAATCATCATCGGGCCACGACTCGACCTCGAGCTCACTTAGTTGAACAAGTGAATAGCCCTGCACTTCAAATACATCATAGTAATAAGACCAGTCTTCATCACCGCCGTTGCTCTCGATCATTATCGTACCGTCGTTAAGGACAATGATGTCCGTGTAGAAACCACCTGCAGCATTCATAACTGCATTCTGAATCGTATGCATCTCGACGGCAGCTCCCGCCGCAGGATCGTATGTATAAATCTTGATATTGGCGGACATGTAATAAGAGCTTTCTGTGTTACCCCATCCATTCTCCTGATCGGCACAGTACTCGATGATCAGCTCGTTAACCCCGTCACCCGTGATATCCGCCAAAGATACAGAAGGCATCGCACCGTACTCGACATCCTCCACAACTCGAAGCTCAGACTCATACTGTTCCAAGATAGCAAGGTAAGCTGCATTCATAGCGCTAATATCGACTGCAGGCGCAGCCTCTGTCTCGGGAACGGTCGTCACGATTGTAGTTTCACGAGTCTCAATAGGAACTGTTGGAGCTTCAGTCTCCGTCGCCACTACACGGGTGAATCCCGAATTACTCTCATCATCGTCACGATCACGCTCACGTGGCTTATCCGAAGAACACGCACTTAAAGCCAGTGCACAAACAAGTGTAACTGCCAACAATCTTCTCTTCATAACAACCCCCTTGTAATTAGAGAAACTTTACCGAGAACACATTCTTTATATCGTCCGCACCCATCTCATACGAGATCTCAAACTTAGGGCACAGAACAGAAGGAAGATTGATGTACTCAGTCTTGATATCAGTCTTTATCGCGCCGTAAGGCGTATGTACCGTACCTTCAGTCCTTTTTGCAGTATCAAAGATAAGCTCGCTCTTATACTCCCCCGAGCGGCGAACGACGGCAATGCCCGTCTGCTTATCCAGTTTTATCTCATATAGGGATTCCTGTTTGTCACCGTCGTGAAGCTGCTTCCACTTTATGAGCAGAGTCGACATAGAGTCTTCGTAGATACCCTTTGTCACGAGAGGCTTGTCATAAGCTCCCGTTGTTATCTCCATGTCCCGTATCACAGGAACTCCTTCACGTCGTACTTGTCCACCTGCACGCGTTTCGTACCCTGCGGTAGACCTCTTCCCAGGAACGGAGATGCTACCTGCTCGAAAAGCTTAGGATCGTCGCTCGTATAGAAGGCACGTGTTACTTCAGTGCCGTCGGAAGCCATATCCTTTTCGCACAGAATGTCCTTTACTACACCTGCTACGGCTATACCTGAATTAATCAACGTAACTTCAGGTCCCATTACTCTGCTTATGGTATTGGCAAGAAGCGGATAGTGCGTGCACGCGAGTACCACCGTATCCACTCCGGCCTTCTTCAAAGGCTCAAGATATTTTTGTGCTGTGAGGTAAGCAACCTCATCGTCCCACCATCCTTCTTCAGCAAGCGAGACAAACAACGGACAAGCCTGTGATATAACCTCAAGACCTTCGATATCTTTGCCGCACTCACGGACAGCGGATTCGTAAACGCCGGAGCCGACAGTAGCACGAGTCGCGATGATGCCGATCTTACCATTCTTCGTAGCCTTAACGGCTGCATCCGCGCCGGGGACAACAACCTCGACAACAGGAACGTCGCATACATGCGACAAAGTCTTATACGCATGCGTACTTGCAGTATTACATGCGATAACGATCATCTTTACGTCCTGCTCCTTAAGGAACATCATATCCTGAAGTGAATACTTGATAATGGTGTCATGCGACTTGGTACCGTAAGGGGATCTTCCGTCATCACCGAAGTAGATAGTGCTCTCGGAAGGAACCTGCGCGATGATCTCGCGAAGTACAGTAAGTCCTCCGATACCTGAATCAAATATACCTATCGGTCTGTTGTCAGCCATTAAAAGTCCACCTCATACCTGGGTTCGATCGAGAACTTTCTTCCCGACAGTTCCCTGTGAAGATTATCTTCAGATATTTTACCGAACATCAGAGTGGTTGACCACAGTTGCTGGTGCTTTATCCTGCCGCCGTCTCTGGAGATGAAGCCGAGGTTTACCTGGTTTCTTCCGTAGTTTCCGTCACCTAATATCGGATATCCCAAGTGCGCGAACTGAGCTCTGATCTGATGCGTTCTGCCCGTTACAAGTTCACACTCGATCTCAGACAGACCATCGTGATAGCCCAACACTCTGTATCTTGTGGTTATGGGAAGGTCACCCTCCTGTTTCACGTCATGGATATATACTTCGCCGGAGCGTGTCTTCTCAAGATAAGCCGACACTTCACTCATGAGCTTCTCATCCTGAGCAACGACCGGGTCGCCTAAGTCAGCGGGAATCCTTCCGACAACAAGACATCTGTATCTCTTGGTCACCTTCTCTTCCTTAAAGAGCTTGACCGCATCTTCAAGGTACGCTTTGTTCTTCGCGATCATGAGGATACCGCCGGTATTCATGTCGATACGGTGAACGAGCTCCGCATTCTTATTACCGGTTGTCTGTCTTACTATATCGATCAGGTTATCATCAGTTGTCTTGCCACTGTGCACAGGAAGACCCTGACGCTTATTTACGATCAACATTCCGTCAGTCTGTGCAACGATGGAATAATCGCGTGAATAATCCTTCTTTACCTTGCCGTCTCCGAACAGGCTGTCAGGAAGCCAAACCTGTATCTCCTGTCCTGCAAGCACCTTCATATCGGTCGAGACCTTCTTGCCGTCGATCCTTATATCCTTGTGCTTGAGCGCCTTATACAGATCCGCCTTAGTTAAAGACGGGAAATTAACAGTGCACGCCTTAACGACGTGCTCACCGTTCAATGAATTGTCTACTATAAAGCTTTTCATTATTACTTAAGAATGTTGATACCGAGCATTGTCAGGATACCAATGATGATACCTGCCAAGACTACTCCACACATAACTGCAATCGTGCTCTTCTTGAAGTCCATGTCGAGGATGCTTGCTGCAAGCGTTCCTGTCCATGCGCCCGTTCCCGGAAGAGGAATACCTACGAAAAGAAAGAGTGCAACGTACGCGCCCTTTTTGCCTGCCATGAGCTTCTGTCCGCCCTTGTGGCCCTTTTCGAGGCAGAAAGTAAAGAACTTACCTATGAACTTCTTGTCCTTACCCCACTCGAGCACCTTACGTGCGAGGAAGAAGATTATGGGTACAGGAAGCATATTACCGACGATACAGATGATGTATGCAGGGATTGTCGGGATACCCGATCCAAGAGCATAGATGATGCCGCCGCGGATCTCGATCAGCGGAACCATAGATATAAAGAATGAGATAACTGCATCAAAAAGATCAAAAGACATAATTAAACTCCTTAATACGCCAATGATTGTCGCATAACAGGACAAGCTTTACAAATCAGCCTTGGAGTCCTGCTCACTTATCCAGCTTTTGTGGTAATGCTTCTTCCTGTACTCCTCGGGGGTCATGCCCGTCTGCTTTCGGAACACCTGAATGAAGTGACTCTGTGAGGAGAAGCCCAGATAGTTTGCTATCTGCAAAGAAGTGTCATCAAGATGGCGCAGCATATGCTCAGCAATCTCTATCTTGCTGTCTCTTATGTACTCACTTATCGACTTACCCATCTCCTGCTTAAATAGCTTGCTCAAGTAACTCGAATTGACGGAAAGTTCGTGAGCGACCTGCTCAACCGTGATGGGTTCCTGAACATGCATGCGGATGTAGTCGATAGCAAGCACTACATATCTTGAGACCACCTGCTTCTTGGAAAGATCTCTCATGCGGGTGCAGTACTCGATTCTGACCTCTTCCGATATAGCACGAACAGCCTCCGGAGTCGAAGCAGCGTCGATCTTTCTTATGAAGATATCGCTCAAGGTGTAGCTGATGGCTATATCCATGCCGTGCTCGATGCAGAATCTCGAGACGAGTGCCGTCATGATGATCGCGTGGTATTTCTCGTTATTGAGATTGTCTTTTGACAGAACCCCTCGTCTGGTAGACGTGGCCTTTCTTGTCCTCTCGAGATCCTTCTTCAGACCCTCAAGATCACCCGCGGCGATAAGACCGTAGCGGTTGATCTCGGCATTATAAGCGAACCTTCTGGTGTCGCTGTCGCGTTCTGACAGAAGCAGACGCTCAAGTTCTTCGTCGATAGTCATCAGTCGATTACTCTAACTGCAGTGATAACAGGCTGGTCTTCAGGAGCAACAGCGCCGTTGGCACCTGAATTAACCGTATTTGCACAGATAGCATCTACGATATCCATACCCTCAGTAACGTGACCGAATGTAGCATAGTCACCGTCGATACCGGGATAATCCTGATGAACGATAAAGAACTGGGAAGATGCGGAATCCATGTCCTGACCGTTACGGGCCATGGCAATAGTGCCTCTCAGGTGAGAGATGGGATTCTCGATGCCGTTGTTAGAAAACTCACCGATGATCGTGTTCTCCGCTCCGCCGGTACCGTCACCGTTGGGATCGCCGCCCTGGATCATGAAGCCGGAGATTATTCTGTGGAAAGTAAGTCCGTTATAGAAACCGGAATTCGCGAGGTCCATGAAGTTGTGTACTGTGATAGGAGCTGTATCAGCATCAAGCTCGAGATAGATAGTGCCGTAATCCTGGATATCCATCTCTACATGATGAAGGCCGTCTCTTAACGGAGCAGCCTGCGCCTCATACTCACTAAGTCTTGCGTCCTGCGCATCGCGTGCAGCCTGATTAGGATCCTCATACTTGATGCAGCCTGTCATAAGGCTCATTGCTGCAACTATAGCAAGCGCACTGATCATTATCTTCTTTATACTCTTCATTCTCATTTCTCCCTTGTAATAATACCCATACATTGTAGCACCAAGGCGTGTGTTATGATACTTTCATGAATAACACCGTCTATAACTTCACCGCTGAGAAGATATACAAGAAGACATCCTGGGAAAGGAATGTCGTGCTGGGCGCGACAGGATCCTTTGCTTTGATGCTGATCATAACTTTCATTATGGTTAACTCAGGCGCAGGAACCGTCTCCATCTTGCCTGCAGCCATAGGCATATTTACCTTAGGCACTGCGACCGGCATATGGGGTCTTCACATCAGTGAGAAAAGACAGCTTCGCGAATCGCTCAAGCCATTCTCTATTGATGACATTCTCTATGAGATCAATCACAACTGCGTATTCATCTTCGGGCGCGACAACAAAGCATCCTTCTTTCTGACACCGAAGTATATCGTCGTTCAGAATAAGTTCGTATGCCTTACCCGCGATGTTGCCCGTGTCCGACTCTATAAAGGAAGGCCGAGGATTAACTCGACCTTCATATTCCTTAAAGACGGCACCGCTTACGATTCAGGAAAGTTGCTTGGCAACTACAATAAATACGACGAGTTCGCAGCAGCTTTAAAGCGCATTAATCCTGACGCTGACTGTCAGGCAAAGAATTAAACCACGCACGCTCTTCGAAGGTTTTCTTCTTCGGCATGACAGGCTCACCATCTGCCTTACCCACAGGCAGAATGCAGACAAGTTCATATTCGTCAGGTATATTAAGAATCGCTTTTATCTTGTCACAGATTCTGTCCTCATCAGTGATGTGACCTTCGAACCAGCAGCTCTGATAACCGAGATCAACTATCGCCAGAAGCATATTCTCAATAGCCGCAGAATAATCCTGCACGGCAAAGCATCTGTCACGGTATGCGTTTATATGTCTCGTCAGCACGCAGATCATGGCAGGAGCTGTATCACAGACCGGAGGTTCGATAACAGCATTGATTCTCTTTAACAGTTCAGGATCATCAACACAGACAAGACTTGTCGTCTGCTTATTACAACCTGACGGGGCTGCAAGTCCCGCCTCCATGATGATCTTAAGATCCTCCTGCGGCACCTTCTCAGACTTATACTTACCGCGGTAACTTCTTCTGTTCATTATTGTATCTAACATATCTACCTCACTTAATTACTCGGCACTCTTCAACGACTCTGCCATATCAATACGATCGATCTTGATCCTCATGACGAGATCAACTATGACCGAGAACAAGATAACAAACAAGAACGAATATAAATAGCTTATCGGCAGGATCTTACACTCGAACGTTACCATGTCCATCTCGACCTTATCGATAACAAATCTGTGAAGCGCGATACCGAGCGGAATGCCCACTATGTATCCCATAAACACAAGGATAAAGTTCTCTCTGAAAAAGTACGCTCCGGTCTCCGCATGGGAGAATCCGAGGACCTTGATAGTCGCTATCTCTCTAACACGCTCAGAGATATTGATGTTATTAAGATTGAACAACACGATGAATGCGAGCATCGCAGCACATCCAATAAGCAGAACTACGATCACATTCATCTTCTCCATCGTACTTGCAAATGACACTCTAGACTGTGCCGTAACACGCACATCAGTAAAGTCATTCGTCAGATTCAACTCACGCGACATATCGTAATCTGAATCCTCATCATCGACATCACTAACAAGAAAAATATTTGATGCCCTGAAAGACTTATCAAACACTTGCTCATAAGTATTCTCGTTAATGAACGCATAATGGAAGATGTAGTTGTCGAATACATACGCGATCTGAAGCGTAAACTCACGGCCTTCATCGCCATACCCAAGCGTGATCATATCACCAGCAGAAAGACCGTTCTTATCTGCCAACTTGGAACTGATGGCGATCTGTCCGTCTTCCGGCCACGGCATATCAACTCCGTCACAATGTGTTCTTAACGCATCCTGTATTGACGGATCAGATGAGATGAACAAAGTAACATCACGAACTATCTGCGGCGATGTGTGCGTGACATTCTCCGTGCGGATGGGGATACCTGTATACGATGTACCGAGAAGCTCGTTTGCATCTGAGATATCGGCAAGCGCCTGTTCAACTGACTTTCCGTCCTTGAGCAAAGCATCAAGTCTGTATGTGGTTATATTGTCATACTGAAGATCTACAACATCCGTGATTGAATCGCGAAGTCCAAAGCCCGTTATAAGGAGGGCTGAACATCCCGCGATACCGATGATCATCATGGACATTCTCTTCTTAAATCTGAACACATTACGAAGTGATACTTTCTCAGTAAAGCGGAGCATCTTCCAAAGTCCCGTCATCTTCTCAAGCAGAATCTTTTTACCTGCAGCGGGAGCCTTGGGGCGAATGAGCTCCGCAGGCATTCCTCGCAGCTCATCTGCAGCAGTAATCACAGCTACACCTACAGAACAAAGCAGCGAGACCACAAGAGCTACAATAAACAACGGAACCGACTTCTGCAGCATAAGATCCGTAAAGCCGTACATCATTCCATATACATCCCAGATCACGAACGGAAATATATTGATGCCCGCATAGTAACCCGCGACGGCTCCTATCACAGCAGCAGATCCGGCATAGATCGAATACTTCATTATGATGGAGATATCGGAATAACCAAGAGCTCTCATCGTTCCGATGATGCTTCTCTCATCCATTACCATCCTCTGCATTGTAGTCGAGCAAACAAGAGCCGCCAGCGCGAAAAAGAATATCGGGAAGACATTCGCAAGGCCTTTTACGATACCCGCATCGTTATCGAAAGCAAGGTAGCCTGTATTGGTATTACGTCCGAGCACATACACTTCAGGATCTTCTGTATTGGCAAGCACACCTGCCATATAAGACAGCTCCATGCTTGCAGCTGTCATCTGCGCATCAAAGTCACGCTGACCTTCGAAGAACTCTATACGGCCATCCTGATACTCAGCAAATCCGTCTTCGTATTCAGCGAGAGCCTCATCATATTCCTCCTGATACTGCGGAGGGACCATAGGCAACGCCTCTAGCTGCTCACGGGTTTCCTCAAGCTGTTCCCAAGCATCCTGCAATTCCACGCGTGCATCTTCAAGCTCTTGAGCCGCATCAATAAGATCTTCTGATGCTTCCTCACGCGCGTCATTAAGATCTGCTATTCCTTCAGAAAGATCCTCACGATGCTCATCCATAAGATCTTCGAATCTGTCGTTGATAATTGCCTCTACAGCAGATTCAAGTTCGTCCTCCTTCGCATCTGCGAAGTCATCATACTCATCCGAATAAGCATCAAAGCCCGTGTCATAATACACATAGCACTCGGAGTAGTACTCCATGTCAAAAGCATCTTCTGTAGTGAATGCGAAGTAAGACAACTGTCCGCTTCCTACATCCGTCGTTCCCCTCTGGAAATCAAGATATAAAGGCGACCTTACGGTACCTACAACTGTAAATGTATCAGCATTAAGATAATCCGCATCATCCTGACCTGATACTCCTGACAGAATCAGCTGTGAACCGATAACAGCATCAGGATCTGCAAAATTATAACCGTCAATGACTATCTCATTTGCAGTCTCAGGCAAGCGTCCGGATTCCAGTTTAAGAAGGTTCACACCGGATGTCATTGAATGAATACGAACCTGCGATCTTTGTGTCTCTTCCTGGTAGGAAAGTCTTGCTACGACATCTGCTGAATACGCGCCTTCCGCATCCACAATTCCATCAAGAGCCGCTATCTGTTCTATGTCATCAGCGTCAAATCCGATCGTGGATATAAGACGGAAATCAAACATCTTATGTTCGGCAATATATGTATTTCCGGTCAGCATAAATGACGGATTACTCTGTACAAGTCCGCACATGAATCCGACACCTAATGCGATTATCGCAAGTATGGCAAGGAACCTACCGAAGCTGTTCTTTATGGACCTTGCTATTGTCTTGAGATAAGGAGTCATCTCGCTAATATCACCATTCTATAAGATCGATACTCTTGGGATCCTCATTGACCGTATTGCTCACGACCTTACCGTTCTTAAGTCTGATCACACGGTTTGCCATCGCTGTCAAAGCTGAGTTATGAGTAATGATTACAACAGTCATTCCTTCGTCTGTAGACAGCTTCTGAAGAAGCTTAAGTATCGACTTACCAGTCTCATAATCAAGTGCTCCCGTAGGTTCATCGCACAACAGAAGCTTAGGGTTCTTCGCGATGGCGCGGGCGATGGAGATTCTCTGCTGCTCGCCTCCCGACAGCTGAGCCGGGAAGTTATCACGTCTGTTAGAAAGTCCTACAGCTTCGAGAAGGTCCGCAGGATTCTTCGGATCCTTAACCAGCTGAGATGCCATCTCGATATTCTCATATGCCGTCAGATTCGGTATCAGATTATAGAACTGGAATACGAAGCCGACTTCATTACGTCTGTATACTGCAAGATCCCTGTTATTCAACGAGGATATGTCTCTTCCGTCTAGTATGACTTTACCCGAAGTCAGTCTGTCCATTCCGCCAAGGATGTTAAGAAGCGTGGTCTTACCCGCACCGGACTGTCCGACGATTACTGAAAGTTCCCCCTGCTCAAGGAAGAAATCAGTGCCATCCAATGCGTAAAGGTCTACAGAACCAGTTCTGTAGACCTTCTTTACGTCATGAAATTCAATATAAGACAAGCTTAACGTCCTCTCTCGATGATCCTGTAAGGCGGGATGTAATAATCCTCTTCCTCAAGATCACAACCTGAAGGAATGCTTATGATAGCTCTCGGGCAATCGTCGAACGCCCAAGTATCAACTCTGACGATAGAGTCAGGAACATAAACATATGCAAGCTCATCACAGTAATCGAATGCACTTACGCCTATATTCTGAAGACCGTCCGGAAGATAGATATACTCAAGGTCCTCACAGGTGTTAAATGCATAATCCTCGATAGTGGTTACCGTATCCGGCAGAACAACAGATGTGATGATATCGCAGTCTGCAAAGCAGCTGTCAGCGATCGTATCGATCGTACAGTCATCAGTGAAGACAACTGTTCTGAATCCGTTACAGCCGTAAGGAAGCTGCAGTGTTCCGCTTCCGGAGATAGTGATAGTACCGTCTCTTGTGATCTCATAATGAGCATCACCGGCTTCACCGGACTCAGGTCTGCCGTGGTATGTATCAGCATCACAGATCTTATGCGTCATGGAGAAGTACTCGAGAGGGAGCAGATACCAGTTATAAGAACTGCTGCCTGAAGTAACTGAACCGTCATCCCAAGCATTGCCTTCATATGCATTCCCGCAGTCCCATGTAGGATCCATGTGATACCATGTGCCATCGATACAGCAGACAGCCCATGCATGGTTACATCCCTCATCGCCATTATATGCATTGCTGAGCATAAGGTCGCTTACGTCAGCACCGATGCCGAACGATACAGCCGCAGGAACATCAACAGCTCGGCAAAGAGCTGTGAAAGTATTACCGAGGCCTTCGCAGATAGCGATCTTACGCATAATCAATGTAGAAGCATCATCCTGATAAGTAGTATATGTATCCTCGATCTGAACGAAGTCATACGAGAACTCATCAACCATATATGAATAGATAGCATATACTTTCTCCCAGTCATTGGTGCAGCCCTGAGTGATACGCTGTGCTGTCTGAATTACGACGGGAGAATCGCACTCTACGTCGTTCTGAGGCTCAAGGCACTCCTGAAGTGACTGAGCATCTGTCCAAAGCTCGCTGCAGCGATCAACGTTAAAGTCATAACACATTGACTTAACAAAAGTCAGATTGCCGTCAGCCTTCTTTGTTACAGCGATATCATCATATCTGCACTGTATGCCATCCTGTGTTACTACAAACATGATGTAGTACAGCTCATTTACTTCGATATTGTCACCGGTATCAAATGAGAAAGAACCTGACCTTCCGCCGCCGCTTGTAGCTACGATATTGTTTCTCTCGTTAGTGACGTTAATAGTCATCGCTGTTCCGACACTTGTATTAACGCCGATGGAATTACCTGAAACATACAACTCCGTTGCAGCTCCGGTCTTGGATCTGAACGTGATTGAATCATAGTCAGCATAGTAATTCTCAATGTTAAGAGATGAGACATTCTGTGTAGGATCCAGCCCCTCAAAGTAGTTATCCTTTGAGGCTGTTGCCGCAGATACAGGTGTCGCGAGCAAGCTTGCGATGATCATCATTGAAGCCGCTGCAGATGCCAGTCTACTCATCTTAATCATAAATCAATTCCTCACTTGATCTTTCCCGCCGCCTCGAGTGCCTCTTCAACTGTAGCTTCACTCATAGC
Source organism: Clostridiales bacterium (assembly GCA_017552455.1). Lineage (GTDB taxonomy): Bacteria > Bacillota > Clostridia > Saccharofermentanales > Saccharofermentanaceae > Saccharofermentans. The sequence goes on from JAFZPX010000062.1 coordinate 157,336, forward strand.
GCCGTCCATTCTGAACTTAAGTTCAACTATTCCCTCTCCTGCTCTTCTGCCGACTGTAACACGAAGCGGGATACCAAGAAGATCGGCATCCTTGAACTTAACGCCGGGGCGCTCATTTCTGTCGTCGATCAATGTCTCGTAACCTGCGTCGATATAGCCGTTATAGAGTTTCTCTGCAACGCTCATTACAGTCTCATCCTTAGTGTTTGTAGGGATGACGATTACCTTGTAAGGAGCTGCGATAGCGGGCCACTTAATACCGTCCTCATCGTTGTACTGCTCGATGATCGCTGCGATCGTTCTTGATACGCCGATACCGTAGCAACCCATTACCATAGACTGCTCCTTACCCTCCTTATCGAGGTAGATGCAGCCCAATGAGTCGGAGTACTTAGTGCCAAGCTTAAAGATATGTCCTACCTCAACGCCTCTTGCCATACCGAGGGGCTTGCCGCACTTAGGGCAAAGATCGCCGGGCTTAACATTCTTGATATCCTTTACAACGTCGGGAGTGAAATCTCTTCCGACATTAACATTCTTGAAGTGGTAGTCTGTCTCGCATGCACCTACGATGAAGTTCTTAAGAAGAGCAACTTCGCTGTCCATAACGATCTCGATCTTCTCCTTAAGTCCAACAGGGCCTGCGAATCCGACCTTTGCACCTGTGATTCTCTCTACATCCTCGAAAGAAGCAAGATCCATCTCAGTAGCATCGTAGATATTACCAAGCTTAGTCTCGTTGATATCTCTGTCGCCTCTTACCATAGCAGCAACGATCTTGCCGTCGATGTTGTAGAGGATAGTCTTAACGAACTTATCAGGCGTTGTGTTAAGGAAAGCAACGAGCTCCTCGATTGTCTTCGCATCGGGAGTCTGGATCTTCTCGATAGGAAGCTCCGCGGATGTATCAGCCTCGCCTTCCTTGCAAGTAGCCTTCTCCTCGTTAGCTGCATAACCGCAAGCGTCACAGAAGCAGATAGCATCCTCGCCGATAGGGCTCTTAACCATGAACTCCTGGGAACCGGAACCACCCATTGCACCGGAGTCAGCATCTACTACAGTGTAGTCGAGGCCCAATCTGTCGAAGATTCTTCTGTATGCTTCGTACATGATCTTGTAGGACTTATCGAGACCTTCCTCATCCACGTCAAAGGAGTAAGCATCCTTCATGACGAACTCTCTGGAACGGATGACACCGAATCTCGGTCTCTTCTCATCTCTGTACTTGTGCTGGATCTGATAAAGCGTAACAGGCAGATTCTTATAGGATCTGAAAGTATCTCTTACAGCTTCCGTGAAAGGCTCCTCGTGCGTAGGGCCGAGGCAGAAAGGTCTGCCGCCACGGTCACTCATTCTGAACATCTCAGGACCGAACTTCTCCCAACGGCCTGAAGCCTGATAAGCCTCAGCCGGAAGCAGTGCGGGCATGATGAGCTCCTGTGCTCCTGCCCTGTCCATCTCCTCGCGGATTACTTTCTCGACGTTCTTATATACCTTGAAGCCCATTGGCATGTAAGCGTAGATACCGGATGACATCTTGCGGATAAGACCCGCTCTTAACATTAACTTGTGTGAAGGTATCTCAGCGTCAGCCGGAACCTCTCTTTGTGTCGCGAAAAAAAGATTCGAAACTCTCATTTCCTGTAAAGTTCTCCTACTAATAAATATTTTATTATTATAAAGGGCGCGGCTCGTTTTTTCAACGGCAGCGGGAATGCGACGTGACGCTTACATGGCACGCATTAGTAAGGATCATAGGCCTTCTGCGCGTTTTTTCGAAGAGGAAATCTCTCACGGAATTGCGAAAAGCTCTCGTTCCTATCTTCGCGTCTATGCTCTCGCCTTTAAGTGCGACGGGCGACAGAAGCTGACTTACCTTCATTGCAAGCGCGTCGTGCACCTCCTGCTTCTCGTCGTCGATTACAAAGCCGATGGAATCGATCACAGGCTCACAGGCAAGCTCACCTGAAGCAAGATCTACCGTGATGGATATAGCGACACAGCCATCGTCTCCCAAGTGCATACGGTCGCTCATTACGTGGTCATCACGAACCGCTGCAGAAGAACCGTCGATAAGGATAGCCTGCGCCGGTACCTCTCCCGTAACTTCGGCAGTCTTACCGTCAGTCTCGAAGACGTCACCGTTACGCAGAACATAGATGTCCTCAGGGTCCATGCCGAGGCTCTGAGCGAGCTGTGCATGCCTTATGAGCATTCTGTATTCACCATGAATCGGAATAAAGAATTTAGGTCTTAAAAGTGTGTGCAGAAGTCTGATCTCGTTCTTATATGCGTGTCCGGATACATGAACATCGGCCAAAGACTCATAGATAACCTCGGCACCGCACTTAAACAGCTCGTCGATGAGCTTATAGATAGACTTCTCGTTACCCGGGATCGGATGTGCGGAGATGATGACCGTATCACCTTCCCTGATCTCCACTTCCTTGTGGGATGCAAAAGCCATCCTCGACAGCGCACTCGTAGGCTCAGCCTGCGATCCTGTCGTGAGTACAACGATCTCATTATCGGGATAATTCTTGATCGCGCTTATGTCGATCAGCGTATCGGGATTCATCTCGATGTATCCCAGGGAGTTCGCGATCTTAAAGCAGTTGATCATGGATCGGCCGCACAGACATACATGGCGGCCGTTCATCTCAGCCGCAGTAAATATCTGCTGCATACGATGCACATGGCTTGAGAAAGTCGCGACGATGATTCTGCCGTCAGCCTTCTTGAAGATATTCTGGAAAGCTTCACCTACATACTTCTCTGAAGGAGAAGAACCTTCCTTCTCGATGTTTGTACTCTCGCACATGAATGCGAGAACGCCCTCGTGTCCCAACTCACCGAAGCGCTGCAGGTCGATGACCTTACCGTTGATCGGAGTGTAGTCGATCTTAAAGTCACCTGAGTGAACAACAAGTCCTGCAGGTGTTCTGATAGCTATCGCATACGAATCCGCGATACTGTGATTAACTCTTATGAACTCTACCTGGAAGGCACTTCCGAGTCTTACTCTCTCTCCGTTACGGCATGCATCAAGCGATATACCCTTAAGGCTTACACCGTTATCCTCGAGCTTATGTCTTACGAGTTCGACTGTAAGCTTGCCTCCGTAGACGGGGCACTTGAACTCTCTTAAGAAGTACGGCAGAGCACCGATGTGATCCTCATGTCCGTGTGTAAGGATTATTCCCTTAAGCTTATATGCGTTATCACGGATGTAAGTGTAATCCTGAATGACGCAGTCTACACCCGGAGTATCTTCACCTCCGAAAGCCATACCGACATCGATGATGATGATATCGTTACCATACTCGAATGCGGTCATGTTCTTACCAATCTCGAGGAGTCCTCCGAGAGGTATTATCTTAAGCTTAGTCTTAGGCTTGGGCTTACGTTCCTTGGGCTTAGAAGCCTTAGTCTTTTCCTGCTTGGCAGGCTTCTTGGAAGTCTTAGCCGCCTTCGTATTCTTCTGAGTCTTAGCGGGCTTCTTTCCCGTTGTCTTCTCACTCTTTACTGTTTTTGTTTCTTTCTGTTTTTTCTCACTCATAAATATTCCTTCTTGTTATCAGCCGACGATGTATACTTCGCAGTCTGTTACCGTGTGGCTGCCGTTTGCAAACAGGTCGAGATGGCTTCCGTTAACGCCGGGACCTCTGTCTTCGACCGTATAATATCCGTCTCCTCCGAGAGGATCATTCGGGAGGTAAAGCGTTGTTCCTGCCGGGAATACACCCCAGTCAGCCGCAACCGTTCTTCCTTCCGAACATGTTGTTCCTGTAGCTGTTGTTACAGAGTAAGTTCCGTCAGATCGAAGCTGAGGTCCGTAGAACGTGATGTGGCATACTCCGTAATAAGTCATACCATCTGTGTTCGAGCTGCTTGCCGTGTTGGCTTCAGTCATCGGCGGAGTAGTAGGTACTGTACCAGCCGTCGTAGCTGCCGCAGTCGCAGCCGTAGTAGCAGATGTAGGAGAAGCGGTCGTCGCTACAGGCTCAGTCGAAGTCAGACTGATAAGCACAAAGTTACCGCTGTATGTACGATACCAGCCGGATCCCGTTCTTCCGGTGACATCAATACCTTCTCCTGTATGAATTACACGAACAATATCGTATTCCGTTCCCGGGCCGGAACGAAGATTGATATCACTCGATGCATATACTGATGCGTAGTACACTTCGACAGCATTGGGGTCTGTCGTAGTCGCTGCCGTCGTCTCTTCGACAGTTTCAGCTGCAGGAGCTGTCTCGGAAGATTCCTCAGCAGTTTCTGCTATAGTCTCATTCGTCTCTGAAGCTATATTGGGAGCCAACTGGTCGACCGTAGTCTCCGTGGGTGCAGTCTCACTTGTCTCAGAGGTGTCTGAAGTTTCTGAAGCCTGGGACTCGGCAGACTCGGCTGCATCAAGCAAAACATCAGCCTGCGCATTACGTCTTGCACGGTCTTCGGCGACCTTAGAATCCAGCAACGTATAGACGGCGATGAATACCAAAAGGCTCAAAGCAACAACCGCGGCGATGCTCACAGCCATGCGCATCCTGTCGCGTGTTAAGTTGTCTTTCAATGTCGAATCGATGAATTTCATCCGAAAGATTATACCACAGAGGTGTTAAATAACCGTGAACACGGCTTTCGTTAACATTGTCAATTGATTGTCACATGCATGAAAACCATGAAATATTGACGCTCTCTATAATCGTTGTATGGCACAGGAAGACTTCAACATCAGGGAGAAAACAGGCGACGAGAAAATGCGCAGAGCCGCAATCTACGTCATTTGCACGCTGGTAATAATCCTGACTGTTCTTCTTGATATCTACTTTATCTCAGAGATCTTCGCTTAAAGCTTATTTTCTGTATACGTTCGTCACATAAGACAGGTTACGAAGCTTGGTCAGAACGCGGTCAAGCTGTTCTCTGTTTCTGAACAGAGCCGTAACTACAAACTCGGTATAAGCACCTCCGCTTATCTGCATCGGCTGCTTGATATCTTTGATCTCGACATGTTCGTCACTGAAGATGGAAGACACATCCGCGAAAAGCAAAGTAAGGCTGCACTCCTGTGCAAGGAGCACGACATTGGATGTGAATCCGTAGGCTCTGTTTCTGCCGTCATCCCATGTAGCTCCGATAAGGCGCTCGAACTTATGCTTATCCTTCTCGGATCTGTCCTTGAATTCCTTGATATGAACGATATTAGGACATGACTGCTTATGTACCGTAACGCCGTCACTTTGTGTTACATAACCGATGATCTCATCACCGGGAACCGGGTGGCAGCAATTAGCGATCCTAAGAAGCGGATGCATAAGTCCGTCGATGAGAACTCCGTCATCACCTGAACCCTTCTTAGGTGTCTGCTTATCAGGAGATGAAGGCTTCTTGATAACGTCACCCTTACCTAACTCCTCCGGAATCTTATCAGGCATATAGTAAACAACCTGTCCGTCAGAAGCTGTACGGTAACCCATCGCGAGTCTGTCTTCCTCACTTAAGGTCTTAATGTATTCATCACGAAGCTTACCGAAGACCTTGCCGACCTGAATCGAACCGTAACCGATCGCAGCGTAAAGATCCTCAAGCGAATTACATGAGAATCTGTCCAGAACGATCTTGAATCTGTCCGGTACAAGAAGCTGTGACGTCGCAAAACCGTTCTTCTCTATCTCACGCTCAAGTCTCGATTTACCTACAGCGATATTCTCATCACGATCCTGCTTCTTGAACCACGCATTGATCTTGGATCTGGCGGATGCAGTCTTAACGAGTTTTACCCAGTCACGGGAAGGTCCCTTGATCTTATCCGAAGACATGATCTCGACTTCATCGCCTGACTTAAGGTTATAAGACAAAGGAACGATTCTTCCGTTTACCTTCGCACCATGCATATGGTTACCGATTCCGCTGTGGATAGCGTAAGCAAAGTCGATCGGAGTAGAACCTGAAGGAAGTCGTATGATCTTACCCTTAGGCGTAAATACGAACACCTCGTTCGGAACGATATTGTTCTTAAGAAGCTCCATGAAGTCCTTCGGATCGTCGGAGTCTCTCTGCGCGTCGAGGAACTGTCTTACCCACTTGATCTTCTCGTCGTAGATATCTTCCTTGAACGCCTTGGAATTACCTGCTTCCTTGTAGTGCCAGTGAGCAGCGATTCCGTACTCGGCCTCGATATGCATGCTGTAAGTTCTAATCTGAACTTCGAACGTCGTCTCACCGAACGTCTTACCGCCGGGACGCTTAACAGTCGTGTGCAATGACTGATAACCGTTCTCCTTCGGGTTTGCGATATAGTCCTTGAATCTTCCCGGAAGAGGAACGAACATCGAGTGAACGATACCTAACGCTCTGTAGCAGTCAGATATGGAATCAACAATGATCCTGCACGCGAACATATCGTAGATGTGATTGATATCGTTATGCCTGTTGTCGTGCATCTTCTTATAGATGCTGTAGAAGTGCTTAGGTCTTCCGTCAACATCGTAATGCTCCATGCCCTCATTCTTAAGCTTCTCCGATATCTCTGCGATAACGTGTGCCATGAAGGCTTCTCGCTCGGAGCGCTTGGATGAGATAAGACCTACAAGCTCATAGTAACCGTCGTTATCGAGGTATCTTAAGCACAGATCCTCAAGCTCCCACTTGATCTTAAATACGCCGAACTTCTCAGCAAACGGTGCATAGATCTCGAGTGTCTCCCTCGCCTTCTCTACCTGCTTCTCAGGTGTCTGATACTGCATGGTACGCATGTTGTGAAGACGGTCTGCTAGCTTTATGAGGATAACACGGGGGTCACGTGTCATGGCGAAGAGCATTTTCCGCGTATTCTCGGCCTGCATCTCTTCCTTCGAATGAGATGAGATCTTATTAAGCTTTGTAACACCTTCTACAAGAAGTGTGATAGTTGAACCGAAGACTTCCGTAAGCATCTCGGAATCAGCGGGCGTATCTTCCACAGTGTCGTGGAGGAGGGCTCCTGCCAAAGACTCGGCGTCTACTTCGAGTTCTGCGAGAATCTCAGCAGTAGCGATAGGATGAACGATATAAAGTTCTCCGTTCTTACGCTTCTGATTACGATGTGCCTTGAAAGCGAAGATGAAAGCGCGCCTTATAAGATCCTGTTCCTTGCCCAGAACCCCTTCTTCGAGGTGCGCACGCGAAGCATACGCTGTAAACATATCCATGACACCGTCAAACTTCTCCTGAATAAAATCAGGAATCTCCGGTACCAGTGAAGTATCCAGCAGATACTCACGCTCATCGTGTTCGTTCAGTTCAGCCATGCTCCAAAAGCCTCATATATACCGCGGATTGTTTAAGATCCGTCTTGCCCTCCACCTTATGGAATCTGAAACAGACTCTCAATGAAGATAATACACCAAGTTTGATAAGATGTGCCTCCGAGAATACTTCAAGGCACCTTGCAACCTTAAACGGAGTGAGTTCAACACCCGACAGGTTCGTAACAAGACGGGCAAGAAGCGGCATATCCGCATAGCTTGTCTCACCCTTACATTCATCCTTGATCTTCTGATAGCAAGCAAGATAATCGAGCTTGGAAGGAATCAGTCCTTCTGCAGGTGTCGTCTTGGCAAGCTTCGCGATCTGGTCAAGCTCCATACCGCTTCTGTAAAGCTCTTCAGCGATATCCGCCTTCTGCCACAGGAAACTTGTATCTCCTGCAAGCTTTATGTCCTCAAGATACAAACTTATCGAGGTCTTGCCCTTGTATGTATATTCGTTCATCGAATAAACGATATCGATAATGTCGCCGGGCTTTAGTATCTTGCAGTAGATGCCCATTCCAAAGCCAACTGCAGAAAGCGTCTTTGACGTATCCCCGTCAGCATCCGCAAGATCGAGCCTTATGTGAGCACCCTCGGTCATGTCGTTAACGTTAACAACAAGCATCCTCTGCGTCTCGAACAAAGGCTTCTTGTTACCTATGCCGTAAGGCTTAAACTTACATATCTTCTCGTATGTATCGAAGTTAATGATATCGAAAGCGAGCTTAGCCGTTACCTCGAGCTCATCCTGCTCACCTTCCTCAGGTGCATTCGCGACAGCATCTGCCTCAAGAGCCTTCATGAAAGTCGTAAGATCAGACTTGCGAAGCGTTACACCCGCAGCCTTCTTATGACCTCCGAAGTTTATGAGATTGTCACTTACCCTTCCAAGCGCCGCGAAAAGGTCATAGTCCCCGTAAGCTCTTCCGGAACCCTTAACATTACCGGGCTCGATCGAGTCTGCCGTGAACACTATCGCAGACCTTCTGAAAGTGGAAGACAGTCTTCCTGCAACTATACCGAGAACTCCCTGATGCCACGATGAATCGTAAGCGATGATAGGTCCCTTGGTATTGGCAAGGCTCCACTCATCAGGGCGTCTTTCATCTTCTATCTGTTTTACGGCTTCCTCATATACACGGGCCTCGATCTGCTTACGTTCGTCGTTCTGCTCGCCCAAGGAAACTGCCGCCTCATAAGCCTTCTGCTCATCATCCTCAAGGAAGAGATTAAGTGCCTGAGATGAATCGTACAGCCTTCCTGCCGCATTAACGCGGGGAACAAAATTGAACGATATGAAAGTCTCATCGAACTTACGTGAACCAGCCTTCTCAAGAAGGAGCTCGTTCATGATGCGGATACCCGGGTTAGCCGGATTCTTCATGCTGATGAAAGCTTTCTTAACTATGGTTCTGTTCTCATCAACAACGCTTACGAGATCTGCGATAGTAGCGATACCGGCAAGCTCGATGGTCTGGCGCCAGATATCTCCCGTTACAGGATATCTCTTGTCAGTGCCCATAGCCTGAACGATCTTCAAAGCGACACCTGCACCGCACAGGTCGATGAAAGGATATGTATTATCCTGTCTCTTGGCACAGATAACAGCATCTGCATCAGGGATCTCATCCTGGACATTATGGTGATCGGAGACGATGACCTTGATACCTCTGTTCTTAAGCTCAGCGATGGTATCGATATTGGTGATTCCGCAGTCGACAGTGATAAGAAGATACGGATCCTGCTTTAATACGTCTTCGATGATGTTCTTTGTAAGACCGTAACCGTGCTCTTCACGGTTAGGTACGATGTATGAGACATCGCATCCGTGACTTCTGAAATACCTGACAAGAATGGATGTGGCGGTAACTCCGTCACAATCATAATCTCCATAAACAAGGATCTTCTTATTCTGCGAGATAGCATCGCAGATAAGATCAACGGCCTTCTTCATGTCATTGAACAGGAACGGGTCGTAAAGCTGTGCACCCTTCTCCGTCAGAAAGTCTTCTCTTTCCTGAGGCGTGACAATTCCGCGGTTTTTTAATAATGCCTCAAATAAAGCATCAGTGCTCGAGAAAGTCTCCTCGACCACACAACGCCACTTCTGTGAAGTAAGCAACATAACAATATATATCTCTCTTAATTTATTTGAAGCTATTGTAACACAAAAAAGACCCCCGAAGTACTCTTCGAGGGTCTGTCAGTTCTTTGTAACTCAAGAAGTTATCAGTGCTTGCGCTTTCTTGCAGCCTCAGACTTCTTCTTACGCTTTACAGAGGGCTTCTCGTAGTGCTCTCTCTTACGTACTTCTGCAAGTACACCGGATCTTGCGCATGAACGCTTGAAACGACGAAGTGCGCTGTCGAGGGACTCGCCTTCTTTAACTCTGATCTCTGACATTCTTTTTCCCCCCTCTCGTGCGCGGAAACGTTATTTGTTGAAAACAACTCGCTTATTATAATCGCTCATCTTAAAATCGTCAAATATTCTTTGTATTAGGTTTGCTTCCGCTGTATAATCGCGGTTGAAATTGTATATATAGGAAGGCTTTGTTATGAAAAAACTAATAGGCACTGTGCTAACCCTGGCTTTGGGAATCACTATGTTCTGCGGTTGCCAGAAGGAAGATGACGTTACGATCCGCATCGGATCCCTGTCAGGCCCTACAACAATCGGAATCATCAACATGATGAACGAGACAATGGATACAAATAATTCATATGACTTTACGGTATCCACACAGCCCGATGAGATCGCAGCATCACTAAACGCAGGAGATCTTTACATCGCTCTCATCCACGATAATCTTGCAGCAATACTGTACAACCGCACAGAAGGCGGCATTCAGGTAATCGACATCAACACATACGGTGTTCTTTACTGTATTACTACTGATCCTTCAATCACATCTGTTTCAGACCTTTCAGGAAAGACAGTAATCACTACAGGTCAGGGCGCCACACCTGAATATGCCATGAATTATCTTCTCGAGCAGTACGGCGTAACTGACTGCACTCTCGACTTCAAGACAGAGGGTTCCGAAGTCATCGCTTCACTTCAGGCAGACCCCAATCAGATCGCTGTTCTTCCCCAGCCTGCAGCAACTGCTGCCATGGTTCAGATCGAAGGCATGGATATCGCATTCTCGCTCGATGAAGCATGGAGCGAAGTCTCCGATTCACGTCTCGTAACAGGCGTTACTGTTGTAAGAACAGAGTTTCTTGAGCAGCACCCGAACGCTGTTGCATCTTTCATCGTAGATCATCACAACAGCGTAGTCCTTGCTAACTCCGAGGTTGAGCAGACAGCTCAGCTCGTTGTAGATGCAGGTATCGTCGGTGCAGTTCTCGTCGCTCAGAGAGCTATTCCTCTTTGCAATATCGACTGCGTTGCAAGTGCTCAGATGAGAACTGATCTGGAAGGCTATCTGCAGACCCTTTACGATGCAAACCCTCAGGCCGTAGGCGGTGCTATGCCTGGCGACGACTTCTATCACGTAGGATAAAGGTTTGAATAACGGTACTGTAAGGAAAGTACTCATAATAGTATTTTGGCTGCTGTTGTGGCAGGGCGCGTCTGCGCTCGTCCACAACAGCATTTTACTTGCAGGCCCTTACGAGGCTTTGCTCGCTCTTATAACTCTGGCTCAAACTCCTGAATTCTGGATATCTATACTTCTTACATTCCTTAAGATCACTTTGGGATTTATGGCCGGTCTTGTGACAGGCATCCTGTTTGCAGGTCTTTCCTACAGATTCAGATTATTCCGTGAGTTCATAACTCCCCCGGTATCGGTTATCAAATCGATCCCCGTCGCGAGCTTCGTTATCATGGTCATAATCTGGGCAGGTGCATCATCGCTCGCGACGGTAATCAGTGCATTGGTCGTCTTCCCGATGATCTATCACAACGTTCTTTCAGGACTTGATTCGACCGCTTCTTCCATGATCGAGATGGGCCGTTTATTCAGATTCAGATTCATAGACAAAGCGCGCTACATCTTCTTCCCGTCAGTACTGTCACATCTTCAAAGTGCGATACTTATAAGCTCCGGAATGGCTTTTAAAAGCGGCATTGCAGCCGAGGTTATCGGGCGCCCTCTGCGCTCTGTAGGAAGCGGGCTTTATCTGTCGAAGATATCTTTGGCGACGTCAGATCTATTCGCATGGACTTTCTGTGCGGTGATACTTGCATACCTCTTTGAGAAGGCAATGTCTCTTATCTTAAGGAGGATCTCATCCAAATGAAGATAAAGCTTACAAATATTGTAAAAGCATATAACGGTAAAACCGTAATAGATGGTCTTTCTTACGAGTTTCTCTCTGAAAGCCCTGTCGTAATCATGGGCGAATCAGGCATCGGAAAGACTACTCTTCTTCGCATCATTACAGGACTTGAGACAGCTGACAGCGGCAGCTTAACTTTAGAAGGTCTATCACGCGAAGCCTGCAGGTTCGCGCCGGTGTTCCAGGACACAAGACTTATCGGCAATCTTGATGCAGTGGCTAACGTAAAGCTTGCTGCTCGCGATGTATCTGATGATGTAATATGTGAACACTTAAAGTCTTTGATCCCCGAATCCGAGCTTCATAAGAAGGTCCGCGACATGTCAGGCGGAACTGCACGGCGTGTCGAGATTGTGCGTGCCGTACTCGCTCCTTCTGATGTGCTTATAATGGATGAGCCGCTTACGGGTCTCGATGAAGACAACGCAGTAAAGGTTGTGGATTATATCCACAAGAACATAGGCTCCAGGCTTTTCATCGCCTCTTCCCATTCCGATCTTTTCGAATCGTTCTGCACGAAGCTTTCTCTTTAACCCAACAAAATAAAACCGCCCGGGTTAACCCGGACGGCTTGATACATACGTATCTGCAATTGAGCTTACAGACCGTAGTAAGAGCAAATGTTATTCCACTCTGCAGACTGTGTGAAAGCGGATACGATGTCAGCTCTCGATGCACCTGACTGAAGTGCAGTTACCCAGTTATTAAGGCCTGCTGTATCAGGATCCCTGTCAAAGAATGTCTTGTAAAGTGCTGTTACATAAGCCTCATCGCTTAAGTTGCGTCCCTGGAACTCAGCGCTGTTAAGGATGCTGATAGCATAGTCATCTGCACTTAACTCACCGCTGATAATGCCGTTTACCCAGTAATCTCTTCCTGCTGTATCTGCAGTTCTTCCCAAAGCTGTGGAGTAGATTCTCTCTACGAAGCTGTTAAGAACCTGCACTCTGATCATCTCGGGCGGGAGATTACGGTTAGTTGCATAGATCGTTGCGATCGTGTTAGCCATATTCGCTGATACAAGGAGAGGGTGTGTCTCGTTATATGCAGAAGAACCTATGACAAAATCAGGCATCGCATTAGTATTTGCTGTTGTTCCTGCAAGATTTGCTTCAGCAATGGCAAGTGCAACTCTCATGTTGGATGTCGACTCTGCATGTCCCTGATAACCGCCGTACATAAGAACATCGTATGCCTGAGAACGCATGGTCTCGAGGTAGATTCTTACATCACCGGCCAACTCATCTCCATGTGCTGCAAGAAGCGCAGATGCACTATCGTACAGATCTGTAAGTGTCTTGCGTGTAGCATCATCTACAAGGCTCTCGGCTACAGCTGCACCGGGATCAGGCGCAGGTGCTGATGCCAATGCCGCTGACGGTATAATTGCTACCGACATAGCTGCAACGACGATTGCAGCAGCGATTTTCTTTCTGATTAAACTGTTCATTTTCTTGCCTTCCTTCATTAATGACATTAAAGGGGACCGACCGAAGTCGGCCCCCGTTATTACAGTGTTATGCGACTATCAGTACTTGGGCTCAAGAAGTCCGTAATCTCCGTCGTTTCTCTTATATACAACACATACTGAATCAGTATCTGCATCGAGATAAACGAGGAAGTCATGACCTAACATCTCCATCTGGAGGATTGCATCCTCGGAAGTCATAGGACGAAGCTCAAATGTCTTACGACGTGTGATCTTCGACTCTTCCGGTGCGTCTGCGATATAGTCAAAGTCCGAACCGTTATCTTCTTCAAGATAATTAGCGATCTGAGGATATTCCTTCTTCTTCTTGAGGAACTTGGTCTTCTGACGTCTGATCTGAGACTCGAGCTTGTCGATCGCTCTGTCGACTGCTGTAAGAATCTCTTCGTCACGTGCCTCTGCTCTATAGACCTTATTGTCGAGCTTCATTGTGATCTCGACAACCATCTGAGAACCTTCGGGTCTGATACGTACATTGAAAGAACCTTCATCTCCAAAGTACTTGTCGAATTTTCTCATCTTGTCGGTGATCTTCTGTTCGAGCCTCTCACCAATTCTGATGCCGTTTCCCTGTGTAGTGATCTTCATGAAATCACATCCTTCCTATAGAGGTTCTAAGGATTTTCATCCTGATTTAATTATAAGGATAAAAATATTAATTAACTGTAAAAGTATCAAATATTCCCAATATACTTCTCAAAATAATGTATAATGGCGTTGTACAAAAAACGAGTTTAATCGGAGGTTTTTGATATGGCATTGTTCGATCCTAAGGCAAAGGTTATTTCCGGCTATCAGAGGTCTATTGATGAGCGTTCATCTTCTATCCGTAAGTACTATGATGAGATCGGTAAGCTCTATTACGATCAGTACAAGGATATGAACGTTGATAACACTAAGGATATCAACACTCGCTGCGAGGCTATTACCAGACTTTCCAACGAGATTGAAGAATATAAGCTTAAGATCCTTTTCGAGAAGGGTCTGAAGAAGTGCCCGAACTGCGGTACAGAGAACAGCCTCGAGTATGGTTTCTGCTTCAAGTGCGGATCCAAGTTCGACGAAGATTCTGCTAAGGAGCCCAAGACTGAGTTCGAGAAGGCAGAAGAGAAGTTCGAGGAAGAGTCTGAGAAGGCAGCTGAGACTGCTGAAGAAGCCGAGGAGAAGGCTGAGGAAGCAGCTGAAGAAGTTGCAGAGGCTGCTGAAGAAGAGAAGAAGGAAGACTGATTCTCATATCAATCCGATTTATTACGACCGCCCCGAATGTGAAGGGCGGTCGTTTTTAATTAGCCGTAAGTTTCAAGACCCCAGAAAGTTAAACCGCTGACGGTCATCCCGCATGCTAAGCATGCTACACAGGATACAAAGATGATGCCGCCAATGATTGTAGAGATCAGGCAGACAACGAATCCTCCCATGCGGAGACTCTCGTTGTTACCTTCTTTCTTAGCCTGAATGGATAAGACCAATCCGATGATTCCCAGTATCAATGAAAGAATCGCGGAATAGCCGAAGAACCAAAGCACA
>JAFZPX010000063.1 GCA_017552455.1 Clostridiales bacterium
ACCTGAAGGATAACAGGGCTGTTAAGCTCTCCTGCTGCCTCTGTGATTCCCTGAACGATCTCCATGTTGTTAACGTTGAAAGCACCGATAGCGTAACCGCCGTCATAAGCCTTCTTGAACATTTCAGTAGTTGTTACCAATGGCATAAGCTACAATCTCCTTTGAAATAAATTGTTTCTTGAAACGCCTAATATTTTATCACAATCTCAGGCATTACTAAACTATTTTCTGGTCACTCGGAGCACAATTCCTTCGCATTCGTCAAAATCGCATACATAAGGGAATGTATATCTTCCGACAACCTCGACTTCGAGCTCATCGTCAATGCTGAACCAATACAGAGCATATTCGATGGCTTCCTCATCACTTACCTGCCCTATCTTCTCAAAATCCAAGATATACACCTCATCGGTGTAGTCCCATAAACTGTCGTAATCAGGAAGATAAGTGATATCTGTATTAAGCACGTCTAGACTTACAAGCACCTTGCCGATAAATGTCGTGGCAAAGTGACGCGAATTCGGGAGCGCATACTTCGAATAAGTGATCGTATATTCTGTCGGATGCAAGAATGCCGGACTGTCACCGCTGATATTTGTTATATCAACGATCATCTGCTCTCTCGTATATGAATCGACATCATTTTTCTTCTTTATCGTATTACATACGCCTGTGACGAGCACCATGACGGAAAGGATTACCGCCAGCACCTTCTTTTTGTCGTAGATCGATACAAGCGAAGCCAAAAGAAGTATGCCTCCTCCCGACAGGATGTAGAGATATCTTTCTACGAAGACCGGAACCAGCAGAATAGTAAACAGATAGAATCCGATGATAGACATAATAACTATCAGAGCAAGATACAAAAGTTTGCTGATATTAGGGCAGTTCTGCTTGATCTCTTTTACAGTAATCAGTTCCCTTATAGAGCTTGCACTCTTATATCTCTTTACAGGGATCATCAGGATAAGAAGGATCAAAGGCAGGAATATGATGAAGATTATCGTTACGAACGACAGATAAGGAACGAGCGCATTCTCCACGATACCGATAAACACGATAAAGAAAGCAAATGGCAGTGTTCCATCGTTCGACCAATAGTTCTCCATTACATTGCTGTACTGACCCATAAGAACGATAAGCCACGGGATATAGAGAACCGCGACTGTGATACCGCTTATGAGGAACTTCTTGAATATATCGAATCTCTTCCTGATCAGCGCCAGTATTATCGTCGAGCCGTAAACACAAAACGCTGCGATCAGCGACACATTATGTGTATACATGCCAAGACAGGCTAAGACCGTGAAGATGATCATGTCGGACTTGCGGTCTTTGAAGTACGAAAGCACCGCATACACGAACATGCCTGTCGTCAGCACATATGCGAGCACCGCAGGTCTTACCTCTACACCAAAGTAGAAGATATAAGCTGAGGTTATATAGATACAAGCGGCAACAATCGAACTTACCTGCCCCATCAGTCTTCTGAACGGGAACAATATAAACAGCAATCCCACAGACAGGATCACAATAGAGAACACCCGAAGTCCCGCGAGTTCATATCCGAATATGCAAGCAAAGATCTTGAGAACAAATGCAAACAGCGGCGGGCTGTAGTCAATGCTTATGTAATACAAAAGCTCGTTCCACGGATGCATTATCAGATTAATCTGATAGAAAGTATCGTGTGACAGGCTGTCCGCTGTACAGACAATACGGGACCACAAAAACATCAAAGACGTAAAGAGTACCCACAATCCCGCGAACTTCAGATCTTTTGTCTTAATCTTCTCTAACATATAAAATAGATAATAGCATGAGCGAGATTACAGTAGCAAACATCAGACGGGCCAAAGGAGATCTTCGGATAAGCGGCCTGGCATATATGGCCTTCGGTATCTGGGAGATACTTAAGGTCGCGATAGAGATAGGCACCGGCATCATCGACCCGTTCGGTTATGCAGGCCTTGAACAATATGATGTTAAAGTTGTTTTCCTGTCAGCCCTGTTCTCGCTTTTCTCTATCTCCGCGATAATCCTCGCACTTCATTTCTATGTAGGATTTTCTTCGTTACGCTACTCGAAGGACCCTACCACAAGCAAACGTTTTCTTAACCTGGCAATGCTTCTGGTCTTGTATTACGTCGTAGAGATACCATACCTGTTCTATACCATGTTCACCTTGGACCAGAGAGTAAATGACACCACCATAGCATCCATAATGTTTGAACTGACTTCATTATTCATCCTGATAAACGTAATCAGTTCCGGCCGCATCTTAAAAAAGAGCGTAGAGAAAGCTTCGGGAGAGACATAGTATGCAGGAAGATTTTCACTACTACGCCACATACTGTGCCGCATACCTTGCGGGCTACACACACGATGAAAGCATGGACATCTGCTACAGTGCCCAGTTCGTCGACCTGTGCACCAAGACACTTCTGTCCAAGCTCGGCGCTCCCCAGGATGCAGCTACAACACAGCTTCAGCTTGAGCTTGCAGACTCCAGGACAGACATTCTTGGTCTTCAGGACATAACCCGCATCTGGGCTTCGTTCCACTTTCTCCCCTACGATCTTTATGCGCAGCTTTCTCGAAAAGGCCGCGGCTACATGAACAGATACAGACTCATATGCAAGCCCAACGGGCCTTTACTCGAGCGCACCGTAAACATAGCAAACGGAACTTCCCTGCAGCACGTCGGCATCGCGATGCACGTTCTTGCAGATACGTGGGCACATACTTTTTTCGCAGGGACGCCTTCACTTGTCATAAACAACACCACAGATGACTTCAGCGAGATACTCACTGCAGAGGACGGCTCTGTTACTACGCGCAGGATAAGGTTCCGTCACAACCCGGGTGCAGCGGACGACCTCGAGCAGAACCTGTACACTAATACGGTTTACCAGAGTTCAGAGAAGTCCATAATGAATCTGGGACACGGCAGAGCGGGCCACCTGCCCGACTATTCGTTCATCCGCTACGAATACCTGCCCGCTTGGAATAACTACGAGTCCATCGTGAAGGATAACCCTGCTGACTATATGAAGGCTTTCGCGCAGATGATATACGCGATGAAGTTCCTTCGCGGCGAGCTCGATGAATTCAAGCCCGACACGTATGCAGATGATACTGTCGCGCCTTATAAGGAACGCATCAACGAGATCCTTACTAAGCGTCAGATCAACGCATGCGAAGACTGGAAGAAGTTCGGCGAGGAGCTTTCAGGACAGACGATCGAAGACTTTGATCTGAATAAATTCCAGGAAGAATACATCAAGGCTGATAAGAGTGCGAAGAAGGATACTTTCATAGGAAAGTTCATCGAAGGTGCGCTTGCCCAGAAGCATATGGTAACAGCCGAGATCGTTAAGTCCGGCAATGTCCTTGCAGGCATAGTTAAGTTCAAGCAGCTTGACATCTTGAAGGAGGCCGGCCTTGACTAACATAAGAAGACTCGGCAGCATCCTTTGGGCACTTGTGACCTTGCTCATAGCACCATTGATGATCATCTTCCCTGAATTAGGATATGCGATCATCCTGGTCGTACTCGCCTTCAGCCTTACTTTCAAAGGGCTTGGCACCATTATCTACTATTTCAGAATGGCAAGACATATGGTCGGCGGCAAATCTATCCTTTATCAAGGTGTTATCCTCTTCGACCTCGGTATGGTATCGCTGTCATTAACTGATGTTCCAAAGTTCTATGTACTCGTCTACCTTGCAGTCCTGCACGGATTCTCGGGTGTCGTTGATATCTTAAGGGCTAATGAATCCAAGAAACTCGGCGGCAGGCACTGGCGTCTTAAGTTCACGCAGGGCATCATCAACGTACTCGCAGCTGCGCTTTGCATATTCTTCATCAACAGCTACGAAGTCGCAGTAATCATCTACACTATAGGTCTTATCATCAACGCCTTCATCAGGATCGGCAACGCGCTTCGCAAGCGCACCACTATCTACATTCAGTAATAAACAAAGCATAAGAAAACGCCGGCGGTAACCGGCGTTCTCATTAGTGCTTTTACACTTAGTATTCTTACTGTCCGAATACATAACCCAGGATGCACAGAACCACGATAGCGATAATGATCGCGATGGCAACTCTGAGTGCAGAGACAGGAGACTTTCCTGCGATTCTTCCTGTCTGGCCGTTAACTACAAAGTTATAAACCTTGCCGTTAAATGAGAAGTTAGAGATCCAGATAGGAGCGAGCAGATACTTGAATGTGATCTTGTCGTAAGAAGTAGACAGACGAACGTTTCTTACACGGTCTGCATGAGTTCTTGACTTAACTCTCTCGCCGACGTGCTGCTTGAGCTTATTCTGGATTGAGACCTGAGCCGCCTTCCAACCGTCGTCGAGGCCGAGTGAATATCTCTCAGCTGCAAAACCTGCGATGAACTGAGGGTTGTAATCACGAAGCTTCTTGAAGTCAAAGCTTGATACGGACTTGATGTTCTCGTCCTTTGTCTTGGTGCTGGCATATACAACTTCGTCATCGATAAACTCATCGTAGATGCCTCTTGTGGTATACCATCTTGTCTTGGTATTACCGTCCTTATCCTTATAGTCCTTACCATACTCAGCTGTGTATGAGGATGTTGTCTCGGAATCGAATGTCCAGTAAGGAAGATAGATGCCGTTGAACTCCTTTGCCTCGCAGCTCTGCTTAGCCTTTGAAGGTGCGAAAAGCTTCTTCTTAAGCCATGTCTTAAACAGCTCTGCTGCCTTCTCACGTGAGATCTCGAACGGTACTACGCCGCCCGGAGCCATAACGTCTTCTTCATCATCAACAGGCATTACAGAAGTAGATCCGCAGAAAGGACATACACCTGCCGTCTCTGTCATATCGTATACAGCAGAACCTCCGCAGTTCTTACATACGATTGTCTTCTTCTGTGCACCCCAGTCTTTGCTCGAACGAAGCTTAGCAGAATTAAAATCAATCTCCGTTGATGCATTTGATCCTTCTTCGGGCTTAGGTAACTCCTTGTGGTAACCGCAGAAATCGCAGGTCATCGCGAGTGTTGCCGGATCCCAAGTAACAGTAGCGCCGCAGTTAGGACATTTCTTATCAGTTACGTCCTCGGTAACGCCTTCGACCATTTGATTCAGATTCTCATTTTCAGCCATGGCCATTCTCCTTTTATAATGTTACAAGGATTATAACATAATAAAAGTCTTTTTATGCTTTCATAACTTTACGCATTACAAGCAAAGTAACAAACATTAAAACGATCGCGACAGGCAGCGCGATGAGCGCATTCGGAACGAAACCCGCGATGATATATGCGACTGAACTTACACCTGCGACTGTGAGCGCGTAAGGAAGCTGAGTCGATACATGAGTTACATGATCACACTGCGCGCCAGCACTTGCCATGATCGTCGTATCCGATATAGGAGAACAGTGGTCTCCGCATACCGCACCTGCCATACATGCAGATACACATACTACACCGAGAGGATCGGTCAGAGGGAAAACTCCGAGTGTGATCGGGATAAGGATACCGAATGTACCCCAACTCGTTCCCGTCGAGAAAGACAGACCGCATGCTATAAGGAAGATTATCGCGGGAAGGAATGACTGGAATCCTGTAGCCGAACCCCGTACCATCTGCTCAACAAACTCCTTGGCACCGAGGCTGTCAGTCATAGCCTTAAGGCTCCATGCGAACACAAGAATGAGAATAGCGGGAACCATCGACTTGAAGCCTTCGGGCAGGCAGTCCGTCATGTCCTTGAAAGGAATAACACGGCGGATCAGATAGTAGAGCATAGTTATTACCAGTGTAATGGCAGAACCGAGCATCAGTCCTACGGAAGCATCAGAATTGGAGAAAGCATCGATAAAGCTCTCGCCGTCAAAGAAACCGCCTGAATAGATCATTCCGACCACACAACAGATAATAAGTGTAACGATCGGAAGAATAAGATCCATTACTGCGCCGTCGGGATTAGCCTTCTGCGTCTCATCAGCAAGTCTTCTCATATCGGAGAAGACATCTCCCTTCTCCTTCGCATTCTTCTCATGCTTTAACATAGGACCGTAATCCATACCCGTTACCGCAAGGAAGATCATCATGATTATCGTAAGGATCGCATAGAAATTGAAAGGGATCGCTCTGATAAACAGATGCAGACCGTTGCCCTCTTCCACATAAGATGAAACGGCTGCAGCCCATGAAGATACAGGAGCGATGATGCATACGGGAGCCGCTGTCGCATCGATAAGATAAGCAAGCTTGGCTCTCGATATCCTACTTTTATCGGATACCGGTCTCATGACAGATCCGACGGTAAGACAGTTAAAATAGTCATCGATGAAGATAAGCACGCCGAGTGCGATCGTAGCGATCTGGGCACCGGAACGCGACTTGATATGAGATGAAGCCCATCTGCCGAAAGCCGCAGATCCGCCCGCCTTGTTCATAAGGTTGACCATAACGCCGAGTATTACCAGGAATACGAGAATACCTACGTTATAAGGATCGGCAACAGACGCGACGATGCCGTCGTTAAAGGCGTGCGTTATCGTACCTTCAAAACTGAAGTTCGAATAAAGCATTCCTCCGACGATAATTCCGAAGAACAGAGACGTATATACCTCTTTGGTAACAAGAGCAAGTCCTATCGCGATGATCGCGGGAAGCAGCGACCAGACGGTCTGGTAATAATGAGAATCCGCCTGGCCGGCATCACCGTTAACCGCGGAGAAAATAAACTGCACCAATAACAGAACTGCTACGGCAATGCAGCAGATCAGCATCCTGTTCTTCTTCATCAGAGTTCTCCTTACTTAAAAAGGATCAGACTATTCCGGGTCTGTTATCGACAGGCACGTACTCGCGGCGCTTGCTTACGCACTTGTAAGCAGGACGCATGATACGGCCGCCTGTAACTACTTCCTCAATGCGGTGAGCACTCCAACCTGCGATTCTTGCAGAAGCGAAGATAGGTGTGAACAGTTCCGGAGGTATGCCGAGCATGGAGTAAACGAAGCCTGCATAGTAGTCAACGTTTGCACACATGATCTTGTCTGATTTCTTGACCTCGTGGAAGACCTCAGGAGCAACTCTCTCGACCATCGTATAGAGGTTGAAGATGTTGTCCTTACCTGTCTCCTTTGCAAGCTCCTCAGCATACATCTTAAGAAGTCTTGTTCTGGGGTCAGAAAGAGTATATACGGCATGTCCGATACCGTAGATGAGACCGGACTTGTCGAAAGCTTCCTTCTTAATGATCTTAGCAAGGTACTCCCTTACCTGAGCCTCGTCAGTGATATCGCTCACCTTTTCGCGAAGGTCGCACATCATGGCGTAAGCCTTGTTGGAAGCGCCGCCGTGCTGAGGTCCCTTGAGGGAGCCTACTGCAGCTGCGATAGCTGAGTATGTATCTGTACCTGTGGAAGATACTGCGTGAGTAACGAAAGACGAGTTGTTACCGCCGCCGTGCTCTGCGTGGAGAACGAGTGCGAGGTCGAGAACGCGTGCCTCGAGCTCAGTAAACTTTCCGTCGGGTCTTATCAAGTGCAGGATATTCTCTGCAGTGCTGTACTCAGGTACAGGTGCGTGCAGGAAGAGACTCTTGTGCTCAACGTAGTGAAGTCTTGCCATGTAGCCGTATGCGATCATGACAGGGAATCTCGCGATGAGCTCGATGCACTGACGCATAACGTTGCTTACCTCAAGTGAATCCGGGTTGGGATCGTATGAGTAAGAAGCAAGAACGGATCTTGCGAGCTTGTTCATGACATCCGGGCTCGGTGCCTTAAGGATCATATCCTCAGTAAATCCATCCGGGAGAGGTCTCTTGGATGCAAGCAGTGCTCTGAAGTCTGCTAATTCAGACTCAGTAGGAAGATCACCTGTGATGAGCAGGAATGCGATCTCCTCGTAACCGAATCTTTTCTTGTAGAAGCCGTTAACAAGATCAGTTACTTCGTAGCCCTGGTAGTACAGTCTTCCGTCGACAGGCATTCTGTCGCCATCGTCCATGAGGTAACTCATTACCTCACCGACTTCTGTAAGACCTACGAGAACACCCGTACCGTCGTTGTTACGAAGGCCGCGCTTTACGTTATATCTTCCGTAGAGCTCGGGATCGATCTTAGCCTTCTTGCCCGCAACCTTAGCGAGCTTGTTTATTATTTCTTCGTTGTTCAATTCAGCCATCAGGCATTCTCCTTGGTGTAGTTAAGAAGTCCGCCGGCAAGCAGCATATCCTTCTGTCTGTCGGAGATAACGAGCTCAGTCTCGAATGAGTAACCCTGAGTCTTGTTTGTGATAGTAACAGTCTTGCCGGAAGCAGCAGCCTCAACCTGCTCTCTTGCATTCTCGATTACGAGATCGTCGAGCATATTGATCTTCTCATAGTCAGCAGCATCCTTGAATGTAAGAGGAAGGATACCGTTGTTGATGAGGTTAGCCATGTGGATTCTTGCGAATGAGAGTGCGATAACACCCTTAACGCCGAGCTGGAGAGGAGCCAAAGCAGCGTGCTCTCTGGAAGAACCCTGACCGTAGTTCTGGCCGCCGATGATGAAACCGCCGTTGTTCTCCTTAGCTCTTGCCGGGAACTGCTCGTCACAAGGTGTGAGGCAGTAGTCTGCAAGATAAGGAATGTTGGATCTGAACGGCAGAAGCTTAGCGTTGGAAGGCATGATGTGGTCAGTTGTGATGTTGTCCTCAACCTTGATCAATGTCTTGCCCTCAACTGTATCAGCAAGCTTGTGGTGTGCCGGGAAAGGCTTGATGTTAGGTCCTCTTACAACCTCTACATCATCAGGTGTAGCGGAAGGCAAGATAACCATGTTGTCGTTAACCTTGAAGGAATCAGGCATTGTAACTACCGGCGGCTCACCGAAGTCAGCGGGGTTAGTTACTACACCTGTGATAGCTGCAACAGCAGCAACCTCAGGGCTTACGAGATAGATGGAAGCGGACTTTGTTCCGGATCTTCCATAGAAGTTTCTGTTGTTTGTTCTCAAGGATACAGCGTCTGTCTTAGGAGACTGACCCATACCGATACAAGGACCGCATCCGCACTCGATGATTCTTGCGCCGGCCTCGATCATGTCAGCGAGAGCGCCTGTCTCTGCGAGCATGTTGAATACCTGCTTGGAACCGGGAGCGATAACGAGGGAAACATCAGGGTTAACTGTGTGACCCTTGAGGATAGCAGCAACCTTGAGCATGTCGTAAAGTGAAGAGTTTGTGCAGGAACCGATGCAGCACTGGTCAACCTTAAGGCCTTCGATCTCCTTAACTGTTACAACCTGGTCAGGCATGTGCGGCTTAGCAACGAGAGGTACGAGTGTGGAAAGATCGATCTCGATCTCCTCATCGTATACTGCGTCCTCGTCAGCCTTGAGCTCTGTCCATACCTCTTCTCTTCCCTGTGCCTTGAGGAAAGCCTTAGTAACATCATCAGAAGGGAAAACGGATGTTGTAGCACCGAGCTCAGCACCCATATTTGTGATTGTAGCTCTCTCAGGAACTGTGAGGTACTGGAGTCCGTCACCTGCATACTCAACGATCTTACCTACACCGCCCTTAACGGACATGATGCGGAGAACCTCAAGGATGATGTCCTTAGCTGTTGTCCAGGGAGCGAGCTTGTTCTTAAGTGTAACTCTTACCATCTTAGGCATTGTGATGTAGTAAGGACCGCCGCCCATTGCTACTGCAACGTCAAGTCCGCCTGCGCCGATAGCGAGCATTCCTATACCGCCGCATGTAGGTGTGTGAGAGTCAGAACCGAGAAGTGTCTGGCCCGGAACACCGAATCTCTCGATGTGAACCTGGTGGCAAACACCGTTACCGGGACGGCTGAATCTGATGCCGTGCTTATTTGTTACTGTCTGGATATACTTGTGGTCATCGGCATTCTCGAATCCGGACTGAAGCATGTTGTGGTCGATGTAAGCAACAGAAAGCTTCGTCTTTACCTGATCGATGCCGAGTGCCTCGAACTGGAGATACGCCATAGTTCCCGTAGAATCCTGCGTAAGCGTCTGGTCAATTCTTAACGAGATCTCCTCTCCTACTTTCATCTCACCTGAAAGAAGGTGATCCTTAATGATCTTTTGTGAAATAGTGTATCCCATGAAAGGTCCTCCATATTTATATATAAACGTACGCATTAAATTATGCCACGGAAACGATTATATTGTCCGTGGCATAAAATTGTCAATTTTAATAAGATTATCCGAACTTAGCGGGATTATTTTGTATCAAGCCTTACTTAAGCCCATTTTCTCGAGGAATTCAGCCGCATCGTCGATTTCCTCGTCCGTGTCGCTTCCGACATCTACATTGACCGGAGGACGCTTGAACAGCAGGTCGTACATTATAGGCACGATATAGAGCGTCATGAGCGTCGCATAGAGAAGTCCGCCTGCGATAACGATGGACATACCCTTACCAAGCTGTGAAGCCATACCTGAGCCCATGATCATCATGGACATGGCAAGGATGGTCGTAAGCGCCGTCATAAGGATAGGTCTCATTCTTGTCATACCCGTAGCAACTAGAGCATCGCGCCTCTCAAGGCCTCCGATTCTTAACTGGTTCGTGTAGTCAACGAATACGATACCGTTATTAACAACCGTACCCATCAGGATAACGAAGCCCAACATCGACAACATCGACAACTGCTCCCCTGCAACGAGAAGGCCTATCATACCGCCCGTGAACGCCAGAGGGATCGTAAACAGGATGATAAAAGGCGACAGCAGGCTCTGGAACTGAGCTACCATGACAAGATAGATAAACAGGAGCGCCAGTGCCGCCATCTCAAGCATCTGCTTAACAAGCTCATTTACCTGCTCGGACTCACCGGATATCTCGACAGAATATCCATCCGGCAGCGTACTTGCATACTCATTTATCTTAGGAGCGAGCTCTCTTGATATGAGCGTCGCATTATAGCCTTCCTCTATGGTGGAGGATACCGTTACATACCTTACGAGATTCGATCTGTTAACAGACGCGGACGACACGGTCTCGACGACAGTCGCGAACTCGGAAAGCGTATGGATATTAGATTCCTCTTCCTCCGGCTCCTGTGCCTCCGTTGTCTCCTGATCCTCAGCGTCTTCAGGCTCCTCTTCAGTAAGTCCTGCGAACGCACCTGAGAACTGATCAAAGGACGCAGACTGCGAACCGCCTGCAGCACCCATCATGTCCACAGCCTCGAACTCGATATCCATGAGATTCTCTCTTGTAAGCTGATCCGTATTATCCACGATGGAAACAGTCATGTCGTTACCATCGACAGTTATCGTTACCGCATCCACAGTCGTGGAAGTGTGGCTCGCGATACCCGCATATATCTGTGCGACCGTAAGTCCGTACTCCATCGCCTTATCGCGGTCAACGAGAACCTGGAGCGTCGGCTCACCTTCAGCAAAGCTGTCATTAACTTCAGCTATGCCCTCCTGAGCACTCATGATCTCACTTATATCAGCACTAAGCCTCTCAAGTTCAGCGTAATCATTACCTGAGATGTTGACACTTATACCGGAGCTTCCCGAGAGTGCAGAAGCATCTCCCATGGCACTTCCGGCTGAAGCCTCGATAGTGCAGTCGGTAAATTCTGCCGCAGCTTCGATATCATCTACTATTCTGTTAAGATCCTGTGCCGACGCATCCTCAGGCGCAAGTGCATAGCAGTTATAAAGACCGTATGAATCAGAAGACATACCTGCAGACAGGAAACTTGAAGAGCTTCCGGAGTCCATGATACCGAGATCCTCAACGCCGTCTACAGCAAGGATGAGATCCATAGCCTCATCGACAGCGGCATACGACTCTTCCCTCGTCATCTCCTCGGGAGTCTGTATCGTTATCGTGATCTCGTTTGTAGTTATCTCAGGGATATAGATGATACCCGTTTTGAACAGCATAACCACGGAGAACACGAGCAAAGATATCGCCACAGCAAGAGGCACAGCCTTATGCTTCAGGCACCACCTTAAAGTCTTGCCGTAGCCCTCGAGAACCTTGTCGAAAACCTTATGTTCCTTCGGCGTAGACTTCGCAAGAAGCGTGCTACACGAAGCCGGCACTACAGTCAAAGCCATAACGAGCGACGCTACAAGGCAGTAGCCGATAGACAGTGCCAAAGGATAAAGAAGTGTTCTTACAAGACTCGTAGCGAACACCGCCGGGAAGAAAACGCAGATTGTGGTAAGTGTCGAAGCTATGATGGAGCCTCGAACCTGTTTCGCGCCCTGTACAGCAGCTCTAGGGGCAGGCAGACCGCGTCCTATGAGTCTGAAGATGTTCTCCATGACAACGACAGAGTTATCAACTAGCATTCCTATACCCAGCGACAATCCCGAGAGAGTCATCATATTAAGCTCAAGTCCCGTGAAGTACATAAGCACTATCGCGAAGAGAACCGAGAGCGGGATGCTTATCGCTACGACAATAGTAGGCTTAACGTCCTTAAGGAAGAGAGCCAGGATAACGATAGCAAGAAGCGCACCAATGAGCATGCTCGAGAATACGCTCTGAATGATCATGTTGATGTATACACCCTGGTCTACCAGATTGATCGAATGGAAACCGGGATAAAGTTCAGCTAACTCTTCCAATGCTTCGTTACATGCGCCTGATACCTCATTGGTACCTGCAGTCGAAGACTTATAAATACACAGTATGATACCGTCAGAACCGTTAAGCTTGGTGTAGTTATCATTTGCTGTATCGATAACGACGATGTCTGCGATATCTTCAAGGCGAACGGAGCCGATAATGTCATTGTCCACAAGAAGCGCAGATGCGATATCATCGGGACTTCCAAACTCCTCACCTACTCTTAACAGCCATGACTCATCATTCTCGTCGTCGATATAGCCGACAGGCATAGAGAAGTTCTGTGCATAGATAAGCTGTGACAGAGTCGCAGGATCGATAAGAGCATCAGCATTGGCAGACTCGAGAGCCTGCGTTCTTGCAGCATCGTACTGAGCCTGTGCCTGATCCAAAGCCGTCTGAGCATCAGACAGACCGACTGCAGCCGTAGAGAACTGAACTGCCGCATCAAGCTGGCCCTGTGTAAGTCCTGCGTATGCAGTCTGAAGCCCTGTAAGCATTTCAGGGATGGAATCAGCCATTGTATTCACATCATCCATCTGCGCTTCGATATCGCTTACCTGAGAAGAAAGGCTTCCAACAGGATCCGCCTCCCTGACACGAACGATAACGCCTGACAGCTGTGACATGAGCGAAGAAAGATTTCTTGTAGTAGTAATGAGGTCATTTACGGAAGAACCGTTGATGCCGCTCTGTGACTGATCAAGACTACCAATCAGAGAGTTTACATCATTGATCAAGGTATCGATCTCAGCCTGAGTGATACCCGCCTCGTTAAGAGAAGCATTATAAAGTGCAGTCGTAGCCTCATCGAAAGCAGTCTGCGCAGCCGCAACTTCAGCAGAACCTTCATCAAAAGCATTCTGCGCGATATAGAGATTCGTTGCTGCCTCGGCTTCCGCCTGAACAAGTGCGTTGTATTCATCCGAAGGGTAATTAGGATCATTAGCCGCAGCTTCCAGTGCAGCACGCGCTCTGTTAAAGATTGACTGTGCTTCCGCTGCGGTATTGGCAAGCTGAGCCTGTGTATTAGCAGATCTTTCAAGATCGGCACGTGTAGCTTCCACACGCTGCTGAGCTTCTGTAAGTGCTGTGTTCTGTGCAGGTGTCAGATCAGAAAGGCCCTGTGACAGATCCTCGAGTTCTCCCTGCAAGGAAGTGATCTCCGTCCTTAATCCTGAAGCAATTTCATCGGACTGACCGTTTATCTCAGAGAAGATCGCATTGGACATCATGGAACCGAAGTTGCTCTGTGCTGTCTCAAGCTGTACCTGCGCGTCGTCCAACTTCTCCTGAGCTTCATCAAGCATATCCTGAGCCTCAGCAAGTGATTCATCAACTTCGCGGAGGATCCTGTCGTTCAACGCATCGATCTTATCCTGATTAAGTTCTACCTGAATGCTCTGCTCGACAAGACCGATCGTCGTTATGCTCGCGATACCATCCTGTCTGGACAGATAAGGAATCACATCGTTATTAACAAAGTCCGTAAGTTCATAGATATCGTAGTCTTCACGCTCAACCGCCACATACATGGTCGCCAGCATATCCATGCTGATCTCCATGATGCTCGGCTTCATGACTCCTGTAGGAAGTGAACTCTCGAGTTCATTAATCGCACTCGATATCTTAACCATCGCGACATTCATGTCGGTACCGTCGGCAAACTCGAGCTGAACTACTGAATAGTTATCAGCACTGGTCGACGAGACGTTCTCGACTCCGCTTATTGTTCCGAGCGCATTCTCGACAGGCTTCGTTACCTGCTCTTCAATCTTTTCCGGGCTCGCACCGGGATATGCTGTGATTACTATAAGATACGGAAGACTAATCTCCGGCAAAAGATCAAGCGACAGATGCGTAAGCGATACTGCGCCCAAAGCAATGATTACAATGACTGCAACGAGAACCGTAAAGGGTTTCTTTACACTGAATTTTTCCATAAATATCTACCTCTATCGAGGGTAATGATATAACGGAAACTCTTAAAAAACAATTAAATAAGTATGTTTTTGGTAAAACCCTACTTAAATACTAAGGATTATCTTAGTTCCTGCAATACAAATCCTATGATCGAAGCTGCAGAGGCGGCATTTAAAGACTCCGCCTTTCCCTGCATTGGGATCTTGATCTTAATATCACTGGAAGCTATGGTCTCAGCCTTAAGTCCTGCTCCCTCATTACCTATAAAGTACGCGGCCGGGAGCGTGATCGGAGCCTTGGACAGTTCGTCGCCGTGAAGTTCGGCCGCGAGCACCTTAACACCCTTATCATGGAGAAGCCCTATCATCTCATCCGCATCCTCACACTCGATGATGCGCACACGCCAGATGGAACCCATCGATGCGCGGATAACCTTATCGTTAAAAGGATCAGCCGTCTTCTTCGTTATTAGCAGCGCTCCAAAATCAAATGCATCCGCGATTCTTATCATCGTTCCGAGGTTGCCAGGATCCTGAATATTCTCAAGACACATGAAGATATCCTTGTTATCGCCGCGAAGCTTTATCTCACCTGACATCTCGGGACGCTTGGCAACCAGTGCCACGCCCTGCGGATGAACAGTCTGCGATATCTTCTTAAAGCAGACGTCGTTAAGCAACAAAGCATCACAGCCTGTCTCTTCCGATATCTTCTTGGCCCAGTCAGCATGTGCCTCGTCAGCAACGACCACCGTCGGCACTACACCGCAGCCAAGCGCATCCTCACAGGAACGAACGCCTTCAACAAACACGACACCCTCACGGCGTGCCGTACGCGCATCATGCAAAGACGCGAGATACTTAACCTTGGAATTGTCCTTACTGGTAATAACGTCCATCAGCTCACCCGTAGACGACAAACAACGCACTTAAAGGAGCCACGCCCACCTGCATGGGACTGAAGCTAACACCGTTGACGATAGTCTCGGAAGCAAAGTCGACAGAAGCTTTCGCAATCTCGCTTACCTTAAACTCTTTCTCGCTGTCATCGAAACTGAAGTACACACCCTTGCTGCCGCGGTTAAGCACAACGATTACCCGGCGCGCGCCCTGCGAAGGCAGCACAGTATTACCAAAGGCGTCGCGCCCCTCATTATCAAGGTAACGCTCGAAAACAATAACATCCTCACTCGTATACAGCGTGCGGTAAAGGCCCGTACGCAGCACCTGATTCTTTACGCGAAGATCCGTGAGCTTACGCACATACTCGAGGTGCTCGTTGCCCTCGCGGGAAACCTTGCCCCAAGGATATGTGCGGCGGTTGAACGGATCCTTATAACCGTTCATCAGGATCTCATCGCCATAGTAGATGCAAGGAGCACCGACATAACCTATCTGCAGTGCGATACCGAGCTTACAAAGATCTGCGCATCTCGACGCTTCTTCAGGAGGAACGCATATCTTCTGCTGGTCTTCCTTATTGTCCGTATCGTACGGCTTGCTCATCATGGTGTACACACGCGGCACATCATGAGAAGACAGAAGGTTCATTATGCAGTAGTAGCTCTCGGCAGGATATCTCTCACGGAATCCCTCGAGTCTTGAATTAAACACCTTTGCAGATACATAGCCCTGCAGGAACTCTAATGCTGTCGTTCTGAACGTATAACCCATAACAGAGTCGTGAGTACGACCGAGCATAAAGTCGCGGTACGAGCCGTAGGAACACTTATTGCTCGCATCCTCCCAGACCTCGCCGACGAGCATTCCCTGCCCGTGCGTCTTAGTCTTAATGACATCTCTCATCTGCCTTATGAATGAATCCGGAAGCTCGTCAGAAACATCGAGTCTCAAGCCCGAAGCTCCTCTTCCCATCCATGTATCAACTACTCCGCCTTCACCGAAGATAAAGCTTCTGTAGGAAAGATCATTCTCATCGACATTAGGAAGATCCGGGAATCCCCACCATGAATCGTAGACCGTGTAGCCGTCTTCGTTCTTATAGAAGTTGTACCAGGAACGGTACGGGCTCTCCTTGCCCTTCTCATAAGCCTCGAAAGCACCTACACCGTCGTAGCGTCCGAACTTGTTAAAGTATCTAGAGTCAGCACCCGTATGCGAGAAGACACCGTCAAGGATCAGCTTGATTCCTCTTTCTTCACATGCATCCTTAAACTCGGCAAAAGCACTATTACCTCCGAGCATCGGATCGACGCTTAAGTAATCAGCCGTATCATAACGGTGCGAAGATCTCGCCTCGAAGATAGGGTTCAGATAGATGATGTCTATGCCAAGCGACTTGATGTAATCGAGGTGCTCCTTGATACCCTTCAAGGAACCTCCGAAGAAGTCGCATGCGAGATAACCCGTTGACGGCTTGCCCTTGATATCTACATCCTCATACCAGTCCTCGTGATAGACTCGTTCTTCCCTGGGCGACGCATTCATCATGCGCTCTACCGTAAACTCATTGTCTCTCGCGAACCTGTCCGGGAAAATCTGATAGATCAGAGCGCCCTTCATCTTATCGGGAGTCTTGAAGTTCTTGTCGTAAGCCGTTATCTGCCATGCATACGGATACTTATCTTCATCCGCACCGATACGCGGCGGCTCATGATAAAGCTTACCTGAACCGTTCTCGACATCGCCCTCCATAACGTAGTAGCGGGTGGCGATCCTTGTATCTTCGGTTACGTTGCCCTCTTCATCCGTGATCTCAACGGTCTCGGGCTCTTTGAATCTGAACCAGTAAAAAACAAGACCGGGCTCATGAGGGATCATAAGCCTGGTCTCGTACATTGTCGTTTCTTTATCTGCTGTCTTGATCTCGTGCATGGGCTCCTCATGATATGAGAAACCATACAAGCCGTAAGCATAGCAGAAAGTAACTTCTGTTACGTCCTTTGAAGCGTCAGTTCTTATAGTTACTTCGGTATCCGTAGGCTGTGCGCCGTAAGGCGACCTGTACTTAAGTTCTCGTGACGCGTGAAAGAACATGTATTACTTTGTCTCTTCTTTCTTCTCAGTCTTAGGAGCATCTGCCTTCTTGGAAGCGGGCTTCTTAGCGGAAGACTTCTTCGCGGAAGGCTTTGAAGCTGCCTTCTTTGTCTCGGGCTTCTTAGCTTCAGGCTTCTTCTCATCAGCCTTCTTCTCTTCCTTCTTGTCTTCCTTTACAGGCTCAGCCTTAGGCTCCTCGAGAGGCATACCCGTGATGAGCGAGTACAGACCTGCGTACTCCTTCGCACTCTTCTTCCAGGAATAGTCTCCGCTCATGCCTGTCTTGATGAGCTTGTCCCAGACATCCTTGTGGTTCCTGTAAAGATCACATGCATACTTAGTTACGAAAAGGAACTCGTGTGCATTGATATTAGCGAACGAGAAGCCGTTACCTTCACCTGTAAACTCGTTATAAGGTACTACAGTATCCTTAAGTCCGCCAGTCTCACGTACAACCGGAACTGTTCCGTAAGCCATGGAAACGAGCTGTGAAAGGCCGCAGGGCTCGAACAGAGAAGGCATAAGGAAGATATCTGCACCAGCGTAGATTGTATGTGCAAGACCTGCATCGAAATCAATACAAGCACACATCTTACCAGGGTTCCTGCTTGCTGTATCAACAAGTGCTCTCTCGTAGTAGTTGTCACCTGTACCGAGGATTACGATCTGCATTCCGTCGTAGAGCATCTCATCGAGAACATAGAGCAAGAGGTCGAGACCCTTCTGATCAACAAGTCTGGAGATCATAGCACACAGAGGCGCACCGGGATTAACCTCAAGACCGAGCTGCTTCTGAAGTGATTCCTTACATGCAGCCTTACCCTTCTGGTATGTCTTGATATCGTACTTAACAGGGATCTTGTCATCCTTCTTAGGATTGTACTCAAGATCGTTGATACCGTTCAGGATACCGGAAACCTTGTAAGCATACTTCTGAAGTGTGTAGTTCAGACCTTCGCCGTAGTAGTCAGTCATGATCTCATACGCATATGTAGGAGAAACTGTTGTTACGGAGTTGGAGAATACTATACCTGCCTTCATGAAGTTGATGGCACGGTCCTTGATACAGAACTCGTCTCTCAGGTACTCATCAGGAAGATCAAGCATCTCTCTTACTACATCCGTAGCATGAACGCCCTGATACTTCAGGTTGTGGATCGTAAATACTGTCTGAACATTGGTGTGATATCCGTGCTTCTTGAAGTGAGCATCGAGAAGCAGAGGCATCATACCTGTCTGCCAGTCGTTACAGTGCAGAACGTTAGGCTCGAAGTTCATGAAGTCACCCATGAAGTCGAGAACTGCTCTCTGATAGAAGCAGTAACGCTCGATATCGAATACATACTCAACATAGATCTGATCGAAGTTGAAGTAGTACTCGTTATCTACGAAGTAGAAGATCGTACCGTTCTTCTCGAGTTGGAACAGACCTGCATAAAGAGATCTCCAACCCATTCTTACGAGCTTCCATCCGAGGAACTGCATCTCATCCTGGTACTTGATCTTAATCTTCTTGTACAAAGGAAGGATGACTCTGGCGTCAACATTATCCTTGTTAAGCTCGATAGGCAGTGCGCCTACAACGTCTGCAAGGCCGCCGACCTTAACGAAGGGGCTAACCTCAGATGATGCAAATAAAACTTTAATCTTCTCCATATCAGATACCTGCTCCCTTTCCTATTACTACGGGATAATCCGGATGACCGATGAGTCTTACGCCCGGTCTTACGAATGAATTCTTATCAAGGATTACATTCTCAAGGTGGCAGTTCTCAGAGATGTGGACATCCTGCATTACTACGCAGTTCTTAACCGTTGTGTTCTTCGAGATCGTAGCACTTCTGAAGATTACTGAATGATCGACGTCACCATAGATTCGGCAACCGTCGGAGACGATAGAAGTCTTGACCTCTGCGTTATCAAAGTAAAGTGTAGGTGCTTCGTCCTTAACCTTCGTGTAGATAGGCTTGCCGCTCCAGAACAGAGAATTTCTTGTCTCGTCCTTAAGTAGTGACATAGAAGCATTGAAGTATGTCTGTACGCTGTTGATACGAAGGGCTGTGCCTGAATACTCATAAGCAAAGACCTTGATCTCGTCGAACATCTTAACCATGGAATGCAGACCGAAGTGTGTCTGTCCGTGGCTCATCTGTCTTGAGATGATGTCGATGAGCATATCTCTTCTTAA
Organism: Clostridiales bacterium; assembly: GCA_017552455.1. Lineage (GTDB taxonomy): Bacteria > Bacillota > Clostridia > Saccharofermentanales > Saccharofermentanaceae > Saccharofermentans. The sequence continues at coordinate 19,720 of JAFZPX010000063.1, forward strand.
GCAGATGATTCCGAGTGATGTCTTGTTAGATGTAGCCTTCTGAGGATTGTAAAGCATATCCTTTACGAAGCCCTTCTCATCAGTCTCAAGAATGTAGCAAGGATGTCCGTACTTCAGGGCATCACGGTTGTACATTACTGTAAGATCCGCGCCGCTTCCCTCGTGAGCCTTGATCATATCATCGAATGTGCAGTTAAGGATGATATTGGAATTAGCTACGATAGCGTATGTGGATCTGGAGTGTCTTAAGAAGTCGAGTACACCTGCGAGCTCCTCATCACCAGTGATGTTGGATGCCTCAGAGTTAACGTAAGGCGGCAGGATGTGAAGTCCGTCGTTCTTCCTGTCGAGGGACCAAGGTGAACCTGTTCCCAAGTGGTCCATCAATGACTTGTACTTGTTGTAAGTAAGAATACCGACGTTCTTGATACCGGAGTTAACCATATCAGAGAGCATAAAGTCGATGATTCTGTATCTTCCTCCGAACGGAACGGCGGACAGAGCTCTCGGCTCGGAAAGTTCACCCAGAGCTATCTTCTTATTGTCGGCCAGTATGAGGCCCATTACATCATTAAACATTGTATATATCCTCCTTCTGACCTTTATACTCTGAACTTCTCTTCGATTACGGAATTCTCACCCGCATCGATGTCTGAATCGATCATAGAATTGCCGGGGATCTCGACACCGTCCTTGATCTTCAATCCACGCTCGAATACGCAGATTCCTTCAGAGCACAGCTTGTGGTTCGTATAAGGGCCTTCGCCCTCGACCTTCGGTCCGGCCTTTACATCCTTACCGATGATCGTGCCGAAGTCTACGATACATCTTTCAAGTCTCGCACCTTCCTTAACTACTACACCCGGAAGGAGAACACAGTCCTTAACAACTGCTCCCTTCTCTACGATTACTGATTCGGAAAGAACGGAGTGGTTAACCTCACCGAAGATACGGCATCCATCCGTAAGAGCGGAGTTAGTAACCTTACCTGACTCACCAATGAACTGTGAAGGCTTAACAGGGTTTCTCGAATAGATTCTCCATGAACGGTCAACGAGGTTGATGTCCTCAGGCTTGTCGAGAATATCCATGTTTGTCTCCCACAGTGAGGAGATTGTTCCTACGTCCTTCCAGTAACCTGCGAATCTGTAAGCAAAGAGCTTCTTGCCGCCGTTAAGGAGCATCGGGATGATGTTCTTACCAAAGTCGTTGTTGGACTCGGGATCAGCCTCGTCTCTTACGAGAGCTTCACGGAGAACCTTCCATGTAAAGCAGTAAACACCCATGGATGCGAGGTTGCTCTTCGGCTTAGCAGGCTTCTCTTCGAACTCTACGATCTGGTCCTCACCCTCAGTATTCAGGATACCGAATCTGGGAGCCTCCTCCCACGGTACTTCGTAAACAGCAACTGTTGCATCAGCCTCTCTCTCGATGTGGCTTCGAAGCATTGCTGCGTAATCCATCTTATAGATATGGTCACCTGAAAGGATGACTACATACTCAGGATCAAAGTCATCAAGGAAGTCCTTGTTCTGGTAGATTGCATTAGCTGTACCCTTGTACCAGTCTGACTTACCTGATCTCTGATAAGGAGGAAGGATATAAGCACCTGCATTGTTACGATCGAGATCCCAAGGATGTCCGTTTCCTACGTATGTGTTAAGTGCCAACGGCTGGTACTGGGAAAGAACTCCTACGCGCTCGATACCCGAATTAACACAGTTGGACAAAGGGAAATCGATGATTCTGTAACGGCTTCCGAAAGGAACTGCCGGCTTAGCTACGGTCTTCGTGAGAACACCGAGTCTCGCTCCCTGGCCTCCTGCAAGTATCATTGCAACTACATCAGTCTTAGCCATTTTTTCCTACCTCCGATTTGTTTGTGTTCTTTTTACTTGCTGTCTTAGCTGTCGTCTTCTTCGCCGCGGGCTTCTTTGCTGCAGGCTTCTTCGCTGCTGGTTTCTTAGCTGCGGGAGCCTTCTTCTCGGCCTTCTTCTCGCTCTTCTTCGGAGCGGGATCCTTGACCTTCATGAAGTAGACACCTGCAAGCGGCGGAAGATTAAACTTAACGTGATAAGGCTTGCCCTGGAACTCTTCCTCTATCGCCTCGAAAGTGCCGTCAAGCGATACACCCGTGGGATAGCCGCTTCCTCCGAAAGCCATGTCATCCGTGTTAAGCACGATCTTGTAAGTACCGAGCTCGTAGACGGGGATCTTGTACTCCTCAAGAGGCTGAGGAACCATGTTCAGAGCAACATAGATGTCGTTCTCTTCCTTCTTCGGGCTCTTTCTTGCATATACGAAAACATTGTTTACGAGATCATCTGCTGCGATCCACTCGAAGCCGGACCATGTGTGGTCGTCTCTCCACAGCTGTCCGTGATCGATGTAGAAACGGTTAAGCTTGGAGCAGTAATCCTGCAGCAGTCTGTGTGACTCGTAGTCGAGCATGAACCACTCGAGCTGCTCGTAGAATCTCCACTCAATGAACTGACCGAACTCAGCACCCATGAAGTTCAACTTCGCACCCGGATGGCTCATCTGATACATGAACAATGTACGAAGTGAAGCGAACTTTCTCCATACGTCACCGGGCATCTTGTTGATGAGTGAATACTTGCCATGAACGACTTCGTCGTGTGAAAGGCTCAATACATAATTCTCTGCGAATGCGTACATCATGGAGAAACAGAACTCATCGTGATGCCAGCCTCTTGCGTAGGAATCTGTTGAGAAATAATCGAGTGTATCGTGCATCCAGCCCATGTTCCACTTATGTGTGAAACCAAGTCCGCCATCCTCAACGGGATGAGAAACCTTAGGCCATGCAGTGGACTCCTCAGCGATCATCATGACGCCGGGATATCTGCTTCTGATAGTTGTATTAAGCTTCTTGAAGAACTCGACTGCTTCGAGGTTCTCATTGCCGCCGTACTTATTCGGGATGTAGTTCTGACGGCCGTAATCTCTGTAGAGCATGGAGCTTACAGCATCAACTCTCAAGCCGTCGATATGGAACTCATTGATCCAGAATACTGCGTTGGAGATAAGGAATGAGAGGACCTCATTCTTGGAATAATCAAATACGTATGTACCCCACTCCCTGTGCTCACCGATTCTCGGATCTGCATACTCGTAACACGGTGTACCGTCGAATCTTACGAGACCTTCGAGGTTCTTCGGGAAGTGTGCGGGAACCCAGTCGAGAAGCACGGCGATACCGTTCTGGTGAAGGATATCGACCATGTACTTGAAGTCTGAAGGGATACCGAATCTTGATGTAGCTGCGTAGTAACCTGTGATCTGATAACCCCAGGAAGCATCGAGAGGATGCTCGAGAACAGGCATCAATTCGATATGTGTGTAGTTCATCTTCTTGCAGTAATCGACGAGGTCGAGTGCGATCTCACGATATGTGAAGAAGTTTCCGTCCGGATGCTGTCTCCAGGAACCCAAGTGCATCTCATAGATGTTGATAGGCCTTGCTGCAAGAGCATCAGGTCTGTGCTTCATGTATTCCTTATCACCCCAAGTATAGTCGTCAGGGTTGTAGACAATAGACGCATTGTTAGGTCTTGTCTCGAAGTGTCTTGCATACGGATCACCCTTGTCGTAGATTCTTGAATCCTTACCGACAACTCTGTACTTATATCTTGCCCACTGGTGAACGCCTGGGATCTTTGCTTCCCAGATACCTGTTCCTCCGAGCTTGAACATCTGGTTCGCCAGTGCGTCCCACTCGTTGAAATCACCTATAACGCTAACAGAAAGTGCATTGGGTGCCCATACTCTGAATATATAGCCTTCTTCGTTCTTGTCTTTATAAGGATGAGCTCCAAGAAAGTTGTAGCTCATGTAGTTTTCTCCGCGGTTAAACAGATAAGCTTCGTCCATACGCTTGCCCCCGATTTTTATTACTCAAATATTATATATAATTTTTAAGGGATTACCAACTGAAATTACAAAAAAAGCGAGGACCAAAGGCCCTCGTTTGTGCAATTTTACAAAAGTTTAATATTTGGAATGCTTAAAGCTCCTCTTTGGCTTTCATATTACGTCTCAAGATCTCGATGCACATGCGTACATTGTGATAAGGACACTTCCACTCACCTACCAAAGGCATACTCATATCAGGCACACCTTCCTTGGATACTTCGTTATACCACTCGGCAGGTCTGGTCTTCGTGATGATGTGATCTCTTATGAACTCCCAGCACTTACGCTCAGCGTTCTTATATTCTTTATCATCAGTCTTCATGAACGCATTCGTGAAGCCGACTACCGCCTCAGCCTGTATCCACCACGCACGTGTCTCGCGGGTCACGCCGCGCTCGATCTCGTATGCAAGCGAGTGTCCGTCGAAGCCGTATTCAAGTGTTTTTCGAGCGAGGGTATCGGATATCGGCGCCAGTCTTGCAGTGAGTTCGTCATCACCCAAAACGGCACAAGTTCTGTCCAGAACCCAGCTCATCTCGATGTCATTACCTAATGATCTTAAATCGATAAGACTGTTGTAATGCTCATCAAAGAAAATCTCGAGTCTTCCCTCTGTCGGGTTATAGATCTTATTCTCGAAGATATCGAGTATGCTGTAGATCTTACCCTTAACGAACTGATCCTTCGTCTCTTTATTGATCCTGTAAAGTTCCGTATAAGCTTCCATGATATGAAGCAGAGTGTTCGTCGTACGGAACGCGTGTACACCATTCTCGGAAAGCTTCGGATTATCATCAGGTTCGAAGTCTCTTCCGAATGACTCGAGATACCCGATGTCATCCTTGAAGATATTCTCTACACAGTTCTTAAGATAGTACGCAAGCTTGAACGCTTCCATATTACCGGTTACTTCGAAGAACTCACACAGTGCATAGATAGCGAATGCATGATTATAAGCGTGCTTCGTAGTATCGGAAGGCTTGCCGTCGTACGTTACAGACCAGAAGATACCGCCGTATTCCTGATCGAAGTAATTATCTCTGAAGAAGTTATAAGCATGACGTGCAGCTTCAAGGATATCAACGGATGAATAACCCGCATCCTGAAGCTTGACTTCGCTTAACGCTCCGTCCATGCACAGCTTATAACAAGTACTGAAAACCCAGAGTATTCGGCTGTTAAGAACACATCCCTTATCGGCCTTCTTATCGATATTGCCTTCGGCATCGACACAGCCGTAGAAACCGCCGTTCTCCTTGTCGATCATGCCGAGCCAGAACGGTAAAAGATCATGAATGAGATGTATTTTGATCTCCGGTGAAATAGCCATAAAACTATTCTAACATCACGGATTACGCCTTTGCAAACTCAGCGCCCTTCGCGAATGCCTCCATATTTCCGGGGATAAACTTGTGTCTTCTCTCAGGGAGGATCTCATACAAAGCAGACTCGAAAGACTCCTTTGTAAAGCAGCCTGTAGCCTCAGACATACAGCCAAGCATTGAGATAGTAGCGAACGCCATATTACCGAGTTCACTTGCGATCTTACTTGCTTCCATCGGGATGAACTTGATGTCCTTACGTGTAGGCTCTACGTAGAACAGCGAAGAGTCGATGATAAGGATTCCGCCCGGATTAAGATAGGATTCAAACTTCTCTACGGAAGGCTGGTTAAGGCAGATCAATACGTCTGCGTTGTTAACTACAGGAGAACCGATAGGCTCGTCGGAGATAACAACGGAACAGTTAGCTGTACCGCCTCTCATCTCAGGTCCGTAAGACGGGAACCATGAAACTTCCTTACCTTCATAAAGTGCTGCCTCGGCTGCCATCTTGCCTGCAGACAGGATACCCTGTCCTCCGAAGCCTGCGAGGATTATCGAGAAATCGATCATACTGCAGCTCCTTCCTTCGCGGCCTTTACATCAGCCTCGACTTTCTTGAAATCAATGTCCTCTCCCTTGTAAACACCGAGAGGATACTGAGGGATCATCTTCTCCTTGAGCCAGTCCATAGCCTCGAGAGGTTCCTTACCCCAGTTAGTAGGACATGTCGAAAGGAACTCGACCATAGTGAAACCGAGGTTAGCCTGTTGTGCAAGGAAAGCCTGCTTGATAGCCTTCTTGGCAGCCATGATGTTCTTGTAATCTGTAAGGCAGACACGCTCTACGTAAGCTGCACCTGTAAGGGGCGCGATCATCTCACTTACGTTGATCGGGTAACCCTGGTAGGAAGCATCTCTTCCGAAAGGAGATGTAGTAGTTACCTGACCGAGCAATGTAGTAGGAGCCATCTGACCGGAAGTCATTCCGTAAACTGCGTTGTTTACAAAGAATGCCGTGATCTTCTCTCCTCTTGCAGCTGCGTGAATGATCTCTGCAGCACCGATGGAAGCAAGGTCACCGTCTCCCTGATATGTGAAGACAACCTTATCCTTCAGATTTCTCTTAATACCTGTAGCAACTGCAGGAGCTCTACCGTGAGCAGCCTGAACAGCATCACATGCAAAGTACTCGTAACTGTTATAGGAACAACCTACCGATGCAACGGAGACTGTATCCTCGAGGATACCCATCTCACACATTACCTCAGCGATAAGTCTGTGGATGATGCCGTGTGTGCATCCCGGGCAATAATGGAAAGGCTTGCCCGTTAAGCCCTTTGTAGCTTCAAAAACAACAGCCATCAGTCAAGTGCCTCCTTATTGGGGTCTTCGTGGATCGCGATGATCTTGTCCAGGATCTCCTTCTGCATAGGAAGGTTACCGCCCATTCTTCCGAAGAAGTGAACAGGCTTCTGTCCTCTTACAGCGATCTGAACGTCTTCAACCATCTGTCCTGCGGAAAGCTCGATATCAAGGAATGCCTTAACGTTAGGAAGTGCAGCAGTATCACGGATGATCTGCTTCGGGAACGGCCAGAGAGTGATAGGACGGATCATGCCGACCTTGATACCCTTCTCAGCTGCCTGTCTGATTACGTTACGGCAGATTCTTGAACATGTGGAGAACGCTACGATAACGATCTCAGCATCTTCAATACCGATAGCCTCATATCTTACTTCATCTCTCTCGATGATCTTGTACTTCTCAACGAGCTCGAGGTTCTTTCTCTCAAGGTCGTCAGGCTGGATATAGATGGAAGTAACTGTGTTGTGCTCAGCTCTTCCGCCTCTTCCGCATGCAGCCCAAGGCTTCTCGGGCTCGATGATAGGCTCCTCATCTCTGAAAGCAACAGGCTCCATCATCTGACCGAGAGTACCGTCACCCAAGATCATGCAGAGCATTCTGTACTTATCTGCAAGGTTGAAAGCTTCAACAGTAAGCTCATAGAGCTCCTGAACAGAAGCCGGAGCGATAACGAGATTTCTGTAATCACCGTGTCCGCCGCCCTTACAAGCCTGGAAGTAGTCACCCTGTGAAGGCTGGATTCCGCCAAGACCCGGGCCTGCTCTGACGATATTAACTGCAACAGCAGGAAGCTCGGCACCTGCTATATAAGAGATACCCTCCTGCTTCAGGGAGATTCCGGGAGATGATGAAGATGTCATTACTCTGAAGCCTGCAGCAGCAGCGCCGTATACCATGTTGATGGCAGCGACTTCACTTTCAGCCTGAACGAAGTTTCCTCCGATCTGGACCATCTTCTTTGCCATATAGTGCATAACCTCTGTCTGAGGTGTAATAGGATAACCAAAGTAGTTTCTGCAACCTGCTCTGATAGCAGCCTCAGCGATTACCTCGTTTCCCTTCATAAGTACTTTCTTCTGTGCCATAGTCAGTTCCTCATCTTTCAACCGTAATGACTAAGTCAGGGCATGTAGTAGCGCAGAAAGCGCAGCCGATGCACTGATCAAGATCTGTACAAGCGGCCGGGTGATAACCCTTATTGTTAAGCCTGTTCTTGTCGAGTTCGAGGATCTTCTTGGGACACGCATTGACACAAAGACCGCAGCCCTTGCACAAGTCGTCGTTAAATGTGACCTTTGCCATAGTCATAACACTCCCTCTTTTAAACTCATAGGATAGCATTATAAAAGAAGCTCAAATGATTTTCAATTACTATGCGTTTATATAAATTATCGTATTTTTACCATCATAAAAGCCCCGGCTTTTACACCGGGGCTTCGTTAATCAATTATTGTCGCCTTGATTAGGGCTGAGGCTTACCGCAGTTGGAGCAGAACTTACCTGTGTTCTGTGTTCCGCACTCGCATGTCCAAGGACCTGCAGGAGCTGCCTTACCACAGTTGGAGCAGAACTTACCAGTATTCTGTGTTCCGCACTCACAGACCCAAGCTGCTGCCGGAGCGGGCTGAGCACTACCACAGTTAGAGCAGAACTTACCAGTATTAGTTGTTCCGCAAGAGCATGTCCATCCGCCGGCTGCCGGAGCTGCTGCTACAGGAGCGGGAGCCGCTGCCTGCTGAGCCTGCTGCTGCTGACCTAAGAATTGGAATGCTGCGTTGGCACCGCCACCCATCTGGCCCATGCCGCCTACCATACCCATGCCCATGAGGCCGTTTACTGCACCGTTTGCATTTGCCGCTGCAGTATTCATAGCCTGTGTCTGGCCGAGTACAGCCTGAGCTGCGAGAGCGTTAGGATCAGCACCAAACATCTTGGACTGGTCAACCTGCTCGATTCTCTCTCTGGACTTATCGTCAGGTGTGATACCGCCGATAGCAACGGAGGATACAACAACACCTCTGTTCTTGAGCCACTCTTCATCGAGAGCATCCTGCATGTATGTACGGAGCTTGCCCTGGTTAGAAGGCAGGTCAGCGAACATGATCTTATCAACTGTTCCGCACTTATTGAGAACCTCAGAGAAGTTATCCATGAACTCGATTCTGGGCTGCTTAGGATCAGCAGGTGAACCCATAAACTGAGCATTTGTGTACTGTCCCTTGATGTTACCAACCTGGGAAGTGAAGAACTTTACAGGATCCTTAATCTGGTAAGAGAATACACCGTTAAGTCTGATGTAGATATTTCTGTACTCAGGATCGTGGTAAGGAAGAGCGGAAGGTGTTCCGTACTTCTGGTCACGGATCTCAAGCATATTGACGAAGTAGATTCTCTGCTGTGTTGTGATCTCTCCGCCGGCCTTCATACGGTTCCAAGTCTCACCAACGAGCTTCTTAGCTGCATCGAGGAAACCGTCGTTACCTGCGAATACTGAAGGAGCAGAAGAAGAATCCCAAGTGTACATACCAGCCTGGATAGTAAAGTCAACGACCTTACCGTTATCTACCATAAGGCAAGCTGTGTTCTCAGGAACAGCGATCATGGCACCGTTAGTAATAACTTCAACGTCACCCTTGTTGTGTCCCTTCTGCATCTTTCTTGCACCCTGACGTACAAGAACATCCTGTCCGAGCGAGTCACAAGTAAAGAACTCAACGTACTGATCAGCAATTACAGATGAAGCAGAATCGCCGATAGCGCCCATGACATTAGAAATCAATCCCATATTCATATCCTCCAATAATTAGTAATGCGGTACCTGATAAGTTACTTCAGACACCGCAGATATTTTATCATAAATAGTATGATTTAAACAAATATATTTTAGTAAGTTTCCTCTACAGTCTGCACGATACGATTCTCACTTCCTGCGAAGCCGTCAGTGATACCCTCTCCCTTGTTCGGATTGACTGTTGAGTAGATAAGATCGAACACAAAAATCGTAACGAGAATGATCGCGATTGGCAGAAGCTTCGCGGGCTTAAACTTACGGATGACGTCATCAAGAATCGGCGACAGGAAATAGATAAATGCAAGTCCTGCTACGCCAAAGATCAGAAGTCCTTCCGCACATATTCTTCCATTAAGATTAAGGAAGAAACCGTCG
>JAFZPX010000008.1 GCA_017552455.1 Clostridiales bacterium
ATGCAATGTGTATGTTCCTTCTCCAAGTCCGCTGATATGAGTTACTGCATCACCGGATGTGAATGTAAGAACATTTCCGGAAGCTGATACATTTGATGCTCCGCCAGTTACCTGTGAAGTTGTAAATGTTGTACCTGTAGGACCTGTAAGTGTAAGAACTGCTCCGGAAAGCTCAGTTCCACCTACTGTGATCTTACTGATGTCTACTGTTGTACTAACAGGTGTAGAAGTCGTTGTATAGTTGTTAGTTATTGAAACAGACTGACTGGTATTATTCTGATCAATAATCGCTGTGCCTGTATGAGTTCCTGCTTCAAGATAATATGTATTATTAGTACATACAAAACTATCCGTAGTAGTATGATAAATCTCAGTAACTGTATACTCGCCATAAGGCAATCTAATATTACTGAGTGAAGCATGAGGATACCACCTGCTTACGGTAAGCGGTACCTCATAACAAGAAGTATAACGATTACCATTGGCATCATACCAATATGTAGTGCCGTTGATTTCTCTTGTAATTGTGAAGTAATAGATAGGATCTTCAGATAATGTCTTTAAATCCTCTAAGAATTCACCCTCACCCGTTAAATCTTTATTAATTGTAAGAGAACCATACTGTACTTCACTTTCTACAAGGTTATAGAAAGATCCGATATCAAAATGGTCACCTGTAGGGTCACCTTCATAATGATTGTATTGGAATACATCATTTCCCTCACCTGTATAGCTTACTGACTCAAGGTGATACGTATAAATTCCAGTATCATCAACATTTACAGTAAAGGCCAGATTTACATAACCATCAGAATTGGATATTCCTTCTGAAGTATATGCAGGATCTTCCTCTATATGGAAATAGAATGTCCTGGATCCACCTTCGGATGTTGTAGGAATATAATGAGGATCACTGGTATGGCCTTCATCCGTAAAGAATACCAATGTAGGGAAAATTGTCTCATTTGCTAAGTTATCATGACCAATAGGACACGATTCTGAAGAAACCAAAGTAGCACCCGATGAACCATATGGTGCACTCCACTCCTGCCAGATAAAAGCAAACTGACCTGCACTTATTCCGCTGGTTGCTGTTGTGTTCTCAACAACAGGATTATGTCCAGTTACAGGAGCATCATAGTTAGGATTATTGTTATAGCCATATTCATTTGTAAGCTTCTTTTTGAGCGTAAAATACCAACTGCCTAAACTCAAAGTGCTGGTATTCTGATAAATGAAATGGAACTCGCAATTTGTAGTTACAGTATTTGCAATAATCCATCCGCAAGACGGAGAAGAAGGACAATTCACAGTTGAAGAAGGTGCATTAAACAAACCGCCTGCACCATATAACTCAACTTCGTAATCACTTGTGGGGAAATTCCATATTATCCTCTGACAAATTGTTGAATCAATACTCTCATGAGTATTAGCCTTATCAGTTCCGTTAGGACCAGTCTCAGAACTAACTCCATTTACTAATATTTTATTGATTGTAACAGTCGAAACAGGTACAGAATTAACCTCTAAGCCACTAGGGAAGTTAAATACAACAACTGTAGAATCAGGCTTTGTAATATTAACGCCGCTATCAGTACTGATAGCATCTAACATATCTGCAGTAACGTTAATATAAACAACCTTATTCTCATATTCACTGCCAAGTACAATATCCATACTATCATTGTCATAGTAAATATAAGAAGAATACTCAGCTGTTTTTATAGAAGGATCACTTGATATTAATGTAAGAGGGAACTGATAATCAGAACTTGTGGCCCTGCTATTAAATGTATTAGCATTCTGCTGAGCACGATTTCTTAAAGTCGAAATACTTGCACTAATTGTTTCTTGAGATGTAGGCATCTGATGCACTGTAGCACCATTCCAAGTATTGGAATATGCTCCAGGAATACTCAATGTATCCAATACACTTTGAGGTGCTTCAATAAAATACTCAGTAGATGTATTATTACCAAAACACAAACCCAAGCCGCTGCCATCATTTGTATTTACTGCGCCTACCATGAAATGAGCAGGTCTGGTAATAAAATCTATATCATCGTTAGGAGATCCGCCGTTCTTATTTAAGACATTAACGGCATAAGTGGTCTCAGTATGATCTCCTCTGTTAAATGTGTTGGCAATGATTCCATAATCAGTACCATAACTTAAAACAGAAGCAAAGTTCGTAATACGAGAATCATCGGTTGCGGAAGGAATCGGAGTAACCGCCGCCTGAACAACACTATTCCAATTAAACTCCGGAATAATCAGCCACTGCATTAGGATGGATGCAGTGAGAGCTGTTGAGATCAAACCAAACAATCTTCTGGTAGACTGGTTTTTAATCATGATGGTCCCCCTTGTAGAGAGGCATAGTACCCCTTTTATAAATAAAGTTAATTTGATAATAAGATGGAAATATGTTTTTTTCAAGCCAATATTTTCACAAATTGTTAATATTTCTCCACAATTGCGACATAATCAACAAAACTAGTTGCTAAATTGCACAAAGACTCGTTGTCAAACGTTAGATTCTAATAAACCTATTTGTTCACTTCCAACAAGTACGGTGGACCAGATATCTGATTAGCTATGGTTTAGTCCACTGAAATCGGAAAATTTGTGGACCGAATGACGGATTCTGATTATTTTGGTTCACTAAAACAAAGAAATCTGTGGACCGAACAGTCCAAAATAGCCAATCTGGTCCACCAGCCGCCCGACTCCCCTACAAACAAACCATAATCACACAAAAACATAGGCTCCACAGTAAAGTGAAGCCTTTGTTGAATAAACCATATATAAGATCAGTTGAATTTCTTGATCAGTCTCAGGATGTTGCTGCCGTCCTTATATTCATAAACAACATCATCCATAAGCTTCTTTGTCATGAAGATACCCAGTCCGCCGATCGAGCGTTCCTCAGCTGATAGGGTAACGTCCGGATCTTCCTTAGCGAGCGGATCGTACGGAATACCGTGATCTACAAATGTTATCGTTACTGTGACAGGCTCGTCCGATACGTCAACGCGAACTGTAGCAGGTCCTGTCTCAGGGTTATATGCATAGTTGGCAATATTGATATAAATCTCTTCCAATGCGACATCGATCTGCATCTGAACCTTAGGAGGGCAACCTGCCTCCTCGAGACGGACATCTACGAAGTCCATTACCTGAGAAAGATTCTCTTTAACTGCTTCGAGTGTCAATTCCTGTGGTATTGCTTTGTCTGTCATAATCTTGCCCTTTTATGTGCCTTTAGCGAGCCGTTATCGTCATGTCCACCAGGTTATTCTTGATTCCGATGGTAACGTCCTTTGCAAGGCTTGCAACGATGGATCTCTCGAGCTCGTCCCAGGCTTCATCGTCAGTATCATCCTTAGCGGACTTATCTTCCAATGCTTCCCTGTAACTGTTAAGTGACCAGACCGGCGCATCCTCGAGCATTCCCATGCCCACATATGTGTATCCGTTGTTACCGCCGTACTGGCTCTGCTGCCTTAAAGCCGAATCAAGATCAAGAAGACTGTTCTCGATGATCTCTCGGATCTTACCCATAATGCCCTTGGCTGCAGTGTTATCGCCTGAAGTGGAAAGTGAAAGAAGTTCTTCCTTCTTCTCCCTGTCCATATCGGTCTTAACAGTAAGCTTAACCTTGTACTCACCGTCTTCCTGCTCCATCCAGAACAGTGCCTCGAAGTCGCCTGTCATGGCTTTTACCATTCCGACTGCCTCTTCGGCGAGAAGTCTTAAGTGAATCGCTTTCTTACGATCGAGATTCTGCAATGAAAGAAACTCATCTACTACAGCAATAGCGGCAGATGCCTTCTCTTCAGTACTGTCGATGTAAAGCTGGTCCGACTTGGTCATCTTCTATCCTCACTCGAGAGTAAGGATATCCGAGAAGCCTGTTACCTCAAAGATCTCTTTAACTTCCTCGGAAACGTTCTTAACTACCATCTTGCCCTGCTTGTTCATGATCTTCTGAGCTGCAAGAAGGATACGAAGTCCCGCGGATGAGATGTACTCAAGCTTAGCAAAATCGAATGTGAGCTGCTCAGCGCCGTCAAGTTCGCCTCTTACGATGGCCTCAAGATCAGGAGCAGTAGTCGTATCGAGTCTGCCCTCAAGAGCAATATTAAGGTTTCTGCCTTGTGCCTTCTTTTCGATGTTCAGCATTTTGTTTCTCCTAAAGAATTAAAGTAATTTGATTATACAATAAACTCTTTTTTATTTAAAACTGCTTATCAATAATAATTTCTACGTCGTTTCCGGAGATGCTTACCTTGATCTCATCGGCTATATTGGCCACGATGGACCTCTCTAGAGCATCCCACTCTTCCTTGTTGTCGCTACCCTTAACGGAATCAACGTACTTTTCCATGGACCACAGGTATGCATTGGTGCCTGCCAGAGGATCTACGCTTGATGTCTGTGCTCCAAGGCTCATAAGCCCCATGGAAAAACCGGAAACAAAAGTATTTCCAAGTGTACCCGGAAGAAGCATCGTGCCGATCATCTCACGCATCTTGCCCATAAAGCCCTTGGCAGCAGCGTTCTCGCCCTTCGTAGAGGACTCGATCAGCTGATCGTGCATCTTCTTATCCATGTTAACCTCACCCTTGAGGTGAAGCGTGAACTTCTTATTCTCTTCTTCAACGATGTAATCAGCCTTGATATCACCTGCTATACCGCGAAGAAGGCCTATGAGCTCTTCTGAAAGCAAGTGCAGACGAAGGCCTTCTTTCTTTGTCAGACCTGCCTGCTCGCCGATCTTATCAGTAAGTATTACAGCATCCTCGAATCCATTACATGCGCTGTCGATACTAATTATCTCTCGATTCATAGTAATCCTCCTTATTTGCTATCCGGACCATGATACTCGAAGCCGAGCATCGTAAGGTCGTCGAACTGTTCCGCGTCTTTGACGAATCCGCTTACAGCATCCTTAACATTCTTAAGCAGCGTCTCGGGATCTGCATCGGGATTGCTGTTAAGAGCATCCAGCATTCTCTGTGCACCAAACATGTTCTCTTCAGCGTCAGTTGCCTCGGGAACACCATCTGTGTACAGGAAGATCTTGTCGCCCTTATTGATCTGCATCTCATAGGATTCGTACTTAGTCCCAGGCATAGCACCGATCGCGAGGCTGTGGCTATCCTTGTACATCTCGAACTTGCCGTCAGCACGCTTGATGATCGGGTACTCATGACCTGCATTGGCAGCTGTGAGCTTACCTGTAGACAGTTCGAGAACACCAAGCCATACAGTAACGAACATATCCACATCCTCGTCGTAGCACAAAGCATTGTTAGTCTTCGTAAGGATCTCAGATACTGAGACGCCGAGCATAGCACAGCTCTGGAGAATCGTCTTCGAGATCATCATGTACAGAGCAGCCGGGATTCCCTTGCCTGCAACATCCGCCATAACAAGTGCGATGTGATCATCATCGATAAGATAGAAGTCGTAGAAATCGCCTCCGACCTCCTTCGCAGGATCCATCACAGCATAGATATCGAACTCGTGCCTGTCCGGATACGGCGGGAACTTATGAGGCAGCATCGACTCCTGAATCTGAGTCGCGAGCGACAGCTCCGTGCTGATACGCTCCTTCTCCTTCGTGTTCTTCGTGATCTCTTCGATATATTTCTTCGTCTTTCTCGACAAGTCATCGAAAGACTCAGCCAACACCTGAATCTCGTCATCCGTCTTATACAGATCCTTCATCTCGAACAGTTTACCCGTATTGGCGCCTTGGATGATGTCCTGCGTCATGGACTCGATAGGCTTAACGACCTTGTCGGAAAGCAGCATCGCGGCAATAATGCCCACAACGAGAATGAAAGCGACCATTGTTGCCGAAAAGACAAGCAGCTTCTTCTGCGCATCCCTGTATAAAGATGTTGCTTCCGAATTGATTTGCTCATACTGCTGGAGCATCTCGTTCGTCGGCGCCAACGTCACTTCCTTCTCTACAACAGAGATTGCCGTCCACCCTACCGTTGGGATAGGAGTTCCCACCATGTAGTAGTCCTCACCGTTGATAGTTACAGTCTGGACACTAGTCTCCTCTTCAAGTGCGCGCGAAACAAACTGGGCAAGTTCTTCGTTCGGAGACTCTCGTAAGTCTTCTGCCTCGTCCTGGCCCACTACCTCAAACAGGCCGTTGTCCTCCGGAGCGAAAATAAGCTGTCCCTCTTCGTTCACGATACAGATAAAGCCGCCATTATTTGAAGACTGGTTTACATAGGCTTCAAGCTCGTCCAGGAATAGATCGATTCCTACGACACCGACAAGCTCTCCGTTAACATAGACAGGAGCAGAACACGTTACACATGATGCTCCGGAGAATGTATCGTAGATAACGCCGGAGAAACAGATATCGCCGGTCTCGACCGCTTCTGTATACCAGGAACGTTCACGGGCCGGGAAAGGAATTATGTTGCCGTCTTCATCAAACTTATTGGCAGACATCGCATCTACGCATAAAGATGTGCCGTCAACAAATCCGACATAGCAGTTATCCATATAGCCCGATGTGTCGCACATCGTGATCATTGTGTTGCTCATATGCACAGCAACAGCAAGATAATCGGAATTGTGATAATCTACGCCCTCATCCCACAAACACTGAGCTGTTATGGTTCCGTCAAGATTAGGATCCGGCGGATAAAGCGGCGAGAAGTCATATGCACCCTTATGAAGGAAGAAGTCATGCGTAAGAGACTGCAATGTGGATACATCAGTTCTTATCTCTTCAAACATATCATCTGCGATGTAAGCCTGAAGAGCATTGGTCTTGGTCATGGAAGTATTGATAACCTGATCGATAGTACCGGCGGATACAGCACTCAGGGCTACCTGCTGCTGATCATTAGCCTGACTTACGATCTCAGCCAGGAATTTTGTCTTATATAGTGAAACAAACGAGAAGAAGACAACCGTAACAAGGAAAAGCAGTATGACAAGCGTCAATATCTTCTGCTTCAGTCCACCTATCTTAAATCCGAATAGTGTCTTCATTAATAACCCCGACCAATAGTGTTTGCTATCTATAAATTATACCAAAATAATAAAAATGGCTGTTAAATAAGTATTAACAGCCTTTGTAATTATCCACCTTGTCTCACGCCGTAGCTTACGAGGTAATTGGTAACTGAATCGATGGTTGTATTATATAGCTGCGCAACTGAGCCGATAGCCTCAGCTGAGGTTCCTCCCACTTGAGTACACCACCATACTGTAGGCTGTCCTCCGATCTCACAGTCGACTCTGTGATACTGTCCGTCAGAACCGCTGCTTATAACTGCGCACACATACATCGTATATACATGTTCACGATCGCCTGTTCCAAAACCTCTGTCAGCATAGAATACATCCCAACCGTTGTTAACAGCTGCCATGCATAGTTCTTCTACCGAACGTTGAGTTGCTATATAACTCGGATCTGTTAATGGAAGGTCTGGTATATCCCCTTCTCCCGAAGGAATATCAGATGAAGAACCGCTGTCAGCCGATGCATCGGAAGGAAGTGATTCGTCTGCGGCTGAAGGATCGAGCGCAGAATCATCAGGAAGAGCATCTGCTGCTGAACCATCACCGGGAGCACCATCCGCACTCGAGTCTGAAGCGACATCGCCATCTGCAGTTCCGCCGCCCATATCTGAGCCTCCAGGCCCGCCGGCACCTGCATCGTCACTGGTAGTAACAAGATTAGGTATACCCGATGTAGGTGAAGTCGAAGATGTTCCTGAGGAATTCGAAGATGATGATCTTGACGAAGCAGTTGGAGTTGTAGCTTCTGTTGAAGCTGTAGTGGATGAAGTCGACGCTGTTGTGGCAGACTGAGCCGAAGCAGCGGTTGTTGAAGTCTCGGTCGCGCCGTCTTTACATCCGCACAAGCAAATAGACAAGCTTAAGCAGACGAGTATGCCCGTCAGTTTAAATAATGCGGATGATGTTGTCTGTCTGTTCTTCATGCCTCGTATTATACAATAAATGCTCATAATTCAAGTGCAGTTGTCGCAGATTTCTGATATAATCAAAAGACTATTAAGGATAAGTTCTGCAAGAAAGGACGTATGCACTATGGGGTTGACTGAGAAGACTTTCAGAGACGGCGAGATCATTATCAAAGAGGGCGATAACGGAACAAGTTTCTTCCGACTGCTCGAAGGCAACGCCGGTGTTTATGCCGGATTTGGAAAGAATGACCAGATCAAGCTTGCAGTGCTTAATGCAGGAGAGTATTTCGGTGAGATGGCTATCCTTGAGGCTTATCCGAGAAGCGCAACTGTTGTTGCCAAGGGAAGCGCCCGTGTTGTAGAGATCCCCGGAGATGAGCTGAAGGCTTACTTCACTGCCAACCCCGATCAGATAATCGAACTCATGAGATATCTCGGCAACCGAGTTCAGACAATGACCAAGGATTACAACGACTCCAAGCTTCTTCTCGACGAGCTTCGCCAGTCTGATGCAACGAAGAAGGATTCGCTGTTCTCCAAGATCAAGAAGCATATCGACGTATATCAGTCCAACAAGAACAAGCTCGCAGAACCCGATACCTCTTCCCTTAAAGAAGAGCTTGAGAAGATCAAGGGCAATAATACCGGCAATATCAAGGCTTATAACAAGGGCATCTTCATCTTCAGAGAGGGTGACTTTGCCACAAGCATGTATATTCTGCATTCCGGTGAGGTAGGTCTTTACACCAACTACCGTCATAAGGATGAGCTCAAGATCGATTCTTACTCAGCTGTCGCTGTATTCGGTGAGATGGGCATGATCGCCGAAGAGCCCAGAAATGCTACGGCTGTTGCTGACTCAGAGAATGTTCGAGCAGAAATAATAAACCAGGAAGACTTAGAGAAGATCTTCCTGGCTTGTCCTGCGAAGATTGAGTTTATCCTTCGTCACCTGTCTTATCAGTTAAGACGCCTTACCATCGACTTCCTCAATGTATGTAAGGAAATCACTGAGACTTATAACAAGAAGTGATCAGGATACTGCTGCCAGAGCCTGGTTAAACATCTCTGTGTATTCAGCTTCAGTTCTGGTACCGATAACTACTTCTCCGATGATGTATCCCTCAGAGTTTACAAAGTAAGATGTGGGAGTAAATGTGTTGGGCAGATCTGTGTCCATAGTCTCCCATCTGAGAAGCTGCTGGAATTCAACGCCGGTAGATGCGACTATGTCTTCGGCGGCCTCACGGGTATCTTCATCATTAAGGTCTGAAAGATTAGCGATAATACCTACGATAGCACCGCCCTGAGCATTCATTGTGTTATTGAGTTCGTTAAGCATGGGCATCTCATCGATGCAAGGTCCGCAATTTGTACCCCAGATGTTCACCATCGTTACGGAATTCTGGGCAAAGAGCTCTGCTGAATCGACAGTATTTCCCTCAAGATCCACAGTCTGGAAAGAGATATGTGTACCTTCCGAAGCAGATTCAACTGCCTCGGGTACGAAGATGTGGTAATGTGATGCATCAGAATAGTGCTCCATAAGAGAGTTAATCTCTTCAACATACTCATCCTCATATACGGTGTCGTTTGCATAATCAATGTGTGTGGGGTTCATCTGATAGTAGAAGTTATACTCACCTACCGTACCGAGGAACTCGTTACCGGAAATATCAAGTCCCAGCTCGGACAAATAGTCTGCTACATCGTCAATACTTCTGTTGCCGTCTATCGCATATACTGCAGATATGTATCCTCTGCGATCACGAAGATTCTGCATCATATCTTCAGTGAATTCCTCCTCGGGAAGTTCCATCATTGCTTCGAGATCCGCCGGTGAGATAGCGAAGTACGTAAGAGCTGACAAATAGACTCCGGTACCCTGCTCCAACTCATAACCCATCGAAGTTCCGAGTGAACCGTGAAGATTCGCCTCATCCTCATACTCATCGATTGCTACACCGCCTGTACTGAAGTTATAGACATTCTCCAGCTGTTCCTGTGTCTCCTGCGTTGCTTCCTTCTTTGAGCAGCATGCGAACGATACTGCCATTGCCAAAGCAAGCACAATGCTAATTACCTTCTTCTTCATTTTTTGTTTCTCCTATATTGGTTTTATTTCCTATTTTCTTGCCCGCACATGTAAAGCGAAGAGCGTTCGTCGGGCATGATTTTAAGCACTCACCGCATCTTATGCACTCAGTACTGTTTGGCGTTTTACTGGGGTCTACGTTCATAGCACATTTACGGGCGCAGGCACCGCAGTTAACGCAAGCAGACTTATCTACATCAAGTTTAACGAGACTGACCTTCTGGAACAGTGCGTAGAAAGCTCCGAGAGGGCACAGATATTTACAGAAAGGTCTGTAAATGAATATTGAAGCCAGTATGCACACAGTAAGGATAGCTGTCTTAAATATGAACAAACTGCCGAGAGCAGGTCTCAACTGATCGTTCAGAAGAACCAGAGGTATACCTCCCTCAAGTGTGCCTACAGGGCAAACGAATTCACAGAAGAAAGGCTTGGCTGCACCATACTCATTTCGATACAGGAGCGGCAGAGCTATTACCATAACAAGAAGCATGACGTACTTCATGTTACGAAGGACCTTGTCCACACGTTCAGGGATCTTGAGCTTCGGTGTCGGGATCATGTACAGGAGTTCCTGAATGAGGCCGAACACACACAGCCATCCGCAGACGAAACGTCCGAGGAAAAGACCTATTGTCATAAGGAAGCCGATTACATAAAAAGGAAACTTCCTGTGTCTTGAGTTAAGCACTGCCTGCAAAGCACCAATCGGGCACGCGCCGAGGGCACCGGGGCAGGAATAGCAGTTCATACCGGGCACACAGAAGTGCTTAAGCGGTCCTGTGTAGATAGTTGAACTTCCTGCGATAAAGCCTTTTACATATGCGTTAGTTAATACGCCCCAGCAAATCTGAATTATCTTGCGGAGCTTTGATCCATGTTTCTTATCCAAGGCCAATACACTCCATACATATATTCACAGCTTTGCTGAAGACTGTCTCAGCTTCACCGCTAACATAGCCGAACACTACCATTCCCAGCGCAAGTAAAAGCGCCGCTGTCCAGATTATTCTGGACACAATCTTTTGATTCATTTTAGCCTCCCCAAGTGTTCTTTGTTTTAACCAAAGTCATTATGACAATCTTTATACGGCAAACCAATGATTAATACTGAACCAGAATGTTGCTTATTCAACACAAATGGGAATGAGTGTCGCCTTATTCTTCCCTGCATTTAACGTAAAGCTTGCTCTATATTATCGTAAAGCCAGTCAATGGTAAGTACATCTTGCGGCGTGATCTTTCCTCTGAACGATCTAAGATTACCTTTGTTATCGTAGAGTTCACCTGAGAAAGGATCAGTTCCGCTTATTATGGCACTCTTAAAGAACCCCAGAAGCTTCTCGGTCTGTTTATCTATATCATGAACTCTGATGTCGACTACGCCCGTCGCAAGTCCGAACCAGTAGTTTGCTGCGATATGTCTGTCGACTATCTCGTTAATGTTCCACATACCATTCAGAACGGAACCAACTATCTGAAGATAGTATTTACCCCAGTTGTAGTATGAAGCTCCGAGATAGATCTCTTTGCCGTCCCATATCTTATAAACACCCGGACGAAGTCCGTCGTTAGACGTAGGCGAATACTCCATATCTGAGAATATCCTTACGCCCTCATCCTCCCACTGCTGACGGTAGTCAGCATCTTTACCTGCAACCTTAAGCGATATCTTACACTTAGGATCAGCTACAGCCACACCAATGGCAAACGCATTAAGGTTAATCCTGTTGATCGCACCTGTTCCGCGTGCAAGATAACCGATACGTCGCTCCCCTGCATTTCCGAATTCAAGCAACTGAGTCTGCGCGGCAAGAATACCGATAAGGAACGAAGACTCATATATCTTTCCCTGATAACACCTTACGGAAGGATTCGTCTGTAGTGCTGAGCAACTCGCGAACTTTACCTGAGGATGCTTGACGGCTGCCTTTAAGACCTCACTATAGTGCTCAGCACACACAGAGAAGATAAGCTCACATCCATCGCTTATGCTGTGCTCTATGGCAGAAGTTACGCCGCCATCCCGTTCGCTGTAGTAAACAGCCGTGCTGACGTTACCGGCAGTCATTGCATCTACATAAAGTCTTCCCGCTTCATGGCTGTCTATCCACCTTGAGTCATCAACACCCTTATCGTAGATGTATCCGACCTTAAGAGGTTCTTTCTCAGTGTATTTACGAGGCCTAGAGAAGATATTTGTTATGATCTTGCTCTTCTCCTCGCAGTCCGCGCTGTCAAGGAACTCGATGCTGTCGATACTACCCTCAGTAAGCAGCTCATAGCGTGCGAGTCTTACATTCTTCAATATCTGTTCATCCGTATCTTCCGCGAACGTCGCCAGCGGAAATATCGACAGATAGATCAGGAACGCATTACTTACGGAATACGGATCATCTGTCCTGAACTCTTTCTTAAGCATCCTTGCGAAACGGAAGTATGCAGACTTAAGATCCTTGCACGCATCCTCGGGCCACGGCGTCTTCAGGTCCTGCCCCACAAGTTCCGCGAGCTTTCTGTATTCGCCAGGTTCCGTGAACACGATAAGATGATTGCGTGTAACTTTATAGAAGTCCAGATACTCGAAGTATGCCACCACCTCGGGATCATCAGACCTTGCAGGAATGATCCTCGTAACGTCGGCCAGCATATAGTCAGTGCCGCCGAACTTGGATACAGACACCCTCTTGTTTCCTTCCTGGACATAGAACTGGTGCATGTATTCATATACTTTTATCGCATCGCGGATGCCTTCCTTCTTGTAGGAATCGTAAAGATCCGACCACTTGATCGCGAACTCCGTCTCCTCTTCAAGAAGCGGCATAAAGTTCGCAGCGAAAGCTGAATTACGTCCCTGCTCTTTGTTACCCTTAATGCGGTTAACGGGAAGCTCTATAAGACCGATGTTTCTGGTACCTGTCGCGTGCTTAACTTCCTCCAAAGCATCGAGAATAGGAAGATACGGCGAACGTCCTTCTCTGACGGCATCTCTTACTTCCTTCTGCGCTCTTTTGCGCGCTGCTTTATAATCGCTCTTCATAAATCAACTCCCTAGAACAGGACCGCACGTGCAATTCCAAAATACACCAGAAGCGACAAAGCATCTACTATCGTCGTAATGAAAGGGCTCGCCATTACCGCAGGGTCAAAGCCAAGCTTCTTGGCAAACATAGGAAGCGTACAGCCCACAAGCTTAGCCATAAGCACCGTCACCGCCATCGTAAAGCAGACCGTGAAAGCGACAGTCAGTGTTATAGATTCATTGCCCAGAACAAGTCTGTCAAAGAGCATGATCTTGGCGAAACACAAAGTTGCAAGTGCGACACCGCAGAGAACGGAAGTCTGTATCTCCTTCCAGATAACCTTAGGCACATCAGCAAATTCAAGCTCTCCCAAGCTTAACGCGCGGATGATGGTTACGGATGCCTGCGAGCCCGAATTACCGCCTGTATCCATCAGCATGGGGATAAAGGCCGTAAGCACAACCTGTGCTGCAAGTGCATTCTCGAAATTTGTAATTATCATGCCCGTAAACGTAGCGGAAACCATGAGGAGCGCAAGCCACGGGATACGGTTACGGAAAAGGTCAAGCGCCGAAGAACGAAGATATGTCTTCTCAGACGGCAACATACCGGCCATCTTCTCGATATCCTCCGTGGTCTCCTCCTCGATGATATCCATAGCGTCATCGAATGTTACGATACCGACCATTCTTCCGCCATTGTCAACGACCGGCATGGCGAGGAAGTTATAGTGCGAGAACATCTTCGCAACTTCTTCCTGGTCGGTCAGAGTGCCTACGCTTATGACATTCTCATCCATGATCTCAGATACTGCTGTCTCATCATCTTGTGCAAGCAGCAGGTCTTTAACAGAAACAACACCGAGAAGTTTACGTTCTTCGGTTACATAACAGGTATAAATAGTCTCCTTATCAACGCCCGTTCTTCTAATACGAACGATGGCATCTGCGACAGTCATCTGAGGTCTCAATGATACATACTCGGTAGTCATAACTGAGCCCGCAGAATTCTCAGGATAGCGTAAGATCTCATTAATCTCTTTACGCAGTTCCGGAGCCGCCTGCGCGAGGATCCTCTTAACTACATTTGCGGGCATCTCATCAACAAGGTCCGCGGCATCATCAACATAAAGTTCGTTAACGACCTCTCGAAGCTCAGTATCAGAGAAGCCTTTGATCAGAAGCTCCTGCCACTCAGGATCAAGCTCGGCAAAAGCCTCTGCTGCAGTCTCCTTAGGAAGCAGTCGGAAAAGCAAAGGAACCTTATCCTCTGACAGTTCTTCAAAAATCGCGACGATGTCCGTAGGCTCCATCGTGACCAGAATATCTTTAAGCGTTTGGTATTTTTTCTCATCAAGAAGCGCCAATATCGTCTTCTCGATAGTAACATCATGCATCGCCATCGCGATCTCTCCTTATAAACAACAGAATAACGAGATCTGAGGACAACGATGATAAACAGTCTTACGACTGAATAATATGGGCACGTGCCACATCAGAACTCAAATATGTACTTCGATAAGCCGATGAGGCAGAATCTGTTCCGTCCATGACACGTCCTCCTTCCATTACAATGTTTTTCTATAATATCACTGATCAGCCAAATACTGAACAGCAAAATCCAATTCATAATCTTCGTCCGAATTGTAAAGTGCCTCTACCGCTTCACGGTCCAGAGGGATCCTTACATCAAGCTCAACCGAGCTTACTCTGTCAGGACCTGCATCCAGATACACCTCACCATTCTCATCCAACGTAGCCATAACAGGATATGAAACATAAATCTGTCCGTCACTTAACAGGCACTGTCCGCCCATGGTCTGCGCCGAGCCCCATGTTGTCGTTATTCCCATCACAGTAGCATTCGGACAGCGGGACATATAGCTTGCAAAGATATCGCCGCAGCTTCCGCATCCGCAGTTAACAAGGGTAACGACCGGAAGATCCGAATACCTTCCGTCAGGTTCCACGCTCCAGATCCAGTTATCGCTCGCTTCAAACTCTGTGCCATTATAGAATCCGCCGGTAGTTACAAACGCTTCATTCGTAAACAAAGCGACTATCTCCTCATAAACAACATCTATGCCGCCGTCGTTATCACGCAGATCAAGGATTAACGTCTCCATTTCCTGCGCTTTAAGCTCCTCAATTCTTGATATGATGAGGTCTCTTACTTCAGGGTATTCATCGGTCATAGCTGCCCTTAAATCTAGCAGATCTTCATAACCTTCCTCGGGAATACAAAGGTAACCTGTACGATCATCCAGCATGCAGGCATATCCGAACTCCTCACATCTTTTACCGGTCAAAGGCTCTATAGCCGCGCTAAGTCTCTCGCAGTAGCTTCCCTGACTTGCGACAGTAACAACCTGCTCATTTCCGTCTTCATCGATGAATCCGACTTCCACTGTATCGCCGCCCTGACCTGCAAGGTAGATAGGTCTCATGACATCTTCATTAGCTTCGATCGGATACGCGGGGTAATCTCTAATTCCGAGCGCGAGGCATCTTACGCCATCGACTGCTGTATCGATATCAACTCCGTCCCAACTTGTGATCACTACACCATTACGGATGCCGGAAGCATACGCCTCAGACTCTTCATCCGTCAGCATCGCGATTACAGAACCGTCATCGAGTCTTATCATTGAGAAGCCGTAATCATTTCCCGCCATCTGCATCACAACTTCATTTCTCAGGTCGATGTCGTTATAACGCTGACGCAGGTGTCCGTCATGGAACTCATAGCAAAGATTCGTAACCGCATACGCGAAAGCAACCTCATCGCCGTTACGCTCAGCTTCAGCAGCAAGAGGAATATACACAGCTCGAAGCTCTTCAAAATCTACCCCTTTGTACCCACTTAAGATATAGTTCTGCTCCAGCTCATCGATTAAAGCTGCCATAGATTTCTCGTAGCTGTAATGACTGAAGTTGCCAAAATGCCATGCATAAGAATCTGCAAGCACTACTCCTGCAGTAAAGGCAGATATCAACACGCAAAGAACGCCGCTTATAACCAACGGCTTAACCCTTTTGGAAGAGCGTGAAATGATGAGAGTCGCAAGACAGTACACAAGTGCTGCGATAAGATGCGGGCCGTAACGAAGAATGCCCGTAATCGGGTAACCCTTCGTGTAATTGAGAATATAGAACACAACGAAATTAACCGTCGGTATTAACGCTATCACACGGTATGCGTTCTTATGGCTGTTGTTAATAAGTTTTACTGCCACTATGAGGACAGGCAGCCACAGTATCGAGAACAACGATATATATGCTGTAGGAAGATCAAACAATCCCAGCACTTCACAAATCTTTAAGAACATAATCCAAGCTCCTTATCCCTTATTAATCCCAACTAATTATAGCGGTCAAAGAGCATATTATAAACAGCTATCGGATCAGATTCACTTTCTCCTTATTACAGGCTCTATCCTCTTGGCGATTACAGCGGCGAGCGCCATCTTTACAAGGTCAGGAATAATAAACGGGAATACACACCATCCGAGAACAGTAAGCAGTCCCACTTCTCCTGTGTTCTTCAAATAAACATGCATGAACCAAGCTGTTCCGAACGCATAGCAGACTATAAGGCCGAGTACAAGAGCTGCCAGCTTAATCACAATATTGTTCTTAAAAAGTCTCGTGAAAAGTATATAGATAAGGCCCGTAAACAGGAAACCGATAATGTATCCGCCCGTACTTCCGAGAAGGACGCCCAGTCCTGCCTTAAACCCGGCGAAAACAGGTGCTCCTACAGCACCAAGCAGCACATATACAAGTGTAGCTATGGTTCCTCTCTCTCCGCCCAGAAGCAAGAGCACAAGAAACACCGCGAAAGTCTGAAGTGTAAAAGGTACCGCTGTGGGTATGCTTATCCATGAGCATACAGCAATTAACGCTGCCCCCATCGAACAATAAACGAGATCTAACGTCTTAAACTTACTACTTGTCTTCCCTGCTTCTTCGCGGCTCACAGCACTACTCCTCCTTCAAACACATATGAGAAGTTAGCACAACAGGGATTTATCGTCAACCCATTTTACATTATGGTTGACAATTAATTATTTTCTCGATTATTCCTGCTATAAGCTTATTCTTAGTGATTGGTGCCTTGCCGGGTCCAAACAAACCGGCCGCTCTTTCTTTAACATCTTTGGGGAATCTTCTAATATCCGAATCAAAGTTAATGCCTATTCCCGCCACAATCCACTGTAGCGTGTTACTGTCATATTCACTTCCGGATTCAAGCAGGATACCGCATATCTTTTTCCCGTCAACATACAGATCATTAATACCGTCCATATAAGTTTCTATGCCTGTAAGTTCTCTTATCGCATTAATCACGGCACCACCTACAAAAGCGGTAACGGCTTTACTGTCTGTATCTGACAGTTTCTCGGGACTAAGAATAATGCTTAAGTAGATCCCCCCTTCAGGCGAGAAGAAAGAGTGATCCTTACGACCTCTTCCGCCGGTCTGCGTAACAGCAACTACAGATGTTCCGTGAGACGCACCTTTGACAGCGAGCTCTTTTGCTTTGTCACTGGTGGATTCAAGACTGTCATACACCAATATCTCAGCGTCCCTGAGTGCCTCAGGCAATTCGGCCATTATACCCTCAGCAGATATAATGTCGATGTTACCTGTCAGCTTATATCCCTTGTTACTGACCGCATCTATGCTATAGTCCTTCGCGCGCAGATCCTTTATGGCCTTCCAGACAGCATTTCTCGAGATGCCGCACTGTCTCGCCATCTCCTCCCCGGAAGTATAGGTCCCTTTGTTGGATTCAAGTATAAACAGTACTTTCTGTGTTGTATTCATCATCTTACCGAGCATAAGCTCCTTCTGCTGTATACCGACCATCATATACACATCTTCCTAAAACAAAGATTTGTATTCCTTTTGTCGTCGTTCCCGTTAACCTATCAGTACTATTGTTATCATTAAGAGGAGTTATCTGAACTCTATTCCAGTCTATTATTGTATATAGAGGAAGAATTGGAGAATAGTGCCGTGTTCCACCGTCTGCATCTTTAGAAGTTTTTAACGGACAGGGCGCGAGACCAATTAAAAGCACTACTATAGTAATGAATACGGTAATTGTCTTTTTCTTCATATATAACCATCCATATCCGAAAGTCCTGCTAATTGAATTATACGTTTATGTGCGTTTTATCGAAATACAACTTGCGGATATTCCTCAGACAGTATTTCACTCGTCTCTCGATCAAAGATATTTACATATTCGATTCCTTCTACATTGTCGAGCACTATTTCTACCTCTTCAACACTACGATCAAACATTTCAATCTCAGTTATACCATCACAATTAATTATGTCTTCAACCTGCACATATCCAAAATCAACTGATAAAAAACCAACATACAATTCACGGCTGAGTGAATTAAAGTTTCTTATTGACGCTAACACGGTGCTATTCTCACCATTTGTATGAAACCCAACTCGTATTCTATAGGAAAACAACTCATCATCCATATGCAGATTACAATAATCGTTCAAACTACATCGAACACTATCTACAAATGATGTAACAGAATCATATTCATCACTTTGAATTATGTCACTTTGGGAAATCGACACATCTAAGTTTATATGCGGATCACGTTCACTCCAAACATACACATCTTCTCTTATAGATAAATAATCACCAAAGCGATCCAACATATACTGCTCTAATCCCTCAATAGCTTGTTCGTCGTTGATTATCTCAGTCTCATACTCAACTAATTCAGAATAGCTTAATGATTCTACTTCTGTAAAACTATCCCAATAGTTTGCGTTATTTAATATATATCTATGATGGAAATTGTAACCTTCAGACAAATAATCTATTCCATTTACTTGTATACTAGTTATGTGATCATAGACTTCGGTTTCCATATATGGGGTGCTTGAGTAGGGATAATAATTATACATATAGGCTACAACACAACTTGAGCCTGCATCAGAATGATCAGTTTCTATAAAAACTCTGATTTTCCGACCATAGAATTCTTCACTGGAAAGAACTGAATTTACCGCGTTATACAGATTTGTAACTTGATCTCCAACTTCATCAGAATACAAGGTCACAATCCTAAACATGTACTATGTGACATCTTTTTCAGATATTGCATTACAACTACCGCTATAACGCAGAATCGAAGAATCTATATTCGCAATTGCAGCCTGAGCCAAACTATCTCTCTTATGGACACAGCCCGGGATTATAAAAACAGAGAACAATGAAATAATCAGA
>JAFZPX010000064.1 GCA_017552455.1 Clostridiales bacterium
TCCCGGAAGAAAGCGTTTCCCTGATGACGGCGCTGACTATAAGTGGATCCACCATGCTGACCTCGTAGGAGGAAAGAACAAGGATGACAGCTGTATAGGACAGGGTATCGTCGATGCAGAAAGAAATCCTCATCCTATCTATCTTGATATCAAGAATCAGTGTAATACTCTGAATATATTCTCGCATCCTGAAGATCCGTCTACTTTGACGCTTCGTAATGCACATCCGTTCGCGTATACGCCTGAGTTGCTGCTCGAGTGGCAGGTGTTGCTCGGCGGACATATCGTAATGAGCGGAAGAGGAACTATCCCTGAGATAGAACCTTACGGAACGAGAACACTGAAGTTCCCGATCAATATCGATAAGTATCTCGAAGACGGATGGGCGCAGGGTAAGCCTGAGCTTGTCGAGATGTATATGAATCTTCTATCTCACGAGATCCTTTTTGCGATTAATCTCAAGCTTGCTAAGGATACTTACTATGCCAAGGAAGGCTTTGAGGTGGCATTCTATCAGGATGTCGTTGCTCCTGAGTGCGGTATGCCCGGAGGCAGCAACTTTAAGCCTGCAGCTGCGATAGAGTCAGATGTGGCTCCTGCTGATGCAAGAGCGCTTCCTGCACCTGAAGTAACAGATGAGAACTTTGACGGTTCACTTACTGTTATGGATCAGGCTCCTGTCGATGAACTCGCGGAGATACCTTTGGAGGAAGCAGGGGAGCTTGCTTTGCCTGATGAGGCTTTGGAGGAGACATCCGTTACTAAGATCGATAACACTGAGCTTACGGCTCTTCCGGACAGTCTGCAGGTAAATACTGAGGATCTGTCCATACGCTTCTCTCGAAAAGACGGCGCTCTGTGTGGTATCGCTTCACACGGGTTCGAGTTTATAAAGGGTCCCATGATGCCGAGCTTCTACAGATGTCCTTCCAATATCGACAGAACTGACAGAAGTTTCGTGCTCTCGAGAACCATCTTCTCGAATGAGAGTGATTACGAGCAGATACAGAAGTCTATCCAGTTCAACGGCATGAATTATAGCGTTGTAAACGGAGCATTCTCGCTCGTATCAAGATATAAGTCATTCGCGTTTAAGGGTGATATCCTGGTGGCATATGAGGTGCCTTCTTCAGATCTTGTCCGTGTGACTTTGAATTTCACACCTAAGTACGATATGGTCCGCTACGGTTTCCGTATTCCTGTTACTAAGGATGACATGGTTTGTACATGGTACGGAAGAGGCCCCGGTGAGTCTTACTACGACCGTAAGAATGCGACACGTGTAGGTGAGTTCAGCGTAGGCGCTGATAAGATATTCCATTCTTATGCAAGGCCTGCAGAAAACAGTTCTCATACGGATACTGATGCTATGAGACTTGAGTCAACACAGGGCAGTTCCTTTGTTGTAAGAAGAGTATCAGGTGACAAGAAGTTCGAGTTTACGATCCTGCCTTATACACCTGAGCAGATGAATGAATCATTGCACGATGAGCTTCTCATGAAGAATGATTTCTGTGAGCTTCTTATAGACTTCTGCAGTAAGGAAATCGAACGTACAGATACCAATTCGACGAATTTGCCGCTAAAGAAAAACGTCACCTATAAGGAGACGTTTGAGATAAAGATCAACGAGCGCTGATATTAATATCAGACGTTGAATCTGAACAGAACGACATCGCCGTCCTTCATCACATATTCTTTTCCTTCGGATCTTACAAGGCCCTTCTCTTTGCATGCGGTCATTGAGCCCAAGCCAACGAGGTCATCGTAAGAAACTACTTCTGCGCGGATAAAGCCCCTCTCGAAATCAGAGTGGATCTTACCTGCAGCCTGAGGAGCCTTAGTGCCTTCCTTGATAGTCCATGCACGAACTTCCTGAGGACCGGCTGTAAGGTAGGAGATGAGGCCCAGAAGCTTATATGAAGCCTGGATCATCTTATCAAGACCTGCAGAATCAAGGCCTAAGTCATCGAGGAACATCTGTCTGTCCTCATCTTCGAGCTGGCTTAATTCTTCTTCGATCTTAGCAGAGATAACTACAACCTGAGAGCCTTCAGCCTCAGCGATCTTCTTAACTACGTTCACATAAGGGATATCATCATTGCCGATATCGTCTTCCTTGATGTTGCAGCAGTAAAGAACGGGCTTTAATGTGATGAGCTGAAGATCCTTTGTGAACTCCAACTCGTCTGCATCAAGCTCTACGGATCTTGCAGGCTTCTCAGCCTCAAGTGCTGCATAGAGTTTCTCGTATACATCGAGGGCAGCCTGGTAAGACTTATCGCCGCCCTTCATCATCTTCTTAGTTCTGTCGATTCTCTTTTCCATGACTTCCATGTCGGAAAGAACGAGCTCGAGGTTGATTACTCCGATGTCACGCTCGGGGTCTGCATTACCGTCAACATGGATAACGTCAGGATCGTCGAAGCATCTTACGACGTGAACTACGGCATCAACTTCTCTGATGTTGGAAAGGAACTTGTTTCCTAAGCCTTCACCCTTGCTCGCGCCCTTAACGAGACCTGCGATATCAACGAACTTGATAACAGCGGGAGTGTACTTCTCGGGGTTATACATCTTAGCAAGCTCATCGAGTCTGTGATCGGGTACTGCAACGACACCTACGTTAGGCTCGATAGTGCAGAAGGGGTAGTTAGCCGATTCAGCTCCTGCCTTTGTAATAGCATTGAACAGTGTACTCTTACCTACGTTCGGAAGTCCTACTATGCCGAGTTCCATTTTTTACCTCTTTATAATTATTATTCTTCTTTAAAACTCAAGTATTGTATCACAAATCCTGCTTTGTCGAAATTGTCGAAAATTGTCGTCATTTGTCGATTTTTACGGCCTCGAAACCTGTTATCTTGTAGGTATGGAATAAGACAAAGGAGGATATGACATGGCTTCAAAAGTCAACATCGTGAGAGTCAGCACGTCCTTTATGGATGGAATGACTTCAGTAAAAGCACAGATAGAGGTATCTATCACACCGGGACTTCCTTCATTCGACGTAATCGGTCTGTGTGATCCCTCTATCAGGGAATCAAGAGGCAGGATTCAGCCGGCACTAATAGCATCGGGGTTTACGATGCCCAAAGGTCACATAACGGCTTCGATATCCCCGGCTTACATCAAGAAGTCCGGTACGGGCTTTGATCTTCCCATAGCGATAGGAATGCTTATGGCATCGGGGCAGCTTCCGGCAAGTCCCGGTATCAGAGTATATGCCAGCGGAGAGATCATGCTCGACGGGACGGTTAAGGGAACACCTTGCGCCTCGCTAAGACTTCGTATCGATCAGTCAGAGTATGACCGCATCTTTATCCCTTCGGATGAATCGGATGCAGCAAGATGCGCGGGCCTTAACTGCATGACGGTAACCCGTCTTTCTGAACTTAAAGATATTTTCAAAGACGAGGATTATCAGCCGTCGTCATTCTCTGTTGATGATCTGGACAGTATTGATGAGGAGCTTCCTGATTTCTCGGCTGTTAAGGGGCAGGTAAAGGCTGTCCGCGCCTTACTTATTGCAGCTGCAGGAGTTCATAACATTCTTCTTCTCGGAAGTCCCGGCTGCGGAAAGACTATGGCAGGAAAGATCCTTGCAGGCATACTTCCACCGCTTAAAGGACCTGAGATCGGTGATGTGTATTCAGTGATGGAGGCGGCAGGTCTTAAGGATGATCCTGAGAGCGGACTTGTCTTAAGTGACAGACGCCCTTTTCGCTACATATATCCCGGCATGAGCAGGGGGAGGATGCTCGGAGTTCCAAGCAAGCTTCTTCCGGGGGAGTTCGCTCTTGCCAATCACGGTGTGCTCTTCGCGGACGAGATATTCGAGTTTAAAAGGGAAGTGATGGAGGCGCTTCGAGTCCCGCTTGAGGATCATGTAGTGAGAATGAGTAAGGACGGAAGGAATTTCGCTTTTCCGGCGTCGTTTGTTTTCGTGGCGGCAGGCAATCCGTGCAGGTGCGGAATGCTCTATGAGGAGGGACGAAGGTGCACGTGTACCCCGCAGGTGATAAACAACTATATGGCGAAGCTGTCCGGACCCGTGCGTGACAGGATAGACCTTGTGGCGGAGATGCGCTCTATATCGGGAGAGTATCTTGCTCAGTCTGCGATCAAAGAAGACAAGATGCTTAACGAGAAGATGAAGTCTTATGTCAAAGGTGCGTGGGAGATGCAGCGCGAACGTTTCAATGACGGCATCTTTAACGGCACCTGCTGTAATGCGGATGCGGATATATTCAGGGCGAGTTCCGAGGTTGTTGAGTATGCAGCCGAGATAGCGGAAGCTGCAGGCTTCTCCGCGAGAGGCTTTAACAGAATACTTCGTGTGGGAAGAACGATAGCCGATCTTGACGGCAGACCCGACATGATCAAGTCCGACGTGGCCGAGGCGGGAATATACAGGAAGGGAGGTCTCCAGCATGCAAGAGCGGGATATAAAGCTACTTGAGAACACTGCGATAAGGTTTGTGACGCGTTTGGATTATTACGTCATGAGGGAGCTTATATCTTCCGGGTTTGTGCAGAAAGATTCCTACCCTGTGATGGAAGATTTTCTAAGGATCAAGAAGGAAGCTTCACAGGCGGGCTTTACGGAGAAGACGCTTTCAAAGCTTGATGACATCATAAGTTCCCGCAGTAAGGTCATGGATACTGTGGAGAAGTACGCAGACATAATCGAGAAACAGCGGATAAGCGTACTTTGTAAAGAAGACAGGGATTACCCTTTCTCATGGAAAGAACTGTCAGGGATGCCGCCGGTGTTCTTTGCCAAGGGTGATACTTCAATCCTGTCAGGAATTACGCATAAAGGTGCGGTGTCCATTGTGGGCTCGAGACAGCCCGGCAGATATTCACTGTATGCGACAAGAGAGTTCAGCAGCAAGTTAAGTAAGAAGGGTGTGGCGGTGGTGTCCGGCATGGCTCTCGGCATCGACAGGGCTGCGCATGTAGCTTCCATGGAGGTCGGAGGCAAGACGGTAGCGGTCGTACCCGGAGGACCGGATGTAATCTACCCCTATAAGAACGCTGACATATACGAAAAGATATGCGCACAGGGCGTACTTATAACGGAGCTTCCGCCCGGGCAGGAAGTGCTCAAGCAGTATTTCCCTTCGCGAAACAGGCTTATATCAGCCTTGTCAGATGCGTGCCTTGTAATGGAGGCCGGCGTCTACAGCGGAACGCTTCATACGGCATCTTTCGCTGCGGCGCAGAGCAGGGACGTGTTCGTTCTGCCTAACAGTATCTATGTGGATAACTGCCTCGGAGGCCTGATGCTGCTAAGAGACGGCGCGGAGGTCCTGATAGACGTCGATACTGTCTATGAGAGGATAATGGAACAGGTGGATAACAGGCGGGCTCTGCTTCAGGGTGAGGTGGATGATGGAAATGATCTAGCGGCACTCAGAGCCTTGGCAAGAATCGCTCCGGAGAATCTTTCTGAGGAACAATGGAAGCTTGTTATCTGCGACGAGATATCGGAGAAACCGAGGAATATAGATGAGCTGTGTTTCAGTCTCGGGATTCCGTTCACATACCTGTCTTCGATGGTGACAATACTGGAGACAGAAGGCAGGATAGCTAATGATCAAGGCAAATATGTTTTGACAATTCACGGTCGTTAATCTATAGTTAAACACTGAATCGATGAAAGCGGTGAAGTAAACAAATGGGTAAGAATCTTGTAATCGTTGAGTCTCCTGCTAAAGCGAAGACCATCGAGAGATATCTTGGACACGATTATAAAGTAACAGCAACGGTAGGTCATTTCAGAGATCTGCCGGATAAGACTTTGGGCGTAAGTGTTGAGAATGATTTTAAGCCTTTATATATAGATAAGAATGTAAAAGTAAAGAAAGAGCTTATCGCTCTTGCCGGTCAGGCTGACCAAGTCTATATCGCGACCGACCCTGACCGTGAGGGAGAAGCTATCGCATGGCATGTAGCCAAGACTTTGAAGATCGATCCTCTGTCAAAGTGCAGAGTTACTTTCAATGAGATTACGAAGAAGGCTGTTCAGGAGGCTATCGACAATCCCAGAGCAATTGACATGAACCTTGTTGATGCTCAGCAGGCAAGACGTATCCTCGACAGACTTGTAGGTTATGAATTGAGCCCGTTGCTCTGTAAGAAGATCAGAACAGGTCTTTCTGCAGGACGTGTGCAGTCTGTTGTTACCAGAATGGTTCTTGATAAGGATGCAGAGATTGATGCATTTATCCCTGAGGATTACTGGAATCTTTCAGCTGAAGTAACACCCGGTGCCAAGAAGGATTCATTTACTGTTAAGTATTACGGAACCTTTGAGGGCGGACAGATTGTTAAGCCTGAAGGCGGTAAGGTTTCTGATAAGGAAGTTGCTCAGAGAATCTATGATAACGTCAAGGATAATGACATGAATGCTTTCTCAGTAAAGAAGGGGAAGGGAGCAAGAAAGCCCGCTCCTCCGTTTACTACTTCTACAATGCAGCAGGAAGCATCTAGACGTCTTGGCTTTACTACAAGAACAACTACAAGAGTTGCACAGCAGCTTTATGAAGGTGTTAATATCGAAGGCCAGGGTCAGACAGCTCTCGTAACATACATAAGAACAGACTCTGTAAGAATCTCCGA
>JAFZPX010000065.1 GCA_017552455.1 Clostridiales bacterium
ATTACCTCTTATTCTGTCATGAGTTCTGTTACTGATACCTGCTTGATCTTGCCTGCTGCAAGGTAAGTCGCGATGTAGCAGAAAACAACAAGTAATACTGCAGTGATGATCAACAAGGGGAGGTTAGCGCTATTTATGCATCCGAATCCTGCAACCCAGAACGCCGAATAAACGATCGATCCCAGCACTATGGAGATCGCAGATGATACCACCGTCGTCGGGAGCATAGAGATCGCGAGCTGCTTCATGAGGTCCTTGGATGTATAACCCATGCTCTTCATGATACCCAGATCCTTGCGCTGTCTTCTTATGTTTGAAGCCGCGATGATCGCGAGTATAGCTGCTACGACGATTGCAACAAAGATTGCTCCGGCACCGCAGAAGACTGTAAATACCTTTGCTATCGGGTCCAACTGAACCTTGGAAAGCTCAAGGAAAGAATTCATCTCCTTAATGACAAATCCGCTGCTTCTTCCTGTAATAACCTGATCGCCGATCACAATAGCATAGTCGATATCCGTCACTCCGTAACGCGAGATCAGCGTTGCCATCTGTGCATCCGCAGCACTTCTGATACGATCTTCAAGAGTACCTCCCTGTGAAGCTGCTTCGGCCGCATCTTGAGCACTCGCACCGTAAACCCCGGTTATCTGTCTCTCGAACTCGGCTCTGTCGACTCCTTCCTCAAGGAAAACTTCAACCATATTGGGACGGGCATTCGGATTGAACCTTAAGAATGCGTCGGTTGTCATGTAGATGTTCACACCACCATTTGCCATCGAAGGAATGATTCCTGTAATGACGTAGCTCTTTCTTGTTCCGTCACCTTCCAATGTTATACTGTCACCGACATTCAGACCCGTGCTATTGTGTCTTTTGAGGGATATTGCCACTTCGTTATCGTGCTCGGGTAACCTTCCTTCAGAAACGAAGATATTCTCAGTCTCACTAAAGTCTTCATATACCACTGCAAACGTTTGCGTCCGGTCGCCTACTATTGACACCTGCTCAAAGTTATAGGTAACCAGTGTCTTACGAACACCCGGGAATGCAAGAAGTTCGTCTGCGAACTCATATGCATCCACACCATCCAGAGGCTGTATCCTCTCATCCGCGACCTCTTCTCCCATGCAATGCATGATGGCATCGCTGTCCTTAAAGAAATCCAGGCCTGCGACTGCAAACATCATTGCCGTACCCGCAAGCACGATACAAAGCCCTGTTCCGATGTTGGTTCTTATATTGCGTAAGAAACTCTTGAAAGCAAGCCTTACGTTGATGTTCTTTCCCGTCTTTTCGAGCGGGAAGAAATTCTTTCTGAAGCTGTGTGTTTTTATACCCTTACGGAAAGCTACTACAGGAGGGAATTTCTTGATATGTCTTGTCTTAAGCAAAGCGAAAAGCGTAGTTACCGCAACCACCAAAGCCGCCACCGCAATAATCTTAATAACTTCAGGAAATCTGTGAATGACACGTCCCATCAGGCCGCCGACAAACGAATCCATTACGGGAGAGAATGCGCAGGCAGCGATAATACCTAAGATCGAGCCTATTCCCGTTGTGAGCATATATTCGAAGATGTAAGAACGAGATATCTCGTTCGATCTGTAACCCAACGCCTCCAGGACACCGATCTGCTGCATCTGATCCTCGATGTCGTTACTTATCTTGTGTCTGATGAGAAGAACGGATGCCGCCATCGTGACACCTGCCAGAACCGCAGAGAGACTCATAAAGATAGTTATAAAACCTGTCTCATTACTCTTCTCTGACCAGTATGTATGAGCAGACAGATTGCTTGCCAGATTCTCGGAAGATCTTGCTTCGCACTCATCTATATACGCATCCGTATCAAAGCGTTCTTCAGTGTCAAATGCCAAACAGACCTGCTCGGAGAATATATTTCTCAAAAGTTCATAATCCCTGTCGCAGATAACAAGCCTGTATCCGAATCCGGATTCGTTACCGAGACCCGCATTATAGATACCCGCTACCGTAAAAGGATAATCCCTTCCGCCGATGATCATTGTGAATGTATCGCCGGGCTCGAATCCGCCGTTCAAATGCACAGTCATAGGAAGCCAGATGGGGTGCTCGAGCTCACTTATCTCATCATCTGAAAGACTGTCTTCCATAACAAAATCTTCCAGTTTACGCTCGGACTCTTCTGTCACGATCAGGATATTATAGCCGACCTTCTCACCGCTTTTGTAAAGAACATTAGCGCTGATTCCCAAAAGCTGATCGAACTCCTGCGTTTCTTCGATGCCGAAGTCTTCTTCAAGGATGTCTCTGTATAAAGAACGGTACACATCCGCATCAAATTCCAAGCTGTTCATATAGCTTCCGGTCTGCCTGAAGCACTCATCAAAAGTATTATTCATGCCCAGGATGTTAGTGACAGCCGTACCGAGAAGAAAGACCGTGATCAGCGTAAGGAAGACGATTGCCAGTGCCTCTCTTCGGTTCTTTCTTAAATTAAATAACGATAGTCTTAAGATCTTCATGTGAATTACCATCCCATCTCATCGAGGAAGTTCTGCAGTCCTGCACGTCTTTCCTTCATATCGTCTTCGCCATAGTTCTTCATACTGTACTCGCCGACGACATTACCGTCTCTTAAGAACAGAACTCTCGTGCCGCGCAGTGCGGTCTTCAGGTCGTGCGTTACCATCACGATGCTCTGACCGTTCTTATGTACTTCCGTGAATATATCGAGAACGTCTTTACCTGACGCGGAATTGAGCTGACCTGTAGGCTCATCTGCGAAGAGAATCGTAGGATTATTGATGATCGCTCTTACGATTCCTACTCTCTGCGCCTCACCGCCCGAGAGCTGATTCGGATACTTGTTCCACAGCTCTTCGTTTATTCCTACCTTATTAAGAAGTTCTTTTGTCTTCTTTACTAATTCAGGTGAATTCTTCTGTACGATGAGCGCGCCTGTTAAGACATTATCCAGAACCGTCTGATTCTCAAGAAGATAAATGCTCTGGAAAACGAATCCGCAGTTACCGCGTCTGAATGAGGCAAGCTGATCGTTGCTCATGTCCTGGATCTCTTCGCCATTAAAGAGGATCTTTCCCATCGTCGGCTTATCCATTCCGGACAGCGCATATAGAAGCGTGGACTTACCGGAGCCGGATGCTCCCATGATTACGGTGAAGTCCCCCTTAACAATCTCCAGATCGAGATTCTTGATTACGTGCTGCTGAACGCCGCCGTTAGAAAATGACTTGCATAATTTCTCTGTCTTTAAAACCGAACTCATACCTATTCTCCTTCTCATTCGAGTTTCTTATGCTCGTATTGTATGAGTTCCAAAGCAAGACTTCTTTGCCGAAGTCCTATCAAATTCTTATCAAATTCTTAATTGCAAGTACTTTCGTGCTTTTTCTATATAAAAACACAAAAAATCCTTAGAAATGTCCTTCAAATTGGTAGAACTGTGAATATATGCACAAAATCGCTAGCGGTATAATCATTCACGGTTTCAGGCAAAACAGCCGAAACGAAAGGAGAATAGAATTATGAAGAAGAACATGATTAAGAATGTTTTGGCAGTATCTGTAGTTGCTGCTATGGCTATCAGCTGCGCAGCTTGCTCCGAGACAACAGAGACAAGCGCAGAGACAGAAGAGACAGTTGTTGAGACAACAGTTGAGGAGACAGTTGCTGAGACAACAGCTGAGGAGACAGTTGCTGAGACAACAGCTGAAGAGACTGTTGCTGAGACAGCACCTGCTATCGAGCTCGACGGCGAGATCGATGAGGATCTCATCGGTTCTTGGACAATGGAAGAGGACGGCGCAGTTATCACTTACACATTCAACGATGACAACACAGGTGTTGTTGAGATGACTGTTGAAGAAGAGTCTGTTGAGTTCGAGATTGCTTACTCTGCTGACGGTGAGACTCTCACAGTTGTTATGGTAGAGATGCCTGACAGCGAGGATACAGCTGAGTACACAATTGATGGTGATACACTCACACTCGTTACAGAGGGCGACCAGAACATGGAGCTCACAAGAGAGGCTTAATCTTACTTAATTGAAGATTAACGAAGGGACTGTCGATCGACAGTCCCTTTTTTGTTGTCTTAATAAACTTATCAGCTCAACGGTATCAACAGTGTCACTATAAATCCGTCGCGGCTTTCCGGTATCAATTCACCGTTCATCTTAAGCATTAGAGTATTCGCGATATAAAGGCCCAAGCCGTTGCCGCTCTGATCACTTTCTCGCCATGACTTTCCTCTGTAGAACTTATTCGCTACAAGACTTAATTCATCCTGCGGAACACCCGGACCGAAGTCTCTTATGACCATCTGAAGGAAGCCCTCGATCAATTCATAACTGATATCTATCTTGGTTCCTGCATATTTATAAGAATTGGTAATGATGTTTCCTATTACCTGACCCAATCTCTTCACATCAACATTGATGATTACCTGCGGAATCTCGCCTTCGTTTACCAAAGACTTATCATCATAGTGCTTTATAATCTCGCTGATAACACCTGATTCTTCATCCTTGCAATTTACAGTAAACTCGCCCAGGTCATTAAGCGTCGCTGCGAACAGATCGTTAACCAGAACATCCATCTCGTCCGCCTTCTCATATATGTTATTAAGCTTCTCTATCTCCGTCATAGACTCCGGCGTAGGATTCATCTCATGCTTCGCCTTAAGAAGCTCCGTAGTAAGCTTAATACCTGTAATCGGCGTCTTAAGGTCATGGCTTAATGATGCAACCAACTCACGCTCTTTCTTCTGAAGCTCGAGCTCTCTTGCACGTGAAGCACTTAACTCCTCGCGCATGATGTCAAAGCTCTCCGTGAAGACTCCAAACATGTTGTCGCGTTCCATCTTAAGAGGCTCATCAAGATTACCTTCGGCGACCTTGCCCGCGAATTCTTCCATACGGCTAAAAGGCGCGACTATATTCTTCTTTACATACAAACCAAAGATATAAGCTCCCACGACGATAACAATACCGGTGACACACAATGCTGCCAAAATCGTCATTCGAGCCTCACGTACCTCAGCACGTCCGTCATCGATGATCACAACAGCACCGAGTATCTGATCGCCTCTTGTTACATACTGATATGGGTATCTGTTCTTAATGGCAGTCTCGACCGTCATTCTTCCCGCTATAACGCCAGGGCGCGCATCAATTCGGACACCATTAGAAGAATCGAGAACTACATAACTGACGCCGTAATCGACCTCAGAGACAACAGACAGATCATCCCAGTTCTCCTCGCAGTCCTGCGTTAAGTCATTAAGAACAACGACTGTGTCACTTGCAAGCTTCGACGCGGTGATACTGTTAAGAGTAAAAAAGGCGAATGCTCCAATGCCGATAACAAAAAGCACCGCTAAAGCGAATATTACGCGAAAATAATTCTTCACGCTTCCGTATTCCCCTCAATCATGTAGCCGACACCCCATACAGTCTTGATTATATCGGGATTCTTGGGATCATTCTCTATCTTCTCACGAAGGTGTCTTATGTGTACCGCGAGCGTACCCTCACCGATGTATTCATCATCCCAGACGTTCTTCAGAAGCTCGTCCTTCGTAACCACTCGTCCGCGGTTCTCGATAAGGTACAGGAGCATCTTGTACTCCATCGCCTTGAGGCTGACGGATTCTCCCTTAACCATGAGCTTATGTGTGTTGGTATCAAGATAGATATCATTCGCAAGTGAAGTAGAAACGGTGTCGCTTACAGGGGCACTCTCAACAGCCTTCGCCTCACGCTCGTAACGCGCGAGAGTAGACTTAACCTTCGCAAGCAGGATGCTTAGCGTATACGGCTTCTTGATGTAGTCGTCGCCGCCGATATTAAGCGCGATAAGAACGTCATCGTCACTTGTACGCGCACTTATAAAGAAGATCGGCATGTCGTAGTCCTCGCGCACCTTCTTGCAAAGGTCGAAGCCCGACTTGTCGCCGAGGTTGATGTCGAGGAGCAGAAGACTCACCATATTCTTCTCAAGAAAAGCAACGGCATCATCGTAGTTCGTGACATAAGCCGTCTTCACATCAAACATATTGAAGTACTCCGCAGTAGTCTGTGCGATTACTTCATCATCATCTATCATTAGTACTTTGAATTCATCAATCATACGGACATTATAGCATTAGAAAAGGTCCGGATTACTCCGGACCTTCTCATGAATTTAATTAAGAATACTTAATTACTGATACTTCGCGAAGATCTCATCAGCGATACGGGTAGAATCAGCAAGTCTTCCGACATTTGCTCTCTCCGTTGAAGCCTGAGTCTTCTCGAACTGTTCCTGGATAGCTGAAGGATCAGTCTCACCGTTCTTCTGAGCCTTGATAGCCTCACCGATAAGGTTAGCCATATCAACGCCTGCCTGAAGCTTAGCCTTCTCGTTCTTACTCATTGACCAGAAACGGCTTCTGTCATCATCGATACCGTAGATGTACTTGGCAGTATGTTCAATAAATCCTGTCTGAGTATACTTCTCATCCTTTGAGAAACAGAGCTTGATCTCTCTGTTGATGTACGGATGAGGATGAGGATTATTGTTGAACGAATCCTTGGACATCTTAGCGCCCGGCTTATCGGAAACCAGATGGATCTTTACGCCAAACTCCTTGAACGTCTCCGGCTTATCACCGGAAGCAGGGTTCTTATCAATATACTCTTCCATGTAATCTACTTCGTCGAATCTGATTACTTCAGTGTAGAGCTTGTGCTTAGGATTGTTCTTATGTCTGATAATGAACATACCGTGTTCCATGTAGCAGACAACACCATCCTCATCAAGCTTACGACCCGGATAGTAGATGACCTTAGGTCCCTCGAGAGGCTGTAATACCTCTTCATAGACCTTATTACGCATCTCCATGAACTTCATGTGTTCCTGGATCTCTTCCTTATCCATCTCAGAAAGACGGACATAAAGGCTGCAGGAGTGTGCGCAGTTGTCGCATACGAACTCCTTGTTCTTAATCTTTGTTCTGCTCATGGGGCCGCACTCGGCACCGCATATGCAGCAAGTCTGCTTTCCAAACAGATTAGAAAAGAATCCCATAGAAACCTCCGGCTATCAGCTTAATTCAACTTCACAAGTGGACTGTGCAAACTCTTCACCGTCAAGTGTGTAGAAGATGCATGTGTACTCACCGGGAACGAGATAACCATCATCATTTACAGGAGCGTTGTCATCGTACCACTCACCGTAGTAAGCCTCGATCCAATAGCCCTGATCCTGCATATCGTCACTTACCCAGAGAAGATCACCATCGAGGTAGATCTCATAGTAGAAGTTCCAAATGCACTCCTGGCCCTCAGTTGTAGGGATGACATCGAGCTCGATATCTGTCTCGTCAACATAAACATCATCGTGATCTGTCCAGTACCACTCGATGTGATCGATCATTGTGTCATAATCAGCCTCACCGTACTCGAGAGTAACAACTGTACATGTAGAATCAGCAAGAACGTTGCCTGCCAAGTCATAAATTACACATCTGTAATCACCGGGAACGAGGTTGTCGTTTGCATCAAGCTGAGCTGCATCGTCATACCAAGGACCATAGTAAGCCTCGATGTAGTAGCCCTGATCTTCGCAAACTTCGCTTGTGAAGATGAGCTCGCCGTCACGATAGTACTCATATGTGAACTCGAAAGGAACCTCTTCACCCTCTGTTGTTGTGATGATGTCGAGCTCGATCTGGCTGTAGTTCTCATATACGCCGTTATCAGAATAGTACCAAACTACAGAATCTACGTAGTCAATGAGCGGAGGTACGAATGAATATCCTGCTGCGTCTGCATAGAAAGAATAAACTTCATCAAGAATGTCTCCGTCCTCATCGTCAACGAGCCAAGCTTCGTCCTCGAGAACGAAGTTGATTGTAGAAGAGATTGTCTGTGTCTGCGCATCATCAGCTGTAAGAGCATCGATGAATGCATCAACATCACCACCGTCTTCGCTTACTTCATCGAAGATTGCATCGTAGTCAACGAGTGTCCATGTAACATCAACGCTACCCTCTGCATTCTTCTTGGAAGACTCTACAGACTCCTCATCAATCTCATAAGAGATTGTACCTGCGATAGCGGAGCAGATGTCTGCGTAACCGTCAGGCATACCCTCTGTATCATTTACCAGATAATCGAGAGCCTCTTCGAGGTCCTCACCGTTGGTCATAAGATCAGTGATGTCACCGAGCTTAACCTTCTGTACTGCTGTTGCGTAGTCCTCTGCAGCCTTGAGTACACCCTCATCATCCTTGTCGAACATAGCACATCCGCCAAGAGAAGCGAGCATAGAAACACATACTGCAGAAGCGATCAACTTCTTGCTTGCTTTCATAAAATTTCCTCCATCATTTGGTTTTAACAAATAGGCAAAACTATCCCATTTATCTTTTTTATTTTACACCAGTAAAAGAAAATTTAACACACCCGACAATATGACAAAAGTCACATAAGAAACTGTCTTTCGGCATTATTCTTCTGTACACGGGTCTCGTAGAATAACATCAGAAAAGGCGTTTGACGCAGATAGTAAGGAGAATAAGTGAATGGAAACAGTAGTAAAGCTTGACGGA
Source organism: Clostridiales bacterium (assembly GCA_017552455.1). Taxonomy (GTDB): domain Bacteria; phylum Bacillota; class Clostridia; order Saccharofermentanales; family Saccharofermentanaceae; genus Saccharofermentans. Next base: position 8,600 of record JAFZPX010000065.1, read on the forward strand.
CTCATCAAGAAATATGACAACAAGGCTGTAGTAGACGGCCTGTCACTCGAGATTCGTGAGGGAGAGATCTTCGGCCTGTTAGGTCCGAACGGAGCCGGCAAGTCAACCACAATGAACATGGTATGCTCACTTCTCAAACCCACAGCAGGAACGATTGAAGTATTCGGTTACAACAACAGAAAAGACATCAATAAGATCAAACCCCTGATCGGATATATCCCTCAGGACCTCGCGATCTACGACAACCTGAAGGCCTGGGAGAATGTGGAACTCTTCACTTCCCTGTACGGCATTAAGGGACAGGCTTTGAAGAAGGCGATCGATGAATCACTTGACTTCGTAAAACTCAATGACAAGCGCAATGCCTTCGCGAAGACTTTCTCGGGAGGAATGAAGAGAAGACTTAACATCGCATGCGCACTGGGTCATCATCCGAAGCTGCTGATCTTCGACGAGCCCACAGTAGGCATCGATCCGCAGTCAAGAAACTTCATCCTCGAGAGTATCAAGGCAGCAAACAAGAAAGGTGCAACTGTCATCTATACAAGCCACTACATGGAAGAGGTAGAAGCAATCTGCACACGCATCGCAATCATGGATAACGGCAAGATAATCGCTATCGGGACCAAAGAAGAACTTAAGGATATGGTAAGGAAGGATAAGAACGAGGAGATCTCACTCGAGGAAGTCTTCCTCACACTCACAGGAAAGAAGCTAAGAGATTATACGGAAGGTTAATAACATGAGCAGGATCATTACACTAACTAAGAATTATCTGAAGCTCATCTTCAGAGCCAAGTCCGTGATAATCATCACAATCGTGGGAGCTCTGGTAGTCATCGCAGCACTCACGAATGTATTCCACACACTGCTTGACCAGGCCGAGACCGGCGATGACTTTACTATCGGATACGAGATGAGCGAGGGCAGTAAATATTCTTACACAGAAGACTATCTTAAAGAAGGCTTTGAAGACGAAGGCTTGACTGTCGTAAAGTACGATAACGCAGATCCGGAGAAGCTCATAAGAGAGGGCAGCATCGATGTCTTTATAGATTTCGAAGAGGATTCATACAGCATCATGGGCAGAAGCAATGCCGAGATCGACGCAAGGATCGTACAGTATGTGCTGTATAACGTTGACCACGTCATGAACGGCGATGTTGGAAGTGTATGTGTAGATGCAGGAAGTATAGAAGCTTCCGAGCAGCCCGATGCGGACACATACTACTGCATAGTGCAGACGGTTTATTTCACTTCGCTGTGCTCAGTATTCCTGTGCCTGATCTACATCACAGAAAGAAGGCAGAATATCGGCATCCGTTTCAGAAGCTCCACGGCAAGCGGAGTGCACACATACCTGGGAAAACTAATCGCATGTGCGCTCACGACATGGCTGTCGATGATACTCATTACTGGCGGACTCGTCTTGTTCCTGTTTGACATCAAACTGGACCACCCCATCTTAAGTATCGCCCTCATGATGTTCACGACATTGGCTTTCATCGCATTCGGCATGCTGTTCTTCATCATCTTCAGGAACACCGCCGCATCGATCGGACTTCTGTTCGTAGTGATATGGTTTTGGGGTTATGCAGGAGGATGCTTCGAGACTTATATGTTGAGCTCTATATCACAGACAGTTAAGCAGATGTCTCCCCTGTACTACGTCAACAGAACTCTCGTAGAACTCTCTGTCAACGGCAGCAGCAACTATCTCACGCCGTGCATCACGGTACTTACTTTGATGACAGTCATCAGCATCGCTCTTGGCATATTCATCACAAGCAAAAAGAAAGAGGTTTAAGTTATGTTTGGTAACGCATTAAGGATGGCAAAATCCTCAGGCAAACTCATCCTTCGTAATAAAGCTTTTATCGTCATCGGAATTCTGATTCCCATACTGTCCACACTCCTTATGGATCTGTGGTACAGGATGCCGGCGGCGGACATGTCAGACGATGTCCATAACCTCACAACTTACGATGAGCAGATGGCTTACAACGTTGACTACTACAGATATCCTGTTAAGGTTTACGACACGGTAATGGATGAGAATTCCGAGCGCATCTGCAACAACTTAAACTCTGCAGGATTGTTCCAGATCTTCCGCGCTGACGCTTCCTCTTTGAGCGAGGAGCAGATTCGCGAGGACGCAGAATATACAGCGAACGAAGACCATGTAAACGCTATCATCGTACTTCGCGAAAACGTTGACGACACAGAGCTGTATTCGATCGGTGATGACGAGAGATTCGACCTTCTCAAGACAAGCCTTGAGAACGAGCTTGCAGGCAGTGGTAACACATACGAGATGCCCGAAGTATCATTCGTTTCCGGCGGCGGCGATGAAGTTGATTTCTACAAGACAAGAAACGTCTCTTTCTGCGTTGCCATCTCTTCCCTGGCATTTGTCTTCGGCGGAGTACTTATCCTGAATACGGTCTTCGCTGAGAAGAAGGATCACGTCTACAGCAGGATATTACTCACCAAGGCTAGCAAGGCGAGCTACCTTCTGTCCAAGATACTCCTGTCATTCGCGATCGCACTGACACAGGCAGTCCTCATGACGGTAAGCTTCGTCCTCTTCATAAAGAGCGATATTGGTATCTCGCCCCTGCAGTTCTTAACGGTCATCTTCCTCACAGGACTCATCTTCGACCTCATGAGCCTGTGTGCAGGTCTGTACTTTGACACGATGGCACCCGCTGCGATCCTTGCATTCGTTACTTGGGCTATCTCAGCACTCATTGCAGGCACATACTTTGACATCAGCGGGGCGAGCGAGCTTTACAAAAAAGCGTCTCTGCTGATGCCCCAGAGATGGTCGATGTTCACGATCAACCGATTCATGAACGGTGACCCCTCCGGATACACCCTGATGCTTTGTGTAACGGCAGCGTATTTGGTTATAATATTCGTCGTAGGGGTTCTAGGACTTCGCGTACGTGAGCAGGAGTAAGGATGTAGAGAATCTTGGAAAGCCGTATAAGAAACAACTACTTCGTTTTTGTTAAGGCTCTGGGTATAATCGCCCTCGCCTTCGACGGTGTGTTTTCTTTCCTGGACGACCCGTCCGCCAGCGGCTTAACGTTACTTATAAGTGCGGTGTTTCTGCTTTTCGCAGTGATGCCTGAGACGGAGCCCGTAAAGGTCCCTCGTAAAGTATGGTTAATAGGCGAAGGAGCAGCGTCAATAGCGGCGCTGTTCCTTTTTCCTTCTGTTGGAATCTGCTTCACGGCGATAACATACCTCGACGTCGTAAGCGGGCTTCCCACTCCCTCTTATCTCGGCGTCATGTACGTACTGCCGCTCGCGTGGAAGTTCGGGCTCGACCTTAAGTACTACTTCGTGATCATGGTGCTGCTCGTGCTCATCTACTACCAGCACAGCAAAGTCATCGGCTGGTATGCACGCACGACAGAGGTAAACCTAGAGGAAGAGTCCAAGCTTAAGTCTGACATCGAGCACAGCAAGGAAGCGCATAAGAACGAACTTTACAAGTCCCGACTCCAGCACGAGAACGAGCTTCTCGAGGAGAAGGGCAGGATCTCGCAGGCGTTGCACGACAAACTCGGACACAGCATCAACGGCTCCCTTTATAAGCTTGAGGCAGCGAAGGTACTAGTCGAAAAGGACCCTGCCAAGAGCACGTCCATCCTGCAGGAAGTTATCGACAACCTTCGCGGCAGCATGGACGAGATCCGCGTCATTATCAGAAATGAGCGTCCCGACAAATCGCGCATGGCATTGAAGTCTTTGCAGGCACTGCTTAGCGAGTGTGAGGAAGAGTACGGCATCAAGACTTCACTTGAGATAGATGTAGGCGACCGCACCATTCCCGAGAACATCTGGGAGATCATTCTTGATAATACTTTCGAGGCGGTAACGAACGCCCTGAAATATTCCGGGTGTGATGAGATTAAGATAAGCATCAACGCACTCGGAGAAGTCGTTCGCGCTACCATAAGCGACAACGGTAAGGGTGCCGATAACATTGAAGAGAGCATGGGCATACAGGGCATGAAAGCCCGAGTGCGCAAGGTTAAAGGTTATATGGATATAGATTCAATCGGCGGCTTTACGATCAACATGATACTGCCGCTCGAGTCGAAGAAGGAGAATGCAGATGGATCCGATCAAAGTACTGATAGTTGATGATAGTGATTTCGTAAGAGACGGGATGAAGATCATCCTCGACATTGACGATGACTTCGATGTAGTGGGATGCGCCTCTAATGGAAAAGAAGCCGTAGATATCGCACGTAAATCTTCCTGCGACGTTGTACTCATGGATATCCAAATGCCTGTTATGGATGGCATAGAAGCGACACGTATCTTCGTTGCAGAGGGCCTCGGTAAGGTCATGATCCTTACTACTTTTGATGATGATGATCTCGTTCAGAAAGCACTTACTGAAGGCGCGAAGGGTTACTTCATAAAGAACCACAAGCCTGAGGACTTAAAGCAGATGATTCGCTCGATCCATCAGGGTGCGAAGGTTATGGATGAGCAGGTATTCGATAAGTTCGTCGATGCGGGAATCCGCCCGAACAGCAACTTCGATAAGGAGAAGTACACCGCGCGTGAGATTGAGATAATCGAAGCCGTTGCGTCAGGTCTGTCCAATAAGGAAATCGCAGAGAAGCTGTTTATCTCTGAAGGCACGGTCAAGAACTATATCAGCAACATCCTGCTTAAGGAAGGTCTCGCACACCGCACACAGCTCGCGGTCTATTACCTGACAGGACGCAAGTAATCAGCAGTTACCTGTATAGACGTACTTGAGTTTCTCTTTAGCAATCTCTGCTAAACCATAAACCGTACTGACGGGAGTCGGTCCGCGGTCAGTCATATGAAAGCACGGATGGAAGCGCGACACATGAAGCGGTATCTCATCGCTGATCGAAGCGATCCATTCAGCTTCTTCTCGCATCATATCTTCTGAATCATTAATACCGGGAACGATCAATGTCGTTAATTCCACATGCACATTCTTGGCGGCTTCTTCTATGAAAGACTTCGTCATCGCGAAGTCACCGCCTAATACGTTCTTGTATGTATCAGAATTAAAGCACTTAAGATCGATATTCATCGCGTCAATGTATGGCAGGATATCGAACAGGATACCAAGCTTTGCAGTACCGTTACTTACGATGACATTCTTTAATCCCTTCTCGTGCGAAAGCATCGCAGTATCGAGAACAAACTCGTAACCTACGAGAGGCTCGTTATATGTAAATGCGATACCGATATTGCCTCGGTCCTTGTACTTCAGAGCGATGCTCACAAGTTCTTCAGGGTCAATAACTCGCGCATCTTCCCTGTAAAGCTTCACTTCATCTCCCCATGAGATCTCACTGTTCTGACAGAAGGGGCATCTCAGATTACACCCGTAACTTCCGACGGACAGGATACGCGACCCCGGGAAGAAACGGTTAAGGGGCTTCTTCTCGATGGGATCCAGTGCAAGCGATGTGATGCGCCCGTAGTTTGCTGCGATCACCTTGCCGTCGCGACAGATGCGCGCGCCGCAGAATCCTATAGCACCCTCATCAAGCTTGCAGTGACGGAAACAGACCTCACACCAACTCATATATGACGCACCACTTCGAATCTTTGAAGATAGATCTTCTCGTGTGAATGAATACCGCCTTTATACATCGCTATCGACACCTGGTCTTCGACAGTATCAACACCCTCGAGATCCGGAAGCAGCAGCCCCCTTCTTCCGTCAGGAGTTGAGACGATAACGCCGTACCTCTTTACATCCAGTTTATCGAGTGAATCAATGTCTTCAGGCTCGCCCAGAACGTCCACATTGATCTCAAGCTGATCAATCTCATCTTCTTTAACAGCAGGGAATCTCGGATCCCTTGTAGATGCGCTGATAGCGTTGTTGATTATCTCTTGTGCGACGCAGGAAGTAGTAGGGCCTATCGTTCCGATGCATCCTCTTAGTTCGCCGTTCTTATGAAGTGAGACGAATGCTCCCGCGCGGCGGCCGGCTAATTCGTCGGGAAGCCCTTCAGGCATCGGAAGCTTCCTGCCGTCTTTGATATAACTTGTCAGCGATTGCCGCGCAAGTTCCACATAGATATCACCCATCTTAACCTCCTTCAGGATAGAAAGAACATATCCCGTATCCGACGCCCGTAACATCTTCATGTGAATAGACTTTGGGAATCACTTTCCTGCCGTTCCATGCGCCCGCCATTATGACAAATGATCTGTGTCCGCACTCGGCAGCTCTGTCACAGAAGTCCTCATCAAACTCCAAAAGCTCATCGAAAGCAGCGCTCCCCATTACGTCCATTATCTTCTTATCGTATTCGGGACCTTCCGTCGCGAACCCGTACGGACCGTAATCCTGCAGCTTATGTGACAGGTCACCGCTCGCGATTATAACAATGTTACTTTTTTCTGAATCGACCGCCTCAGATATTATCTGTCCCAGCCTATAGTGGTCCTTATACGGCAGACCTGAAAGACCGATCCTTACAATCTTTCCACTCTTGTACTTATTACGGATAAACCACAGCGGCACCATCGTGCCGTGGTCAAGTTCGGGATCTCGCTCCCCCTGAGTTCCGCACGGAAAGTCCTCCCTGTCAGCGATCTCGCATATCTTCTTCACGAGAGCCTCATCGTACTTCTCGTTAAACTTAACCTGCGGTGCTCTGAAGCGCTCGAAAGAGCCCTTAGCCCCCGCTCCGGGGCTGATATGGAAATAATCGTAATACATTACTGAGTGAGGGCTTGTGATAACTATCGTATCGGGAGCAAGTGCCGCGACTTCATCTGCAACTCTCTCATAAGATTCGATAGTCTTAGCGACTTCCTTCTCGCCGCCGCGTCCTACCGCAGGAACGATAAGAGGCGGATGAGGAACCATAAACGATGCAAGAATCGGCATATAGACCTCCTCTTATTTGATAGCCCAGAAACCTGCCTGAAGATATGACTGCCACAGGACATTTACAGACGTAAACCCACACTTCTTAAGAAGCTTCAGATGCTCTTCTATCGTTATAGGGAACACCTCAACTCCGCGTCTGTCTATGTGGCGCTTCACTTCTTCCGCATCAAAACTTTTACTTAGGAAATTCTCCCAACGCTTGAGACCTATCGCGTCACTTGCTTCAGTCGACATTCTTATATTCTCGAATGTCACGAACACGCCGCCTTCTTTAAGTGCATCATAGCAGTGCTTCACAGCCTGCTCCCTGCCCGGCTTGTCGTAGTAGTGGTGGCTTTGTATCGCAGTAACGACATCGAACTTGTTCTCGAAAGAAAGCTCGTGTGAACCGCAGTTTATGTAAGAAGCCTTGTCCCCTATTTTCGCGCGTGCCTGCTCCAGCATCTGTGCCGACGGGTCTGCAAGAGTGAAACGTATGCTGTTGTTTTCGCTTAGGGCGCGAAGCGCGAGTGTGCCGGTACCGCAGCCCGTGTCGAGCCACTCCGGTGCCGCAATTCCCATCGCCTTAACGAGGTCCATTACCTGCGCGTGAAACTCCATGTAGTACGGCAATACGTTTGCGATATTGCTGTCGTAGATTCCTGAATCATATGCAGATGCGTTATCTATCTTGCTCATGTTTGCTCCGATTCCCAAATTAGCTCTTCAAGTGTCTGATAAAGTCTTTCCGGCTCGACAGGCTTTGAAAGATGTGCATTCATACCGACCTGCAAAGACCTCTGAACGTCTTCGTCAAAGGCATTGGCTGTCAATGCGATGATAGGTATCTTCGTTGCATCAGGTCTTGACTTCACCATCAGAAGCGCCCTCCTGGAAAACTTCCTGCTCGTAGTAACCGATACGAACGATGTCGTTCGCAGAGGAATTAACCGTTACAGGCAACAGCATCATGACTATCATCATGATGCAGATAATTCTCACTATAGTCTTACGGGTACTTCTTAAATTAATGACCATACATATATTTTAGTAGCCAACACAGTTTTTTGGTAGAAACTTTCTGTAAACCCGCATGAGCTTTGTTTGTTGACTTAACACTCATCAGGCATTAGGATAAAAGAGTAACGGATCAATTAGTTATTCGCGTTCCGTTGCCGCGACGCTCTTACGGGCGGGGTTAATAATGATAAGAACCTTAGAATCTCATCATGAATGACAAAACACAGCGCTTCGGCGTTAGTTTTTGCTGTTCGTGAAAGGAGGTTCTATTTTTATGCTTCACGACAACTATTTTGACTACTATGAGAGACTCGCTTCCTGGAAGTTCGATGAGTTCGACATCCGCTCCGAGAGTCTGACAGACTGGGATCTTTATGAGATCCTGCGTTCGCTTGTTACAAAGGATTCCCGCGTCCTTGACTTGGGCACCGGAGGCGGCGAGAAGGTCATCGCGAATTACCCAGAGTGCGAGATGATCACCGCGACGGATTACTCACCTCAGATGATCGCTACCGCGAACAGAAACCTTGAGGCAAGCGAAAGGAAAGACATCACTTTCCGCGTGATGGACAACTTGAAGATGGACGTGCCGGATGAGTACTACGACGTGGTGGTGGCGCGTCACACCATAACGGATGCGGAGCAGATCCGCCGCTGTCTCAAGCCCGGAGGACACCTTCTGATAAGAGGCGTGGACAAGTATGATTGCTGGGAGTTGAAGATGATCTTCGGTGGCGGACAGGGCTGGAATGATCCTGTACCCGTCAGCATCACCGACTATGAGAACGTGATACGAGCGGGCTTCCGTGACGTGATACTGGTGCCGATATGCGAACACGATTACTTCAAGGACAGAGAGGCGTTCAAAGGATTTCTATCCAAAGTTCCGATCCTCGAAGACGCGCCCGACGATGCGCTTCTTGACGAATACATCGCGCGCAACACGGTGAACGGCTTCATCAGACTTCAAAGATGGTGTTACGGCATCACTGCAAGGAAGTGATATCAGACAATATAATTCTGCGCCTGGCGGTCGAACATCTCACGGTATCGGCCGTTAAGCGCCATCAGCTCGTCGTGCGTACCCTGCTCTTTTATCGTGCCCTGCTCGAAAAG
>JAFZPX010000066.1 GCA_017552455.1 Clostridiales bacterium
AAGGCTCTGCGCGAAAAGGGTGACGACTCATTCATGAAGACTCCTATCTCATCCGATGAGCCCCGTATCATCCTGTTTACTTCAGGTACGACTTCCATGAGTAAGGGTGTACTCCTTACTCACAGAAATATCTGCACTAACGTTTACTGCATACAGCAGACGCTGCCGGTATTTGCAGGAGACCGTGCGTTCTCGATACTGCCTTTGCATCACACTTTCGAGAATACATGTGACTTCTTTATCCTGTATGTCGGCGGATGCCTTTGTCTGTCAGACGGACTTCGCTATATCGTAAAGAATCTGAAGGAGTGGCATCCCGAGGTATGTATATCCGTGCCGCTTCTTTACGAGAATATCTATTCCAAGATCGAAGAGGGTATCAAGGCATCCGGTAAGGAGAAGCTTATCAATGTAATGGTGCCTGTTACAAAGTTCCTGAAGAAGTGCGGCTTTGATGTAAGGCGTGCCGTATTCAAGGAGATCCTCGATAACTTAGGCGGCGACATGAGAATGGTTGTTATCGGAGGCGCAGGCATCGATAAGAGATATATCGATGCGTTCACTAACTTCGGTATCGATTTCTTCATGGGTTACGGTCTGACTGAGACTTCACCTGTTATCTCGGTTACCAATGAGGTATGTAATGTTCACGGAAGCGTAGGCCGCCCGCTGATCGGCATTACAGCTGCGATCGATACGGAGGAGACCGGTGCCAATGTTGTAGGCGAGATCATTACGAAGTCCGACTGCGTAATGAAGGGCTACTTCGAGAATGAGGAAGCAACCAGGGAAGTCATCGATGAGAACGGCTGGTTCCATACAGGTGACATGGGTTATATCGACAAGAAGGGTTCGATCCACATCACGGGACGTGTTAAGTCCATGATCGTTCTTACGTCAGGTAAGAAGGCATTCCCCGAGGAGATTGAGTCTTTGATCACAGAGATCAAGGGCGTCACCGAGGCATTCGTCTGGGGCGCGGGTAATGAAAGAGGCCAGATCGATATAACGGCGAAGCTTCTTATCGACCGTGCTGCGATCGGAAGAGAACTCGGACTTGAGAAGGATCCCGATGACGAGAAGGTTGCCGATTACCTTGCAGAGCAGATGCGCATCGTAAACCACAAGATGCCTTCCTATAAGATCGTACATAATTATGTGTTCTCTGAAGAGGACATGATCAAGACAACGACGCTCAAGATCAAGCGTCCCAAGGAGCAGGAAGCTATCGAGAATAAGCTCGCTGCCAAGGGCGTAACACTTCGCGAGATCAACGGAAAGAATATCGATAGGATCTAAGAAGAATAGAGGATAAGAAAAAGGCTCTGGGCCCTCCGCTATGCAGCAGTGGGTCGAGCCTTATCTTAAGTTAATGATTGTGTTAATGTTTTTGCCAAAACATTAACAAGAACCTAAACAAAAATAGAAATGTTAATGTTAGCGTTAATGTTTTCCCAAAAACATAAACAGTTACATTTACTTACAGTTTTCAACAAGGGGGGAAGGACGATTAATCGGACAGTCATAAATGCGTTATGAGGTATAATTAATGTAAGAATTACTTCATGGCGGTTTTTGTATGATTAAGATCATTCCTTATACAACTTACAGACCCGTGACTGAGTTTGCTGTTGAGGAGCAGACGAAGTCTGTGAAGAAGGGTCAGCAGACTGTCTTTATAGTGCCTGAGTCGGTTAAGGCTTCGGTGGAAAGACTTGTGTTCGACCGTCTGGTTAAGGACAGATCCTCAGCTGATGATATTAAGACTTCATTCGGTCCCGTCAGTGTGGGAACGCTCGATATAGATGTGTTAAGTTTTGTGCGTTTGTCGTACAAGATTCTGGCGATGACGGGTCGTGAATCTCCTTCAGATGATTCGGTTCTTCGTAACCTGATCTACCGTGTGCTGACGGATTCGCCGTCTGACTTTCCGAACTTTAACCGCCTTCGCCGCCACTTCGAATACGTCGATATGTTAGTCAACCTGATAGGTGATTTCCATCGTTATGATATCGGTGCAGATAAGATCGAAGCACTGATTAGTAGTGAAGGTGATACTGACGGTAAGCTTAGTGAGATGCTGCTTCTTATGAGAAGAACAGATGAGCTGGGTAAGAAGTACGGATTGCCTGTTGATGAGACTTTACCTGATGCTGCGGCTAAGGCTGTAATGTCATTGGCTGACGGCGTACCTTCACGATATAAGTCGCTCGCTTCTTTTGTTAAGTCGAGATTTGTAATAACAGGTCTTGGAAGCGCACGTAACCTTACTCCTCAGGAAAGAAGACTTATTAAAGCTTTATCTGATGCAGGTGCTGAAGTTATAGTGTATGCGTCTTCTTCAAGTGAAGGTGATGACGGAGCTTTCAGTGAGTTCGGACAGAAGACGATTACTGACCTCGAGAGTGCAGGAGGAACGGTTTGTGAGCCTGCGCTTTTCGCGAATGAGGATGAGAACAGGCTGAATGTTATTGCAAGGCATTATGCTCGCGGTGACATGGATGTGAATGTGTCTACGATGCCGCAGGATGATTCGGTTGAGTTGCTTTCTTATGCTTATCATGATGATGCCGTGTCTTATGTGGCGAACGAGATCAATAAGCTTGTGCGTGTTGATAAGAAGTACCGCTATAGTGACATCAGGATATTGTGTGTTGATGAAGAGTATAAGGAGCGCATCAAGAGTATTTTCAGTCTGTTTGATCTGCAGGCTTTTATCGATAAGAAGGTCATACTGCTGAATACGCCGGTCGTAAGATTCGTTATTGGCCTTCTTGATCTGTCGTTATACGATTATGATGCGAATGCTGTTCTGAAGATCCTGCGTACGGGTGTACTCACTGGTGCCAGAAGAGATCTGGTCGATGTGTTCGATAATTACCTGCTCCGCGAGAATATCCGTAACAGGAACAGACTGTTCAACGAGAATTTCTATAAGCTTACATTCGAGTTAGACGGTGAACAGATACAGAAGGATGAGTTTAAGATCTTTGATAACGGAAGACTCATTGTAGACGGACCTTCGTATCTGTATGAGCATATCGTTAAGAAGGTGCTCGTTCCGTTAAGTGAGATAACGGATGCGATTGATGCGAAGACGACCATTGCAGGTAAGGCTGAGACACTTGCCAGGTATGTAGGGGGTCTTCAGAAAGAGGTCGAAGCTTTACGCGATGAGTTCATCGACCGTGGTGATCAGGATACGGCTCTGGCTATCGTCAAAGGTTATACGGAGATCATGGGCCTTCTTTCATCTTTGACGGGCGAGCTTAATGAGGTTGAGATTACTCGCGAACAGTTTGCATCTTTGATCAAGACTGACATGAGGAATAAGGCATCGGGAAGTATTCCTCTGTGTGCTGATTCTGTTCAGATCACATCAGTTGAATCGTCTGTTTATACATCTTGTAAGGTGCTTTATATCCTTGGTGCGAATGCTGAGAATTTCCCTCATAAGTCTTCTCGTGAAGGTATCCTGCCTTCGACTAAGCTTAAGGCTTTGGGACTTCCTGATAAGGTTCAGATGAGATCAAGACAGGAGTTCATCGAAGCGGCGCTTCTTCTTAACTGCGCATCGGATAAGCTTTGCTTTATCACGCCGGCTTCTGAGATGCCGAGTTCTGTATTCACATACATAAGAAGAGCACTTCAGGAAGGTGAGGATGAGTATCCGATTCCGACCGGAGGATTCGAGACTCCTGTATATGGCGATCCTGTTCAGAGGCGTCATGATGCTTCGGATGAGAACTCGAGTTTTATTACTCCTTCGCACATGAATCAGCTTCTGTCCGGAAGGAATACCTGCAGTGTATCTTCAATCGAGAAGTATAACGGATGTCCTTTGCAGTATATGCTTGATCACGCACTGCGCATTAAGGTCAGAACTGACGGAACCAAGGTAGAGGGTAACGAGTTCGGAAGCCTTAGCCATTCTATGTTCGAATTCGCGATGAGTGATGTGAAGAAAGAGCTCTCAGATAAGACGATCGATCAGATTATCGACGAGGCTGTTCCGGAGAAGATAGAGAAGCTTGCTGATGATTATTTCAGAAGAGCTATTGCTGATGAGCAGATCAAGAATCCTGATAAGTTCTCGAACAGGTATGCGGTATATCCGGGCCTTAAGGTTAAGAGGATATTCAGTAAGGCTTATCCCGCGATGCTCGACTACTATAAGGCATCCGGATACAGGCCGGATGCGTTCGAGGTGAAGGTGGAAGACTTCGAGCATAAGATCGATATCACTACGACTGCAGACGGTATCGAGTTCGAGTTTAAGTTTAGGGGTTCTATTGACAGAGTTGATAAGAATGAAGACGGACTCGTAAGAGTTGTTGACTATAAATCCTATGCAAAGGAAGTGGAAGGCAAGAAGCTTGCTGACGGCGTGCAGATCCAGCTTTTCGCTTATGCGTATGGACTTGAGAAGCAGCCTGGAACGAAGGTGGATGATGTCGGATATATCGGAATCTACCTGCCGACGAAGAAGGCGGATAAGGGCAAGAAGCCGCAGTTGTTTGAATATTTAAGTGCGAGCAAGAAGAAGTATGATATCGAGCCCATGATCGAGTATGCAGGACAGAAACTTGAGGAGACTTGTTCTAAGATCGCACAGGGTAAGGGCGCTGCCAAGCTGACAGCAAGTGAGTACGACGGAGCATGCATGTTCTGCGGCTTTAAGGGTGCGTGCGGAAGGCTTCTTAACATTAACGATAAGCCGAGTTCGGATGAAGTCGCTATGTTAGATAAATCGTGGAAGCAGGGTAAGTGATATGGTTAAGTTTTCTGGCGAACAGCAGGCGATAATAGATGCAGGAAGATCGAATATACTCGTATCCGCAGCAGCGGGTTCGGGAAAGACGACTGTGCTTGCGGCGAGGATTACATCGAAGATCATTAACAAGGAACTCGATATTGATGAGCTTCTTGTAGTTACGTTTACGAAGGATGCCGCTTCTCACATGAGAGAGAAGATCGAAGCCAGTCTTCGTAAGGCGATGTCTGAACCCGGTGCCGACAGAGCGCATATCAAGTCACAGATAGATAAGATCTCTGTATCTTATATTCAGACGATGAACAGTTTTTGTAACCGCGTCGTGAGTGAAGCGGGTTACATGTTTGAAGATGAAGATTCGTTGGCTCCGGGCAGTGCGGTTCTTGATGATACTACTCTCAACATGTTTAAGAGGCAGGCGGCGAATGATGCGATCATGGCTGTGTATGAGAGAATCGCGGAAGGTGATATCTCCGAGCAGGAGAGGGAGGATTTCCTTGACCTTCTTTTCTCGATGGGTAACGGTAAGAGTGAGGCGCCTTTGGTTGATGCACTGGAGAAGGCTTACGGAAAGCTTCGAAGTCTTCCGGATTATCTTGATGTAGTTGACGGTGTGATCGCGCATCGCGAGAAGATGGATGAGGCGGGTTCCATTATTGGAATGGATAAGTATGTTCAGCTGCAGGATCGCCTGATAAGAAGTGTCGGTCCTGCCTGTGACAGATGTTCTGATCTGTCGCCTGCTATGACAGGTTTCCTGAGCAGACTTAAGGCTTGTGTGGATACATATGAAGAACAGTCTGACAGGTATGAGGCGATCAGAGGATTCTATGCGGATGTCTTTAAGATCGATTATAACGATTTCCCGACTCTGCCTAATAAGAATAAACTCGACCCTGAGCTGAAGGTCGCGTTCGGCCCTATAGCTGCGGTCGGTATGAAGATGACCGATGCACATAAGAAAGCGGGCGAGAGCATACGCGCGAAGTCAGGATATAAGGATGCGGCAGCACCGTTTGCTATCAATTCCGATTACGATGTTGTAGATGACTTTGATTCTTCAGAGCTGCTTTCTATGCAGTTAAGAAGGACGTCGTGTGCGAGAGCTTTCGCGGCGCTTCTTAAGGATATGGACGGAAGGTACAGCGGGTATAAGCGTGACCTTCGCGGTATCGATTATTCCGACCAGGAGCATATGTGTCTTCGTATTCTGAAGACGAAGGAAGCGAGTGACCTTTACCGTAACAAGTTTAAAGAGATCTACATCGACGAGTATCAGGATAATACGTCGCTGCAAGATGCTGTCGTTGAGAAGATCGCAGATAACAATGTCTTTTGTGTAGGAGACGTTAAGCAGAGCATCTATAAGTTCAGAAATGCAAATCCGGCAATGTTTATCCGTAAGTCTGAAGTGTATACGGAGGATCCTTCTAAGGGTAAGCTGATGGGTCTTAACTGTAATTTCAGAAGTACACCTCAGGTTCTTTCTTTTGTTAATGAGATCTTTGGCCAGCTCATGAGCGGCGGCGCAGCTGAGATTGATTACGAAGGCGGTAATCATCAGCTTAATGCTCCCGAGGGCGCGAAGGATGGACCTCTGCCTGAAGTTGTTCTTATCAATGCGAAGAAGAATGAGAAGAGTATCACGGAAGGCGAAGAGGGCATCATCGAGAATGATGTTAAACAGATTGAGATGCTCGTATCTGAGATCAGGAACAAGGTTCAGGATTACCTTGATGCAGGATATGAGAAGAAGGATATCTTTGTGCTGACAAGAACGAATAACGCGGCTAAGGAAGCGGCTGCTCATCTTAGACGATTCGGTATCAGTGCGAGATGTTTGGATAAGAAGCCGTTGTTCTCAGATAACGAGATAATCGGTATGTGTAACCTTATCAAGGTGCTTGCGAATGAGTACCGTGATGAATGTCTTGCAGGTGTGATTCTTGCTCCTTACAGGTTCTCGAATTTTGTTCTTGACGAGCTTGCTGAGATTGTCGGATTCGCTCCTGCTGAGTATAAGAAGATGAACCTGATTATCAAGGTTCGTAATTATGCAGATAACGGTCCGAATGAGAATATTAGGAATAAGTGCCGTATCATGCTTGATGCCATTGATGATCTGCGCTCCGAGAGTGTTGTGCGCGATATCGCTGAACTTATTGAGTTGGTCTATGTACGCACAGGAATCAAAGCAACTCTGATGCAGGAGGCTCCGTATGAAGTCAATAAGCTCGATCTGTTTAAGAGATGGTTGTGCAGTAATTTCCTTAAGCGTGGAAGTGATCTTACCGAAGTCTCTGACGTGATCGATCAGATGCAGTCCAAGCTTGATGATGATGCTGCGATCGAGTTTGACCTTGGCGGTGAGGATCTTGTGCGCTGCATGAGTTATCACAAGAGTAAAGGTCTCGAGAATAAGTGCGTCATCGTAGTTGATGTCGACAGTTCGAATGAGAGCGATACTAATGGCTATATTAGTTTTAAATCAGGAAGTGTATTGTCGCCTGATGATCCTAAGGGACCGCAATTCGTTGTTGATGATTATGAGGATGAAACTTCTTATGCTTCGACTTCTTTGGAGAAGGCTATTGTAAAGGAAGAGAACAGACTTGAAGAGAACGCAGAGGATATGAGGCTTCTGTATGTGGCGCTTACGAGAGCCGAAGAGAATCTGTGTTTTATTAGACGTATGAATCTGTCTTCGGATACGCTCGGTTCTTCTGTGTTGACGCCTTTACTTTCAGAAGGAAGAAAACTGTCACGTGAATTCTATGCAGGAATGTACGGTATCGATAAGCTTATGTTGAGTGCACTCATTCGAATGAAACTCTCGCCGGATTCTTCAGATCTTAAGGAGATATGCGGTCTTAATGAAGCGATGTTCTCTTACAGGTCCGGCTTCGAAGGTGTAAAGGTGACGGTTAAGACTGTCTCGGATGTTATGGAGTCTTCTGATGATGAGACTGCTTATGCTTTCCCGGTTGTTGCTAAAGCACCTGAATATACAAAGAGTGCGGCTGATCTTCGAAGACAGGAGATTTACGGCTGCATTGGTGCTGATGAATCAGGTATGCCTAAGTTCGACCCATACCGCTATGAGGATGCGATGAATGCTCCTGCGAAGACTTCAGTGTCCGCAATGA
Source organism: Clostridiales bacterium (assembly GCA_017552455.1). Taxonomy (GTDB): domain Bacteria; phylum Bacillota; class Clostridia; order Saccharofermentanales; family Saccharofermentanaceae; genus Saccharofermentans. The sequence continues at coordinate 7,921 of JAFZPX010000066.1, forward strand.
AGAGAGAACAGGAATCGCTTTTCGCGAAGGAGGAGACTTCTGATGTGGAAGGTGATCTTAGAAGAGCAATCAACCTTCTTGTTCCGGATGCTGACCACTATATCGGTGAGCGCGGCGGATTGTCCGGAACTGCGCTCGGAACTGCGGTGCATAAGGCGATGAGATTTGTGGATCTGTCGCGCCTTTCTGAAGGTGGGTCAGCAGAAGATGAACTTGATGCGCTTGTTGCTGAAGGAATCCTTGATGATGCTGAACGCGCGGCTGTAGGTAAGTTCTCGAAGAATATCGAGGCGTTTGCTGCAAGTGAACTGTGCAAGGCTTTGGTGAAGGCCGATGCTGATGGTCGCGCAGACCGCGAGCGTGAATTAATCTGCTCTATCCGAATCAATCCTGAGCGCGATGATTATAAGCTTGTACAGGGTACACTCGATGCGATGTATATCGACGATGACGGCAAGGCTACTATCATCGACTATAAGACTGACTACATCAAGTATGAAGATCCCGATGAAGTCATCAAGGAAGTGAAGAAGCGCCACGCCGAGCAGCTTGAGCTCTATGCCGCTGCTGTGGAAGCTTCGGGCATTAAGGTCAAGTCGCGTTATGTCTGGTTGCTTAGAAAGGACATGGCGATAGAGGTTTAATGTAATCTTCTAAGATAATCTCCTATGGTCGCCTTTATCTTCTCGGGGGAGTCTGTCATGCCTCGCTCTACCCACTTGAAGATAACATTCCAGATTGCTCCTATGTTGAAAGCTATAAGGTAGTCGGGTTCGAGTCCGTCCATAAGCTTCACGAAAGGATTTCTTTCCTTATCTTTAGTCTCGCTGACCTTCGGCAGAGTATCGTTAAGTTTAAGAAGCAACAGATAAAGCATGTTGTTCTTGTGAAGAAGCTTAAGAAGTTTTTTGTTCTTCTCGCAGAAACTAAAGATGATGGTGAGTGGGTCATCGTCAGATTCTACGAGTGCATTCGCATATTCGATGATCGCCTTGTTGATGATCGAGTCGAGAACGTCATCCTTGGAATCGAAGTTTCTGTAGAATGTTTTTCTTACAAGGTCAGTCTCCATCACGATCATGGTAACTGTGATCTCGTTGTAGGGGTACTTCCCCATGAGCTTCAGCAAAGCTTTGGTAATCTCGTTTCTGGATCTTACTGCAGATGGATTTGTAGTTGAATACATCGTTCCCGTCCCCTCCATGTGACACATTTACGCGAGTGTGTGTATCTTTTCCCGTATTTGTTTACTTCGTTTGTGGTACATCGTAACATAATCACAAAAATACACAAGTGTGTCATTCGTGAGGTGCATATGAAGGTGATCATTATTAACGGAAGTCCGAGGGTAAACGGCTTGACTGCTTCAGTACTTCATTCTGTAGAGAAGAAGCTGAATGAGGGAGGAGTGCAGACTGAATTCTATGATCTCGTTCGTATGAATATGGCGCACTGCATGGGGTGTTGCTCATGCTATAAGACCGGCAGCTGTTGCATACATGATGACGCAGAGATGCTCTCTGAACTCATTCGTGAAGCGGACGGCCTCGTGTTAGGTTCGCCTACATATGCAAGCAACGTCTCGGGGCTCATGAAGGTGCTTATAGACCGCGGACATTTTGTTATAGAGCAACTCCTTCTCGATAAGAAATGTGTGACTGTCGCGACGGGTGAGAATTACGGCAATAAGGATGCGCTGAAGGTGTTGGATAATCTCGTGCTGTACTCCGGCGGGCAGCTGTGTAATCACGTTGCACTTAAGGCTCCTTTTAATGATGTGGAGGGCGCCGGAGAACGTGTCGAGAAGGTGAGCTCCAGAGCTGCGAAGAGAATGCTCTCTTCTTTTCGAGCAGGGCGAAAACCGCTCGCGCAGCGCGTGTATCACTTCGTTGTCTTCAGGTTCGGGATAAAG
>JAFZPX010000067.1 GCA_017552455.1 Clostridiales bacterium
CGGTCTGCCGGTGGTGGCGGACAAGGCGATATTCATCCCGACGGCTCATGAAGAGACTCCTATTCATCTTGGGATTTTTGAGTCGATGTTTAATCTGCCCGCCGCCTTCTACTACAACACAGTAGAGGAGAAGGAGCTGACGAATACATTGTTCCCGTCATCTTTGAGTAAGCCCGATAACGGCGGCAAGGGCGGAGTAGGCGTCGAGATTCCGGATGGTATAGATGCTTCGAAGTTTGTTGAGAAGTACGGATTGTCCGACTTCATGCTCGATATGGGACGCATCGATGAGAATAAGTGCTGCCCGGAGCTGTTTAAATACTTTATCGAATATAAGAAGAGAAATCCGAATTCTGAGCTGAAGCTTGTGCTGATGGGCAAGCCGGTTATCGAGATTCCGAAGCGCGACGATATCATATCTTTGGGATTCGTAAGTGAAGAGGATAAGTTCTGCGGGCTTGCTGCTTGTAAGTTCTTGGTTCTGCCGTCAAAGTTCGAGAGTTTGTCGATCGTTGTGCTTGAAGCGATGAAGATGAATAAGCCGGTGCTGGTGTCTGCTGACTGCCCGGTGCTGAAGGGGCATGCTTTGCGCTCGAATGCCGGTCTTTATTATTCCGGCTACCTGGAGTTCGAGGGTTGTGTGAATTATCTGCTGTCTCACGATGATGTGGTGGCTAAGATGGGCGAGAATGGTGTTGATTACGTCGACCGCGACTATTCCTGGTCCGCCATCTGCGAGGGCTGGGACCAACTGATCAGGAAAGTATATGAAAACACTGACAGATCTGATAAGTAAGCATAAAGCATTTTGCTGGTACTTCTTTATCAGCGTGCTTGCTACTGTTGCAGATGTTGTTGTGTCGCGCTTGTGTGAAAGTCTATTTTCGGTAGTTATAGCGAATACGATAGGTGTAGTGGCAGGCTTTGTTCTGCAGTATTTCCTGTGCACGGCCAAGGTCTATGCTGGAAGTACGAAGAAGACCGCAGCGATATTTTTCGTGACGTGGCTCGGTGCTCTTTTGCTTGCTGACGGCATCGTGTATGTTGTGAGGAGCATTATCTTTGATAACGCAGACGGAATTCTGTATTATCTTATTGGAAAGGGATGTTCCATCGCGATCCCGTTTTTCATAACGTATTTTATCAGGAAGAAGCTTATACCTGCTAAGGAGACATGATGAATAACTTGTATGTATTCCTGCCGTGTTATAACGAAGAACTCAACATCGGTAATCTTATCGATGAATGGATCAATGAGGCGGATAAGCTGGCGCAGGAGGGACTTAACCTCATCGTGTGCCCGATCGACGATAAGAGTAAAGACAATACCCTGAAGGTTATGACCGACAAGGCTACGCAGTACGGTGAAGAACGCGTGCATGTTATCGCACATGAAGTTAACAGGAATCTCATGGGCGGCCTTAATACGTCCGTGAAGAATTTCCTTGAGTTAAGCTCGGGTGGCGACATGATGTGCCTCATGGACGGCGACGATACACACTCTCCGGTTTATATACATCCTATGGTCGCGAAGATGCGTGAGACTTCGACAGACTGCGTCATCGCTTCGCGTTATCAGAAGGGTGCGAATGTAGTAGGACTGAAGGGTTACCGCAAGTTCTTAAGCGATATGGCCAAGCATTATTATTCATGTGTTCTGCGTGTTCCGGGTGTGCGTGATTATACCTGCGGCTACCGTCTGTACAAACGCGGGATAATTGAGAAGCTGGTTGCTAAGTTCGGTGATGAGCCTGTTAAGGAGAAGAGCTTCGCGTGCATGATGGAGCTTCTGTATAAGCTGTACTTAAGCGGTGCGACATTCAGCGAGGTCGGTTTTGAGCTGCGTTACGACAAGAAGCTCGGCGACAGTAAGATGAGCGTCGGAAGCACGATGCGAAACAGCCTGTCTGCCGCGTGGCGCCTGAGGAAGCTCAAGTGAGAAGAGTACTTATCGTATTCGGAACGCGCCCCGAGGCGATCAAGATGTGCCCTCTTGTTAAGGAGCTTAAGTCTCGCTCTGACATGGAAGTGTTTGTTGCGGTAACCGGTCAGCACAGACAGATGCTTGATGCCGTGCTCGAAGTGTTCGGGGTGGTTCCCGATTATGATCTTTCCATCATGAAGGACAAGCAGACGCTGTTTGATATTACGATGAAGGTCCTTGAGGGCATGAGAGGCGTGATTGAAGAGTGCAAGCCCGATGTTGTGCTCGTTCACGGCGATACGTCGACGTCTTTCTCGACGGCGCTCGCTGCGTTCTATATGGGTGTGCCTGTCGGGCACGTCGAGGCGGGACTTCGTACTTATAACATCCGTTCCCCGTATCCGGAGGAGTTTAACCGCGAGGCTGTGGGGATAATAAGCGATCTTAATTTCGCACCGACGAAGACCGCTTCGGATAACCTCCTCCGCGAGGGTAAGAAGCCCGAAAGCATCTATATCACGGGCAACACGGTTATCGATGCTTTAAGATATACGCATGTCGATGATTATTCGCACACGGTTCTTGATGAGCTTAAAGGTAAGAGGCTCATTCTTATCACTGCTCACCGCCGTGAGAATCTCGACAAGCTTGAGGGGATGTTCAGGGCTATTAAGCGCGTGCTCGATGAGCATGACGATGCGGCTGCCGTGTATCCGATACATCTTAATCCCGTAGTTCGTGAGGCGGCGTCCAAGGTGTTCTCCGATGACGATAAGATGAGGCTGATTGAGCCTTTGGATGTTATAGACTTCCATAATTTTATGGCGAGAAGTTATCTGATCCTGACGGACTCCGGCGGGATTCAGGAAGAGGCGCCGGGGTTCGGGATTCCCGTTCTTGTTATGCGTGATACTACCGAGCGTCCCGAAGGCGTGGAGGCCGGAACATTAAAGCTCGTCGGGACTTCAGAAGAGAAGATCTATGAGGAGTTTACGCGTCTTCTGGATGACCGTGACGAGTATGCCAAGATGAGCCATGCTGTCAATCCGTACGGCGACGGTCACGCCTGCGAAAGAATCGCGGATATTTTGTCCGGGAAAACCTTCAAAGCCTGATATTACTGAAAATCCTGTTCCAAAATGGCGATATTTTCCCAAAAGTCGGGGAAACTCAGGGAAATAGTCAGTGGGAACTGACTAAAGGCAGAATATAGTCGTATACGGCCTTCGCGAAGCCGTCGGATTCGCAGTTGGGGGCGATATAGTCGGCGAACTGCTCGATTGAGGAGTCTTTCATGGCGATTGAATAGTCGGCGGCCTCAAGTAAAGACAGATCATTCTCAGAATCGCCCAATGCGAAGGTCATCTTAACGCCCAAAGACTCGGCGATGGATTTAAGCGCCAGACCTTTGGAGGTGCCTGCCATCATAACATCGTAGAAGTTCTTCGCTGACGATACGACCTGAAGACCGGGGATGCTTTTGATAACTGAGACAACAGTCTCAGAAGGCCTGATCAGCAGGAACTTATTGAATGAATGAGAAAGATCGGATAACTCAACAACCTTAATGTCATCAGGGACAGACGCATTATAATCAGCAATAAACCCGCGGCGGGAGGAGTTATCGAAGAAGTACAGACCGTCGGAGGAATACCCGGTAGCATCTACGTTCTCGCGAATAAACAACGACACCAGAGACTCAAGCACAGAAGCAGGGAAATCCACGGACTTCACGTCTTTAAACAACACGGGATCGGAGATTGCCGCACCGTTAGATGTGATAAGGGGGATCTTAATACCGAGATCACGCGCATATGAACCTGTCAGATAGAAGGTACGGCCCGTAGCCAAAGTCACACATCCGCCGGCTTCATAAACTGCTTCGACTGCGCGCTTGTTTGCCTCGGAGACAGGCTGTCCCGGAAGCAGTAAAGTATAGTCCATATCGGTCGCTACGAGAAACTTAAAATCACTCATGTTGTGATATTATATTATTCAAAGAAAAAACAAGCAAAGAGGTATCAGACTATGCAGAGAGCGGCAGTTATCATGGCAGGCGGCGGCGGAACAAGATTCTGGCCGGTATCGAGAATGACCACGCCCAAGCAGTTAGTAAAGCTTACAGGCGATGACGTAATGATCAATGAGACGATCAAGCATTACGATCAGGTCATCGGAAGAGAGAACACCTTCATCGTAACTAATGCAAAGCAGGCAGAATTGATGGACAAAGTCCTCTTTAATGAAGTCGACAGATCCCATATCTTAATCGAGCCCGTTCAGCGCAACACAGCTCCCTGCATCATCTATGCCGCCATGACTCTAAAGAAGCTCTACGGCGACGCCATCATGGCAGTTCTTCCCGCAGATCACCACATCGGCAATATCAAGGAATATGAGAGAGTTCTCGAGCTCGCCATGGATACAGCCGAGAAGTCAGACAGAATAGTAACAGTAGGCCTTAAGCCCACTTTCCCTTCTACAGGTTACGGATACATCAACTTCTCAGAGCAGGCTACAGAAGGCACAGAGGTTTATGATCTTCTGAAGTTCGTTGAGAAGCCTGATTCCAAGACTGCTAATGAGTATGTAAGATCCGGAAGATACCTGTGGAATTCTGGCATGTTCATCTGGAAGGTTTCGGTAATCCTTGACTACTTCAAGAAACTCCTTCCTGACATGTATGCAGACATGGAGAAGATCTTCGATGACTTAAGAACTGACAAGGAAGCAGAGGCAATCGCAGCAACTTATCCCAACCTCCAGAAGATCTCCGTCGACTACGGCATTATGGAGCACGCAGAGGGTGTTTACTGCATCCCTGCTGACTTCGGCTGGAACGACGTAGGTTCCTGGGATTCCCTCGACAATGTATTCGCAGGCGATGAGAACAAGAACATCACTGCTGGTGAGGCTGCTGATGATAAGAATATCATCTATGAGGGCAGCAAGGACACAGTCATCTTTGACACTACAGGCGACAAGCTTATCGCTGCTGTAGGTCTCGAGAATATCGTTATCGTAAATACAAAGGATGCTATCCTCGTCCTCAACAAGAACAACGCGCAGGACGTTAAGAAGGTAGTTGATACGCTTACTGCAGCAGGAAGAGAGGATCTTCTTTGAGGATTGCCCTCGACCTGACATCGACACCCAAGAGCAAGACCGGCATCGGAAGATATATGCTCGGCCTGCTTAAAGGTCTTCAGGAAGTGGATGACGAGAACGAGTATCTGCTTTTCGCGCAGGACGACGACCTCGACGGCTTCGGTGTTTATAAGGATAACTTCAAGTTCATCCCGTGCAGCTCCAAGAAGCTCAGAAAGCAGTGGGTGCGCATCCTCTGGGAGCAGGTGGTCTTCCCGTGGCGCTTGAAGAAAGCGGGGGCAGACGTGCTTTTATGCCCCAACTATTCCATGCCGTACCCCGTAAGATTGGTTCATCACAAGATGGCAGTCGTCAACGCCTTCCACGACATGGCGTACTTCATGTTCCCGGAACTTTACATCGGCTGGAAGCGCGAGATCTTCAAGTGGTACATAAGAAGATCTGCACGCTCGACAGACAAGATCATCACTATCTCGGAGAACTCCAAAGAAGACATCCCGAAGTTCTGCAAGCCTAAGAATACTGACATCACCGTCACATACATGGGCGCCAAGGAGGACTTCTTCGAGGGGCAGCCCGCGTCAGACGAGACCCTCTCGAAATACCGCATCACAGGCGAGTACATCTACTACGTCGGCACACTTGAGCCTCGAAAAAATGTAAAGGGACTCATTGAGGGATATAAGCTTCTGCCGAAGGAAACGAGAAACCAATACAAGCTCGTTATCACAGGTAAGAAGGGCTGGTTCTACGACGAGCTGTTCAGCATGGTAAACAGAGATCCCGAGTTAAGGGAGAACGTTATCTTCACGGGCTTTGTCGATGATGAGGATATGATCCCGCTGATGAAGAGAGCGAGTGCGTTCGCGTATGTCTCGCTTTATGAAGGCTTTGGTATTCCTGTCGTAGAGGCGATGGCTGCAGGCGTTCCGACGGTTACATCGAACAGGTCATCTATGAAGGAGATTGCTGAAGGCTACGGATTCCTCGCAGACCCCGACAATGCGCAGAGCATAAGTGATCAGCTGCAGGCTGCGGTCAATACAAGTAAAGACGATGAGAGAATAAAAAGCGCGCAGGAGCATGCGCGCATCTATAATTGGAAATCGTGTGCAGAAGGAACTATTAAGTCTTTCTGTGAAGCCTGCGATAGACGAACTTCCTGATAAATTCCGGCATTATGCAGACGAGATAATGAGGGATCGCACCTGTGAGGTAATCCCTTTTTGTTGTCCAGCCGCGATCCATCAAAGAGCGGTGGTAGTTAAGCATGATGCGGCCGTATTCTTTGCCTCCGCGTCTTAGGAACATGCCCTCGTCGGTTCTCATATAGAGCAAAGGCTCATCGATATTGGCAGCGCGTGCGCCGTTCATGAGCATTCGTATCCACAGATCGTAATCCTCGAAGTAGGGGAAGTCAGAATTATACCCTCCGGCCGCCAATACAGCTGACTTTCTGAACATGACTGACGGGTGATTGAACGGATTTCTCTTACGGGAGAACTCGACGATCTCATCGTGAGTCAAAGGCAGGTCGCGGCGGCCTGTGATATTGGAGATATCGCCCTCGAATTCAAGTATTGCAGAACTAACGATATCAAGCCCTTCAGTAATCCTCGCGTACTCTTTGCCAAGTCGGGAAGGCATGCAGATATCATCTGAATCCATGCGTGCGACTATGTCATAAGAGACGTGCTTCAATCCTTCATTCAAAGCGGCGCCCAATCCCTGATTAACGGGCAAAGCAACTGTCTTGATAACAGGATATGAATTGATAACTTCCTGCAAAGATGAGTCGATCGGGCCGTCGATAACTAATATAAACTCAGCCGGAAGAAAATCAGAAGACAACACACTTTCGATACTGGCGCGAAGGTTAACTGCCGTCTCGCCCGCATATACTGACATCAGTACTGCGAAAGGGTTAGTCACGATGCTGCGTCCTCATGAGGGAGCAGGGTGGAGTCAGTAGAGACGATGGTCTCGCGGTTCTCCTCGAAGCTCTGATTATAAAGATGAGGTGTAAATACTGCACGGACAGTCAGGAAGATGATCTTGATGTCCTGCAGGATAGAATAATTCTTGATGTACAGAAGATCGTAACGAAGCTTATCCTGAGCTGTCGTATCGTAGTTGCCTGCAATCTGTGCAAGGCCTGTGATACCTGCCTTAACGGCAAATCTCTGTGAATAACCGGGGATCTTCTTCTCAAATGTTGCAACGAACTCGGGACGCTCGGATCTGGGTCCGACAACGCTCATCTCGCCCATCAGAACATTCATGAACTGAGGAATCTCATCGATCTTCGAACGGCGCAGGAATCTGCCGATCTTAGTAACACGCGGGTCATTCTTACCTGAGATAACCGCACCTGTCAGCGACTCGGCGTCGACTCTCATTGTCCTGAGCTTATAGATCAGATAAGGCTTGTTGTTGATAGTAAGACGCTCCTGCTTGAAGAATACCGGACCGCCGTCCTCAATCTTGATGAGCAATGCGCAGATAAGAAGGATCGGCGATGACAGAACAAGAGCTGTAACCGAGATAACAATATCGAGCAATCTCTTGAACAGTCTTTGCTCGAATGTAAGACCCATTCTGTCCATGAGCATAACCATGAGGTCGTTAAGATAAATGATCTTGGACTTGTACAAAGAGATCTCGTAGAACTGCGGAACAACGTAAACGACCGTGTCGTACTTGGCGCATGCGAGGATGATGTCAGACTTAACGTCTTCAGGCACATCCGGACACAGGAAGATCTCAACATTGCTTCGGATAACTGCACGCACCGCACGCTTGTCCGAATAACGGACGAGGCGCGAGAAGTCGAGGTCTACGCTCTTCAGGGAAGGTGAGATCTTCGCCTTTACCTGATTCATTGTGGCTACGTTAGAGCCGATGATAACAAGGGAACCTGTCTCGAAGACGCGGCGGCTTATCGTCATACAGACCATCTGCCACATGAAGATGTAGATCATCAATACTACAAAGCTCAAAACGATAACTGATCGAGGGAAAGCACGTAACTCAGTCAAGTCCTTCGCGGACAGTGTGATGAGCGTCTGGATAAAGCTGAATTTGATCGAATCTGCGACGACCTCTACGTTCTTCTTTCTGAAGAAACGCGCCATCTGAAGGAAGTCGGCGAGGACAAAAGACGACAGTGAGATGATAGGCATGAGAGCGAGGTACGCGTCGTAGTTGTTAGCTCCGGACGCTACGTTCTCCATCTGGCGGCCGAACATTACGAAGAAGCTCGTAACGTAAGCAAAATTCACCATGACGACGAGACCGCACAGGAAAATTATCTTCATTATATGGGTTAATGTAACCTTATGTTTGCTCATGCTCTCCCCAAGGCAGTCTGTCCATCAGACGCCTTTATACGCATAAATTATAACATACTGTATAAAGTAACAAAATTAAGGCAAGCAAAAACTGTTTTTTATTCATAAATCGCTTCTTGAAACTTGCCGAGGGGGTATGTATATTTATTAAGTGGTTTTAGATGTAAAGTTTTTTTATGGGAAGAGGAACTTTGTAAATGAATAATGGGGTAAGACCTTCACACATACAGAACGGCAACGCGCCTGTAAGAGTCGGCTCTAAGGGAAAGTCGGCTTCTTCCAAGTCCAAGACTACAAGGCGCTCCACACCTGCCAAGAAGCCTGCAAAGAGAAGAAAGGCTCCGGTAGGCACGAAGCTTTTGGTTTTCGTGCTTATTCTCGCTATCATCGGCGGCGCAGGATACTACCTGTACACGACAGGTTTCTTCGACCCTAAGTACGAGATCACACTCGCTGACGGCACTACAGACAAGGTTTCTGCAAGGAAACTGCGCGAAATGCTCGAGACAGACACGTTCCTTCCCGGAATCAGGATCAATGGCGTAGACGTTGGCGGCATGACAAGAGAGCAGGCTATGGCTACACTCGGCCCTAACCAGCCCGCAGAACCCACGCTTGATATCAGCCTCGACCTTGACGGCGTTGTTTATCCCCTCGATCTGTCATCTCTTCCTTTGACATCGACACTCGACAGCGTTGTAGATCAGGCTTACAACTACTTAAGACTCACAGGAGCAGAGGAAGATCAGGCTCTCGTAGACCTTTACAATCAGCGCCTCGCCCTGCAGAACAATCCTATCGATTACAATTCTGCCTACACTCTCTCCACAGATTCTGTAGGACAGATCGTTACTGCTACACTCGCAGGATCCACTTCTGTTGCTCAGGATGCAGTAATCACAGGCTTCGATCCCGAGGCTTGCGTATTCCAGTACACGAACTCCAGCAGAGGTTATGAGATCAATCTCGACACTGCTGTAACAGACGTTACAGCACTTCTCGAGAGCGGTGTATATACAGGCGTTGTACCTGTAGTTGCACAGGTTACAGAGCCTTCGCTCACGACAGAGATGATCCAGAATGAGTTCGGCCTCATCGCTTCATCCTCTTCAACAACATCAGCTAATGCAAGCAGAAACCACAATATCTCGATCACATGCGAGAAGATCAACGGTCTGGTTCTTCAGCCCGGCGAGACTTTCTCATTCAACGAGTTCGTAGGCCCGAGAAATGCTTCTACAGGCTACGAGGTTGCAGGTGTTATCGAGAACGGTCAGTCTGCTCAGGCTTACGGCGGCGGTATCTGCCAGGTAAGTTCCATGATCTATCAGTCAGTTATCAAGTCCGACCTCGAGGTAGTCGAGAGACATCCTCACATGTGGCCCTCTTCCTACGCTACAGTCGGTACGGACGCTGCTGTTGACTGGGGTAATCAGGACTTCTCATTCAGAAACTCCTCTGACTATCCTATCGCGATCACAGCTTACTGGGATCCTGATACATCCAAGATCACTGTATGCATCTATGGTCACCAGCTTCCTGACGGACAGTACATCCTGTTCGAAGGTGAGACTGTATCCACTACCCCCGCAGGCGTTCAGTACATCGCTAACGGTGCTCTCCCTGTAGGTGAGACAAACAGCTTGAGAGCTGCTCACGACGGTGTTACGGCTGCTTCTTATCAGATCTGGTACGATTCCAACGGCAATGAGATCAATCGTGTCGAGCTTCCCACATCTTACTACTCGACCATCTCTGCTCAGATCGAAGTCGGAACCCTCAATCCTGACGGAACACAGGCAGAGCTCGATCCTGCTACAGGCGCTCTTACAGGCGTTGTAGAGGGACCTGCCGAGACTGAGACCAATCCCAATCCCGATCAGCCTGTCGATCCCGGCGTTGAGCCTCAGCCCGGTGAGAATCCGGACGGCGAGGCACAAGAGCTTCCGCCGGAAGAAGTCCCTGCAGCTTGATAAGCGATGGCTTCCAAGGAGAAATATTCAGAACTTCTCATATCTGATACCTTAGTTCCGGATATCTTTATCGCCCGGTATATGCCTATGTTGGGCAAAGACGCGATAAATATCTATCTTTGGACACGCATGGCCTTTAAGGGCGAACCCTTTGCTCTTAAGGATGCCATCTCTTACAGTATCATCCCTGAAGAATACATAAAGACGGCGCTTGCAGAACTTGTGGCTGCAGGCGTTCTTGTGCGTTCGGACAAGGATAAGTTCGAGCCCGTCGACTTAAAAAGACTCGAGGTCGACGAATATATCAAGAGCAATACTGCTGAAGACGGCACGCCTGTAATGAGGAGTGATGAGAAGAGACGTAATCTTCTTGCCGAGTCCATCAATAAGACCTTCTACTCAGGCACTATGACGTATCTTTTCTACAAGCTCATAGACACATGTCTTTATGAGTACCACTTTGACGACCAGGTTGTGTATGCGCTTTTCGAGGAGGGTAAGGACACGAGAGTGCACCTTATCGCGCCGAAGATGCAGGAGCTTGCGGCTCGCTGGAACGAGAAGGGATATTCGACTGTAGAGGCCCTGAAGACGTATTACGATGTCCGTGACAAGCGTAAGGGCGTGGTGGCTTTGGTTGGGAAGATGTTGAGGAAGCGCCTGAATGAGATGGATTACGAGCGCATCTACAGATGGATCGAGGTTTACGGCGCGGACGAGGAAATCGTCGAGTATGCGATCAGATCCTGTGAGTGGAAGAAAGTAATAAGAACAGTCGACGTCGAGAACAAGCTTAAAGAGTGGTTTGACGCGGGCGTCATGAAGATTGATAAGGCCACAGCTTACGAGGCTGAGCGCCATAAGGAGAATAAGGCTAAGGCTTCAAGAGGCAGAGGCCGCACGAATGTAAGAAAAACAGGCGAGGAGGCAGGCATTGAACTCGAGTCTTCCGCTTCCAAGAAGCCTGAAGAAGACAAGCCTTCTGACGAGCCCATGCACGACTCGATACTTGATATGTTCGCGGAGGATGACGATGAAGACGATAACTGATGCGATCAATGAGAGACTTTCTCGCACACGTAATATGGAGAAGACAGACCTCGAGAACAGAATCGAGGAAACATATAAGAAGTACCCCGGTCTTCGCAAGATCGACTCTGCTCTCGTGGAGGTCAGAACATCACGCCTTATCTGCGCGATCGACCACGATAAGGAGCCTCTGGCAGCGCTTCAGAAGAGAGAAGACGACATCCTTAAGGAGCGTAAGGAATACATCGATAAGAACAAGATCGATCCGTTCTTCGACCGCGAGCATGTAAGCTGCGATAAGTGCGAGGATACGGGCTTTACCAAGACTAAGGACGGAAGACGCGCTGTGTGCAGAGCCTGCATGCAGGATGCGATTGATGAGACTTTCACGAAGTCCGGCATGAAGGACTTCGGTTCCTATACATTGAAGGCGTTCGACCTTGCGCGTAACAAGGACGACAAGGGCGAGCGTAAAAGACAGTTCGAGGGCTTGCGAGCACTCATGGAGGGCAAGACAGAGAAGCCTCTGATGCTGCTTAAAGGCGGCGTTCAGACAGGTAAGACATACCTTGCGGTAGTTGCCTGCAAATATGCGATAATGCTCGGTCTTTCCGCTTACTATGTGAAGGCTGACAGGCTTTATGAATTAAGCCGCGCTGACCAGGATGAGCTTAAGGATTACGATTTTGTCGTTATCGACGATTATTCGCCTGAGGTTACGCGCCTCGATAAGACTGCGACAGCACTTCATTCGCTCCTTGAGGCCCGTCAGGCTTCTGGCCGTGCGACTGTGATCGTATCATCTGCATCTCTCGAGGTGCTCGTTGCCGAATCCGAAGAGAGGATCGCGGGCAAATTGAAGTCCGCAGGCACCCTTTAATATGAAGGTCAGAAGCGGTATCGATTCCGTTCATATCCCGAGAATAGAGAAGCTGCTCGCGGGACACGGTGACGCTTTCGTTAAGCGCACTTTTACCGAGCGCGAGAATGAGTATGCGGACTCTTTAAGTTCCGAGAAACGCCGCGCGGAAGTTTATGCGGGAAGATTTGCCGCCAAGGAGGCCGCTTCCAAGGCCCTCGGCACAGGCATCCTCACGGAAGGCATCGCTCTTACAGACTTCGAGATAATTACTGACGAGGCGGGCGCACCCGAGATCGTCTTCCACGGCAAGGCCAAGGAGAGAGCCCGTGAACTACATGTAATCTCCGCTTCCGTCTCCATAACACACGAAAAGGATTACGCCGCAGCTGTCTGCGTGCTTTTGTGCGATGAAGAAGTCTAATAAGCCTTCGCACAATAACAAGGGCGGGATAAACCCCGAGAATAAGCCCTACGCCGGTACCGACAAGGGTATCCGCCATGTCGAGGACGCGGCATCGTTCCTGAACGAGGCTGCAGACCTTAACGGAGAGTACGGTAGGGCAGAGGACATGTACGATATGTGGGGCCTCGGCAAGAGGGACGCCACGGTACAGATCAAGAGCCGCAAGATGCTAATAAGATTGATCTCAGCCATCCTTGTAACGGTGCTTATAATCACGTCTATATTCGTAATCCTGCCGAGGACTCTGCCGGAGCTTTTCGCTGGTACTAATATCGAGCTGTTCGTGCAAAGAGAAGTAAACCTCATGTACGACGACACCTACAGGGTAGTAAATACCTCAGTAACGAGTGTTTTCAGAAGGGCGGATAACACGTCGCCGAGAGTGACGCAGGTGCTTTATAACGAGCCGGTTAAGGTCCTGGATGAGTCTGATCCAGGCTATACGAAGATAAGGACTGCTGACGGCATTGAGGGCTTTGTAAGGGCAACGGATCTTACTGCCGACACCACTTCAGTCGAGCCTGACCTTCATGAGTATATGCTCGTCATCTCCGAGACTTCCAAGAATGTAATGACTCACGCGAGCCAGGGTACGCTCATCACGCAGGTCATGATGAATACCGTACTATATGCGGATGTAAAGCGTGACGGCGTTTATCAGGTGTCTTTGCCCGGTGGCGGTACAGGCTGGGTAGGTTCGTCCGGTGTCATCGAGATCGAGCCCAGATCATCTATAGAGGTCGTATCTTCCAGATATTTTGTTTCTTCGGCGCTCTCGCTTGTTAATGCCACATATTTTGAGAACGGCATTACGAAGCAGGGAATATCGATTAACGGCCTTGTGTATGTCTGCTCATGCGTAAACGGTATAGTGATGCCGAGGACGCTTGAGGATCAGATGGAGGCGGGAGTGTCCGTGCCGCTCGAATATGACGCTGTTACGGGAGATCTGATGATCGAGTCGATTATCCCCGGCGACCTTGTATTCTTAAGGTCTCCAACGGGAATAGGCGAGTATGACGAGGCCGTATGTACGGATACCGGGACACTGCTCATGCGATCTGCGGCCGGAACGACGATAAGGCTCGTGGATTTTACCGCTGACAGCGATACGGCATCGAGAATTGTAAGTGTCAGAAGAGTTTTTTCTGATTGATATTTGTGGTTGCAAAGATAAATTGCATGTGGTATCATCTCACTTGCGTTTTAAAGAAGAAAAGATAGGAGGTGTATCCGAATGGCTAAGTGCGAAGTTTGTCAGAAGGACACATTTTTTGGTAGAAAGATAAGAATCACACGTTCGCAGATCTCTCGTCGTGCCCTCTCACAGCAGCAGCCCAACGTTCACAGCGTAAAGGTCGTTGTTGACGGCACCCCTAAGACAATGAAGGTCTGCACACGTTGCCTTCGTTCCGGTCTCGTAAAGAGAGCATAAGGAATTAAGACAGCAGGTCTTTTATATCAAAGCAAATAATAAGGGCGGTTCATTCGAACCGCCCTGTTTGTTTATCTTATTACTTGTTCGGGACTTCGATGACGCTCTTGCCGCCCATGTAAGGCCTTAATGCCTCAGGAATTCTGATTGAACCATCTTCATTAAGATTGTTCTCAAGCAATGCGATCAGCATTCTCGGCGGAGCAACGCAAGTATTATTCAGTGTATGAGCAAGATATGTGCCGTTCTCGCCCTTGATCCTGATCTTAAGTCTTCTTGCCTGAGCATCGCCCAGGTTAGAGCATGAACCAACCTCGAAGTACTTCTTCTGACGGGGAGACCAGGCCTCTACGTCACAGGACTTAACCTTAAGGTCAGCAAGATCGCCGGAGCAGCACTCGAGCGTTCTTACAGGAATATCGAGAGAACGGAAATAATCAACTGTGTTCTTCCAGAGTACGTCGTACCACTTCTTGGAATCTTCAGGCTTGCAGACTACGATCATCTCCTGCTTCTCGAACTGGTGGATTCTGTAAACGCCTCTCTCCTCGATGCCGTGAGCACCAACTTCCTTACGGAAGCAGGGAGAGTAGGATGTGAGTGTCTGAGGAAGCTTAGACTCCTCAGTGATTGTGTCGATGAACTTACCGATCATGGAGTGCTCGGATGTACCGATGAGGTAGAGATCCTCGCCCTCGATCTTATACATCATGTTCTCCATCTCTGCGAAGGACATAACGCCCGTTACAACGGAAGATCTGATCATGTAAGGCGGGATGTAGTAAGTAAATCCTCTATCGATCATGAAGTCTCTTGCATAAGACAGGCAAGCGGAGTGAAGTCTGGCGATGTCGCCCTTAAGGTAGTAGAAACCGTTACCTGATGTATCACGTGCAGGATCGAGCTCGATGCCGTCAAGCTTCTCCATGATATCTACGTGATAAGGGATCTCGAACTCGGGTACGAAAGGCTCACCGAATCTCTCGATCTCAACATTCTCAGAATCATCCTTACCGATCGGTACTGAAGGATCGATGATATTAGGGATGACGAGCATTCTCTTTCTGATCTCGCCCTCGAGCTCTGTCTCCTTTACTGAAAGAGCCTCGAGCTCAGCAGCCATGTCTGTGACCTCAGTCTTCTTAGCCATGGCTTCGTCCTTCTTGCCCTGGCCCATGAGCATACCGATCTCCTTGGAGACTACGTTACGCTTGTTACGAAGAGCCTCAGCCTTCTGCTTAGCGTCCCTGTACTCCTTGTCGAGCTCGATGACCTCATCGACGAGCGGGAGCTTTTCATCCTGGAACTTCTTCTTGATGTTCTCTCTGACTATGTCAGGCTCAGTTCTGAGAAGCTTGATATCTAACATATAATCCTCCGATTAATATAATTCTTATTAAGAACAACCCATTGTACCACTTAAGGGTCGTCATTGCCCCCGTAATTTCCTTCAGGATAGATTACGGATGCATTCCACAGTATATATTCGTCGAGTCTCATGTCCTGGATCGCGCGGATCTGGGCATTGATCGCCTCATAATCATACTCGAGATAATTGCCCTCGCCCAAGTAATACGCCGTAAACGCCTGCACATACGGGCGCACCGTGCAGTATCCTTCCTGATACCATGCCGAGCTGCCCATCGACAGCGACGCGATCATCATGTCATACGGGTACAGGTCGGGCTTATCGAAGGTGATGCCGCCGATCATGGTGCCCTGCGCGTAGTGCGAAGGGTAGATCATCGGGCAGACGGAGTCTTCGCCCGCAAGACCTATCGTATACCAGTCCTGTCCAAGGTTACGTCCGTCGTACTCGGAAGTCAGGATGATACCGAATACGTCCGCAGACATCGGGATGCCGAGCGTATCCTGAATCCTTACGCGCGCGGTCCTTACGAATCTGTTTACAGCCTCAGTCTTGTCGGGAACCGTGCCCTCGAGACCGAAGTACGGCTCATTGCCTGAAGTGGTGGAGCCTGTCGGGAATCTTATATAGTCGAACTGGATCTCGTCGACACCTCTGCCGACAGCCTCCTCCGCGATCTGGATCAGGTACTCCCAGTTGTCGGGATTATACGGATCAAGGAAGGCCTTGCCGCCCTCTGAGTTAAAATACAGTACATTGCCTGCGCTGTCCGTGATCGCGCGGTCGGGGTAAGCCTCGGCCATGTGCGGATCCTTAAAGCACACGATACGTCCGATGACGCGGATGCCGTGCGCGTGGCACTGCTCGACGACCTCGGAAAGATTGTAGTAGCCGTAAACAACTGAAGTCTGCAGCGCAAGCTCGTTCGTTGTGTCATAAAGAACGCCGTCCTGCTCCTTCAGGTCGATGACGAAAGTGTTGATCTGGGAATTCTCTGCAAGCTCGAAACACTCCTCAAGGTTCGATGCAGGTCCAAGATAGATTCCTCTTACAGGGAAGTGCTCGTAGGGAACAGGGTTAGCCGCAGGCTCCAAAGGCCCCCACATGTTGAGTGCGAGCTCGGAGTCCTCGAGGTACTCCTGTATAACGTAAGCCTCGGTAGGAGTCGGGGTCTCGATATTGCCCATGATAACGGGCACGCCTGCCGAAGGTGCGCTCTCGCCGGCAACCGAAGCGCCGCGTCTTAAGCCTATGATGGCGCCCACGAGTACAAGTCCCGTTACAACGGAAGTAACAGCAAGCGTCACGAAAAGCTTCTGCAGTACGGAGATGCCGTTTCCGCCGAACCTTCCGCGCTCACTTCTTGTAAGTGCTGACGCATCGTATTTACGGTTGTGGTTGATCATAATAGGAATTATACTCCATTTAATGATAAAATTATTTTAAATATAGAAGGGGGAAGTACCTATGCTTATAAGGAACTGTACAGGCGGTATTGTTTTCGCAGGTGATAAGGTTCTCATGATCGAGAACGATAAGCATGAGTGGGCTTTCCCAAAGGGCGTTATCAGAGTCAATCAGAAGATCACGGAAGTTGTAGTAAGACGCGTTAAGCTCGAGACGGACGTTGACGCGAAGGTGCTTGCTCCCTGCGGCAAGACTCACTACGAGTTTTATTCCATCACAAGAAGGAAGCCCGTACACAACAACATCTCCTGGTTCATCATGAAGGCTGACGAAGATGCGAAGCCCACAGCGAATAAGGAAGAGAATATCCTGAGTGCGAAGTTCTTTGATATTCAGGTCGCGATGGATAAAGTCACATACAGCCAGGACAAGTCTCTGCTTCTTATGGCATATCAGAAGTATAAGGAGTTGTCTTAAGTTTGCCGGCATTCATAACCTTCGCCCAAGAAGGGGAATCAAGGATCGAGATATCCAAGTCAGAGTTCATAGGCAATGCGTGTGAGGTCAATACCGCGCAGGAGGCCGAAGCTTTTGTCGCGAAGATAAGAGCCACTTATCCTGATGCAAGACACGTGTGCTATGCGTGGCGCGTGAGCGGAGAGACCTTCATGCAGAAGTATTCCGATGACGGCGAGCCCTCGGGTACAGGCGGCATGCCCATACTTAATGTTCTCGAGAAGAAGGATATAAGTAACGCGGTGATAACGGTTACGAGGTATTTCGGCGGGATACTGCTCGGTAAGGGCGGACTTGTAAGAGCTTATACTGAAGCGGCGTCGGAGGCTGCAGCCAAGGCGGGGCTCGTGAGTGTCTGCGAGGGTGCGGTATACTCGATGGAGTCGGGCTACGACATGAGCGAGAAGCTTATATACGCTCTTACCAATGCGGGATGGAATGTAAACGAGCCTGAATACGGTGCGAACGTTCTTATCAGGGTTACATGCCCGCATGAGAAGGGCGAGGAGCTTGTAAGCTTCGTTGAAGACAAAAGCTTCGGCCGCGTGAAAGCCGTCAAGGAAGGGCAGTGTCTCATAAGGGAACCTTTGCCCCAGATTTGACAAGGATTTGATATAGTAAAGCAGTATCATCTGTCGTGATGAGGTGAGATAAATGAGCGAGAACAACGAGAAAAGTCAAAAGAAAAGCACGGGAATGCTGGTTCCCATACTGGCGATAATCACAATAGGATGCGTGATCTTTTCTGCATTGCAGACTGTATATATCATAAGGCTCGCTTCGGGCGAAGTCGGCAACATGTCTTATGCGCAGAGCACACAGAGCCGCGAGGAAGGCGAAGGAAGTAATGAAGAGACCCAGATGACAGTAAGTCCCGTTGCAGATCCTGAGTTCTCCTTGGAGCATGCAGCGAGCGTAACAGATCCCAACAAGACTACTTTAAGCACGACCGAGATCGTTCAGCAGGTCAGCCCCGCAGTAGTATCTGTATATGTAATGGAGCATGTAGGCGGTACGACATCTCCTTTGTTCACAGGTTCCGGATTCATCGTAAGCTCCGAAGGCTATGTCGTTACCAACGAGCATGTTGTTACAGAAGTTAGTGAAGGCGCTGATTATGACATCATAGTTGTTGTTCCGGGATACGACATCCCGATCGATGCGACACTCGTTGGAACGGATGTGCAGACAGATATCGCTGTGTTGAAGCTCGACGAGCAGGGAGAGGAGTTTCCTTATGTAACTCTCGGCGACTCCGACATGCTGCAGGTAGGCGAGCTCGTTGTAGCTATCGGTAATCCTCTGGGAAGACTTCAGGGCACGGTTACTGTAGGAGTTGTCTCGGCGCTAGACAGACAGATCAATAACAACGGCTATACTCTCGATCTTCTTCAAACAGATGCATCTATCAATTCAGGTAACTCGGGCGGCCCCCTGATCAATTCATTCGGCGAGGTCATCGGTGTTACCAACGCTAAGATTTCTACAGGTGAGGGCTTGGGCTTTGCCATCCCGATATCCGATGTAGCAGATGAGATCCAGTCGATCATCAATTACGGTTATGTCGCTAACCGCCCTTACATTGGCATCACGGTCGGCAATGTCGCATCCGATGCTTACTACGGTGCGGTCGAAGGTGTTTATGTCGCGGAGGTTGATCCCGGAAGCCCTGCGGAAGAAGCAGGTATGCAGGAAGGTGACATGATCATCTCTATGGACGGGGTTGCAATCGAGATGACAGATGATATTATTGATGTGCGTAACCAACACGTTCCCGGTGACGAGATCGAAGTCGTCGTAGAACGTAACGGCAGGCAGATAGAATTGAACCTGGTTATAGGAGATTCAAATGACGCAGAATAATAACAGTTATCAGAAGAGAAGATCAAGATCGGTAAAGATCATGGCAACAATACTCGCGATAGCGGTAGGCGGTTCGATCTTCATGTCGATAATCGCACTGATAATCGCAGGTATCTGATCTATCAATCAAGATTAGGAATTTAAAACCCGGAGCTTTACGGCTCCGGGTTCTTTTGTCGATTAAGGTACGTCAGCTATCCTGTCGAGACCTGTCTGATTGAATTCGTACTGGTAAGCACTAATCGTCTCATTCAGGAACGCCTGATAGTTTCTCATACGGACGAACGAGTTGACTCGGTCATACCACTCGGGGTTCGTCGATATATCTACAAGATAGACTATGTAATAACCTGTATCGGTCTCAAGGAAAGCCTTATCGCCTACGACTCTCGTGTCAGAGAAGATCCACTCATCGAGGATTCCCTCATACTTGCCGGGATATGTGTCCTGGCTGTGAGTGATTACGATATTGCCGTTGATGATGTCATCGTTATAAAGGTTCTCGATAGTCTGAACGTCAGTCTCCTCACCGAAGACACCGATCGTATCGTAGATTTCCTGAGCAACGAGCTGTGCATTCGCGATGTCATAGCCGGGGATTGTCTCGTCGCCGGAATTATTGATGAGTACTTCTACCATACGTACGTCTCTGAGCGGAACTGTCTGACGCTCGCGCTCTACGAATACGAGGATGATAGGGAAGCCGTCAGCATCATTGAAGATGACGGAGTCGCCGGGAGTTCTGCTCATATCGAACAGCCAGTCTCTGAAGTCAGTATGTGTGAAATCATCATATCTTGCGCCTGATGTAAGGCATGAATCCGTAAGCTGAAGGATGGCTGCTGCCTCGCCTGAGAAATACTGGGCTGCGATAGCCTCGAATCTTGAAGGATCCTGGCCCATCTGCTCGATGATCTGGTTGGCATGAAGGTTAGCTGTATCGATGAATGCCTGGTCTCTTTGCTCATAGCGGATTCTAAGAAGCTTGTAGGAGACTTCATCGTATGCGTTGGGATTGCTGTTGTAAGCTTCTTCAGCCTGCTCGTCCGTAGCCTGCAGCTCTTCAAGCTTAGCGCCGGAGGAGTAGTCTTCAGTGAAATACATCTTCGCGAGGGAGGAGAGGATTACCTGCTCGTCTACCTGATCGCCGAAGACGCCGCGGATGTATGTCGTAAGATCAACGCCGAGCTCATCAGCCTTGCCCTGGAGCCAGTCGATGTAAGCGCGTGCGAGGTCATAGTGCTTGGACTCGATCTCATAGCCGTGTGAGATGGCATCGTCGTACAGAAGCTGTGTCAGCTGCATCTGCTGGGCTGTAAGGTCGAGGAAATAATCTCTGTTAGTAGCGAAGTTCTGGTCGACAGAAGGGGATGCGAGCATCTCGGGAGTCTCAGCTGCGAAGATGTCGACACCGTTATCGATCAGGATGTAGTGATACATAAAGGAGAACTCTGCGCTGTCTACGGGAGTGCCGCCGATGATAAGCGGGCTCTGAAGTTTCTCCTTGATACCTGCGTTATAGAACAGCGAAGCTGCGACAGTCGCGAGAACTACGAGTGAAGCGATAACGAGGAACGTGATGCTTCTGATCGTACCCTTGGTGACGGGCGTTCTTGAAGCGACATCCGACTTGTCGGGTGCAAGGTCGAGCTTAACGGGAGCGATGTCGTTCTTCTTTACCTCTTCCTTCATGGGAGCGGCAGCTTCACTCGTGATCTTATCCTCGAGTGTCTCAGGTTCATCGCCCATAAGGCTCATCTGTGCTTCTTCGGAGAATGCCTGTACGTTCTCGGCACCCATCTCGAAGTCAGGTGTTCTTATGATCTTTTTCTTGTCGTCTCTGTTCTTTTTCAAAGCGGTTCCTCCTTACTGGGAACAATGAGTTTTATCGCTTGCTTAATGCAGCTTATCTGGGCGGGCAGGGAAGAACCCTCCTCGCCGTCGATGTCGAGTACGACGTGTTCGCCGGACTCGATCTTAATATCGTCTGACTGAAGATAGATAACGTTGTCGTTGTTGATGTGCTCGCCGATAACGAGACTTCCGAGAAGAGGTACTACATCGATGGGGTCCATCTTCTTTATCACAAGCATGTCGAGCACACCGTCAGTGATATCGGCCTTGCTCATGAGGCCTCTGAAGCCGCCGACACTCTTCGTGTTCGAGATCATGAACATGATGATGTCTTCCTCATACGTCTGTCCGTTAGCCGTGATCTTTACGGGGAAAGAGCGGTTAAGGGAAGGAAGGTCCTTGATCGCAGACAGCCAGTAAGCTGCAGGTCCGATCAAAGTCTTAACGTCGTTGTTGGCCTTGTATGCGATGTCGGTAAGAAGTCCTGCTGCGACTACGTTAAGGAAGTAGTCGTCGTTGGCCTTGCCGCAGTCCGCTGTAACATATGCGGGGTTTGAAAGCATCCTTGCAAAGTCGGAAGCGTTATTGGGAAGTTCATTTATCGTCGCGAAATCATTCACCGTGCCGGAAGTGTAGATGGCAAGGGGCAGGTCTACGCCGCCTCTCATCATGCCGGTGATGACCTCGTTTACAGTACCGTCACCGCCGATGGCTACGATGGCATCATATTCGTCGGCCTTAGTCTCCATGGCAAAGTTCGTCGCATCGAATCTTCCTGATGTGTAGCAGATATCGGAGCGCGAGAGGTTGCCTGAACCTGACAGGTGCATCAGCATACTGTCCAGATCCTGTAAAGCCGTCTCCCTTCCTGAGGAAGGATTAATGATTATTCTTAATCTTAGTCCCATACATATAATACTTTAACATTAGAACGGCGTGGTTTTGTTACCGCAATGCTACAAAATATGCTACTATATGCACTATGGTTAAATTCGGCAAAGTAAAGTTATTTTCGTTCCTGTTCCCGTTCCTGTCAGTGCTCATCATATTTGCACTCATGGGCGTATACCCCGCAGGCACGAGAACTATCCTCACGGTGGACCTTTACCACCAGTACATGCCGTTTATTTACGAGCTTCGTGCCAAGATCTTGGAGCAGCGCTCTTTGTTCTATTCCTGGAACAGTGGCCTGGGCAACGAGTACTATGCTGTTTTCGCGAATTACTGTGCGTCGCCCCTGAACCTTCTGAGCCTCCTGTTCCCGTACAAGGCTCTTCCTGTGTTTGTTGCTTTCGTAACGGCGCTGCGTGCAGGTCTTGCTTCGCTTTTTATGGCGATGTTCCTGTCGCATATCGACTCTCGTAAGTATGATCTCATCACGGTAAGCTTCGGTATCGCTTATGCTCTTTCCGGATGGTTCCTTACTGATTTCTGGAACATCATGTGGTGCGACGCTTACGTTTTGCTGCCGCTTATAAGCCTCGGACTTTTGAAGCTTCTTACGGAAGGCAAGTACCTTCTTTACGTCGCATCGCTTGCGATCGCGATCATGTCGAACTACTACTCGGGATACATGCTGTGCATCTTCCTGACGTTCTTCTCTGTCGTAATGTATTTCGCATTTATGCCTGAGGACAGATTCGGAGTGAAGTCTTTCTTCGGCTCCGCGGGAAGGTTTGCCTTAGGCTCACTTATCGCAGGTGCGATATCTGCTGTCGTGGTTATCCCGACGTATCTTATCCTCCAGCACTCATCCGCTACGGGCGACGAGTTTCCCGTGGACTTCGTTCCCACAGGTAACTTCTTCGACTTCATGGGCCGCTTCCTAGTAAGCGCGAACCCTAATATCAGAGACGGTATGGCGAATGTCGCATGTGGCACGGTCGCTGTCCTGATGCTCCCGCTGTTCTTTATGGCTACATCCAAGACAGGCATCACTCTTCGCCGCAAGATAAGCTTCGGCTTCATGATGCTGTTCATGTACTTAAGCTTCTCCATGAGAAGTCTTAACTTCATCTGGCACGGACTTCATTTCCCGAACCAGATCCCTTACAGACAGTCCTACATGATGAGCTTCCTTGTTCTCATCGTTGCATTCATGACTATCCGCGTATTGAAGACTTTCACACCCGCCCAGCTGTCGGCTGTGTGCGTCGGTGCAGGAGTATTCCTTATGCTTTACGAGAAGTTTGGAACAGGTAATGAAGGCTATCAGCAGATCGGCCTGTCTTTGCTGTTCCTGATCATCCAGTCTGTCGTCTTAAGATCTGTCATCACATCTACAAGGTCCGGCAGTCATGTACTCGAGTGGGTGCTCACCATCACAATGCTTGCAGAGACACTGACGGCGACGGCATTTACGATAGGAAGAGTTGCCGAGCATGAGGGCTTCACAGGCTACGAGTTCTACGGCAAGAACAGACGCACGATCCACGAGCAGGTGCTCGCTCTCGAGGGGAGCGAAGGACATAACACTTTCGAGAGGACGGAACTGTATCCGAACTTTATCTGTGACATACAGTCTGTGTACGACATCAAGGGTATGTCCATCTTCTCGTCCACGGCTCGCGAGAGCTTCGTTAAGTACATGCGCAACTTCGGTTTCCACAACAACGGTATCAACGGCCTTCGTAATGCGGGTCTTACAAGAGTGACGGCGTCGCTTCTCGGTATCAGGGATCTTGTAACGATTCAGGATACGCAGAGTATCCCGCTGATGTTCGACGAGGAGTGGGCTGAGGACGAAGTTCATTTCTACCGCAACCCCGATACGCTCTCTGTCGGTTTCATGACTTCTGACGACATCATCGATTACGTTCCCAACACGACGATGACGGATGTCTTCGCGAAGACTAACGACTGGGTAAGAGCGATGGGCGTTCAGACTGATGTCTATCTTCCCATCAACGCTTCATCTTCCATGGAGTCAGGCTTCATGCTTACGGGAAGATCCGGCAACGCTCTTTCTTATACCAACAACGCTGCAGGTTCTGCCGCTTCATTCACCATCACTGTAATGAACGCGGATATTGGATCTGACGTTTATCTTTATGTCGACAGCTCCAAGGGAGGAAGAGTCAAGATCTTAAGCGGTGCCGAGACGGTCGCTGATTATGAGATAAGAAGCTACCAGACTGTCTACCTCGGTCAGTTCACGGGCGAGATTATGACAGCGTCTTTCACTTATAACGATTCTCCTGCAGGCACGATCCACGTTTATTCCTATGAGCTTAATAACGCGGGTTACGAGCAGGCGATGAATGAGCTTTCGCAGAGGCAACTTAACGTTACGAGCTACGACGACACGTCCGTCACCGGCACCATCGATGCAGGTAACGGCGGCTTCATGCTCCTGACTGTTCCTTACACAGAGGGCTTCGTGCTCGAGGTCGACGGACAGGAGACAGAGATTGTTTCTGTTCAGGATGCGCTGTGCGGCGTCAATCTTGATGCGGGTACTCACGAGATTGTCTTAAGATATGTTCCTGCAGGCTTTACGCAGTCTGCGTTTATCACTCTCGCAGGTCTCATTGCACTCGCGGCTGTCTGCCTCATCAAGAAGCTTGTATTCAAGTCCGTGTCTTCCGCGATAGAGGAGACGGCAGTAGCCGAGGTCCCGGTCGAGGCGGTTGCTGAAGCACCTGTTGCCCAGACACCTGCCGAGGAGACAGAAGCAGAAGAGCCTGAACAAGAGGATCAGGATCCCGAAGATGCGCCGCAAGATTGATGAAGAACTTCTGATGTACGCGGCGTGGGCTTTCCTGCTGCCGCTGCTCGTTATGCTCCTTCTGATCTCGAGAGCTCCCGAGACTGTAATGACTTCAGTCAATTCACAGAGCGCCGATATCGATCTTCTCAGGAGCATGTTCGCAGGCGGAAGGCTGTTCGCGCCCGATGCGATCCTCGATATCGTCACGAGACGCTTCTATCCTTCGTTTATCATTTGCCTTCTTATCGGAGGCAGACTCGGAAAGTTCCTGCTTAGGACTTTCTTCTACTTAAGATTCGGCCTGATGGGCCTTGGCATGCATCTGTTCGTCAGCGAGCATGTCCGCGCCAAGAGAATCTGGGGCTGCATCTTAGGATTCACATATGCTCTGTGCGCAGTAAGTCTCACGGCGTGCATGGAGCCTCAGATAATGAACCTTATGATCGTCATGCCCTACGCCGCATGCTTCACGGACAGCCTCCTTCGCAAAGGAACCAAGCTCAGCTTCTGGCTCTGTGTGGCTTCGTTCGCTTTCTTCATGACGGGCGGTCTCAACGGCATCATCACAGGTATCATCTTCGTTTTGTCTTTGGTCTGGCTTCTCAAGGGAATGCTCCCGCAGGTTAAGATCTGGCCCGCCATTAAGGCTCTGATCACATCTTTGTTCCTGCAGCTTCCGGTAATTATCGCTACTGTCGCAGCAGGCATGCCCTTCATCAATATCAAGGAAGAATTCCTGGGAAGCACCGTCAGATTCAAGTTCTTCGACATGCTTATCACGGCGCTTGACGGCGCACCTGTTAATTCGCCTTTCGAAGGCGGTTACCCCAACATGAGCATCACGGTCTTCGTATTGATGCTGCTCCTGCTGTTCTTCTTGAACCGCGCCGTGCCTTATAAGGCCAAGTTCGCAAGTTTGCTTCTTATCGTGCTCATACCCGCGTCCTGTGCGTGGTCTTTGCTAAGCTCGATCCTGTCCGTCTACGGCAACCAGGATACGGCAGCCCTCACAAGGATGGCGGCTCTTACTGTCATCATCTTCTTGCTGGCGGCAGTTTCCCTGCGTAATGCAGGAACGCTTACTCGAAATGAAGTTTTCGCTGCTGTTTTCGCTTTGCTGGCGCTCGTTGTAGTGGCGAACTCCTCTTCTGCGAGCGAAGTTGCAAGGAGCACTTTCACGATATGGTTCAGCGCAGGTGCAGTTATCTTCTGGGGCATGATGCTCTTAGTCGCGCTGCAGGGAAAGCAGAGAGCGGTCGACATTTTAAGCCTTATCGGACTTCTTCTTATCGGCATCAACCTTTGGTACAGCCTGAAGGTGTCGGGCTTCGAGGGCGAGATTACTGTACTCAAGCCTTATGTCGTAAGCTCAGAGTCTATCGAGTTTGATGTAAAGGAGCCGCTGCCGCTCTATGGTCAGGATCCCGAATATGTAATGGTGCACTCTGATCTAAGGCAGCTTACTGCTGAGATGGCCTTCCCCGAGAGAATGAATACTTTGTCCAGGGCTGCTTCGGCAGGCGATATCTTCACGCGTGCTGACGCCTTTACCGTGTTCGCGAACGGTGTGTCGCAGTCGGAGGAAGGCGTATATCTTCCTATCACGCCCGGCGCGGATTCGGAGGTGCTCCTTAGGGCAGAGGAGATGAACTTTGATTCGCCGTACATTGTTTTCTCGACCTTCGGCGGACGTAATGTCCTGACCGAGACTTATTCCGGATACGAGGTTGTGACCGAACTTAACGGCCCTTATATAAAAGAACTTGGAAGCAATTCTTTTGCAGTCAGCCTGAGGCAGGTCGGAACGGTTCCGTCTTCGCAGGCAACGCTTACTTTGTGGAGAGTAGATTCGAATGCGCTTAATGCTTTAAGGTCTCATGTAATGCCGATGGAAAGCTACGAGGCTCTCTTACAGGGCGAGCAGGATTCTCCTTCCATGGGATACATCACTGTAGTTACGTCTGTAGCGTACCGCCCGAACTTCGAGATCAGGGTGACGGGTCCTGAGGGCCGCGTGAACTCTGAGACATTCAACTACGCAGGCAAGCTCGCGGTCGCTTTCAACTCTGTAGGAAGGTACGATTACGCGTTCAGAATAACGACTTCTTACGTGCTCCCCGTAATATGTATCATCATATGGGTTTTGTCATCTGCCGTCGTTGTTTATAATATCTTTAAGCACAGCAAAGACGACAGGGCGGTATCTAATGCTTAACAGGATGATAAAAGACGGCGATATATTTATCGTCTTCGACCTTGAATGGAATCAGCCTCTCCCGGGTAAGGAGTATGGTTTTGATGTATCCAAGCTGTCAGGAGAGATCATCGAGATCGGCGCAGTTAAGATGGAGTACCTGGGCGGAACGCTTATCCCCCGCGGAGTGTTCTCGAGCGATATCAAGCCCGTTTGCTACAAGACGATCCACTATCACGTTAAGAAAGTAACACATAAGACCAATGCGGACCTTGCCAAGGGCGAGCCGTTCGAGCAGGCTTACTCGAAGTTCATGGAGTTCTGCGGTCAGGACGCCATCCTTGCAGGTTGGAGCAACTCCGACACGGACATGCTCAAGACCAACCTCAAGTTCTTTGACATGGACGACAGACTCGGGATGTACTTCTTGGACGTTCAGCCCATGTTCTCGGTTTTCTCTACCGAGAAGGGAAGACAGAGGAGCGTCGAGTTCGCGGTAGAGTACTTCGGCATCCCCGTAGAGGAGTCTTTCCACAGCGCCACATCCGACGCGAAATACACAGCCAAGATCTTGCAAAACATCTTCGACCGTAATAAGACGAGCGAGGTATTAAGCGTTATCTCAAGCTCAGCCGTAGACTGCGACCTTAAAAGGGAGTACACGACGGTGGGCGCGCCCTGTGACCATCCTTCGCAGGCTCAGATGCTTGTTACGGGCTTCAACAGCAGGTGCCCGGTGTGCGGCGGCGACTTCGAGGTTAAGATGAAGCCTTTCCGCATCCGTAAGTCTTCATATGCACTTTACAGCTGCCCCAAGGACGGCGAGTTCTTCGGCAGGACACGTATAAAGAAGAATAAAGAAGGAAAGTTCTATGCTTCCTCAGTCTTAAGATTTGCTACACAGCCCGACTACTTCCTCGTGGCTTCAAAGAGGGAAGAGTACGATAAATACGGCATCGAGGGCAAGCCTGTGGTGATCCCGGAGACGGCCGTCAGCGAGGAACTTCCGGATTAAGACTTTCTCCCGTCTGAAAAGTGGCGGAAATGTGAAGAGAAAATGTCATTTCCGTGATAATTTGGTATTGAAAATCAAATCTACGTGACTTATAATCGATAGTAACTTATTAGGTGTAATTGCGTCGAATTATAATTAATTGGGCGCGGGGTATTATGTTGAGGAAGGACTTGTTTTTATGCGTAAGACTAACAAGAAACTCAAGAAGTTAGCTGCCGATAAATACGGTGTCATCCTCGTTACGGTTATCTTCATCGTAGCGATGGCGCTTGTATTCATCACAACAGCTCTTACGATCTCTATCGCAACACGACAGAGAGTTTACACGAATGCCAAGTATCAGCAGGCAAGACTTACAGTTACGTCTTTGGCACAGTCTGTATGGCAGGCTATCTACTCCCAGCAGATAAGCGACAGAGACCTCGTTTCTCTTGCTAAGGGTACAGGCGGCAACGGAACTCTTGTATCGTTCTCAACGAACGATGTACCTGGTATGGGTATGGGTGGTACAGTTGCTACAGCATATTTCTACTGTGTAACTCCCGGTGATCCTTCCAAGATCGGCATCGAGTTCAAGTGCGATATCGACGGTGCTACAGATGGTGCTTGCCAGTACTATACAATGGTACTTGAGAGACATAAGGGTGAGGATTTCCCTCCCGCAGCATTCCGTCTTCCTTTGGAGCTCGGTGATGGTGGTGACTTCCAGAGATGTAATGTAGGTCTCGATGTTCGCTACATCACAAACGCTGATCGTCATC
>JAFZPX010000068.1 GCA_017552455.1 Clostridiales bacterium
CTGATAACATGGCTGCAGGTCCTGCTTCCTATGGTATGACAGATACAATGGGTCGTATGCACTCTGACGCTCAGTTCGCAGGTTCTTCTTCCGTTCCTGCTCACGTTGAGATGATGGGCTTGATCGGTGCAGGTAACAACCCGATGGTTGGTATGACTGTTTCCACAGCTGTTTCCATCGAAGAGGCTGCTAAGGCAGGCAAGTTCTGATAGAACTTACAACTTAAGCTTAATAAGGCAGGGGTTCGCAAGAGCCCCTGTTTATTTGCTATAATTAGGGATGGTAAGGGAGGGTATTGCCATGAAATTAGTTAATCTTACATGTCCCAATTGTACTGGTCTTCTCAAGAAGGTAGGAAACAACCTTATCTGCCAGTCATGCGGTGCAGCTTTCGCGGTTGATTATGACGAGTCTGACGTCGAGCATGAGAAGCTCGAGACTGAGGAAGAACGCGAGGCAAGGCGCCTTCAGCACGAGAAGGAACTTCTTGCTGAGAAGCACCGCCTCATGGAGGAGTCGCGTATCGCTGCTGAGAGAAGAGAGAACAGCAGGCGCACAAAGAACAATATCGTTAAGTGGATACGAGGCAAGATCGCAGGCCTTATCGCGCTTGCCATCATCGCGTTGATCTGCTTCGGCTGCTATAAGTTCGCTAAGAAACTCATGACTGATCCTGACTTCGCCCAGCAGTACGGCGTTGAGGTGCCGACAACAACTACTACGGTTGTTTATGATGTGAGTCCTGACCGCATCAGTGATGAGTCCCTTAATGAATTCATCGAGCAGGGTAAGTCGAGCATCCAGAGCAGAAGACAGATCGAGTTCTACGATCATGTAACTGGTTGGACTGACTACGATGTAGCACAGGTTACGTTCGACAGCGCTTATCTTGTAACTGATATCCAGAATAGAAGCGAGTACGATCCTGATACAAGACTGGTGCTCATATACCAGGTTCTTTGGACCTCTGAGCAGGCCGAGGATATAACGGTTTACGACTGTGTTTACTTTAATGACCTGCAGGCTACGGAGACTTCGGTCATAAGCAGCTTCAGATCAAACTACGGAGACTTTAACGAAACTATGTGGCAATCGGTTGGCTACCAGAACAGGGCAGACTCTTACCGCATCAACGTAACGAGCTTAAGCGGTCAGGTAACGGAACTTCGTAACGACTTCGCTGAACAGTGATAAGCAGTAAATAATAAACAACATAAAAACGGGAGTGAATGTTCACTCCCGTCTTTATTTCCGAATAGTCTTATAACTATTTGTTTATCAGAATCCGATGAAGTTAGCGTCAGCAGGATTGATCTGTGTACCGCCGCCCAAAGCCTTATCAAAGTCTGTAGGATCGTTGGAAGCGTTAAGCGCAACCTTTCTTGTGATCTGACCCTGACGATAGAGCTCAAGGAGGGACTCGTTCAATGTGTGCATGCCTTCCTTGTGTCCGGACTGGATAGCACTGTTGATCATAACTGTCTTGTTCTCACGAATGAGGTTGGAGATAGCCATGTTACCGATCATGATCTCTGTAGCGAGAACACGAGCGTTGCCATCAACTGTAGGAAGGAGCTGCTGGGAGATAACGCCACGTACGCTCATAGCGAACTGCTGACGGATTGTCTCCTGCTGGTCTACAGGTGAACCGTCGATGATACGGTCGATTGTCTGTGCAGCACTTGTCGTGTGAAGTGTGGAAAGAACCAAGTGGCCCGTCTCAGCAGCAGTGATAGCAGCGGAGATCGTAGCGAAGTCTCTCATCTCACCAACGAGGATGATATCCGGGTCTTCACGGAGAGCAGAGTGCAGAGCATGAGCATAAGAAGGAGTATCCTTACCAAGCTCACGCTGATGGATCATAGCCTTGTTATGAGGATAGATATACTCGATAGGATCCTCGACTGTGATTACGTGCTTAGCCTGTGTCTTGTTGATGTAGTCAACAACAGCAGCGAGAGTAGTTGTCTTACCGGAACCTGTAGGACCTGTAACGATGATGATACCGTTAGGTGCCTCAGCGAGCTGCTTGATTACATAAGGGAGACCGAGATCCTCGATGTCAGGGATCTTTCTCATGAGGATACGGATGGAAGCAGCCAGGTTGTTACGCTGATGATAAACGTTAACTCTGAGACGGATATCTTCGTTGTATGTAAGACCGAAGTCTACGTCCTGACCTTTCTCAATTCTCTTTACATTCTCTTCAGAAAGAATGTCGTAGATCATCTTGAGGGACTCTTCAGCTGTAGGCTTGTCCTCAAGAATGTGAAGTGTGCCGTATCTTCTTACGGCGAGGTTAGTTCCGACGGTAATATGTACATCAGAACAATCTTCCGAAATCGCGTAATCCATTAATTCGTTTAATGTCATAACAATACCTCCAGAGGTCTATATAGAGTGGATTATACAATAAATCAAATTTTAATGCGATAATTTATTTTTCTTTTATAGGCTCATTTTATGTGCTGCCGTAGAAGTCGAAGGCTTGACATGAGGTTTCAAAAAGAGTATAAGAGTTTACAGTTGAATAAATGAAGCAATGGCGCTTATTGATACGGAGACGTATCGGTAAGCGCCTTTTGTTTTGCAAGAAACAGGGGTGCCAAAATGGAAAACGTAAAGACCGACAATTACAGGTTACAGCAGCCGTTCGCCAAGAACGGCCTCTACGATCCGTCCGAGGAGCACGAGAACTGCGGAATCGGCGCGATCATCAAGATCGACGGAACTGAGTCCTTCAAGGTCGTCGATGATGCGTTGAAGATCGTTGAGACGCTCGAGCACAGAGCAGGTAAGGACGCGTCCGGGCAGACGGGTGACGGCGTCGGAATCCTCCTTCAGATCTCACATGATTTCTTCTCTAAGGCATTGGCCGGCACAGACATCAAGATCGGCGGCAGAAGATCCTACGGTATCGGCATGTTCTTCATGCCCCAGAGTGAAGACAAGAAGCTTGCTGCCATGGAGGTCTTCGAGGATTCTTGCGCGAGCGAAGGCTTAAGCTTCGCAGGCTGGCGTGAAGTTCCCGTAGATGAGACAGTACTCGGACAGCGCGCTAAGGACAGCATGCCGAACATCATGCAGGGCTTCGTAACACGTCCCGAGGAGTGCAAGGAAGACATAGACTTCGACAGAAAGCTGTACTTCGCAAGGAAGCTTTTCGAAAAGGAGAACAACGACACTTACGTTTGCTCCTGCTCTTGCAGAACGATCGTATACAAGGGTATGTTCCTCGTAGGTCAGCTCAGAACTTTCTATAAGGATCTCGCTGGCGGCGATTACACATCTGCATTCGGTATCGTGCACAGTAGATTCTCCACGAACACGAACCCTACATGGCAGCGTTCACACCCTTACAGAATGATGGTTCATAACGGTGAGATCAACACTATCACGGGTAACATGAACAAGATGCTCTCGCGTGAGAATATCTTCGCAAGTAAGTATTTCGAAGGTAAGTATGACGAGATCTACCCGATGCTCGACGTAACGGGTTCCGACTCTGCAAGACTTGATAACACTATCGAGTTCATGACAATGGCAGGTGTTCCGCTTCCGCTCGCGATCATGGTAACTATCCCTGAACCTTGGCAGCACATGGATACGATGGGCCGCGAGAAGAAGGCTTTCTATCAGTATTACGCAACCATGATGGAGCCCTGGGACGGACCTGCTTCCATCATCTTTACAGACGGTGATAAGGTCGGTGCAGTGCTCGATAGAAACGGCTTGAGACCTTCACGTTATTATGTAACTTCTGACGGATATCTTATCCTTTCTTCTGAGGTAGGTGTTCTCGATGATCTTGATGAAAGCACAGTAATTAAGAAGGACAGACTCCGTCCGGGTAAGATGCTTCTCGTTGATACAGTTGAAGGTGCACTGATCGACGACGAGCACATCAAGAACGAGTATGTACGCCGCCAGCCTTACGGTGAGTGGCTCGATCACGAGCTCGTTGAGCTTCACGATCTTAAGATCAATAACAAGAGACCTATAAGCATTAAGGGTGACGAGCTGGCACGCCTTCAGCGCGCTTTCGGTTACTCTTATGGAAACATTAATAACGAACTTATTCCTATGTGCCTCAATGGCGGCGAACCTACCGCCGCAATGGGTGTGGATGTTCCTGTGCCGCCTTTGTCAGAGCAGCAGCCTCCGCTCTTCGACTACTTCAAGCAGAAGTTCGCACAGGTTACAAACCCGCCTCTCGACTGTATCCGCGAGTCGATCATTACCGATACGACCGTTTATCTCGGCGTAACCGGTAATATTCTCGAGGATAAGGAAGAGAACTGCCACGTTCTTAAGGTGCATAATCCCATACTTACAAACCTCGACCTCATGAAGATAAGAGACAATCAGTATGAGGGCTTGAAGACAGCAGATATCTCAATGCTTTACACAGCTGAGCAGGGACTTGAGTATGCGCTTGATAATCTGTGCAAGCAGGCTGATGCAGCTCACGCAGAAGGCGCTACGATCCTGATCCTGACAGACCGCGGAATCGATGAAGAGCACATGGCTATTCCTTCGCTGCTTGCTACTGCAGCACTCGAGACATACCTTGTTCGCACACGTATGAATACTGCTGCTTCGATCATCGTTGAGACAGGTGAGCCGGTTGAGGTTCATCACTTCGCTACACTCCTGGGCTTCGGTGCAAGTGCAGTTAACCCTTATCTTGCTCTTAACACGATCTCCGATCTTATTCAGAGAGGAGTCATCGACAAGGAGTTCACACAGGCTGCAGGCGCTTATATCAGCGCTGTAGTAAGCGGCATCGTTAAGATCGCCGCTAAGATGGGTATCTCTACGATCCAGTCCTATCAGGGCGCTAAGATATTCGAGGCTCTGGGCGTTGGTAAGGAACTCATGGATAAGTATTTCCCTGATACGGTTAGCCGCGTCGGTGGTATCACACTTGATGACATCGCTAAGAGAACTGCTTCACTGCACGACCACGCATTCGACCATTACGGAAGAGGCGCAGCTGACGGTCTTGCAGTAAAGGGCTGGCACAAGTCCAGATCCGACAAGGAGAAGCATCTGTACGATCCTGAGACTATCCACATGCTTCAGCTTGCTACACGTAATGGTGACTACGCTACATTCAAGAAGTTCACTTCTTTGATCAATTCAGATAACCGTCACATCACATTGAGAAGTATGCTCGACTTTAACTACGATGAGTCCAAAGAGATTCCGCTTGAGGAAGTTGAGAGCGTCGAGTCGATCATGACGAGATTCAAGACCGGTGCGATGAGTTACGGTTCCATCTCCAAGGAAGCACACGAGTGCATGGCTATCGCGATGAATCGTATCGGCGGTAAGTCCAACTCCGGTGAGGGTGGTGAGGACCTCGACAGAATCGAGACAAAGGGTTCTTCAGAGGACCGCTGCTCTGCTATCAAGCAGGTTGCTTCCGGCAGATTCGGTGTTACTTCAAAGTACCTGATCTCCGCTAATGAGATTCAGATCAAGATGGCTCAGGGCGCTAAGCCCGGTGAGGGCGGACACCTTCCTGCGGGAAAGGTTTATCCCTGGATCGCGAAAACAAGACACTCCACACCTGGTGTTGCTTTGATCTCGCCTCCGCCTCATCACGATATCTACTCCATCGAGGACTTGGCGCAGCTCATCTACGACCTTCAGAATGCAAACTCTGACGCACGCATCTCCGTTAAGCTCGTATCCGAGTCAGGCGTAGGTACGATCGCTGCAGGTGTTGCCAAGGCCGGTGCGAAAGTAATCCTCATCTCAGGCTACGACGGCGGTACAGGTGCGGCTCCCGCATCCTCCATCCACCACGCTGGTCTGCCTTGGGAGATCGGTCTTGCTGAGACACATCGCACATTGATCCAGAACGACCTCCGTTCTCATGTACGTCTTGAGACCGACGGTAAGCTTCTTACAGGTAAGGATGTTGTCATCGCAGCTATGCTCGGTGCAGAAGAGTACGGCTTTGCAACTGCGCCGCTGGTTACCATGGGATGCGTAATGATGAGAGTATGTAACCTCGACACATGTCCTGTAGGTGTTGCTACTCAGAACCCCGAGCTTCGCAAGAGGTTCGCGGGTAAGCCTGAATATGTAATTAACTTCATGACTTTCATCGCTACTGAGATGAGAGAGTATATGGCGAAGCTCGGTATCCGCACGATCGATGAGCTCGTCGGAAGATCAGACCTTCTTAAGGAGGCTGACTGCTCACTCAAGGGCGCAGTTGATCTTACTGAGATCATTCACGATCCTGAACTCTCAGCGCCCGGCGTTAAGAGACATTACGATGCGGCTGATGCTTACGACTTCAAGCTCGATGAGACAATCGACCGTAAAGAGATCATCCCTCAGATGATCGATGCTCTCAATATGAATGCATCCAAGACGATCGAGATTAGCGTTAGAAACCTCGACCGTGCAGTTGGTACATTGTTCGGTGCTGAGATCACTAAGAAGTACTACAACACACTTGCTGACGATACATATGTAATCAACGCGAAGGGTGCAGGCGGACAGAGCTTCGGTGCCTTCATTCCTAAGGGTCTCACGATCAACCTTGAAGGTGACACGAATGACTATTTCGGAAAGGGCCTGTCAGGCGGTGTGCTCTCAGTGTTCCCGTCTTCAGACTGCACTATCAAGCCTGAAGAGAACATCGTTGCAGGTAACGTAGCACTCTTCGGTGCAACGTCAGGTAAGGCTTTCATCAACGGTCTTGCAGGAGAGAGGTTCTGTGTAAGAAACTCCGGTGCCAAGGTCGTAGTCGAGGGCTTAGGTGATCACGGGTGTGAGTACATGACAGGTGGTGTGGCAGTTGTCCTCGGACCTGTAGGAAAGAATTTCGCAGCAGGTATGAGCGGCGGTGTCGCGTATGTGCTCGATGAAGAGAATTCGCTTTACACGAAGCTTAATAAGTCCTTGGTAGGGTTCGAGCATGTAGTTGCCGAAGAAGATCAGGCTGAGCTTAAGTCACTTATTGCAGAACATGTCAGAAGAACGGGTTCACCTCTGGGCCAGGGGATCCTCGATTCCATTGACGAATATATCCCACGCTTCAAGAAGGTCATTCCTCATGACTATAAGCGCATGATGAATTCCATCGCCAAGCATATGGCTGAGGGAATGAGCGAAGACGAAGCAAAGATCGAAGCGTTCCACGAGAACACTTCTGCTAAGGCGTGAGAGGAGATAAGACAATGGGAAAATCAACAGGATTCATGGAATATAAAAGAGAGAATAACCCCGGGCTTGAGCCTCTCGAGAGGATCAAGAATTATCGTGAGTTCCACACTCCGATATCCGATGAGGACAGACAGAAGCAGGGTGCACGATGCATGAACTGCGGAGTGCCTTTCTGCCAGTATGGTAAGCCCATCTGCGGAATGGTCGCAGGATGCCCGCTGAATAACTTGTGCCCTGACTGGAATGACTTGGTTTACAAGGGCTTCTGGGATGAGGCTTTGCAGAGACTGATGCTTACGAATGCGTTCCCGGAATTCACATCGCGTGTATGTCCTGCTCTTTGTGAGAAGGCGTGCGTATGCGGCTTGAATGACGAGCCTGTAACTACTAAAGAGAACGAGTACTCCATCATCGAGCACGGATATGCTTCAGGTGCGATGAAGGCTCATGTACCCGCTAACCGTACAGGTAAGAAGGTAGCTGTAATCGGTTCAGGTCCTTCAGGTCTGTCCACGGCTTACTGGCTTAATGTCAGAGGACATGAAGTAACGGTTTATGAGAAGTCTGACCGTCCGGGCGGACTGCTTATGTACGGTATCCCGAACATGAAGCTTGAGAAGCAGGTTATCCTGCGCCGTGTGAAGATCCTAGAGGAAGAGGGAATCACATTCAAGTGTTCGGTTAATGTTGGTGTGGATATCACATATGAGGAGCTGAAGGCTAACTATGATGCAGTTGTGCTGTGCTGCGGCGCAGGTAATCCTCGTGATATCAAGGCTGAGGGAAGAGATGCTAAGGGTATCTACTTCGCAGTTGATTTCCTTCGTGCTACAACTCAGTCACTGCTCGCATCTAACATGGCTGATACGAAGTACATAAGCGCTAAGTATAAGGACGTAATCATCATCGGAGGCGGTGATACGGGTAATGACTGTGTCGGAACTTGCATGCGTCACGGATGTAAGTCAGTAACTCAGCTTGAGATGATGCCCGCGCCTCCGGTAGAACGTGCAGCTAATAACCCTTGGCCGGAGTGGCCGAAGGTCTTGAAGACTGATTACGGCCAGGAAGAAGCTGCTGCAGTATTCGGTCACGATCCCCGTGTTTACTGCACGACGGTTAAGAGATTTATCAAGGATGAGAATAACAAGCTTTCCGCTGTTGAGACAGTAGAGCTTAAGAGCGTTAAGGATGAGACGACAGGACGCTTCAATATGGTTCCCGTAGAGGGAACAGAGAAGACACTGCCTTGTCAGTTGGTTCTCATTGCTGCAGGATTCTTGGGACCCCAGTCTTATGTTGTTGATGCGTTCGGAGTTGATACGAATGCAAGATCTAACATCGAGACAGGATCAGGACATGCCACATCAGTGCCCGGCGTATTTGCCGCAGGTGACTGTAAGAGAGGTCAGTCGCTGGTAGTCTGGGGATTAAGAGAAGGAAGAGATGCAGCAGCTGAAGTAGATCAATATCTGATGAGTTAAGAAATCCCCTGTTTCTTTTATTCATCATTATTATTGAGCCGCCCCCGGGAACCCCTCCCGGGGGCGGTAATTGTTTGGTCGGGGGATTGGGCAACTTGCCAGAGACAAAACCAGTGCCACTTTCTGAGATTTGTCACCGATTTTGGCGCTGAGAGCGTTGTAGAGACAGATCCAGTGCCACTTTTTGAAAAATGGCACTGGTTTTGGCGCTGGAGGGAAGTTCTGGGGACTTGGAAAGTGGGATATCCTTAATCCAGGTCGTTCTGGAAGCGGGAGAGATGCTCGAACGGCATGATCTGGCGGCCGCGGAAGAGACCGCAGCCGTCGTTAATGAGCTGGTTATTAAGAGCTTTGAACATATTGACGTTGACGCTACTAAGATCAAGCTCGTGAAGTTTGATAAGGCGGTCATATGCTTCATCAAAATAAACACATTCACCGACAGGGATGATGTCTCTCTTAGTTCTATGCTCGAGCTGGATCTTCTCATAACCGAAGTGGTTGGCTTCACCGATCTCAGCCATGTCATCCATATCCTTGGTTCTTAACTGAACCTCTGTGTAGCAGCGCGCCATCTCATCGTAGAATGTGATGTGCAGTGACTGGTAACCCGTAGGGCGGGGATTCTTAACATAGTCTCTATAATCCGACTCAGGAGTGAAGCCCAAGTCGTTCAAGAAGTTAGGCATTATCTCAGCTATCTCATAAAGGTATCTCTCTTCCTGTGCCTCACGCGATTCGTCAGGCGATACATGGCACTGCGGGAGGGAGATGACTATACGGTATGCGATTAGATCTCTGAAGCAGTTAAGGCTGCTCTTGATCTCTGTCTCATTAGGATATTTGCCGTTCTTCTGATAATACTCATAGATATACTCGAGAATATAGCCGTTAAATTTCTCCTCGGCGCGGATAAGGGATTTTATCCTACCCTTGAACGTGAACGCGAGAAAAGGGTATTCACGCGTCATATACTTGTAGAATTCTTTTATCCTGTGAGCCTGGGAAGTTAAGAAGTCGTTATGTTCGAGAAGCTCGATGATCTGAATCAGGAAATTACTGTGGGCAAGGTCGATGGGGTTATTAGACTTGATCGCTGAATCCTTAAGGTCAGATGAATACTGAAGTAAGATCTTCAGGACCGTATTGCCGTCGAACAGATAATCGTTAAGAGTGATCATAAGCTGGCTCCTTTGCTTATTAGATTATACAAAATGAGCTCCCCGGCGAATAGGGAGCCCACTCTGTTGGTTTATGAATTACGGAAAGGGGTACATCTTATCCGTGATCCTGCAATGCTGCGAAGCCTGTTTCACCGGTTCTTATGCGGACAACGTTCTCAACGTTATAAACGAAGATCTTACCGTCGCCGATATGGCCTGTGTACAGAACCTTCTTAGCTGTGTCGATAACAGTGTCTACAGGTACCTTGGATACGATGATATCCACTTTGATCTTAGGCAACAGTGATGCCTCGACAGGTACACCTCTGTAGTACTCCTGACGACCCTTCTGTGCGCCGCAACCAAGTACGTGTGAAACTGTCATACCTGTTACGCCGACGCCCATGAGAGCTTTCTTGAGGGAGTCGAGCTTGGACTCTTTGCAGATGATCTCGACCTTTGTATACTTCTTTCCATCCGGTGTAGGAGGAACGATAGTAGTAACGTTTGTAACTTCGACTGCGGACTCGACGGGAACCTCACCAGAGATAACGGGAGCTTCTACGTCAGCCATCTCAACAATAGCCTGAGGTCTCATAGAGAAGCCGGCGTATGCTGCAGGGAGACCATGCTCTGTAGGATCGAGACCTTCGATCTCTTCCTCACGGGATACTCTAAGACCGTGAACCTTCTTGATAACTGCGAATGTGATCGTCATAAGAACTGTTGTCCAAGCAACGATTGCTGTGATACCGAGGCACTGTACACCGAATACCTTGAGACCGGCGTTGAAGTCAGAACCGTGGATCAGAGCGTAGATAGGACCGTCAACTCCGTAAGAGGATGTGCTTGTAGCAAAGAGTCCTGCGCAGAGAGTACCTACGATACCGTTAGCAAG
Source organism: Clostridiales bacterium (assembly GCA_017552455.1). GTDB lineage: Bacteria > Bacillota > Clostridia > Saccharofermentanales > Saccharofermentanaceae > Saccharofermentans. The sequence continues at coordinate 10,734 of JAFZPX010000068.1, forward strand.
GTGAACACCGCAGGCACCGACAGGGTCATCGATGTGAAGCTTCAGGTCGAGCCACTCAACTACGAGAACTACCAGGATACCGGAGATAAGACCTTCAGCGAAAGCACCAGCTGCATCGATACAGTGGCATCCTGCTGTTACGTTTACGAGACCTGCGAGGGAAGCGTTGATACACATGGATACATCAGGCTTACCGTTCTTGAGCCAAGTGAAGATCATACATGTTACTGTAGCTACTGCAGGTGCGATTGTTGTTGTAAGGAAGATGGCAGCGAGCTGTGAACCGGAAGTTGCAGCAGCACCGTTAAAGCCGTACCAACCGAACCAGAGGATGAAGCATCCTAATGCACCGATCTGGATGTTGTGACCCTGAATAGCATTAACCTTGATTACCTTACCGGAATCGTCTCTTATATACTTACCGATACGGGGACCTACCATGATAGCGCCGATGAGGGCAGCGACACCGCCGACTGTATGGATACAAGCAGAACCGGCGAAGTCGATGAAGCCAAGGTTAGCGAGCCATCCTGCGGGGTTCCATGTCCAACCTGCCTCGATAGGATATACAACGAGGGAAAGGACTGCGGAATAGATGCAGTAAGAGCTGAACTTTGTTCTCTCTGCCATAGCACCTGATACGATCGTAGCTGCTGTCGCACAGAAAACGAGGTTGAATACGAAGCTTGAAGCGTTGTTCTCCATGAAGCCCGTAAAGTCTGTGAAGATTGAAAGGTTAGGAATTCCGATGAATCCTGCGATCATGTCTTCACCCATCATGAGGCCGAAGCCCAAGAAGATAAAGCATACAGTTCCAATACAGAAGTCCATGAGGTTCTTCATGAGGATGTTACCGGCGTTCTTGGCACGGCAGAAACCTGCTTCGAGCATCGCGAAACCGGCCTGCATAAAGAATACCAGCGCAGCTCCGATAAGGAACCAGATTCCGAAGACCTCCTGTGTGATTAATTCGGTGACATTCATTTGTGTTCACCCTCCTTCTCGAAAAATTTTTAAGAAAACAGCCCGTCTCTCCTTAGAGAAGCGGGCTGCCATAGACCGTGATATAAAGTTGTTTCCTTACGTCTTATCTTACTGCGAACAGAAGATCTCCGTATGTAGGGAAGGGCCAGTACTCTGCTGCTGTCTCTTCCTCGAGCTTATCGCAGGAAGTTCTAAGCTCTGTCATATCCTTTAAGATCTCATCCTTGAAGAAGTCTGCCTTCTCAACCAGGTCTTCGATCTCATCTGACTTCTCAACAGCTGCCTTCAATGCCTTGTAGGAGCCGTATGCGCTTGTAAGATCTGCTGTGATCTCATCCAAAGTCTCCTGAGCGAATACGTTCTCTGTGCTTGATGCAAGCTCTGAAGAATAAGCGTTTACTGCAGGGAGAATATCCTGCTTTGCCATCTCGAGCATTGTCTTTGCTTCGATGTCGATAAGCTTTGTGTACTTCTCGAGGAATACTTCGTGTCTGGACTGCATCTCGATCTCGGAGTAAACCTTGTGTGAAGTGAAGAGTGCAACGTTCTTATCATCCATGTAGTGCTTAACTGCATCAGGCAGTGTACGCAGGTTGGAAAGGCCTCTCTTCTCAGCTTCTTCGATCCAAGCATCGTCATAGCCGTTACCGTTGAAGATGATCCTCTGGTGAGCTGTGATCTCTTCCTTGATAAGATCGTGCAAAGCTGTTGTGAAATCAGATACACCTTCGAGCTTATCAGCGAACTGCCTTAAGGACTCTGCTACAGCTGTGTTGAGAACTGTGTTAGGAAGTGCAACGGAAGCTGCGGATCCCAACATTCTGAACTCGAACTTGTTACCTGTGAAAGCGAACGGTGAAGTTCTGTTTCTGTCTGTAGTGTCCTTAGGGAACTTAGGAAGTACGTGTACGCCAACCTTGAGAAGTTCCTTCTCCTTAGCACCGTAAGGCTCGTCCTTTACGATAGCTTCGAGGATCTCTGTAAGCTCGGATCCAAGGAAGATGGAGATAACTGCCGGAGGTGCTTCGTTAGCACCGAGTCTGTGGTCGTTACCAGCAGAAGCTACTGAGATACGGAGCATATCCTGATAATCGTCTACAGCCTTGATAACTGCTGTGAGTATGAGGAGGAACTGTGCGTTCTCATACGGTGTCTCACCGGGCTCGAGGAGGTTAGCTCCTGTGTCTGTGCTCATGGACCAGTTGTTGTGCTTGCCGGAACCGTTAACGCCTGCGAAAGGCTTTTCGTGCAGGAGGCAAACAAGTCCGTGTTTCTGAGCTACCTTCTTCATGATCTCCATCGTAAGCTGGTTGTGATCAGTAGCGATGTTTGTTGTAGTGAAGATAGGTGCGAGCTCGTGCTGTGAAGGTGCAACCTCGTTGTGCTCTGTTGTAGCAAGGATACCGAGCTTCCAAAGCTCATCGTTCAAGTCCTTCATGAAAGCCTGTACACGGGGCTTGATAGCACCGAAGTAGTGATCTTCCATCTGCTGGCCCTTAGGCGGAACCGCACCGAAAAGTGTTCTTCCTGTATAGATAAGGTCTCTTCTTGCATTGTAGCCCTTCTCATCGATGAGGAAATACTCCTGCTCAGGACCTACTGTTGTCTTAACACTTGATACATCCTCGTTACCGAAAAGCTTCAGCACACGCAAAGCCTGCTTGTTCAAAGCTTCCATGGAACGCAGGAGAGGGATTTTCTTGTCGAGAGCCTCGCCGCCGTAAGAGCAGAATGCTGTAGGAATGCAAAGGACACCTTCCTTGATGAATGCGTAGGATGTAGGATCCCATGCTGTATAACCTCTAGCCTCGAATGTTGCACGAAGACCGCCGGAAGGGAAGGAAGAAGCATCAGGCTCGCCCTGTGTAAGAGCCTTGCCGGAGAATCTCAAGATGATGTTGCCATCGTCTGTGGGATTAACGAAGCTGTCGTGCTTCTCGGATGTGTAACCTGTCATAGGCTGGAACCAGTGAGTATAGTGCGTAGCTCCCTTCTCGATAGCCCACTGCTTCATCTCGTTAGCGACTACGGAAGCTGCTTCATCAGAAAGTCTTTTGCCGTTATCGATCGCGGCCTTGACTTCCTTGAAGGTTTCCTTGGGAAGGCGTGCCTTCATGACGCTCAAGCTGAATACATTCTCGCCGAAGATCTCAGATGTGTCTTTCATGTTCATAAACTCCTTGTCATTAGTTTTTGAATTAATCGAGCGGCTGACTTGCATTTTTGTGTTTGTGCAAAAGAAAAGGCGCCACAGCTGTAAACCGTGGCGCCCTTGCCTGTATCAATCATTTTCAAGTGCGATGATAACCCTATGAGAAATGCTTGTCAAGAGGGAATTTGCAAGAATTTGCAATTGACAATTCATAATGTGCAATGTTATCTTTTTTAAGAACAAAGGCGTTCATTCGGGTAAAAACCAATCTGCCCGAATGGGCGCCTGTACTTTTTTAAGCAAGATTATTAAACGTCAACGGAGGCAAAGATGAATTGTTCTATTGATGAGTTTATGCAGTATATCGAAGAAGAGGACATCAAGTTCATAAGACTTCTTTTCTGTGATGTCTTCGGTACTCCCAAGAATATCTCGGCGATGCCGTCTTATATCGAGAGTGCTTTCACGAACGGAGTCGGAATCAACCCGACAGGTATCGCAGGTTTCTCCGATCCTTCTAACTCCGAATTGTTCCTGCATCCCGAACCCGATACAGCAGCGCTCCTGCCGTGGAGACCTGATTCAGGAAGAGTAGTAAGACTTTTCTGTGACATTAAGCATCAGGATGGATCGGCTTTTGAAAGTGATACAAGAGACATCTTAAAGAATGCTGTAAAGAAGGCAGAAGAAGAAGGTGTAAAGTTTACTTTCGGAACGCGTATGGAGTTCTATCTTTTTAAGACGGACGAAGACGGCGAGCCCACGAAGATACCTTTCGACAAGGCAGGGTATATGGATATCGCGCCTCTTGATAAGGGTGCGAACGTAAGAAGAGAGATCTGTCTTACGCTCGAGCGCATGGGTATTCAGCCTTTCAATTCGCATCACGAAGCAGGCCCCGGTCAGAACGAGATCGACTTTATCTCAGCTGACCCCGTTAAGGCTGCTGACGATGCAGTTACTTATATCTCAGTAGTAAAGACCATCGCTGCACGTAATGGTCTGTATGCGGATTTCTCACCGAAGCCCCTGTCAGGACTTCCCGGCAACGGCTTCCATGTGAATGTAAGTGCGAGCCGCGACGGCGACAATTCTGTCCTGACTTCTGCTATCGAAGGAATACTGCAGAAGATCTTCGACATGACTGTCTTCATGAACCGCTGCGAGGACTCGTATCAGAGGATTGGGAAGGGCGAAGCGCCCAGATATATAACGTGGTCCGGTGGCAACTTCGGACAATTAGTCCGCGTACCCCAGAGTCCCGGACACCACTATGCTCAATTGCGATCCCCTGATGCATTTAGCAATCCGTATCTGATCTTTGCCCTTCTCATTTATGCAGGTCTTTACGGAATCAGGAACAACCTCGAATTAAGAGCTCCTGTTAATCAGGACTTGAAGGATGTTCCTGCAAGATCCAGCGAATATCAGTTGCTCCCGAGAACCATCGATGAGGCTAAGGAAGCCGCTAAGGCAAGCGAGTTCATAAAGGAATGCCTGCCTGAGTCAATCATCGAGGCGTACTGTGAAGCGCGATAACGCATACACAGTATTGCTCGTCTCGGCAAACGAGAAGATGACAACCTCGTTGAGGCTTTATCTGTCGCGCGAGGATTACGGACCGGTCACTGTTTCCGAGTCCGTATCTGCTGCAAGAAGACTCGTATCACAGCGTGAGTTTGATGTCATTATCGTAAACACTCCTTTGAAGGATGAACTTGGCATCAGCTTCGCGATCGAGGTCGCAGACAGTACATCTTCAAGCGTCATGCTGCTCGTAAGTGCAGAGGCCTTCGATGAAGTATCGGAGAAGGTCGCTGACTGCGGTGTGTTCGTGCTCGCGAAGCCCTTTAATGCTACGGTGCTCGGATACTCTATGAAGATGATGTGCTCTACGCGTGAGAGACTTCTTCGCATGGAGCAGAAGCAGAAGACATTTGAAGAGAAACTCGAGGAGATCAAGCTTGTTAACCGCGCGAAGATCATCCTCGTGGAGAACCTCTCTTTCACGGAAGAAGAGGCTCACAAATTTATAGAGAAAAACGCTATGAACGAACGTAAAAGTAAAGTCGACATCGCCCGCAAGATAATAACGGAATACCGGAGGTGACATATGACAAAGTATATTTTCGTGACGGGAGGAGTTGTTTCGGGCCTTGGAAAAGGCATCACCGCCGCTTCTCTCGGCAGACTTCTTAAGATGCGCGGATTTAAGGTAGCAGCGCAGAAACTCGACCCGTATATCAACGTGGACCCGGGTACGATGAGCCCGTATCAGCACGGCGAAGTGTATGTAACAGAGGACGGCTGTGAGACGGACCTGGACCTCGGTCACTATGAGAGATTTATCGATGAGGACTTGAACCGCTTCTCTAATATCACGACTGGTAAGGTTTACTCGAATGTCATCTCCAAGGAGCGTAAGGGTGAGTACCTCGGCAAGACGGTACAGATCATTCCTCATATTACTGATGAGATTAAGCAGTTTATTTATAACGTAGGTAAGACGAGTGATGCGGATATCGTAATCACTGAGGTCGGCGGTACGATCGGTGATATCGAGTCGCAGCCTTTTATCGAGGCGATCCGTCAGGTAGGTAATGAAGTGGGTCCGCAGGATTCACTGTATGTGCATGTTACTTTATTGCCTTACCTGAAAGCGTCCGGCGAGCACAAGTCCAAGCCCACGCAGCACTCTGTTAAGGAGCTGCAGGGAATGGGAATATCTCCTGACATTATTGTGCTTAGAACTGACGAGCCGATCGAGGATAAGACGATTATAAGTAAGATCGCGAACTTCTGTAATGTCAAGGAAGACTGCGTTATCGAGAACCAGACTCTGCCGATCCTTTATGAGGCTCCGCTGATGCTCGAGAAGGCCGGTCTGTCGAATGCAGTTCTTCGTAAGCTCGGCATCTTCTGCGGTCATCCGGACTTGGGTGAGTGGAAGAAGGTTATCGAGAATATCCGTAATCGTGAAGGTCATGTGAAGATTGGTCTGATCGGTAAGTACACGCAGCTTCACGATGCTTATCTGTCAGTTGCTGAGGCGCTCCGTCACGCAGGTTATGAAGAGCGTGTTTATGTTGATATCGACTGGATCGATTCTGAGACTATCACTGCTGATAATGTTGCATCTGTGCTTGGAAAAATGGACGGTGTCATCGTGCCCGGCGGATTCGGTAATCGCGGAATTGAAGGAATGGTACAGACAGCAAAGTACTGCAGAGAGAATAATGTTCCTTATCTTGGTATCTGTCTTGGTATGCAGATCACGGTTATCGAGGCTGCCCGCTCACTGCTTGGTTTGGCTGACGCGAATTCAGGTGAGTTCGATGCAACTTGTGCGCATAAGGTAATCGACTTTATGCCCGGTCAGAACGATGAGATCGAGAAGGGCGGGACACTTCGTCTCGGAAGCTATCCTTGCTCTGTTGTTGCAGGTACGAAGCTTGCGGAACTCTACGGTGCTGATGAGATCCGTGAGAGACACAGACACCGCTATGAGTACAACAACGACTACCGCGAGGATCTTGAGAAGGCGGGACTTAAGATCTCCGGTCTGTCACCTGACGGAAGACTCGTCGAGACGGTTGAGTTCTCAGATAACGACTTCTATGTGGGCGTGCAGTTCCACCCCGAGTTCAAGTCGAGACCGAACAAGCCGCATCCGTTGTTCTTAGGTCTTATAAGAGCCTCGATGAAGAACAGCGAGAAGAAGTGAAGATAAACAAAAGTGCATGCAAGAAGGGCCGCCATTGTGACGGCCCTTCTTGTGAGAATGGAGTATATGAAAGCTTGATCAGACCAGGAAGCTGATCAATTGTCGATGGCGTAGAATGCGCAGAGGTTATCCCAAGCTGCGATGTCCTCGAATGTGTCGATGAGCTGTGCTCTGGATGTGCCGTTGTTAAGAGCGTTTACCCAGTTGTTAAGACCGGCTGCGTCAGCCTCTCTGTCGAGGAATACTCTGTAGAGGATCTTTACGAACTCTGTGTTGCTTACGTTTCTGTTTGTGAACTCAGCGCTGTTGAGAAGGTTCTCAGCTGCGTCTTCAGCGTCGATAGAGTCGTTAAGGATACCGGCTACGAGAGCGTTGTTAGCGTCTACGTGTCTGCCGAGGATGTTTGTGTAGAGTCTGTCTACGAAGTTCTCTACGATCTTTCCTCTGATCATATTAGCGGGGAGATTACGGTTTGTAGCGTAGATTGTAGCTACTGCGTTTGCTGTGTTAGCGGAAACACCGTTAACTCCGTTCAAGTTGCCTGCGAATGTTCCCATTACGTGATGGGGAGCTACTGTTGTATTAGCAGGACGGCCCTCCATGTAAGCCTCTGCTACTTCAAGCTGAACTCTCAGGTTGGAGATTGCTGTTACGTAATCGTCCATAGAGTCGGAACCCATAACGGGGTATGCCTGAGATCTTGCACAGTCGAGAGCTGCGAATACGTCTGCCGGAAGCTCGTCGCCGTATGTTGCCAAGAATGCACTTGAGTCGTCATAGAGATCTGTGAGATCTGTCTTTGTCTGATCGTTTACTGTCTCCGCTGCGTTGGATGTCATTGCTGTGAACGGAATGAGTAATCCGATGAGTGATGCTGTAAGTACTACTGTCAGTACTGTGGATGATACCTTCTTAGTAATTGTTGTAAGTTTCATTTTGCCTTCCTCCTTTGTGGGCTTGTCGCCCTTGATGACTATATAATGCAGGGTTTCCGGGGCTAAACCAATGAGTAATGTCGGGCTCAAATGTCGCTTTTCCAACACTTCCTGAGGGGTGTGTTGCTTTTTGTGAAGAAAATTCCACCAAAGTGATCCACCAAAAGTCTTTTTCGAGCGCGAAAAAGGGGAATCTTTGTGGTAATATCCTCAGGAGGTGATAGATAAATGGAAAAGTTAACTGGTATCTTCTTGAAGGTATTCGCGTTTTTTACGGCGCTTTGCTTTCTTCTAACGCTTGGCGGAAAGCTTATAAGTCCGCATGTCACGAGCACTATGATAAACCAGCGCGTGTTAGGTGAGATTCGCACGGAGTATATCTGCGAGATGCTTACGGGTTGCACTTTCCTGGCGTTGCTGTTCTTCGGTGCGGGGCTC
>JAFZPX010000069.1 GCA_017552455.1 Clostridiales bacterium
ATTCAACAAGGAATCAAATAACCAAGTATTGATTATCACGGTAAAGCAGCATTTGTCAATAAAAGCTAATAAGTCGGATACATATTAATCGCAAGTGTGTGATTGTTATTCTTATAAGGCGTATTTGAGTAAATTATTAAAAACCAAACAAAAAACGGTTAGGTGTTAACCTAACCGTTCATAAGTGGGCGTATCTGATTGCTAATTTTGTCGTACTAGTGTCGTACTAAGACTGCGGAGGGAGTCGACCGGCAGCGAACTTTGTTCACTGCCTGGGACCTTGTTCGACTTCGTCTCACTGCGGTCACCCGGGCGCCGAACCGTCCACAGGACGCTTCTTTCCCGCCCGTGACCCTCACGGGTCCGACTCCCTCTCGATGCCCTGTCAAAAATCAAAAGAAGCACCACGAATGTGATGCTTCTTTTGTTTTGGCGGAGATGGAGGGAGTCGAACCCTCGCGCGAGTTGCCCCGCCTAAAGCTTTAGCAAAGCCTCCCCTTCGGCCTCTTGGGTACATCTCCGTGCCGAATTATATAGCGCTTTTGCGCTGACAAGTGTTGATTATAGCATATTCTTTCTGATTGTGCATTATCTGAAAAACATGTCTGCCAAAGATACATTGCCGTTTTGACTGCCTTTTTTGAAAACAGGCAGTTTTTATGGCAAGAAAGTGCCGTTTTCTGTCAAACGCACTGCCTGTTTTCAAAACAGACGGCGATTTTGGCAGTGAGCGCGTTCCTAACGCAGAATAGTATAGATAATTATCGCTATGTGGTGCTATTATTAGTCTCGTGCGCGAACAGATCAACATAATCACGGATTTCATCAAGAAGGATCCGATACTTATTATCTCGGGGATATTAGCCGTAATATCCTGCTTTATCGTGCCGCCGGATGCCGAATACATCGGCTATATCAACTTCCGCGTCCTCGCGATCCTTATGAGCCTCATGCTGGTAGTGGCGGTGCTCCTAAGAATCGGAACATTCGACTTCCTGACAGACCGCCTCCTGAAGAAACTCAAGACCTCAAGAAGCATCTGCCTTCTTCTGACCACGCTCTCGTTCTTCATGGCGATGTTTCTTACAAACGACGTCACCCTCGTGACTCTCGTCCCCTTCTCAATCGCGGTATTAAAGAGCTTCGACGACCGCAAAACTCTTATGTTCACGCTCATTCTCATGACTGTCGCAGCCAACCTCGGCAGCATGCTCACCCCCATCGGCAACCCGCAGAACCTCTACCTTTACACCAATTACCAGATGGAGCTTCTGCCCTTCATAAAGCTCATGCTGCCCTACAGCGCAGTCTCGCTCATACTCACCGCACTCGCAGTAATACTCCTGTGCAAGAACAAGAAGTCCGAGTACAAGAACATCACCGAAGTGCCTACGCCCGACGCGAAGAAGCTCGTTATATGCGTGATACTTTTCGCTGTGTGTGTGCTCGCTGTAGCCGACATATTAAACTGGATCGTAATGTTCGCAGCCGTGTGCGCCATAATCGCCATCATGGACCGCAAGGCATTCAAATACGTCGACTACATGCTGCTTCTGACGTTCATATTCTTCTTCGTACTTATAGGCAACATCGGCCGCATAGAAGCCGTGTACAATGCTCTTTCGAAGGTCGTCGCCGTCTCGCCCGTACTCACTGCAGTCGCGGCTTCACAGATCATCAGCAACGTCCCCGCGGCGATGCTCCTGTCAGCCTTCACGGACAACGGCGAAGCACTCGTTGTCGGCACCAACTTAGGCGGCCTTGGCACACTCATCGCGAGCATGGCCTCCCTCATCACATACAAGTTCTACGCCGCCACCCCGCGCGACAAAAAGAATACCGGCATGGGTTACTTGCCGGCATTCACTGTAGTTAATGTTGTTTTCCTGGCGCTGCTTCTTCTGCTCTGGGCCGTCCTTCGCTGACGCTTACGTGCCCTCGCCGTTAGCAGGATCCGGCGCATCCGGACACGTCACATTATCATCGTACGCATCCCTCTGGAACACACGCACATAATCCACGCGCATCTGCGCACTCTCATCGAAAAGTGTCGTCTCGTCAGGATCTCCCGGCCAGTTACCGCCGACAGCTACGTTAAGGATGATATAGAAAGGCTGGTTGAACGGAGCGGGATACTCATTCGGCTCCTGTCCGTCCATAGCGGAATACCAGTAGTTTGTCGTGTAGTAGCAGGTATCGTCGCAGTACCATCTGATCTCACCCGGCTCCCACTCAACTGCGAACACGTGATACTCAGTCGCGAAGTCACCTGAAGAAAGGTCGTAGATACCCTGATTCTGCAAGTGCGGATTGCCGTAGTGCAATGTGCCGTATAGTGTGTCTGTATCACTTCCCAAGATCTCCATGATATCGATCTCTCCGGACTTCGGCCATGAGCCGTAAGACTCGTCGTCAGACATCATCCAGAATGCAGGCAGGAAGCCCTGTCCCTGCGGAACTCTGATGCGCGCCTCTACACGACCGTATGTGAATGCGTGCAGATGATAAGTATTGATTCTTCCTGAAGTATAGAAAGCGCGTCCGTTATCGTTGGTGCCCATCAAAGGCTGGATAACGAGATCGCCGTCTTCAACGTAATAATTCTCACCGTCTACAACATATGTCTGAAGCTCGTTATTAACCCAGCCGGGTCTGTGGTACTCACCTGCCCAGTTCGTCGCATCGAGCTCATCTGCGTCGAACTCATCGTGCCATACAAGATAGTATCCTTCGGGAGGTTCGATATCAGGATCTTCGATCGGGGGCAGCGGAGTCGGTGTAGGTGCCTCTGTCGCCTCGGTTGCTTCTGTTGTCTCGGCAGCCGTAGTCTCTGTTGCAGTCGTTTCTGTAACTGAAGTCTCAACCTGTGCTGCTGTCGTCTCGGCAGCAGTCGGTTCAGCTTCCTTCGAGCATGCACTCATTGCCATGGCGGCAGCCATTACGAGTGCTGCGTATCTTATCGATTTCTTCATAAAAACCTCCTCGTGAAGTAGGTATGCGCTTATATTATCAGACCATCTTCTGATAGTAAAAACATGCGAGCTGAGTTCTGTCGCGAAGGTCGAGTTTGGTAAGGATCGAGCTCACCATATTACGCACTGTTCCCTCGCCTAAGAACATCTTCTCTGCGATCTCTTTATTCGACAAACCGTCTGCAACAAGCTCTATCACCTCGAGTTCCTTGGGAGTGATGTCGAACTCCGAAGGATCGAATCTCTCCTTACGGTTAAGAAGGTCAGGAAGCTTCTCAACTACCTTGCCTCCGAACACCGCCTGACCTGATGCGACCGCGCGAACGGACGACGGCAGCGAGCCGCAGTCCTGCTTGATGATGTAGCCCATCGCACCGATCTTCAAAGCCTTGTTTATGTACTCGTCATCAAGGAACGTCGTGAGGAAAAGCACCGCTGCCTTTGACCCGTTCTCGAGTATCTTCTGCGCAGCCTCAGTGCCGTTCATGCCATCCATTCGGATGTCCATGACAATGACATCGGGCGCGACTTCCGGCGCGAGCTTCACCGCTTCCTCACCCGAATTAGCCACAGCCTTAACCTCGATGTCAGGCTCGTTATCGAGGATTATCTTTAATGAACCCGATACGAACGGATCGTCGTCTACTATCATTACACTGATCATGTGATCAATCCTTCCTTTCCTTGGGGATCGTTACCATAACAGTAAAACCCTTCTCATCCGACATAACGCTCGCGCGTCCTCCTACAGCTCTTGCTCTTGATGCGATGTTGTTAAGTCCTATTCCGCCCTCACCTGTCATATCCGACGAAGACAGCTCGAATTCCCTCACAGGATTGTTGCCGTTATCGTGAATCTTCACTCGCCAGAACGAGACGTTCTCCACCACTTCTATAAGCACCTTATTGCCGTCAGAATGTTTCGCGATATTGGTAACGGCTTCCTTTATTATTCCGAGCACGTTGCTCTTCAGTGCGTTGTCAGCGGGCGAGTCGATAACTGTATTAACAGTAACATCGAACCTGTCACTTATAGTGGAAGTTATGTCATTAATTCCAAGCGACATATCGATAGATTCGTCGTGAAGTTCGTGCACACTTTTACGCATGGAAGTCATCGCGAGATCGAGCGTCTGCGACACCGACTCAAGCTGATTGCCGACACCAGGGTCTTTATTGATAATCTTCAACGCCTGAAGCTGCACTATAACGCGCGTGATCATGTGTCCTACATTATCGTGTATCTCACGTGCGATGCGGTTACGCTCCTTAAGGCGCGCCATGTACACTTCGTTGTCCGCATTCTTCATCGTCTCCTCACGAAGCTTCTGCGCATTAAGCGAGTCCCAGCGGGCGTTGTCGTATTTCGAGCGGAGGTCTTCTTCCGTCTTCTCATGAAGTCCCGTCTTGAACGCGAGGTAGAACGCGAGCACCGAGAAGAGAATCGTCATGAGCTTGAGTGTCAGGCTGATATCCACGAGTGCCACTGCAAGAGCCATCGCGAAAACTGCACCGCAGCGCGAAGCCATCGAGAAGCTCCTCTCAAGCTTACTGTTGCAGATTACCAGTGAGTACACAGCCGTGGGCATAACAAGCGCCATACCGGGGATAAAGAACGAAGCTATGAACACAGCCAAAGCACTTAAGAACGCGATCTGTTCATTGCGCTTAAGTTCGCCTGCAATTCCCAGAATGAACGACACCAATACAACAGCAATATCCGCCGCTCCCGGATGTCCTCCGCAGAGGACAAATACGGAAGCGGCGGTGCCTGTCCATATTACTAATCTGTCGATTATTCTGTAGCTCATGTCTACATTATACGATTATTCAGTCTTTACTGCGCTCCTTGCTTTGCCAAGACCTGATGACTTTACGAAAGCCGCTGCCATGGTAAATGCTACTGCGAAGAGTATCTCGATGCCGAAGCACATGAGAAGCTTATCCGGCTCGTAAGCGGTACTTGCATCGACCATATTCGATGCATATACACACCAGTACATAGGCATGAACTTGGCGATATTCAGAAGCCCCTCGCCGAGAAGATACTGCGGAACGAATACACCTGACATGAATGCCATTGAGAGACCCGCGATATTCGTAACCATCGACAGCGAATTGCTTGTAAGATCGAATGATGTTACGAAGGATGCGAATGCACATGAGATAAGCGTCGTAAGGAACGAGTTGATCATGAGAAGCCACCAGTACTCACGGAATGCATCAGAGCCTTTCGCGAATCCTAAGATCACATTGATGAGCATGAAGACTATCCACAATACAACACCAGATGTAGCAATGCCCAGAGAGTTCGAGAAGCTGATCTTCTTTCTGTTTACGGGCGAGCACTCGATACGGTCACCGATGAGCTTATTGTTGTTAGCAATTACGGTGTGTCCGATACCAAGAGTCATGAAGCCGAGCGCAAGGTACGGGAAGAACTGGTTGATGAATACGATAACAACATCACCTGCTGATGTGGATGATCTTCCGTCATCCTTCTCAACGATATTAAGTGTTGCAGTATTAGTAACAAGCTCCTTCGCATGCTCGGCACACTCGGAAGGCTCATAACCCATAGCCTCATAATCCTTGTATGCCTGGATGTAGTTATTAACTGCTAAGTCGATCATATAGATCGCACCGGAATTCTCCATGTCGGTAAGATACTTGATATCGCCCGTTCCGTTGCCGAAGCCCTCTTCGATCGTGAGGTGATACTCGGACAATCCGAAGAATACCAGATTCTGAATTGAGCTTTCCGATCTGTCAGACACATCGGTTACTTCGTTATTAACTGAAAGATAATCGATAAGTCCGCGCGACAGCTCAGAGTCGTCGTAATCCACATAAGTTATGTTCATTGATGTCTGAGTCGCATATGCCTCGCCGCTTGTCTCCGAAGCCATTGCAGGTGCTGCGACCATTACGCCTATTACCATGGCTACAAATATAACCGCATATATGATCACACCTGTGCTGTTGTTCTTAAGAAGCTTGAAGAAATTCTTAAACAGATGCATACTTTTCCCTCCTCAAAACTGCGACACCGATCGCAAGGAAGATCACGGTAAGACCTATGATCTCCGCGATATTCATGTAGAATCCTGCGGCGGAATTACCGATCGTAAGCTTGAACAAAGCCATGTTCAGAACCGTCGCGGGGTTGATCTTGTTAAAGATCGGGCAATACTTCTCGAAGATTCCGGGAAGCTGTGCGATCATCTCGCCGCTTAAGAATACGGATATCATGATAAGCGACGTTGCCTTGTTTCCTCTCTGGGTTACATTGCCCTTGAAGCACAGTCCGCAGATAACGCCGAAGCTTATGGAGAACATTACAGCAGACACTACGAAAAGCGCGAGCTTCAGGTAATCGTTCCCAAGGTAGATTCCGAATACATACTTCATTACCATAAGCTGTATCGCTACTATCACGATGCCGGGGATAACCCTTGCAGCAAAAGCAGTTACTACCATTTGGCCTTTTCGAGCGGGGGAAACGGAGTAACGCATGGCTACGGCAGAAACGTCTGCGCGAAGATCGGCTACCATGTTGATGCCCATCATTGCCATGAAGAGAATTCCCATTACAAGTGTGCTCAAGAAATACCAGTTGTACGGGTTAGGCTCCGCACCGAAAGCATCCTTCTCGGAAACCGTGTATGTAACGCTCTCAGCAGCATCGTTTATAAGTTCCATCGCATATGCGGGATCCTTCTCATAGGCGTCCGCGATGAGCTGATAACGCTGCTTGTATGTGTCTGCTATAGAGCCCGCAACAGCCGCGGAAGTTATCGAGTGGTTTTCCTGAAGATAGACCTCGATGTCATCGTCAGACACAACGAAAATTATCTCTGCTTCTTCCCCGGCAAGCTTGGCCCTGGCATCCTCGAGTGAGTCCGCCTCCTCAAGGATGAAGAGCTGATCCTCAGATCCTTCCTCCGACAGAGAATCTATAAGGACCTCGAAGCCCTCCTGGTATACGCCCTGACCTTCGGTGATAAGGATCGTCTTCATGGGGTCGATGCTGTTCTGATAAGCGTAGATGGAGCTGAATGCGAAGTGCATCGCGGTCATAAGCGCCAGAGGGAATATGAACATCCAGAACAGGCTGCCTTTGTTTCTGAATAACTTTAATATCGAATACTTAAACATGTCCTGCTCCTTTACTCGTCACGAAGCTGCTTGCCTGTAAGCTCGAGGAATACGTCGTTTAGTGTCGGCTGCTCGGAGAAGATCTTCTTCATCTTGTAGCCCTTGTCCTGAAGGAGGTTTACGATGTCGATAACGTTATGCTTTCCGGCACCTGCCTCGATCTTCAGTGTGTTGTTCTCGTAAGTAACGCTGTATACGTTCTTGATCTCCCTTACCGAGTCGCAAGTCTTGTCGTCGATACCTGCGACCTCGATCGTGATGATCTCGCTCTTCTTGATCATGCCCTTAAGTTCATCTACCGTGCCCTCTGCAATCGTGTGTCCCTTGTCGATGATGAGGATGCGGTCACAAAGCTGCTCTACTTCCTCCATATAGTGTGATGTGTAGATGATCGTGGCGCCGTTGTCGCGAAGCTGCTCGATGCCTTCGAGGATCTTGTTTCTGCTCTGGGGATCGACTGCTACAGTGGGCTCGTCGAAGAAAACAAGCTTCGGCTTATGTGCGATTCCGCATGCGATGTTAAGTCTTCTCTTAAGACCGCCCGAGAGCTTGCTCGGCTTGAACTTAACGAAGTCATTAAGTGCTACGAAGTCGATAGCTTCCTGAACGTACTTCTTTCTTGTCTCGGCGTCCTTGATGTAGAGTCCGCAGAAGAAATCGATGTTCTCATAAACTGTAAGTGCGTCGTAGACTGCAACGTCCTGAGGAACTATCCCGATCATCTTCTTGATCTCATAAGCCTTGGGGCTCATCGGCTTGCCGAAGATCTCAATCTCACCCTTGTCGTATTCAAGGAGCGAGAGAATGCAGTTGATCGTGGTTGACTTGCCGGAGCCGTTAGGTCCGAGAAGGCCAAAGATCTCGCCTTCCTTAATGCTCATATCAAGGTGATCGATCGCGATCAGTTCCTTGTATCTTTTTACTAATCCCTTAACCTTTAAAATCTCAGACATTTCATTGCCCTCCTCTTCTCTTTACGACACCATTATGGTATTTTTGCTCGCGTCGTTGTAGTGAACAGCATCACTTTAGGAGATGACAAATGTCATACCATTTGAATCTGTCCGATGATATTATGTATACATGGAATCAAGGAAAAAGCTCAGGAACAAGTACTATAACATCGAACTTCTGAAGACGCGCATAGCTTTGTGTGTTATCGGTGTCTGCCTGTGTGGAATCGCTGTAGGGTTCTTCCGGTACGCGGCATTTGGAGTCGACCCCTTCACATCATTTATGAGCGGCCTTGATGTAGTCGTCCCTATCGACTACGGAACGCTCTATGTGTTTGTTAACGCCGTATTGCTTATAATTGTTATCTTTCTGGATAGAAAGCTCGTAGGTCTTGGCACCGTCGTCAATCTCTTCCTTGTAGGCTATCTCGCAGAATTCGTTAACAACGGACTTGCCAAGGTCTTCCCTTCAGGCTCCATCGGACCGAGGATCATCTGCCTTATCATTGGCGTTCTGATGCTAAGCTTCTCCGCCGCACTTTATATGCCGGCCGACATGGGTGTGTCCACATACGATGCGATAGCGATGGTCATGGCTGATAAATGGCATATCCTTCAGTTTAAATACGACCGTATTATCACCGACTTTGTCTGTGTTGCTCTAGGAGTCACTTTATATTACTTTTCAGGGCAGCCCATTAAGAGTGTGCTTGCTGTAGTAAACATCGGAACTATCATCACAGCCTTCTTTATGGGGCCTCTTATCGACATATTCACGAAGAACTTTACAAAGAGATTTTTCCTTAAGGGTTAACCCTCTTCATTCTTAATCTCATCGAACATCTGCTTTACTGAAGGTGCATTCTTCGTAAGCTTCTTTATGGAGACATCATCAAGCTTGTTGTTGGCCTGATTAAGCTGCCTCATCGACAGTTCCAGTTTCTCCTTAACATCCTTGAGATTATCTATCGCCTTCTGGATATCATCGATCGCCTTAGTATAGTTCTTCCCTGCAAGCTCCACGGATCTGCCGAAGCTGCCCTTGAACTCCATAAGGTTATTCTCGAAGTTATAAAGATCCACCTGCTGGCTCTGAATCTCCGCAAGCTGCTTTCTGTAAACGAGCGAATTTAACGCAGCGTTTCTAAGCAGCGATATTATCGGTATGAAGAACTGCGGGCGCACGACAAACATCTTCTCGTACGCATATGAGACGTCAACGATGCCGTTGTTGTAGAGCTCATTGTCTGCCTCAAGAAGTGAGACAAGGACAGCGTACTCGCACTTCTTTTCGCGGCGGTCCTTATCGAGTTCCTTGAAGAAGTCCTCGTTCTTGTGCTTGGTCGAGGTCGTATCCATCTCGTTCTTCATCTCGAACATGATGGAGATAAACTCCACACCCTCCGACGACTCTCTGTAGATGAAGTCTCCCTTGCTGCCGGAGCTCGCGTCGTTGTCCTTGCCGAATTCGGAGTTCGGGAACGCGGTCATGCGAAGCTGGTTGAACTGATTGAGGCAGTGCTGCTCCAGGCTCTCTCCGACCATCTTCGTGGACAGCTTGGCCTTGAAGTCCTTAAGTCTCTCTATCTCCTCGTCGCGAAGCTTAATCTCGCCCTTGTGGACCTCGATGAGGTTATTCTTCTCAAGCTCATCTTCCTTCTTCTGAAGGTCGATGTCGCCCTTGAGCTTAACGATCTCATTTTCCTTCTCAGAGAGCTCCCTTTCCTTCTCCTGGGTGGCCTTGGTTACAGCGAGTTCCTTCTCGGTATCAGCTTTCTCAAGCTGCGCCTTAAGCTGCTCGATCTGTCTGTCCTTCTCAGCGAGTGCCGCCTCCTTCTTGGCAAGAGCGTCCTGATGCGTCCTCTCCTGCTCAAGACGCGCCATCTTAAGATCAGCGTCCTCGCGCTGCTTTATCTCCTTCTCGAACTCGGCGTCGCGCACCTGCTTTAAGATCTGCGCGTAACCGGACTCGTCAACGGTAAACACTTTCTCACAATTAGGACATTTGATCTCGGGCATAGTATCAGCTCTCCGTTTTAATTAATTCCAGCACCTCTTTAAGCGACGGAAGCACCTGATCGGCCATCGCGCGTATCTCATCATCAGGCTGCTTCAGATCGGGCACCATAATGGTATAAAGGCCCGCAGCATGGGCAGATTTAACACCGTTAAACGAGTCTTCGATGGCCGCTGCAGCCCCCGCATCGACGCCTAAGCGCCTTAAAGCCTCCAGCCAGATGTCAGGAGCGGGCTTGCTGTTCTCCACCATGTCGCCGCACACAATCTGATCGAAATACTTTTCCAATCCGGCGCCGACGATCTCGCGCAGCACGGAAGCAGACGAAGTCGAAGATGCGAGCGCCGTCTTGATCCCATTCTCCTTAAGATAGGAAAGCAACTCACGCGTTCCGGGCTTCACCGCAACGAGCCCCATATCAAACAGCTGCTTTACAAGCGCACGTTTCTTCTCATTGAGTTCGTCGTAAGGCACATCAGGCCCATACATCTTCACGAATAGCTCCCTCGTGGCAGCAGAGTTGATGCCAAGTGCCTGATGGCAGAATTCTTCGATGTTCTTCAGTCCTGCTTCGGGTGCGACAAGCTTCCAGCACTCGATAACAGCTCTCTCGGAGTCGAAGATGACTCCGTCCATATCAAATAAAACCGCTTCAAATCTCATATATATACCTTACACAGCACCTAAGATCTTGCGTGCATTCTCCACACGCTCCTTCTCGGGTGTCTTGATTCCTTCAAGTTCATAAGGGATGCCGAGCGTCTCCCACTTATGCACACCTAATGTATGATAAGGAAGAACCTCTACACGCTCGACAGTCTTCAGTGTCTTTATAAACTCGGCAAGCTTAATAAGATACTCATCCTTGTCGTTTCTCTCAGGAACGAGAACGTGGCGGATCCACATCTTAACGCCCAAGTCAGACAACTCGCGGGCCATCGCGAGGATGTTGTCATTAGGCTGCTTGGTAAGCTCCTTGTGGCCCTCGGGATCGATATGCTTGATATCGAGCATTACAAGGTCTGTGACCTTCATGAGCTCGAGGAACTTATCGTGCCACTCGGGGTTTGTGTTATAAGGATTGCCGGATGTGTCGAGGCATGTGTTAATGCCCTTCGCCTTGCACTTGGTAAACAGCTCGAGCAGGAAGTCGATCTGCATCAAAGGCTCACCGCCTGATACGGTAATGCCTCCGAGAGGGCCCCAGTAAGTCTTGTATCTTAATGCCTTCTCGATAAGCTCGTCAGCGCCCATGAGCTGTCCGTCAGTCATCTTCCATGTATCGGGATTATGGCAGAACTGGCATCTCATCGCACAGCCTGAGAAGAATATGATGTATCTTACGCCGGGACCGTCAGCCGATCCGAAACTCTCTAATGAATGAATATATCCTTGTGACATAAATACCTGCCGTTTTTTTGTATTTATTTTAACAGAAAAGGGGCCGTGCATATGCCCGACCCCGATTCTTAAGTCTTACCTAAATCAATAGGAATCTTTATCTGTCGCAGTGACGTTTACAGATCAAAGTCTGTCGTGGCAAGTTCTTGCGATAACGTCGTCCTGCTGCTCCTTTGTAAGGTCGATGAACTTAACTGCATATCCGGATACACGGATCGTGAAGTTAGCGTACTCTTCCTTCTCAGGATGTGCCTGTGCATCGAGGAGCTTCTCAACACCGAATACGTTTACGTTGAGGTGGTGAGCACCCTGTGCGAAGTAACCGTCGAGAACGTTAACGAGGTTATTCTTCTGATCAGCCTCAGAGTTACCGAGAGCTGCAGGGTTGATCGTCTGAGTATTGGAGATACCGTCGAGAGACCATACATAAGGGATCTTAGCAACAGAGTTCAAAGATGCGATCAAGCCGTTCTTCTCTGCGCCGTATGCAGGGTTTGCACCAGGAGAGAGAGGCTCACCAGCCTTACGTCCGTCAGGGAGTGTACCTGTCTTCTTACCATAAACAACGTTGGATGTGATAGTAAGGATGGATGTTGTAGGCTCAGCATTTCTGTATGTGTGATGCTTTCTAACCTTTGTCATGTATGTGTCGAGGAGCCATACAGCGATATCGTCAGCTCTGTCGTCATCGTTACCGTATCTCGGGAAGTCACCCTCGATCTCGAAGTCTGTAGCGATTCCGTCAGCGTTTCTGATAGCCTTAACCTTCGCATACTTGATAGCAGCGAGGGAGTCAACTACGTGTGAGAAACCGGCGATACCAGTAGCGAATGTTCTTCTTACGTTAGTATCGATGAGAGCGAGCTCAGCTGCCTCATAGTAGTACTTGTCGTGCATGTAGTGGATGAGGTTCAAGCAGTTAACATAGAGGCTAACGAGCCAGTCGAGCATGGGATCGAACTTAGCGATAACCTCATCATAGTCGAGATACTCGGATGTGATGGGCTGATAAGCAGGACCAACCTGAACTCTCTTAGGATCTGTCTCGAGCTCGTCCTTACCGCCGTTGATAGCGTAGAGCAAGCACTTAGCGAGGTTAGCTCTTGCACCGAAGAACTGCATCTCCTTACCTGTCTGTGTAGCAGATACGCAGCAGCAGATGGAGTAGTCATCGCCCCATACAGGTCTCATTACATCATCGTTCTCGTACTGTACGGAAGATGTTGTGATGGAGATGTGTGCAGCATACTGTCTGAAGTTGTCAGGCAGTCTCTTGGAGTAGAGAACTGTGAGGTTAGGCTCAGGTGAAGGACCCATGTTCTCGAGTGTGTGGAGGAAACGATAGTCGTTCTTTGTTACCTGAGAACGTCCGTCAGAACCGAGACCAGCAACTTCGAGTGTAGCCCATACCGGGTCACCGGAGAACAGCTCATTGTAAGACTGGATACGAGCGAACTTAACCATACGGAGCTTCATAACGAGGTGGTCGATGAGCTCCTGAGCCTCGGACTCTGTAAGAGTACCCTTCTCGAGGTCTCTATTAATATAGATATCAAGGAAAGTAGAAACACGACCAACGGACATAGCAGCACCATTCTGTGTCTTGATAGCTGCGAGGTATCCGAAGTAGAGCCACTGAACAGCCTCTCTAGCGTTTGTAGCAGGCTTGGAGATATCGAATCCGTAAGCGGAAGCCATCTCCTTCATCTGCATCAAAGCCTTGATCTGCTTAGCGATCTCTTCTCTCTGACGGATTACGTCATCGAGCATATTGCCGTTACCGCAGTTAGCGAGGTCCTTCTTCTTAGCAGCGATGAGGAAGTCGATACCGTAGAGAGCTACTCTTCTGTAGTCACCTACGATTCTTCCACGGCCGTATGTGTCAGGAAGACCTGTGAGGATGTGTGAGTGACGAGCTGCCTTGATCTCAGGTGTGTAAACAGAGAAAACAGCGTCAGAGTGTGTTGTGTGATAGTCAGTAAAGATCTTGTGGAGCTCAGAAGAAGGCTCATAGCCGTACATCTGGCAGGACTGCTCAGCCATCTTGATACCGCCGAAGGGCATGAATGCTCTCTTCAAAGGCTTGTCTGTCTGAAGACCAACAACCTTCTCGAGGTCCTTCATGGAATCATCCATGTAAGCTGCGCCGTAAGCGAGGATATCGGAAACAACCTCTGTCTCCATATCGAGGACGCCGCCCTTAGCTCTCTCCTCCTTCTGGAGTTCCTTGAGCTTACCCCAGAGCTTGTCTGTTGCTTCTGTAGGGCCTGCGAGGAATGACTCATCGCCTTCATAGGGTGTGTAGTTATTCTGGATGAAGTCTCTTACGTTGACTTCCTCTCTCCATAATCTTCCGGAAAAACCTTCCCACTGGTCGTAATTTTTCATGGTTACTATTTCCTTTCTGATTTATTAAGACTTTTCGGTACTGCTAATATAGCAAAATGAAAATCACTTTACAACCCTAATTTATAATCATTCTAAAAAATGACAACAAAAATTCACACTTTTTGACGTGTGTTCGAAAAGGGTAATTTTTCTTTTCGAAAAGAATACGCGCGCGGGTATAAAAAGAGGCCTTAACCGGTGATGCCGGGCTCCTGCTGCTCGGGCGCAGGCTCCGTGTGGATAGGACACGGGTTTGCCGGGTCAGGTGTGAGGTAGTGGCCCAGGATGAAGTAGTCCGTGAC
Source organism: Clostridiales bacterium (assembly GCA_017552455.1). Lineage (GTDB taxonomy): Bacteria > Bacillota > Clostridia > Saccharofermentanales > Saccharofermentanaceae > Saccharofermentans. The sequence goes on from JAFZPX010000069.1 coordinate 14,192, forward strand.
CGTAGTTCCGGCCTGGCGGCAGTACTCTGTAGGATAGTAACCGGACTCGCAGATCTCCATCTCAACGACCGTGTCGGGACGCGTGAAGCTAGCTCCCGGCAGGTTCTGATGAACTCTGCTCATGACGTAGTACCAGATCCTGTTAGCATTAGGTTTATCTATATTAGGTATAAGTGTCTGTCTTAGGCGGTTGTCGTAGCCATACCAGACCGCACCGCAGTAGTAAGGTGTGTAGCCGCAGAACCACTTATCGAGGTTGGCGTCAGTAGTACCTGTCTTACCTGCAGTGGCAATGTACTCGCCATCGTTGTTCATGATGACAGAGACGGAACCTGTAGCAGTACCGTTAGTGATAACGTCCTCGAGGATGTCGCTCATGATGAACGCAGTCTCGGCGGAGTAAACACGGTGACGCTCAGGAGTCTTCGTGAGCACGACGTTATCGTTGCTGTCGAGAACCTGTGTATAAGCGTAAGGCTCGCAGTATGTTCCTCCCGATGCGAGCGTATTGAAAGCGCCGCACATCTGCAAAGGCGTAATACCTGTAGTGAACGAACCGATAGCCTGTGCCGGATATGCACCCTCGGCTGTCATGTCGATACCTTCCTGTCTTAAGAACCACAGCGCAGTATCGCCTCCGACGTCGTACCAGACCTTGAGCGCGATGGTGTTCTTGGACAGAGCGACGGCACGCCTTATGGTCATAGGGCCGTCGTAGCGGCGGTCGGCATTCAAAGGCCATGCCGCAGCCGGATTGTTCGGATCGAAGTGACACTCTTCATCGACATAGATCATCGACGGCACGATAAGTCCAAGCTCGATCGCAGGAGCGTAGTCGATGATCGGCTTGATAGATGAACCCGTCGACCTGTAAGCCTGCGTCGCTCGGTTAAGCACCATGTTGCCCGGCTTCGGTCCGTATCCTCCCTGCATGCCCGCGATGGCACCGGTCTGGACATTGATAATGACCATGCCCGCCTGTGGTTTCTCCGGGTAGTCCACGAGCAGCGTCGGATCCTGTTGGAACAGATCTCGCGTACTGAATGCCTCGTCGAGTACCGCCTGCACATCGGGCTCGAGTGTCGTGTAGATGTGATATCCCCTGTTATAGACAATGGTCGCCGCGAGGTCGACAGAGATGCCTCTTGCCTGCGCCACGTCATTGATAACCTCAGAGATCGCATACTCCGTGAAATACGAATTGATATCAGCAGCGGAATGCGCCTCTTCCGTACGGAAAAGAAGCTCCGTGTTAAGCGCATTCTGATACTCTTCTTCAGTTATATATCCGAGCTCGTACATCTTGGACAGAACGATACGCTGTCTTCTAAGGGCATTACGTCTGCCGGACTCTCTTAAAGGATTGTAATAAGAGGGGCTCTTCGGCAGGCCCGCGAGGAAAGCGCACTCTGCAAGGTTAAGCTCAGAAGCATTCTTTCCGAAATAATTCTGTGCTGCAGCCTGAACTCCAACATAGTTGTTACCCATAGGAGCGAGGTTAAGGTAGAGCTCCATGATCTCGTCCTTGGAAAGCTCCTGCTCAAGGCTCATGGCGGAGAACCACTCCTGTATTTTTCGAGAAGTGGAGTGCTGGTCATTACCGGAGATGAGCTTTACTGTCTGTTGCGTGATAGTGGAGCCGCCGTGTGTAGCGGAACCGCCGTTAGCAAGTGCAGAGAGAACCGCACTTCCGATACGTCTGATGTCGATACCCGAGTGCTCGTAGAAACGCTCGTCCTCGATACTGATGACGGCTTCCTCGATGTATGTGTTACGAACTTCACTTATGGGAACGTAGATTCTGTCCACGTTCTGGCTACCCGTCAGTCTCGCGATGACGTTGCCCTGGCTGTCATAAACGAAAGATGTCTGTACCTCATCTGTCTGAGTAATGTCAGCGATGGACAAGGGCTTGGTCATGGACACGTAGCCCAGAAGCATGCCGGCGCCGAAGCCGCCGAATGCGAAGGAGGCGCACAGAACCGCTACAAGACCTATCCTTACTATGGAAGCGAAGAAAGCGATGATCTCATTCTTCAGACTTCTGTTAAAACCCGAGACTGTAGGCTTACCCTTGAGAATGCGACGAAGCTCATCCGCGAGCGCACTATTCTCGGGCGCAACCGGATTGGAATTGCGCACGAAGCCGGGATTTCTTATCCCGTTATTATTTCTGTTGTCGGCTCTTTGACCGGAACCCTGCATCAGGCTCTCCTTCTTAATGACATATTTTTACTGATACATTTTATCATTTTTACGCGTTTTATTTTATCAAACCGTGTTACAATCTCGTTATGGGCAATATTGAGACAGTAACGATCACCGCGCTCGGCAACGAAGGACAGGGCGTCGGAGACCTTCCTTCAGGTAAGAAGATATTTGTTCCGGCGGTGCTGCCGGGCGAGACATGTGAGGTAGAGGTCACATCCGAGACCTCGAAGTTTGCAGAGGGAATCTGCTACAACCTTCTTAACGTATCTCCTGACAGGATCTTAAGCTACGGGAATTTCGTTCCCGGGGCTGACTTGGCGCATCTGTCTTACAAGGCCGCGCTCGAGTACAAGGAAGACAAGGTGCGTAACTGCCTTATCCGTCTGGGTCGCCTTCCTGCTGACATAGTCAATGCCGCGATGAAGCAGATCCTGCCCTGCGTTAATCCTTTGAATTACCGTAACCACATGCAGTACCGCCTCGTCGGAGGCAAGCTGTGTCTTATAAATTCGTTCACCAAGATGGCAGAGGACCCGGGCAACCCGATCCTCGAGTACGATATCTTTACTAAGCTGCGTACTTCTTTCGAGCAGGTGTTTTATAACGCGCCTACGAATCTGTTTGAAGAAATCGTAATGCGCGCCTCCGAGAGGACGAAGGATGTTATGCTCGAGCTCGTGTCGGGCAACAATTCCGCACACGAAGTCATCATCGGCTACACGAATAATTACATCGAGGCGACCTCGCTTGTGCACCACCTCCAGCAGATATGCAGGGAGAACGGATTCAAGCTCGCAGGACTTACGCTGCGTATAAGTTCGACGCCGACTGACAGACGTACAAGGGGCGGCAAGCGCGTGCTTTTGTACGGCAACGATTACTACGAAGAGATACTTCTCGGGCACAAGTTCAGGATCCACGCGGGTGCGTTCTTCCAAGTTAATGTCCCGCAGGCGGAGCTGCTGTATAAGAGTGCGATAAAGTTCACGCGCGATGATGCTTCGCTGCTCGACCTTTACTGCGGAACGGGATCCATCGGTTTGTCACTGCTACAGCCGGGTCAGAAGCTCGTAGGTCTTGATACTGTTCCGGAAGCGATCCGCGCTGCGAAAGAGAATGCTTTGCTGAACGGCATCTCGAATGCTGTTTTCTCAGTTAAGCCCGCGGAGTCTATTGATTTCTCGACTCTGTCATTGCCCACTCCGATGAGTGTTATCGTCGACCCGCCGCGCAAAGGTCTCGACCAGCTCCTCGTAAAGAAGCTTCTTACAGTCCAGCCTTCCAAGATCGTCTACATCTCATGCGATCCCGCCACGATGGCACGCGATCTCTCGCACCTCGTCGGAACAGGGGTATATAACCTCGTCTCGGTAAGACCGGTCGATATGTTCCCGTGGACACACCACGTGGAGACGGTAGTTCTTCTTTCCAAGGGTGTCGATATATCTGCCGGAAAGATTCAGGTTGAGTTTTCTGTGGAGGATATGGATCTATCCGCAGCCCACGAGAAAGCGTCCTACTCAAAGATAAAAGATTACGTATTGAATAATCATGGGCTTCAAGTAACAAGCCTTAATATTGCACAAATAAAGCGCAAGTACGGGATAATCGAAAGAGAGAACTACAATCTGCCCAAGAGTGAGGATTCTAGACAACCTAACTGCCCGCCGGAGAAAGAGATTGCCATTGTTGATGCTCTGAAGCATTTTAAGATGATTCAGTAGTATTACAAAGCTCCCGATCCCCGAGAGCTTTGTCTATTATCTTGCGATATGCCGTACGATATGCGCAAAAAAGAGCCCATGGACACATATTCCACGGGCTCTTAAAAAATCTGACTAGATAGCTTTATGCAGCTGTTATAGTGATAGAGTTAATGATGTTCTGTACAGTTGCATCACTATAAAGTGCTTCAATTGCATCAGGTGTTGCCTCAGCATCGAGAGGAAGTGTTCTTACTTCAATATACATACGAGAACCATTCTCTCCAAGTGCGTCAGATGCATCAATCCAATACTTATATCCATGCAGACCGTCACCCCAGCTCCACTCAAAGCACAAAGCATCTCTACCGCCAATTACAAGGCTTGAGATGGGCTGCATTGTTGTGGGATTCTCATCGCTAAGCATTACCTCAGCCATCTCAGCAAAAGTCTGGGCATCAGGAATTGATGAAGGATATCCTACGGGAATGAAAGAGAAGCAAGCATCACCGCTAATGAAACCAGTAGCTCCATCACCACCTAAATACCAGCCTTCTGTAGGATTCTCAGATACGAATTCGTAATCTGCACCATCAGGAACAGTGATAGAAACATTAAAAGACCAGCCATTAACTTCAACAGTTTCTGTGATTTCTGTGCCTTCAAATGTTACTTCAGTCTCAGCAACAGTCTCCTCAACCGTTGTCTCTTCAACATCTTCAACTTCTTCTGCTGCTGTCTCCTGAGCATCTTCGTTGTTTGCGACTGTCTCATCTGTGCTCTCGCTACAAGCTGCTACAGCAAATGCCATAGAAGAAAC
>JAFZPX010000009.1 GCA_017552455.1 Clostridiales bacterium
GCATCTCTGTCAGACAGGAAAAGATAACCCCATGTAAGATCAATAGGATCTCTGTAGACCTGACATACAGTATACTCATACACATTTCCCATCTGGGTAACGAGCCTTAACGGATCACCTATACTAACGCCCACACGGTTCGCCAGAAGCTGAGGAATAGCCACGCATCCGTTGGGAACTTCGAAATCCTCGCCGTTTAATGTATACGGGATATTTCTCTCGCGAAACTTCGGAGTAACTATGTAATTATTACTCGGAATATCCAACTCATTTCCTTCGTCATCATAAGCAATCACGGTCCTGTTGTTTAATACGACGACCTGACTTAGATACATTTCTCTCATAACATCCAATGAACCGAAAGCATCGTACACTTCCTGTCTTGCACCCTCGGCATCAGACATATCTTCCGGCAGCAACGCCATAAGATCAGTTGTATTGCACTTCTCATAAGTCTGCTGCTCGCCTGCAAAACACGAGTAAAGCAGCGTCGCGCTCATAACCATCGCGATAGCAGCTACGATCATGAATACAAACAGCACTGTATTAAGCGCCTTCTGATCCTTAAGATCCCTTTTAAGCATATTAAGATACATAGCGCTTACCATCCCATCTCATCGAGCCAGGATCTGACCTTACGCTCGCGAATAGAGATTTCATCGTCGCCTGCCATCTTGCCAAGAGTCAGCTCACCCTTAATGCCGCCGTCCACTAGATAGATGATGCGGTCACTTATAGACGCCACCTTCTCGCTGTGGGTTACCATAAGGACTGTTGTGCCCGCGCGGTTCGCTTCAAGCAAACGCTGCATTACATCCTTGGAAGCCTTAGAATTAAGAGCACCTGTCGGCTCGTCTGCGAACAATACTTTCGGGTTGTTTATAAGCGCTCTGCAAAGGCATGCACGCTGCAGCTGGCCTCCCGACACCTCAGTGATCTCACGCTCTGCAGTGTCGATGATCTCAAGCTTTCGCATAAGGTTCTCGGCATCCTTCCTCACCTCATCTCTGGGCTTAAGCTTCGCCTGGAATCCCGGCAGAATAATGTTGTCTATGATGCTAAGCTTCTTCATCATGTACATCTGCTGGAAAATAAAACCCATCTTAAGAAGCCTGATATTAATAAGCTCCTTCTCCTTCATGGAAGACAGCTCCTCCCCATCGAAAAGCACACTTCCCGCAGTAACCGTATCCATACCACTAACTGTATAAAGCAAAGTGGACTTACCGGAACCGGACGGTCCCATGACAGTTACAAACTCTTTCTCCTCAACCTTGAGGTTTACGTTCTGAAGAACGTTGTTGCTTTGCTTATCAACTATATAAGTTTTGCAAAGGTCTTTTGTCTCAATAACAGTGGACATATTTTTCCTCCCTTATTCAACTGCTGATTGCATTATGGAGGAAAACTATTAAACAATTATTAAAGCGGGAAAAATAAGCAGAATTCGGTCTCGGAAGTTTGGTCGTTGTAACGTGTGGCGACTGTGCCGCCGAGCTTTCTTGCTATGAAGGAAGCTTCATAAAGACCTAAGCCGTTGCCCTCGACGTTCTCGGAGTTCGAACCTCTGTAGAAACTGTTAAACACATATTTCTCTTCGTTCTCGGGAACGTGGCTTCCGGTATTACCAACAACAAACTCATAGCCTTCATCCGACTTATCGATTATGACACCGATATGCTTGCCGTCACTGTACTTGATCGCATTCTCGATGAACTGAGTAAGAACTCTGATGACACCCGACTTATCGCTGTTGATCATGACGCGGCTTTTGCAGTCTATCGTAAACGGGATCTTCAGCACATTCATGCGGTTGCTGTATTCTTCCTTAAGCCAATCTTCGATCTCAGACAGATAGAACTGGTCGATCGAAGGCTCATATTCTACGATGCTCTTCGACGCTGCATTAAGAAGCTCCTTAACGATGTCTTCGATGTCCTGCGTATTCTTCTCGATCTTCTCTGCGACCATCGCATCATCAGGATCGGGAATTCCTTCTTTACGGTAAAGGCCGCTCTTTAACGCCTGCGCATAAAGTCTTATGTTAGCGACGGGAGTCTTGATTCCATGTGCGATCGATGAGAGTAAAGTCTGCTTCTCTTTCTCTAATGCACGAAGCTTCTTGCGGTCTCCCGAGAGTCTGTCGCTTAACATGTTCATACCCCAGATATACTTACCGAAGTATCTTTCCTTCGACTCAGGGATATGTTCGCCCGTCTCATTCTTCGCGATCTTCTCAGGATATGAAGACAGCTTGTTAAACGGCATGATGACCTTCCTGTCTATATAGATGAAGAATGTGATCAGAATGATAAATGCAAATACAACAACCGCCTCTGCAAGATAAAGAGTATGCACTTCTCTTAAGTCTTCGTAAGTAAAGACAACGATTCCCTCCGCTTTTCCGTCACGTGAGATTATCCACGTTAAGCTGCTTGATGTGTCGTCAGATAGAAGATTAGTAACAGCTTCATCGATGGAAATGTAAGAGATGTCAGAAGGCACATTCCTCTCACCGAACTCAGAAGCCCATGAGGATTCCTGCTCCGATCTTACAGCCTCAACAGCTTCTCCTAAATCATCCGAAGGATACTCCTCCACCTGCTGCACAAACCTGTTGGCAAGAGTATTACGCCTGCCGCTGTCGCCTTCGTAGATCTTCGTAACAGCGAAGAACGCCCCTACGCCGAGAACCACAAAGAGCAAGAAAGCTACAAGATACTTAAGGTAATACTTTCTCATGAAGCTTTAGTCTCCGCCGAACCTGTATCCTACACGCCAGACTGTGTGAATATACTTGGGATCCTTGGGGTCGTCACCGAGCTTTTCGCGCAGCCATTTTATGTAAACGGTAAGCGTCGAGACGTCGGAGTCGCAGTCGGAGCCCCACACGGCATCGAACAAAGTCTCCTTCGGGATAACTTTCTCGGGGTGCTTAAGAAAGTAGATCAAAATCTCGAGTTCCTTACCGCCGATCTGCAAAAGCTTGTCGCCCTTATGTACGGTCATGGTATTAAGATCAACACTCAGGTCTTTATACTTAATGATCTTATTGTCTTCAGATGAATCGGGATAGTTTCTTCTTAAGATCGCCTTAACCTTGGACAGAAGGAACGGGAAGTAGAAAGGCTTGCCGATGTAATCGTCAGCACCGATATCAAGGCCTAAGATCTTGCTGTCGTCGTCATCCTTCGCACTCATCATGAGGACCGGAATATCCTGTTCCTTACGAAGAAGTCGAAGCGTCTCGAAGCCATCAAGGCCAGGGAGCATGACATCGAGAAGCATCAGCTTATAATCCTCTTCCTTGAGGCGGAGGATTGCCATCTCGCCGTTCTCAAGAAGCTCAACCGAATAGCCTTCACGCGACAAAAGATCGCGTATCAGAGTACCGAGTTCGCTATTATCTTCAACGATGAGGATATCCGTCATATAATCAATCTCCCGAATTCCATTCAATTCGGATTATACTATACTCGGCTCTAGTTCTCCTTATCGTATAAACAATCATGTTGTTATCTGTTGCTTATATTGGAAAAATCCCCCCTTTCTCTACCAGATAGTCATTATGGTAGCTCATGCGGGGATTTTTTTACGTTTTAAGACCAAAAATCCCCCTAATATCTACCAAACACATCATTCGGTAGCCACTAGGGGGATTTCTATATGATTTATATCAGAAATCTAACAATCAGGCCTCATTAACCAATTTGCCCGTCATATGTTCAGGGATTAGCTCCAGGCACTGTGCCCGGGGAAGAGCATTAGTAAGCTCATGCTGGATATACTCTTCATCATCCGTAAACTTGCGGCATAAGTTCTCGCCGATCAGTCTTGCCTTATCAGGATCATCAACAAGCTTTATCCTTCCAAACACAATTACCGAGTTGATATTAAGAGCCCATTCGCCTTCCTTGCGAAAACCTTCATCCATAACACAGTAGCTGACCTTATCGCACTTAGCGATTGCATCAATCTTGTGACCTTCTTTAGCACCATGGAAATAAAGCTTACCGTCTTCTTCGCAGTACCAATGGTCAAGCGGTATGCCATACGGATACCCATCATCACCAATCATCGAGAGCACTCCGCGCGGCTGCTCTTTCAGAACACGGATGCATTCTTCATCGCTGATCTGCTGCTTAAATCTTCTCATCTTCCTAAACATACAATTCACCTACTGTAAATTTCTGTACGGGAAAAATCAATCTTCTATCGAATCCTTAAGCAAGGAGAACTGGCTCATGATCTTGGCATTGAGATCTTCGTTGACCTGCTGCATGATCGGATCAAGCACACCCTTACTGAATTCTTCACGCTCATCGCCAACGCCGTCAGCTTCACACTTAGCGTCGAATTCTTTCATAACATCCGCCTGTACGAGTTTGATATAAGCGCCCATATTGTTTCTGAAAGCCTCATCTATGACCTTAAGCATCTCGTTCAACTGCTTCTGCTTTTGGGGATCTGCCTTAAGTGCTCTGATCTGATCAATCTGTGACATAATCGTTTCTCCTTATAACATTCAGCCGGATAGCTTCTTTAACTATTTTATCAAAGAAATAAGGCTGTCCATAAGACAGCCAGCACAACCTTGTTTTATTAGTCTGTGATCTTTACTGATCACAATCTTATTATCACAAGGAATAAGACCTAAACCAATGAGTAATGTTGCCTCGTTTTGTTGCTTAATCAACACAACGGAAACAAAGTGTCACTCACTTTCAGAAATATCCGCAGGACGGACGTTGTTCCTTATCGCCTTCACCGGAGACGTAGCGAGCACGATACTCCATGTTAATCTGACTGATCTCGCGCTTACCGTCGATATAATCCTGATACATATCCGCAAGTCCAGCCATGCATCCGTCACACATCCCGTTGATGTTTCCGATCGACTCCGCGACTATCCTCTCGCGTTCCTCTTTTGTTGTGTCTTTTATCAATATGCTCATACGAAGATGATAGCATAAAAACACCCCCGGCTTTAACACCGGGGGGCGATAGAGAAATGAATTATTAGAAGAATGGATTACGCTGCGATAATACCCTTGTTTGCCTTACGAACTGTATTAGCTGCTACAAGAATTGTAAGTGAGATACCTACTGCGATAACTGCAGCGAACACTGTAGCACCTGTAATACCATCGTTGGTGAAGCTAGTAACAACTCTTCCGATCGTAGCAAGGATTCCGAGAATTGCGAAGACCCATGCGGCTGTACCGAACTTGGAATTCTTAGCTGCCTTAGCAGTAACGATTCCCTCGATGATGTAGAAGATACCGCAGATAAGTGTTGCCAAAGATACGATGAGTATGACACCTGTTCCAAGAGCGAGTGTCTCATCTGCCTGTATAACCGGAGCGTTTGCTGCATAGATGCCGCCTGCTAATCCAAGTGATCCGATGAGCAAATTAAGAATTGCTCCGATGATCATGATAACGCCTGTTACCTTCAATACTCTCTTGCTGGTCTTTAAATTCATATTCCTTCCTCCTGAACGTGTGTTTAAGTTTGTCATGTAAGACTTGCGTCTTACGCTAACTATTACATCAACAAAGAAGGTTCAAACCAATGGTCAATGTATCTTGGCTCTGTCGCTTAAGCAACACTCTCTTTACTATGTGTCGCCTTATCAGAAATGATGTCTCGTTATAACTGTTTTTCCGTTACATGTTATGACGCTGATTATGTTCTTTCCATACGACACAACAGGTCCTATGAAGCTTATCTGATCTATCGAGAACTCGCCATACTCTGTCGGTATATCAGCCACCGTCAGATTGGTGATACTGTAGTCCTTCGTCTTACCCTTGAACCCGAGCAGTCTCGCGAACTTATCCGAAGTCTCATCACTGTAAAAACCCGTATGTTCAAGACAGATCGCATCAACCAGCGTCGGCTTAATGATCGACATAAAATTCAGTATGTAAGAAGCCTTGTTGTCCGCCTCATATTTACGCGTGAATTTCTTCTGAATCACACGCGCATTCTCGTAAACACTCTTAGCAGGATCGTACTTGTGCTTCACCGAGATTCCCGACGCCTGATTACCCATCGAGCGGTTACCGTCGTGACGGTAGTTCGTTGCATAACCTATGTCCTGGACCCCCTTCTCATCTTTAATAAGACTTGCCGTCAGATACGCCGTGTACTTCACACCCGACTTGCGGCACTCATCAAGGATCGCATCCATCTGCTCCTTCTCAAGCACCTCAGTCTCGACATAAGTCGTACGTTCCTTCCAGTACATCTCGTGCGCCTTATCAAGATCTTCTATCGTGAACACATGCCCGTTCCACTTCCTGTTGTAGCGGCGCACTATAGCTGTGCTGATGGGGTCCAGTTTCTTCACAGTTTCAGCAGTACGAATCTTCTTCACACTGCGCTCCCCCTGTGCGAAAAACGCCATATAGTCCTCTACAAAATAAAGCAGCGACTTACCGTCACCTGCGATGTGATGCATCATAAAAAGCAAAGTCGTTTTGCCTTCACCGCGCTTAGCAAAGGCTCTTACATACTCGCCTTCTTCTATCCTGAAACGCACGCGTTCCTGCTGCTTACGCACCTCATCGAGATCTTCATCCGTCACCTCAATAAACGAACGAGGCTTATCGTTATCCGCATAGAAAGCACTGCCGTCATCTTCGATCGCGATGCGCGAATTCAAGATCTCATTTATCCTGACAGCCTCCGCGAACGCCTCGCGCATCTTATCTTCAGGAATCGGTCCGTTGACCGTCACGATCATCGTAATGATCATGTTGACGTCAAACAGTTCTTCTCTCTCATAAAATACCGGATGCTTCATACATACTTCCTTACAGCCTTACTCCACATACGCATAACAATGTATGTGGGTGTGAACTTCGAGTAGAGTCTGAAATACTTGGAGAAGAAACCAGGGACGGACATTTCTTTGCCCTTCGCACTGTCTTTCAAAGCACCGCTTACGACACGCTCGGCACTTATCATTCCGGTGTAGTGTATCTCTTTCCCGTCTTTCGAGCGCGGAAGAAGGTCTGTGTCCACCCAGCCGGGACAAGAAGAAGTGACAGTGATACCTCGCGGCTTAAGCTCGATATTTACAGCTCTCGACAGATTCTTAAGATAGATCTTGCTCGCCGAATACATCGACATATACGGGTTCGGCTGGAACGAAGATGCGGACGACATGTTGATTATCCTTCCTCCTTCGTGCATGTACGGAAGCACCGCATTCATAAGTCTCGCAGGCGCCTCGCAGTTAACCTTGCAAAATCTCGCGATCTCATCATTATCCATGTCCTCGAACAGCCCCATATACGCAACACCCGCATTGTTGATAAGAAGCTTCACGTCAGGCTTCTTCTGCTCGAGCAATCTTCTAATCACATCCACACCGTCTGAAGTAAGATCCGCCACTACCGGCACGACACTTTCAAACTCAGAAGAAAGTTCATTAAGCTTGCTCTCATTTCTTCCTACAGCCCAGATCTCGTCGAGCCCCTCGCCCGCTGAGATCTGCTTTACAAACTCACGACCGATGCCGCCTGTAGCACCCGTTACTATTGCTATCTTTGCCATATCACGCCTCCAGCAAACGGTTCAGTGTATCCTTCGTGACAAGCTTATACCCCTTCACGAAAAGCATCTTCAGCGCATTCAGATACACGCATCCCCAGTAAAGATCAGCAAGATAAAGTGCATCGCCCTTCACGACGCTGCCCTCTTTCTGCCCCTGCCTGATTATCTTCGCGAGTTCTTTATAAAGACCGTTAGAATACATCTCATCTTCCTTCTCGAGCATAAGCTGCGTAAGAAGTGTGATCTTAACGGCATAATCCTGATCAGACTTAAGTCTCTTAACAACCTCTTCCGAGAGTTTGTTTATTTTTACAGATGCAGGAAGCGGAATCTTTGTAAGCATTTTAATCTTCTTGATCTCGTCTTCGTTGTCCGCGGATCTTCTGATCTCATCGAACAGCTCTTCCTTCGAATCAAAGTAAAGATATATCGTTCCCTGACCGATGCCGATGTGCTTGGCAAGGTCGCCTATCTTAGTATCTCCGAATCCGTTTTTGGCAAAGAAAAGAGAAGACTCTTTGAGGATTCTGTTCCTCATGTCTTCTCTCATCTGTTTACATTGTGCTTCTGTCTTAGGCATAATCCCTCTCCTTATGACTGAACGAATATTCATTCATAAGGGAGGTTATCACGTCTGAAGTTTTATGTCAATTATTTATCCGATCCAAGTGGATACGAGCGGTCCGATAGTGTCTGTGGCAAGACCGTATGTATCGGCCTCATCGCCCTGTCCCTGAACCATGAAGCAGAAAGCGTTCTCGCCGTTGCTCCACTCACAGAGCATTGCCTGACCTTCAGTATTGCCGTAGCAGTAAACTGTTGTACCCTCTACATCTGTCTCCCATGTGTAAGCGTAATCATTGTAATCACCGGAGATATCACCGAGCGTAACATCACCCTTACGAACTGTAAGCTCAGCTGCACCGATGGCACCATCTGCTTCTGCGATACCGTTCATGCAACGGAAACCATACCAATCGATAGGACCGGAAGCGGTCTCTGTACCGTTCTCGCAGACTGTAAAGCTTGCAAGACCTGCACCTGCCGCAGCCTCTTCAGCTGTTGCTACATCAGTCCAGGGATTGGGGATCTCAGCACCAGACTCAGAAGTCTGCTCCTGGGCAGCTGTAGTCTCTGCTGCCGTCTGCTCAGATGTGCTGCCTGCACATGCAGCCATAGCGCCTGCGATTCCGAGTGCTGCAATAACAGCAATGATTCTCTTAACCATAATGTTCTTCTTCATTTTTGTTTCCTCCTTGCTTTGTTGTTTGTTTCAATGATGTTCTTAGTCTATTCGACGCAAAGAACCCGGATCTTTCGACCCGGGATCTTCACTTAGGTTAAAACCAGCATCGAATGGAAGGCAATGTGCTGATCAGTCAATTGGCTTATTTATCTCGCATATACCCTTCAACCAAATCTAACCACATTCGGGCTTCGAAACCAATGAACAATAGCCGCCTCATCTGTCGCTTATCCGACAATAACAGGGCGATTTGTCGCTTCTCGCGTTGCAAAAACACCCAATTAGTGTTAAACAAGAGTATATATCTCTATTTATAAAGGATTATTGATTATGGGCGAGACCAACACTTACGATCGCAGAACCGCTAAGACAAGAAAGGCCATCGTTGACGCTCTGGCTGATCTTCTTTATGAGAAAGAACTTCACAAGGTAACTGTTAAGGAGATTACCGAGAAGGCTGATATCAACCGCGGTACTTTCTACAAGCACTTCCTTGATGTTTACGATCTCTACGATAAGGCCGAGCAGGACGTACTGGTTGATCTCGGTATGCTCGTTCTTCAGCTCGAAGAGATCCCTGCAGATAAGTTCTTCACACACCTTATCGACTTCATCGACGATAACCGCGCTATCTTCAGAATGATGTTCAGCCCTAACAGCACGAACAATCTGCGCGACAGATTCAACAGATGTCTCGAGGGTTCCCTCCGTCAGATTGAGGCAGAGAAGAAGGATGCTGCTCTTTCAGATATCAAACTGAGATATCAGACAAACTACCGTTCACGCGGCTGTGTTGCTATCATCGCTCTCTGGGTAAGAGGCGACTTCGCAGAACCCAAGGACTTCATCATCAAGACAATCTCCGAGCTCGATGCGAACACGGAGAAGTTCATTTCAAAGTCCATATAATCCGTCTCTGTTGCAATAACAGTAGAACTTACGAACACCCTCTATCCGGAATCTGGCTTCAGCTGATGATTCCGGGTAGATTTTTTTGAGCTGAATTCCATCGTCAGACACCGCTGCAATGAACGAGATATAGTGCTGCTTCGTCATCTCGTGGTCCACAGACACGTAATACTCGTCCTCCACGCGCTCAACCTTGATAACGTGCTTCTCATCGGGCTTTGACGGCTCTTCGGGCACGAGTGTAACACCGTTACACTGCACTACAGCCTCCCCTACACTGTGGATTACGTTGCCGCAGACAGGGCAAACATAGAACTTCGAGCGCAGCATGTTAGCCGAGACGTTATTGTTAGTGATGAGATTGCCTGACAAAAGCTCCGTTACCGACACATTAAGTGCCTCCGCGAGCGGTTCAAGCAGCGAAATGTCGGGGTAGCCCTTCCCTGTCTCCCACTTGGAGACGGTCTTGTCTGAGACGCATAACCTCTGTGCGAGCTGGGCCTGTGTGCAGCCCGCCTTTTCGCGCAGGAGCCTTATGGCTTCACCTGTTACGTATTGATCCATAATGATCACCTCCTTGCCTGAAGGATAACGTGTCCGCGGCAGAAGTTGTACCTACGTTCAGTAGAGTTGAGAAAGCTTGCAGTTAGGGATCGGGTCCGCCCAGAACTCGGAGAGGTCGCGCTTCTTGACCTGACACACGATACTCGAATTCATCGCGCCGTGGCCCACGATAAACACGTCTTTGCCCGCTTCCACCTGGGGCATGGCAACTTCCTTCAGGAACGCCCCCGTCCTCGCGAAAAGCTCATCCATGCTCTCCGCACCGAGCGGAGCCTTGTAAGCCTCGGGATGCTTAAAGAAAGCATACATAGGGCAGTCGGGGAATGAGTAGCAGTTCGCGAAGCCCTCGTAGATGCCGAATGCCATCTCCTTGAGCCTTTCATCAATCACGATAGGAACGTCACGACCCTCAAGCAGGATCTCGGCCGTCTGACGTGCCCTTTTAAGCGGGGAGCAGTAGCAAACGTCAAAGTGTACGTCTTTATACTCGCAGGCCGCTTCCCGGGCCATTCTGATGCCTTCAGCGTTAAGGTCCGTGTTTGTCTGCCCCTGGAGCCTGTATTGATCGTTCCAGTCCGTGCGGCCGTGTCTCATTATGTAAAGCATGTCTTGTGTAATTAACCGTCCTGACTCTGCGCGTTGTTGAAAGTAGAAACGAGCGCGTTATCTACATTGCCGCTCGAGAAAGCGTTCGTCAGATCAGACTGGAAAGTGTTGATCGTGTCCTGATCAAACACAGTACCTGTGTTGCTTCCGAAGACGCATGTCCAAGACCATGTATTCTGAGGTGTGAGCTGATAGACTATGAGCACGTGATCCTGATCGCTGAAGTTGGATGAGTATATATCGCGTGCATACTGTCTGAAGTCATCACCTGACAGAGAATCTCTTATCGTGAATATCGCAGGGCTTACGCCTGTGCTGCTCTCGAAGGAAGACATGGCAGAGTTAACAGAACCTTCGTCTCCGATGACGCCGGCTTCATCATAGATATGTGCGCCCGAAGAGATAACAGGAAGATCATCTTCTGTTCCCTGTCCGCCGGGCTGAGCCGTTGTAGTCGTGGTAGCTTCTGTAAGACCTGTGGATTCAGTTGCAGTTGTTGTCTCCGTCGCGGAAGTCTCAGATGACTCCGACTCCTGTGTAGGAAGTGTAGTAGCTGAAGTCTCAGTTCCCGTGCGGTCCGCAAGGATCGGCGCGAGAGGCTCAGCAGGATCGGTCTGGCCACCGGGCTCAGTGTTCTGGAGCGTAACCGTAACTGCGGGTCCTTCCTGTCCTTCGCTGTAGTATATGATAACGGGTTCTTCCGAATTATCCTTTTGACAGCCGGCAAATACACCCATCGCCAGCGATGCGGACAGAATTATTGACAATATACGTATGTGTTTCATAGCTTTAGTCTCCAATTCGCCATTAGATACTTTCATTATAGCGAGTTGGAGTCTTCCGTATTTTACCGACAGGTTAAATGCAGTTTACTTTCTTCTGTAACGTGAGATTCCCGCAATGAGACCTTCCTTCTCGATCCCAATCCCGTTATCGTTGAGATAATCCATCAGTCGCACCTTGTCTTCGCCAGTAACAGTCATGTATATGCTCGCCTTATTGGGGTTCTCAAAGCTGCCCAAATCGTGAGCATAAAGAACATCCGTCTCGCGGCTGTAGTTAACGTGAAGTCTCTTCTCACCGTAATAGATAGCACCGTCCTTAGCGTTCAGCTCGAAGTCATTTGTCATCCATGTGTTGTGGTACTCTCTTGCGGCTACTACAGCATAAACAGCGATAAGAGGGATCATCAGGATAAGCACCAGAATTGCCACCGCTACGAAAACACCTCTGTATGTAACTGCACAGAGGATGGAGGATATCATCAGCACGATATAAACAGCGAAGATTATTATCGTATCTCTGATCCATCTGTTAAGCTTTGCTGTATCTCTTACTTCTGCGTTAACTGTCATTTTACAACCTCCCTTATTCTATCCCAATCCATACAATGCCTTGTAAGAATCCTCCACGGCGAAGTCGAACTTCATCTTATAGTAGTCCTCAAGTTCGAGGTTGAAATCAGTTTTATATATGACGCTACACCGCGAAAAATTAATAGCAGTTATCGCCGTTAGCCATCGGTAATCCGAAAGTGGAGATTGCTTCTTCCACACCGTCCATGGAGCTGTCGGGAATGAAGCAGATAATGGTGTTGTCTTCGTAGTAATAGCCTGCGTAGAACTCATCAGCAGTTCTGAATCTGCTGCCGAAGACATCGGTTCCGAGATTCGTTGCTGATATAACGAAATATCCGCTATCGTCAGCCATAAGAGCCTCATGCTCGCCCTCGAACACATCGAAATTCATACCGTCATTGAAGTTATCATACATACTCTGGAACTTGTCATGAGCTGCCTGTGCATCATCGTAAATGTAGCAGTCAATATGACAGTCTCTGTATCTTGCAGAATAGAATTCTCCCTCGTATGCATATGAGTTAGACCAGCCGGAAGGATCTCCTGTCTCGAAGTCATCGACACCCAGTTCGTCACTTACGATATCCACAAAATCTTCGCCTAACTGTGAGACCGTTACAGACTCGCTTCGTGTATCCTCTTCTTCCTCTCGTTTATCATCCTGACATCCAACGATCGCGAACACCATGGAAGCGGAAACAAGAAGCGCCAATAGTTTCTTTGTGTTTTTCATAGTAGCCATATTAAATTCCTTTTAACCTTCTTTTTTGATAATAATAGAACCCATCCTCGATCTTTATGATACGGTATCCTAATCTTTTGTAAAAAGCATTTGTCCGCTCATTCCAACAAGGTGTATCCAGATTAAACTCCTTAGCACAAGGGAAATTACTTTCTATGCATTCCATCAAGCGGATTCCGTAACCTTTTCTATGATAGACACTGTCAATAAAAATCCTGCCAATGTATACGCTTCTTTGTGTTTCATCCGGGAACACAATGGCGGCTCCTACCA
>JAFZPX010000010.1 GCA_017552455.1 Clostridiales bacterium
TAGAGACATACTGCAATAACATAAAAGACGAAATCAAAATATTCTCCCGCTGACCCGAGTTCAAAACTTGGGAACAATTTGGGAACATAAAATAGTGAAAGCCCCGTAGATCGGGGCTTTCCAAGGTTTATAGACTATTCGTATTCTACGGTTCCCGTCGGCTTCGGCGTATAGTCGTAAAGCACTCTGTTGATGCCCGGAACTTCGTGCGTAATACGATCAGTAATCCTGCACATCAGATCATACTCGATCGGCTCGACTGTGCACTCTACAACGTCGATAGTGTTGATCGCTCTTACGATGCACAGCCACTCGAATGCTCTCTTGCCGTCCTTGATACCTGTGGACTTGAAGTCAGGCACAACTGTGAAGTACTGCCATACCTTGCCTGCGAGACCTGCCTTCTCGAATTCTTCACGGAGAATAGCATCGGACTCACGTACAGCCTCAAGTCTGTCGCGTGTGATCGCGCCGGGACATCTTACACCGAGGCCGGGACCCGGGAACGGCTGACGGAATACCATACCGTCAGGAAGACCCAAAGCCTTACCTACAACTCTTACTTCATCCTTATAGAGGAGCTTAACAGGCTCAACGAGCTCGAAGTTCAACTCCGGAGGCAGACCGCCTACATTGTGGTGAGCCTTGATGCCCTGCTCACTCTCGAGGATATCGGGATAGATCGTACCCTGTCCGAGATAGCGGATGCCCTGCAGCTTAGAAGCCTCCTCAGCGAAAACCTTAATAAACTCTTCACCGATAATATGTCTCTTCTGCTCAGGATCCGTAACGCCCTCGAGAAGTCCGAGGAAACGGTCAACTGCATCAACATAGATAAGATTAGCCTTCATCTCATCGCGGAAGACCTTGCATACCATCTCGGGCTCACCCTTACGGAGAAGTCCGTGGTTAACGTGTACACATACAAGGTTCTGTCCGATAGCCTTGATAAGGAGAGCGGCTACAACAGAGGAGTCAACTCCGCCTGACAGCGCGAGCAAAACTTTGCTGTCTTTTACCTGATCCCTGATGCTCTGTACCTGCTCATCGATGAATGCCTGGGCAAGAGCTTCTGTAGTGATTCTTTCCATTGATTCGGGTCTAACATTACCGTCTGCCATAGGTGCCTCCTGCGATAAAAAATATGTATTAATTTTAACACAGGATATAATAGAAGAATGATTACATTCGACACAGACCTTTGGACTTATTTAAAGACACAAAAAGACCGCCCGATCGTCCTGTATGGTACGGGCGACGGCGCAGACAAGATCATTAAAGTGCTCGAGGAACACGGCTTGAAAGTAAGCGGTATCTTCGCAAGCCCGGGCTTCGTACGCGACAGGAAATTCCACGACATTCAGGTGGAATCCTTCGAGGACTGCTACGAGCGTTACGGCAAGGACATGATCGTATTGATGTGCTTCGGCTCATCGCGCGACGACGTGCTCGACTACGTCGACGAGATCTCCTCCAAGTGCGAGTTCTATGCTCCCGATGTGCCGGTTTACGGAGAGAACCTTTTCGACAATGAGTTCTGCGAGAAGCATAAGGGCGAGATGGAGATCGTAAGAGGAATGCTTAAGGACGAACTCTCGCGCAAGACTTACGACTGCATTATCTCCGCGCGTCTCACGGGAAATATGGCCTACTTGAGGCTGTGTGAGGTCTCACAGGAGGAAGCCGACTCCATCCTTCCCCAGGAACGTGACGGACTTTTCGTCGACCTTGGTGCCTACGACGGCGACACGGTTATGCGTTATGCCTCGAGAATGAGCGGCCTTACGGGAACGGTCGCAGTTGAGCCCGACAAGCGAAATATGCGTAAGCTTCAGGAGAACACGCGTCTTATCAACAACATCGAGTATGTGCAGGCATTTATATCTGATACGGAAGGCACTGCGGACGTTGAGAAGAACATCGGGCGCGGAACAAGCCTCGACAAGGAAGGCGACAATGAAGTTCAGACTGTAACGATCGACGGTCTGGTCAAAGGCAGGAAGGCCGCATTGATTAAGTTCGATGTCGAAGGTGCCGAAGCTGCAGCCATCGCGGGCGGTGCCGAAACGATCAAGACAAGCAAGCCCTTAATGAACATAGCCTGCTACCACCGAAGCGAAGACATCTTCGAGCTTCCGCTTAAGGTGCTCAAGCTTAATCCGGAGTATAAGGTCTACATGAGGCACACACCGTCGATACCCGCGTGGGACACAGTCTTTTACTTCTGCTGAAAGTCTTTACTGTTTATTCTTCTCGTGTTCCGCCCTCGCGCGGTCAATAACGGCTTTACGGGCCTCGGGCGAAAGTACCGAGGCCTTTCCTTCGACCGTAACTCTTATTGCGGAACCGCAGTATGCACAGAAGCTGATCGAATTCTTACGGCATGCAAGACGCGCACCGCAGCTCTGACATGAGACGGCAACTGACTCAGCGGCAATCTTCTCCGCAAGTCTTCTGTTCTCGAGAGCCTTGGCTTCTGCAGCCGCGCGGTGTCTTTGCTCCTCAGCTTCTTTACGTGCAGCCTCAGCGCGTGCCTGTGACGCAAGCAATTCGTCACGAGCCTCTACTGAACGTGCTACCTGTAATCCGATGCTGATAAGATCTCCAATATCTAATCCAAATCCCATTTTCTATCCCTCTTTTCTTATTCTGAAATATATCGTAAATTATGCGAATTCGGTTTTCAATATTTCCATCGTTAATTTTATGTGACCTACGCGTGACTACCTCCGTCTTATGGGTGAACACCACTATGGAGGATAAAAAAATGAAACACACATCCAAGAGAATAATAGCATTAGCACTTACAGCATTTATGCTTATGTCAGCCGTTGCCTGCTCAAGAGGCAAGACCGCATCTGAAACTGTTCATGCACACAACGCTGAGGTTCAGGGCGTAGCTGCAGAAATAGACCTAGCATCAGGCAGTAACTCAAGCCGCAACATGGACAGCGGATTCTATACTGAGGATATTGCAGGAGCAGATTATGAAAATTTACAGAGCGCTGCTGAGCCCACTACGGCAAATGCCGGCGGTTCATCTACAGGTTCTGTATCCGTATCTGATCCGGTCGTTACAGACCGTATGCTCATCAGATACGTAACAGTATCCTGCGAGACATTGAACTTCACGGATATGGTATCCAGCATCGAGTCTCAGGTAGGAGCACTCGGCGGTTACATCGAGAGCAAGAGCTACTACGGCACAGGCAACGCAGGCGACTTAAGACACGCTTCTTATACAATCCGCGTTTCTTCTGCAGCACTCGATCAGCTCGTTAACCAGATCGGCAATTGCGCTATCATCACAAACACTAATGAGAGCACAGAAGACGTTACATTAAGCTACACGGACATGCAGGCAAGAGTTGAGTCTCTGCGCATCGAGCAGGAGACATTGAATGAGCTCCTCGCACAGGCAGATTCACTTGAGACTATCCTCATCCTGCAGGACGAGCTTACAAACATCAGATATCAGATCGAGAGCTACGAGAGCCAGATGCGCGTTCTCGAGAACCTCTCCACATACAGCACACTTACACTCAACATCGACGAAGTTCTTGAAGAGACACCTGTAGAAGAGGCACACGTTAAGACTTACTCCGAGCGCTTCTCTGAGGCTTTCCACGACGGTCTCGACTCAGCGAAAAAGAGCTGCGAAGACTTAGGTCTGTACATCGCCGAGAATTGCATCAGCCTCGCTATCAGACTCGTTTTCTTCATCATCGCAGTAATCGTCATCACTGTTGTTGTTAAGAAGATTAGAAAGAATAATAAGGCAAAGAGAGAGGCCATCACTTCTATCGTTGGTTCTTCCTCTTCTTCCACAGCTGCTTCCGCTTCCACAACACCCATCGCAAAGGAAGATGCAAAAAACGCAGAACCCGATAACAAGTGATCACTTCCCCAAAATATATACACACTTCTGAAGGCAGTGGGGCTGTCTCAAAAGTAACGAGACAGCTCCTTTAATTTTGCAACAAAAAACGGACCCCGAAAGGCCCGTTTATTGTTAGAATATTTTTGTGAAAACCATTCTAAACTTACAGTCTGACTATAGCAAAAACGGGGGCTATA
>JAFZPX010000011.1 GCA_017552455.1 Clostridiales bacterium
ACCACTGGGCACCGAGCGCATACTCGAGCACTACGCTCGTTCCGTACTCAAGAACTCCGCACAGACCCATAGTCGCGAAGAAGTGCCTTGAAGGACTCTTACGCAGCGGGAAAAGAAAAATAAGAATTGCTATACCGCCTGCACCGTAGATGGGAAGCCACGGTCCGTGCATTACACCTCTGTTGATGTAGTGACCTTGCAGAAGATAGTAGTAGAAAACCTCCCATACCCAGCCGAAGCCTGAGTAGATAAAGAACATGAGCACGAGCGACAGCAAAGAGTAGTGACGCATGTAGTGCATGTTTGCAAATCTTCCTGACTTATGTGACTCAGGCAAAGGCGCAAGTCTTGTCGGGTAGCTTATACCCTCGAGCTCATCGCGCATGTTCTTGATGCGCTGGCGGCTTGCCTGGTTTTCTTCGTACTTAAGCTCATCTTCCGTGTTCCACAGCACAACGCCAAAATGCTCTGCAAAGAACTTCTTCGCGCCGGTAAGGCCCTGGAGAGAATACTCGGGAGAAGCAAGCACGTTTACTGCCTCGGGGTACGAGCCTCTGAGGCGGCCCATGTCCGCCTTTTCGAAAAGGTAGCGGTCGTTAAGAAGCTCACTTCCCTTCACGCTGTTCTCGATGGCATTCTTGCGGATTAACGTATAGAACTCGGAGTGCACCGCGAGCTTATAAGGGTTGCAGAAGAACAGATCCGACAGTCCTAAAGTGATGACGGAAAGTATTCTCCAGCCGAACATCGTAAGGTCGTTTACGAACAGATCCATCTTGTAGCCCTTGGTGATGTTCCAGGAAAGTTTGATTGCCTGCCAAGGCTTGATCTTAGGATTCTCAGCAACAACGAACGGAACCATGAACAGGCCGTAATAAACTATCGGGAAACCAACGATCGTTACGATCGATATAACATCGAAGATCGTCATAAGTGTCAACGACAGTGCGACATTTACCCATGACTTGGTGCGGAAGATATACAGATATCTGTTGATGGCGACCTTCTTGTATATTCTTCCCTCGAGAATATTGCGTCTCATTACTACCATGTACACGAGCTGAACAAACATCCAGAACCATACTGCCAGAACTGAAGCGAGCGACATCATGATTGTATCCGCAACGCTCTCGGAACCAACGATGTTAAGGACTACAGAAGATATGGTCGATACCGCTGTACCGGTCGTAAATGCATCGATTACCTGATTGATAGTACCTGCAGATCTTGAGAACACTTTGCTGGTCTGCTCATCATGCTGAATCTTCGAAGTAAACTGCATGACCTTGTCCGCGAATGTGGATCCGCCTGTCATCTCAGCAGCTTCACGCTCTGTCTCTACGACGACGTCTTCATAGCCGTTGAGCATGATCGTCACAGGGTCTGTTCTTAATCCGATAAGGTTCTCTGATGTAACGAACTCTGATCCGATAAGAGCCGCGAACAAACACATAAGTATGAATGAGAAATAGTGAGCTTTAAGATTGATCTTAGCGGCTTTCTTGAAGCCTCTTCTGGTCTTGGTCTCAATACGCATAGTTGATAGTCCTTCGCATCTGCATGACTTCCGGAGCCTTTATCTGTGATATCTCTTCCTTGCTCATGACGCCTTCCATTACTGTCGTCATGACAAGAGGTATCCCCGTCTTCTGTGACACTTCAAGGAGAAGCTTCTCCCCTTCAAGTATATCGGAAGGTGTTGTCTGTTCAAGGATATTTGTATTGTTGATAAAGCCTGTGATCTTCATCTTGGATGCTTCCTGAAGTTCTGAAGCCATGATGATGATCTCATCCGCAGTCGATGTGAAAGGTCTTCTCGTGTTGACCGCCATGATAAGCTCAGCATCGGTGTTATCGAGTCTCGTCTTCATGGAACCTAAGATCGTCGCACCCATGTCCTCGCCTCCGATATCGAACACGCCTCTGTAGGAATCGTCATCGAAGATAACGTAGACCTCACCGCTTAAGACAGGCGCATCGACATTTGAATTCGCATACATCGGACTTATGAGTCGTATGTCATTCTCTTCAAGAACCTTGTTCGCATCAGATGATCTGTAGAAAGGATTGACTATATCAAGGTCAGCAAGAAGCACCTTATCTGAAGGATTCTCCTTTCTCATCTTAAGTGCGAGATTGACGGAGATTTCCGACTTGCCGCTTCCGTATGCGCCGATGATTATCTTAAGTCTGTTATCCTTCATATTCTTACCTTTCTATTAAACGAGCTTCGCGATGGTTACGCCGTCTCCGCCCTCGGCAGGATCACCGAGCCTAAATTCCTTAACTCTCGGATCAGCCGCGAGCTTACCCTCAACCGCCGACCTTAAGGCACCTGTTCCCTTACCATGTACGATCCTGACTGTCTTAAGCCCCGCGAGATGGCAGTCGTCGATATACTTATCAAGTTCGGACTCCGCCTCGACTGCTCTCTTACCTATGAGCATCAGCTCCGACACAACAGTCTGAGCCTTCTGCACCTTCAATGTAGACATGCTTCCGGCCTTGGCACCCTTGTACTTAGCGAAAAGGTTATCTTCAGGCTCCGCCGGCTTCGTGAGTTGCTCGCTGGTAGGCGTTCTCAACTCGTTCGCAGGCACAGTGTACGTCATGATGCCACTCTGGATCCTTATCTTCGAATTAGGCTTATCCGAAGCATCGAGTGCCGTTCCTACAACACCGAGATTCGGCGCGTAATACTTCTGCCCCTTCTCGATCTTCTTCGGCGGTTCACCAGGAAGACTTACGTTCTTGATGACGTCATCATCATCGTCTGCCGCGAGGTCTTTAACACCGGCACGGAGTCTTCTTCTGATCTTATCGAGTTCCGCCTTCGCATCCTCGTCGTAGTTCTTCTTAGCCTTCTTCTTAACCTGCTTGATGAGTTCGTCGAGTTCTTCCTGCTTGTCTTCAAGAAGCTCCTTCTGCTTCGCGCGTGTCTCATTCAGGATCTTCGTCTTGGAAGCCTTTAGTGACTTGCGCTCCTCTTCAAGCTCTTTAATCTTATCTTTAAGTTCGTTATTAAGCTTCTCGTTCTCTTTCTCGAGCGTTCCCGCCTTACGTCTGTCGGCTTCAGCCTCTGACAGAAGCTTCTCAAGCTTAACGTCCTCATCAGTCATTCTGGACTTCGCATCATCGATGATACGTGCAGGCATGCCGAGCTTCTTCGAGATGATGAAAGCATTACTCGTTCCTGATGTTCCGATGATGAGTCTGTATGTCGGGCTTAACGTGTCTGTATCAAACTCACAAGAAGCATTCATGACGCCTTCTGTCGTTACCGCGTACTCTTTAAGCTCACGGTAGTGTGTTGTAGCCATGACGATACACCCCTCGGCGCGCAGGGCCTCGAGGACAGCGATAGCAAGCGCTGCACCCTCAGCAGGATCTGTACCGGAGCCAAGCTCGTCGAGGAGGACGAGTGATCTGCCCCTTATGTTCTTCAAGATGAAGACGATGTTCGAGATGTGTGCGGAGAACGTGGACAGGCTCTGCTCGATGCTCTGCTCGTCGCCGATGTCCGCGAGCACTCTGTCGAAGACCGACACTTCAGTGCCGTCTGCACAGGGGATCATGAGACCTGTCATTGTCATGAGCGTCATGAGTCCGCAGGTCTTAAGGCAAACCGTCTTACCGCCGGTGTTAGGTCCGGTGATAACAAGCGTGCCGTACTTGTCACCGTTCTCGATGTCGACAGGAACAACCGCCTCCTTGTCGATGAGCGGGTGGCGTGCCTTGCAAAGCTTGATGTGACCGTTCATGTTAAGGATCGGCTTAATCGCATTCATGCTTATCGCGAGTTCGCCCTTAGCCGAGTTAAAGTCTATCTGTGCGATGAGAGCTATGTCTGATCTTATGACCTGCTCAGACTTACCGACGAGGGCTGTGAGGCTCTCGAGGATTCTTTCGATCTCTGCCTCCTCTAAGGACGCGAGCTCACGGATTCTGTTGTTTGCTTCGACGACGCCCATCGGCTCGATGAAGACTGTCTGTCCTGTCGATGATGTGTCGTGTATGATGCCGGGTAGCTTGGATCTTTGCTCCGACTTAACCGGAACGCAGTATCTGCCGTCTCTTATCGTGATGATCTGCTCCTGAAGGATGTCGCCGTTATTACGGATGATCCTGTCGAGGATGACTCTTATAGACCTTACGACGTCCTTTGTCTCACGTCTTATCGAATACAGTTCGTTGCTCGCGCGGTCGTTCATCTCTGTGTCGTTTACTATGCACGAGAAGATCTCATCCTGAAGTCTTTGCTCAGGCTCGAGTGCCGCGATGGACATGAACAGATTGGTCTCGGCGAGGTCCTGTCGCTTATCGTCGTTAACGATCTTCTTCAAGTCAACGATGCTTCTTAAGAAAATGCCGACATCAAGAAGCTGACGCATGTCGAGCGTTCCGCCTGCGTTGATGTATCTGAGGCTCTCATCTACCGGAGGAAATGATCCGATCGGGAGACTGCCGAATTTGCTTATGAACGTGTACGCTTCGAACGTGTCATCGAGGCTTTCTTTTACCACCTCAGGATCTGTCGTAGGAAACGCAGACGAAGCAAGAGAACGCCCGTAGGACGTTCTCGTAAGTTCAAGGAGCTTTTCTTTGATCTTATCGAATTCAAGGACCGTTAAAACACGGCCCCTGATCTTCTTACGCTCTGCTTCTTCTTCAAATGTTGTGTACTTGTACATTGACCTTTCTCTTATGAAAGTCTCTTGGCGTTATTGATCTCGATCTCCGGGATTGTCTTCTTCATCGCAAGACCTTCTTCGAGATCGATATCAGTGATCTTACCGTTCTTCTCAACGATTATTCTGTTGTATCTCTTCTCGAGGAGGCAGTCGATTGCACGAACGCCCATGAGTGATGCTGTTGTTCTGTCTCTTAATGTAGGAGAACCGCCTCTCTGCAGGTGACCGAGAATTGTAGGTCTGGACTCGATGCCAGTATTCTTCTCGATTCTTGTAGCGATGTCTGCAGCATTGCCTGCACCCTCTGCAACGATAACGATGTAATGTCTCTTGCCCTTGTTACGGCCGTCGAGGATTACTCTTAATACATCCTTGTCGAAGTCGAACGGAACCTCAGGAATGAGGATAACCTCAGCACCTGTAGCGATACCGACGTTAAGTGCGATATAGCCTGCGCTTCTTCCCATTACCTCGATAACGGAGCAACGCTCGTGTGAAGATGCTGTATCACGAAGCTTATCGATAGCTTCCATTGCTGTGTTCATTGATGTGTCGTAACCGATTGTGTAGTCAGTACATCCGATATCGTTGTCGATAGTACCGGGGATACCGATTACAGGAACTCCGAGTCTTGCAAGAGCTCTTGCACCCTTGAAGGAACCGTCACCGCCTGATACGACGAGAGCGTCGAGGTTATAAACCTCCATCATCTTAGCGCCCTTCAGAACACCGGCATCTGTTGTGAACGTCTTGGATCTTGCAGTCATGAGGAATGTTCCGCCCCTCTGGAGAGTCTCGGATACATCTCTAACGCCGATCTGGGAGATCTCACCCTTCCACAATCCGTGGAAACCTCTTGTTACACCGTATACTTCCATGCCGGAATTGATACCTGCACGGACAACTGCTCTGATAGTAGCGTTCATTCCGGGAGCATCACCGCCGCTCGTAAGAACACCGATTCTCTTTACGGGAGCAACCTCATCAGGATTGATGTTCTCATAGCTCTTAGCCTTCAAAGTGCTGATATCGGGAATATTATTCTCGTCAAAAGGAATACTTAACATGATTAAAAAACCTCCGCAGGAGTATGATTTACGGTGATATTATACACTAATAATAAAATATAGCGATTATTATCTGTTAAGCCTTTAAATCAGGTAACCTGAGCGTCAATCTCTGAAGTTACATCGTAAATCGACTGATTATGCTCAGACAGCGAAGATGCAGCATTCTTGGCTCTTTGCAGATAACTTCCGATTCCAAACACCAGAACGGCAGCCAATATAACGATGATGGCGATGACCAGTACCATCTCGATCAACGTAAAACCCTTCTTAGCCTTGATAATCTTCTTCATAGATAAATCACCCCCGCGATCTACTAGAAACTTATAATTGGATTATAAGCGAACGGGAGCGCGACTTGAGGGTTCAAATGATAACAGTTTGTAAACCCTTGAAGAGGTTGTTATCAGCCTGTCAAAGAGACATTATCTTTGCCGCACAGCTCGCACAACTTCTCCAGTACCGAAGGCGATGCATCAACACTGCAAACAGGATCAAGCGGAGCGATACTGCCGTCGTTAAACTGAACCTTTACGGGTGTATTGCCATGGAAATACACAAGCACGTTAAGAAGCCGCTGATATGCCTGGCTCTTAGGATCTTTATGGAACTTGATCATTAAATAGCGCTGACCGTTGCTATGATCAGGCGTAAACTCAACATACTGTTCCCTATCCTGACGCGGCTGATCAGACTTACGCGAATTCTGCGGATATCCTCCGCGGGCTGCATTATATGCTTTCCTGAACAACCAGTTGCCTGTAACCTCAGCTTCTTCCTGAGGATTCTGCGGCATCTTGAACATCGCATCTATGGACAGTGAGAATTTATCCTCACCCTGCACTCTCCTTCGCCCGACGAGCACATATGGCATATCCGTCTCGAGCACACTTACATAATTATCGAATGTCTTTCCAAAGAGTGCCGCTTCGAACTGGCCGTACATATCCTCTATGAGCAGAACTGCCATGGCTGTCTTCGCCTTGGTAGTTCTAACTCTCTTCTGCAAAAGCATGCCGCACATGATAACCTGCGCATCGTCGTTAACTGACTCCGCACGCTCCTCAGTCACAGCCTCTCTGAATTGACGCATATCATAAGTGCTGTAATGGTCGATGAACTGCCTGTATCCTTCCATCGGGTGACCTGACAGATAAAGACCTACCACATCCTTCTCATACGCAAGCTTCTCAGCTTCCGGATATTCCTTCATGTGATTGATTCTGATCGAATCATCATGAGCTTCAGGATCAGGTGCGACCATATCGAACAGGCTCAGCTGTCCTTCCACCTGTCTGCTGTTCTCCTGAGATATCTTATCCATCTCGGTTCTTACAGTCGCAATCATGGTTGCCCTGTTAAGGCCTGTGAAATCCAGAGCTGACGAGAGTACCAAAGACTCGACCATATTCTTCTTAATACCGATCTTCGAAGCGCGTCTTAAGAAGTCTTCGAACGATGTATACTCACCGTTCTCATCGCGGTCATCGGTAAGCAGATTAACCGCAGACTCACCGACATTCTTAAGAACTGACAGACCGATCCTTATAGCCATCTTCCCTGACGGCTGTCTCTCCGTTGAGAACTTCGCGCGGCTCTTGTTGATATCCGGCGGCAGGACTTCGATACCCATCGGTCCGCAGCAGTTGATATAGTAAGCCGCCTGGACGATCGAGAATCTGAATGAGTTCATCATAGCTGCCATGAATTCAGCAGGATAGTAGTACTTTAAGTAAGCCGTGTAATAACCGACTATCGCATAGCAGGCAGCATGTGATTTGTTAAAGGCATAGCCTGCAAATACGACAACCTCATTGAAGATCTTATCTGCGATCTGCTCGGATACACCGCGCTTGATAGCACCGTCGATCTCCCTTCCCGTCTCATCCGTACCTCCGTAGATAAACAACTGACGGTATTTCTCCATGAGGGATTTCTTCTTCTTACTCATGGCTCTTCTGATGTTATCCGACTGGCCCATCGAGAAGCCTGCAAGATCACGAACGATCTGCATTACCTGCTCCTGATAGACCATACATCCATAGGTAACGTTCAGTATCGGCTCAAGCAGCGGATGATCATAAACGATTGAAGCGGCATCGTGCTTAGCCTTAATGTACTTCGGTATCTGATCCATAGGACCAGGTCTGTAAAGTGAGATACCGGCGGTAACATCTTCTATCGAAGACGGCTTCAAGTCCTTCATAAACGAAGTCATGCCCGCACTCTCAAGCTGGAATATACCGACCGTATCGCCGCGTCCTATCATGTTATAGACATTCGCATCATCAAGCGGGATCTTATCGAAGTTTATCTCCTTGCCGTAGTTCTCCTTGACCATATCGGCCGCATCACGAAGAACCGTCAGCGTCCTTAAGCCTAAGAAGTCGAACTTAAGAAGGCCTACACTCTCGATATCCGCCTTAGCGAACTGAACGACAGCATTGCCGTCATTAACAGCAAGCGGAGCGATATCCGTGATCGGAACACCTGAAATGATAACGCCTGCCGCATGGGTAGAAGCGTGTCTGGGCATACCCTCAAGCTTCATCGCGATATCAAGCACCTTCTTCACATCAGGGTCAGCTTCATACTCATCGCGCATATCCTTACGCAGCTCGAGCGCACCCTTGATTGTCATGCCCATCGCCTCAGGTATCATCTTCGCGATCTTATCCGTACGGTTATACGGCAGATCCAGAACACGGCTTACGTCTCTTATGCACATCCTTGCAGCAAGCGTTCCGAAAGTGATAACCTGCGCGACTCGGTCCTGTCCGTACTTACGCGTAACATAGTCGATAACCTCAGGCCTTCTCTCGTAGCAAAAGTCTACGTCAAAGTCCGGCATCGATACACGCTCACTGTTAAGGAACCTCTCGAAAACGAGATTATACTTTATGGGATCTACATCCGTGATGCCTATCGCATACGCAGCAAGCGAACCTGCACCGGAGCCTCTTCCGGGGCCTACCATGATGCCGTTCGTCTTCGCGAAATTAATAAAATCCCACACGATGAGATAGTAATCCGTGTATCCCATCGAATTGATGACATCAAGCTCATACTCGGCACGCTTAAGATAAACTTCCGTCTCTGCCGCCGCGCCTCTTATCTTGAATCTGTTCTCAAGTCCTGTCGTGACAAGATACTTCAGATACTGCTTGTTATCAGTAAAGCCTGAAGGCACATCGTACTTAGGAAGATGGATCGTATTAAAGTCATACTCAGCATTACACATCTCGGCGATCTTCACTGTATTATCAACAGCTTCGGGGATCTCCGAGAAGAATCTTCTCATCTGCGTCTCAGACTTAACATAGAAGTCGTCTGTATCGAACTTCATCCTGTCGGGATCACTTAACTTGGCACCCGTCTGCATGCACATCAGAACTTCCTGAACTTCGCTGTCTTCCTGCTTTAAGTAATGACAGTCATTGGTAGCGACGAGCGGGATACCCGTCTTACGGGATAGCTTAACTAGTCCTGCATTGACAGGTCCCTGTTCTTTCAGGAAATTACTCTGTATCTCAAGATAGTAATTACCTCTGCCAAAGAGCTGATCATACCAGTTTGCCGCAGCTTCAGCATCGTTATATCTTCCCTCCTTAAGAAGACAGGCAACTTCACCTGCAAGGCAGCCGGACAGACATATAAGTCCGTCATGCCACTTCTCAAGAAGCTCCTTATCGATCCTGGGCTTCCTGTAAAAGCCCTCTGTCCAGCCTGCGGTTACGAGTCGGTTAAGGTTCGTAAGACCTTCATTATCCTTCGCAAGAAGTATCAGATGATGATATGCCTTCTGGCGGTTATCTGTCGGAGTTTGGAATCTCGAGCTGGGTGCGACATACACCTCACATCCGATGATAGGCTTTAATCCCTCTGCCTTCATCGCCTTGAAGAATTCGACACATCCGAACATGGAACCGTGGTCCGTGATGGCACACGCATTCATTCCCATCTGCTTAAGTCGTCCCGGTAATTCCGAGATCCTTATCGCACCGTCAAGCAGACTGTACTCTGTATGAAGATGAAGATGTACGAATCCTTCTGACATCCTACTTCCCGTCCCCGTTCTTCAATG
Organism: Clostridiales bacterium; assembly: GCA_017552455.1. Taxonomy (GTDB): domain Bacteria; phylum Bacillota; class Clostridia; order Saccharofermentanales; family Saccharofermentanaceae; genus Saccharofermentans. The sequence continues at coordinate 9,843 of JAFZPX010000011.1, forward strand.
CGATGATCGCATCTCTTATACTTGCTGCCTTCTCGAAGTCGAGCTCCTTGGCAGCCGCCTTCATGTCCTTCGTGAGGCTGCCTATGAGCTTCTCCCTGTCCTCTGCCGAGAGCTTGCCCGGATCGTTATTCTCGATCAGTTTCTTGATATCAAGCTTCTTAACTTTGTCCTTCTTGGCAGCATCATCGATAGTATCAAACACGTTCTTAACGTGCTTAATAACTGTCTTTGGAACAATGTTATGCTCTTCATTATACTTCTGCTGGATGTCGCGTCTCCTGTTCGTCTCTGCGACAGCACCCATCATCGAATCCGTGACTTCATCAGCATACAGGATGACTCTTCCGTTCGCATTACGCGCGCATCTTCCGATAATCTGGATGAGCGATCTTTCAGATCTTAAGAAGCCTTCCTTGTCCGCATCAAGGATCATGAGCAAGGATACTTCTGGAAGATCGATACCCTCCCTTAACAGATTGATTCCGACGATGACATCAGTCTCGTCATTTCTTAATCTGTTCAGTATCTGCATTCTCTCGACCGTCTCGATATCACTGTGAAGATATGTGACTCTGATCTCTTCCTTCTCTAGGAACTCGGTTAAGTCTTCAGCCATCTTCTTCGTGAGCGTCATGATGAGTGACTTCTCCCCGGCCTTGTTATTCTCTCTTATCTCATGAATGATATCTTCAATCTGGCCTTCAACAGGTCTGACAAAAATCTGCGGCTCGAGAAGTCCTGTAGGTCTGATTACCTGCTCGACTGTCTGGTCCGAATGTTCCTTCTCATAATCAGCAGGAGTTGCTGATACGAAGATAGTCTGACCCATCCTCGGTTCGAACTCTTCGAACTTCAAAGGTCTGTTATCTCTTGCTGACGGGAGTCTGAATCCATAATCGACAAGCATGTCCTTACGCGAGCGGTCGCCCTTATACATCGCACCTACCTGAGGAACAGTAACATGCGACTCATCGATAAACATCAGATAATCCTTCGGGAAGAAGTCCAGAAGCGTACACGGAGGCTCACCCTCCTTACGTCCTGCGATATGTCTAGAATAGTTCTCGATACCCTTACAGAAGCCCGTCTCTCTAAGAAGCTCCATATCATATCTTGTACGCTGCTCAAGTCTGTAAGCTTCGATCAGCTTACCTTCGTCACGGAATACCTTGATACGGTCTTCAAGCTCCTCTTCGATCGTACCGAGAGCTCTCTCGAGCTTCTGTCTTCCCGTAGCATAGTGTGAAGCCGGGAAGATCTCTGCGAATGATCTCGTATAAAGCTGGTGACCTGTGATCGCGTCGATGTATGAGATCTTCTCAATCTCATCACCGAAGAACTCTATCCTGGTAACTACATTATCAGCATCAGGAGTATAGACATCGAGCACGTCTCCTCGGCATCTGAACGTACCACGCTTAAGCTCGAAGTCGTTACGGTCATACTGGATATTGATAAGCTCGGCCATTACCTGGTCTCTAGATATCTCAAGACCAACGTAAAGATTAACCATCAGCGCAAGATAATCTTCCTTCTCACCGATACCGTAGATACATGAGACTGAAGAGATAACAATGACGTCTTCTCTGGTCAGAAGCGATCTGGTCGCAGAGTGTCTAAGACGGTCGATCTCATCATTGATCGATGAATCCTTCTCAATATAAGTATCAGTCGAAGCGATATAAGCCTCAGGCTGGTAGTAATCATAATAAGAGACAAAGTACTCTACAGCATTCTCAGGGAACAGTTCCTTGAACTCGGAATAAAGCTGACCCGCAAGCGTCTTGTTATGAGCGAGGATCAACGTCGGGCGGTTGATCTCCTTGATGACATTAGCCATCGTGAAGGTCTTACCCGAGCCCGTAACACCGAGAAGGGTCTGCCCTCTCATCCCGCTTCTTATGCCCTCTGTAAGCTGAGCTATCGCCTTAGGCTGATCGCCCGAAGGCTCGAACTGTGACACTAACTTAAACATACTCTGATTATATCAGAACATGTGTTCGTTCTGTGTTACATTTCTTCCCTTCAGGCGATCCCTTAAGCAAGTTATTACATCTCTGCTCTGTCAACTACAACAGCAGCTACCGGCAACAGTACGGCAAGCATTACGGCACCGGCTATAGCACCTGCAATAATACCTACAAGGAGCTGGCCTGTAATGGTTACTGCAATGGCCAAAGGAATGATGGCGATACCTACGATAAACAAAACGCCGAAGTATCTGACGAGAGTAAGCAAGTATCTTCCAAGTGCCGGGAACAGTCTCATAATGAGAAGCGCTGTCATTTCGCACAGCATGTCAAAGACAATCATCATAAGGCCAAACGCAGCTGCCTCGGCGATGTTAAGTCCAGCGAGGAAATACATCAGTATGCCGCACAGAACAGCATCAAACATCATCTCAGGCAGATCCGCCTTGATGCAGGCAAAAAGCTTAGCCCTCGAAGTCTCAGGTATGAGATAGATATAGTGCTTTGTAAACTCAGTTACTGTCTTACCGCCTGCATATACTACAGCGTTAAGAAGGATCATCATCATGAACGCAGATGCGATGAGCATGCGGGGATTATCAGTATCACTGTGAGTCATAAACATCAGATAAGCTGCAGTAATGACCCTGTACATGATGCAAAGAGGATTTACAAAGAAGAACTTGGACCCTCTCTTGTTCATAAGGAAATGAATGGCTGTAAGTGCAGATGCACCTTCACCGTCGCCAAGTTTCTCCTTGCCAACCTTAGCTCTCTTGGTCATGGCCGCTGTATCAGCATCGATACCTGCTCGCTTCTGCTCAGCAAGGTCATGTGCCTTCTGTGCATATGCGATAGCTTCCTCGTAGTAGTAAAGCTCAGACTTGCTGTAGACGATAATCAATGTGATCAGTCCGATAACTGAAAGTACGATACCTGCAACACTAAGCATAAGATTGCCGCTTATCATACCATCATAGATCATGGCTACCCAGCCGCCGCCCGGGAATGCCTTGAAGAACCATGAATTACCAAGCACACCGAGCAAGCCCTTTGCAGAGAAAGGAAGAAGTGCATTCTGTGCTACGGCTGTTGCGAGGAATCCTGCGACAGCGAGCACATCAAGAACGATGCCTGCGATCATTACGATCTTACGCTTGCCTGCGTCCTCATCATCAGAGAACTTCGCACCGAAGTAAGAACCCGTGAAGTAACCAAAGAGCGAAGACACAAACGCACCTACGACCATAAACAGCAGATCGATCGAATTAACGCCTACTGCGCCATAGATAAGAGCTGTCTGTGTAGACAAGAGGAATGTAAACACAAGGCAGATCTGAAGTGTTCCGGATGCAGCGATGAGAAGGTTGAACCTCGGTGTGAAAGGTCCCGCCATATGGAAGACCACATCAGCAGTCGAGAAACCGACAACGCCGTTCTTCAGTCCCGTATAGAACATGAAGTTAAACATGACAACAAGTATCAGATAGATACCGCCTCTTACAACATCGATATCTCTGGGAACGAATGATTCGCTCATCGTACCGTCTGAATTAGGCATAGCCATCAGAGTAGGATAAGCCATCATGATTCCGAAGATAGCGAGGAAGAAAATTACGATGATAAATTTCCACGGATGTTTGAGCGCGGATCTACGCACTCTGTAAAGATATGAGCTAAGCATGTTGTCCCCCTTAAGCCTTACCTTCTGTGATCTCGAAGAAGAGCTCCTCAAGGCTCTTGTCATCGGATGTGCCGGGCACGTTATGCTTAGTCGCAGCAATCTTACCGTTCATCATGATATGTACAACATCCCAGTAATCTTCGATCGTATCGATCATGTGAGTTGAGATAAGAACTGTCTTACCTGCATCACGAAGTTCCTGGAAAACAAGCTTCAATTCCTTGATAGCGTGAGGATCGAGACCTACCATAGGCTCGTCGAAGATAACAACAGAAGGATCGTGCATGAGTGCACAGCAGATAGATACCTTCTGCTGCATACCCTTGGACAATTCCTTACCCATCTTCTTTTTCTTGTCTGTAAGTTCGAATCTGTCGAGGAGCTTATCCTTGATGGATACGTCCTCTACCCTGTATGCGCGTCTGATGAACTCAAGATGCTCATCAACTGTAAGTGTGTCATAAAGTGCGGGGATCTCGGGGATATAACCGAGCTTTCTCTTCGCTTCGAGAGAATGTGTATCAAGGCCGTCGATCTCGATCGTGCCTGTATACTTGAGAAGTCCTGCGATGGACTTGATGATTGTAGACTTACCGGCTCCGTTGGGTCCGAGCAGGATACCGACTTCGCCGTCATTGATAGTGAAGCTCAAGTTGTCATTCGCTACAAACTTCTTGTATTTCTTTGTTACTCCATTTACTGTAAGCATAAATTGCCTCCCCTTAATCAGTCATCTCATTCTACCAATGTCAAAAGTAAAATAGTTTGGATGAACTTTAAGACTTATTAAAGATTACTCACAGATCCTTACTCTCGGAGTGTAACGGCGGCAGGTGCGGATGAACCTTATCCCTGCACTTTATTAGAAGAACAAAGAAAATGAAGTGAGCCACGGCAAAACCAATTCCAATAGGATAAGCTGTATATCCCGGAATACTGAACCCTTCTTCTGCCATGAGTATGTAGGTAAGGCACACGCCGGTCATAAAAGACGCCGGAACTGCAGTAATAAAAGGAGCATAAGGATTCTTATGTGTCTTGATAAGATACTGGGTAGAGACCCACAGCGCTATCATCGCAAGCGACTGGTTGCTCCACGAGAAATATCTCCACAGCACATTGAAATCGATCTGCGTCATGACTGCGCCGAACAAGAGCATGGGCACTGTAAGGATAATGCGGTTACGTATACTCTTCTGATCAAGTTTGGTGGTCTCCGCAAGTATGAGCCTTGCCGAGCGAAAAGCTGTATCTCCCGAGGTTATGGGACACACAACAACACCGATAACGGCAAGTATGCCGCCTACGGTACCGAGCATCCCCGTGGATATATTGTAAACCGTGCCTGACTGCCCTAATTCGGTCAATGCATTCTGAAGACCGCCGGTCGTACCGTAGAAAGCGACACCTCCAGCAGCCCACACGAGTGCTATGACGCTCTCTGAGAGCATCGCACCATAGAACACCTTGCGTCCCTGCTTCTCTGAAGTTATGCATTTGGCTACCATAGGAGACTGCGTAGAGTGAAATCCAGAGATAGCACCGCAGGCCACAGTCACAAACATAAATGGCCATACAGGAAGATCCTTTGGATGAAGGTTCTGCAATGTAAGTTCCGGAACCGTATATCCGCCCCTGATAATACCGAAGACTATGCCAACAGCCATAATGATGAGAACCCCGCCGAACACCGGATATACGCGTCCGATTATCTTATCTATCGGCCAGATGGCTGCAAGCAGATAGTAAATCAGAATAACCGCTATCCAGAATGTCCTGCCTAAGAATGCCGGCGTAAGCTGAGCAATCAACGCCGCCGGGCTTGTGACAAATACAGTACCGGTCAGAAGAAGCAGAACCACAGAGAACAGGCGCATTGTCCACTTGGCGGTCGGACCGAGATAAACACCCGATAATTCTGCAATCGAAGCTCCGTCGTGTCGTTCGGAGATCATGCCGCACATGTAGTCATGAACACCACCTCCGATAATGGCGCCGAAGATTATCCACAAGAATACGACAGGACCGAAGCAGGCCCCCATCAGCGCACCGAAGATAGGTCCTGTCCCTGCGATATTCAGCAGTTGAACAAGGTACAGCTTCCAAAGCTTGAGCGGAACAAAATCCACCCCGTCCTCTCTTGCGACTGCAGGTGTTTTCCTGTCATCAGGAGCGAACACCCGTTCTACCAGTCTTCCGTAGAAAACGTAGCCCAGGATCAGTATGACTAGAGATAATACGAACGAGATCATTTATTCACGCCGTCGTATTTAAGGCACATCATAGTAATATCGTCGAACTGCTCCGCTCCCTTAACGAAGGCATTGATACCGTCCATGACGTTATCGAGCACTTGCTTGGGAGAAGCATCAGGATCCTTATTAAGAGCTTCGAGCATTCTGTCATTGCCGAGAAGCTCGTTCTTCGCATTATTTGCTTCGGGGACGCCATCCGTATAAACAAACAGGCTGTCACCCGGTTTAAGCTCGAATTCATGCTCTTTATACTTAGTTCTCATAAGGGCGGCAACTGCAGGAGAATGCTTATACTCCACAAGCTCGTACTTACCGTCAGCTCTTCTTAATACAGGATGCTCATGTCCGGCATTAACGGCAACTCCCTTACCTGTGGAGATCTCTATAACTGCAAGCCAGACCGTAACAAACAGATGGGCATCATTACCTTCACACAACTGACTGTTAACACTATTAAGAGTCTGTGCCGGAGTCTCGCCGTTCTGCATATGGGCCTTGATGAGCACGCGCGCTATCATCATGAAAAGCGCGGCAGGAACACCCTTGCCGGATACATCCGCCATGACAAGCGCGATGTGATCGTCATCAACGAGGAAGAAATCGTAGAAGTCTCCTCCTACCTCCTTCGCAGGGGTCATACTCGCATAAAGATCAAACTCGTCACGGGACGGGAAAGCGGGGAAAAGTCTCGGCAGCTGGCTGGCCTGTATATCGGTTGCCATACTAAGCTCTGTAGCAAGTCTCGTCGTAATGATCTGCTGCTTCTCATAAGTCTCATTGATGTCCTCGATGATTACCGTAAACATATAGACCGCAGCAGATACGGTTGCAAAGATAATGAACTGTATGCCGTAAGATATCGTCTGGACGGCCATGGCTCCCAAAGGTGCAACAATAAACATCCAGAACGCGAATCTGACACGGCTGCTTATGTTCTTACGGTATTTAACAAGAAGCGAGGAATCGTACAGAAGCATCAATAGCGGAGCTATATTCGAGAGAATATAAAGATTCGCTCTGCCGTAGTGATTGAACTCATCGAAGTAATAGATAAACCCGTCAACCTGTCCAAGTGTAACAATGAACACATGGACTACGAGAAATACCATCAAAACCAGTCTTAATCTGAATTCTCTTTCCTTCGGAACCTTTGAGGCTACAAGCACACACACCGACATCATAAATGACATAAAACCCGCAGCCATCAGTTCTATATATGTAACCGAATACAGAAGTGCACGTACGCCTTCAATGGTGCAGCCGTCGAACAGCTGGCGGATAAGGTGTGACGTGATGTAAAAAAGTATCAGCGCGAAGAAGACCTGGAAATAGCGTCTAATCTCTTTCCTTAAGTGATCTGAAACTGTTATCTGAAGCAGGCACAGAAAACACACGCCGATGCCCACAGCGACCAATAACAGGTTGATAATATCCTGAATACTGTATACAAAATCCATAATCTCTTATTTCCTTTTGCCGTATAGTTAAATTATAAACGGCATAAAAGACCAAATTGTTAAGAGATTATGTAATTTTTCCGCATCATTCGTCAGTGCCGATATCATACTTCTTTACAGGAAGATCCATTTATAATTTAAGCCCTGCTGAATAATCTCCACGATATTACTATCATCAGCACCCACATCAGAGAATACGATACAGCAAGCATTCCTATCATGACCGCGAGCACGGCAGACAGCGAATCTGCGATGTAAGGAGTTATGCCGTTAGTAACGAGATCCGCAGGCAGCATACCGATAACGAGCAGCGCAATAATCAGGATGTAGCGCGCGAACATCATCGAGAACTTTCCGAACTGGCGCAGGAGCTTCACACACACGATACCTACAGTCTGCGACAAAAGATCGAAAGCTGTCATCATCACAACAAACGTCACCGCCGGAAGCCACGTAAAATCATTCCACGCCACGAGCTTAATCAGCAATGCACACAGCACCCCGTCGAAAAACATCTCCGGCAGATCTGCGAGAATACACATCGCGAGCTTGCTTATGGTGTTCTCGGGAACCAGGAAGAAATACGGGCGTCCGAGCTCCATTACAGTCTTGCCTCCGCCGAAGACTATCGCGTTAAGAACCATCATAGTGGTCATGCCGATTATGATGACCAGCACATCAAGGTCCTCACTTAAGATACTGTCAGTGATCAGCAACACGATTAAAGCGAATATGCGGTAGATCATCGCGACCTTATTGATAAAGAACAGCTTACTCGTTCTAAGGTTCTCGAACAGATGCATATGGAAGAATGCCGATGCACCCCACCCTCTTTTGTACACTTCATTTCCAACGACGGCAGTTCTCGCGATACCTGTATTTACTGCTTCTACACCTGCCTTGCTCGCCTCTACGATCTCTATGATCCTTCCTGTGTTAAGCACAGCGGTCTCATAGAAGTCGAGCTTAACCTTGCGGTAGAAAAGTACAGTCAGAACACTCACAAGAACGTATAAAGAAACAACCAGAGGAAAATATGAATGCACGCCTCTAAGCAATCCCTTATAGATAAGTCCCACCCATCCTGCAATCGGGAAAGCATCCGACCAGATGGAATTACCCGCCTTAGTCAGGATTATTATCAGGCTCTCCTCACGAAGGATCGCGAACGAACCGTACTCACGGATCAGCTGACTTATAACCACAGCGAACAGAACAAAGTGGAACGCCAGAAGCATAACTACTATTACCACCTTCGGCCATACCTTATCCGCGAACTTGGCACTTATAAACGAAGTGATCATGAACGTCAGTGCCATGATAAATAACGCTTCGATAAGAAACGCTATCATATCAACAGTCGTAAATCCTATCCACCATGTAAGCACCGGCGAGTTAACGCACAAAAGCCACACAAATACGACCATACTTCCGACGCCGTACGGGAACGAGACAAACAGGTTAAACACTCTCGAAAACGGCGCTGCGAACTGGAAGGTCATATCCGCAGGATGATACCCGAGCACTCCGCTTCGAAAGCCTGTCGCGAACGCGTAGTCAAAGCATATGATCAGCAGCAAAGACATGATGCCGAGGACGATCTCATCATTACGCGGCACGAGATTAACCGTGATCGTATCAAGGCGCGCCACGGTAATTATGGCAGAAAAAATGCCGACAACAACAAGGATGTCGGCAATAGGTCTGCGTTTAACAGTTATGAGAACTCTGTAAAGATAGGCTCTCACTTAGACTTTATGTACTCATCGATTCCCTTGGCTGCAGCCTTACCTGCACCCATGGCGAGGATAACGGTAGCAGCACCGGTAACAGCATCACCGCCTGCGAAAACACCGTCCTTGGATGTCTTACCGAACTCTTCGTCAGCGACGATACACTTCCACTTATTAGTCTCAAGACCCTTAGTTGTAGAAGCGATCAGAGGGTTAGGAGATGTACCGAGAGCCATAATTACAGCATCTGTAGGAAGCTCGAATTCTGAGCCTTCGATAGCAACAGGTCTTCTTCTGCCGGAAGCATCGGGCTCACCGAGCTCCATTCTTACGCACTTCATACCTGATACGTTGTTATCGTCATCAGTAAGGATCTCAACTGGGTTAGTAAGAAGCTCGAATTTGATACCCTCTTCCTTAGCATGCTCAACCTCTTCTGCTCTTGCAGGAAGCTCAGCTTCGGATCTTCTGTAAACGATAGTAACTTCAGCACCAAGTCTCAAAGCCGTCCTTGCAGCATCCATCGCAACGTTACCGCCGCCGACTACTGCAACCTTAGCGGGCTTGAAGATAGGTGTATCGGAATCATCACGGAAAGCCTTCATGAGGTTATTACGTGTAAGGTACTCATTAGCTGAGAAAACACCCTTCGCATTCTCGCCCGGGATCTTCATGAACATGGGAAGACCTGCACCGGAACCGATGAATACAGCCTCGAAGCCTTCGTTCTCCATAAGCTCATCGATAGTAACGGACTTACCGATAACTACGTTAGTCTCGATCTTAACTCCGAGAGCCTTAACGTTCTCTACTTCGGGAGCAACAACCTTCTCCTTAGGCAGACGGAACTCAGGGATACCGTAAGTAAGAACTCCGCCTGCCTCGTGCAAAGCCTCGAAAATAGTTACATCGTAACCGAGCTTAGCGAGGTCGCCTGCACATGTAAGACCTGCAGGGCCGGAACCGATAACAGCGACCTTGTGGCCGTTAGAAGGAGCGGAAACCTTCATCTTCGTTCCCTCTTCTCTTGCGCGGTCTGCTACATATCTCTCGAGCTTACCGATAGATACGGCGTCACCCTTGATTCCTCTGATGCACTGAGCCTCACACTGTGTCTCCTGAGGACATACACGTCCGCAGACAGCAGGAAGTGATGAAGACTCTGTAAGGATCTCGTAAGACTTAGCGAAGTCTCTATCCTTCAAAGCTGTAACGAATCCCGGGATGTTGATATTAACAGGACATCCGCTTACGCATCTGGGGTTCTTGCAGTTAAGACATCTTGCAGCCTCTACGACTGCTTCTTCTTCAGTATAGCCGAGGCAAACCTCGTCAAAGTTCTTAGCTCTGACAAGAGGCTCCTGCTCACTGATCGGTACTCTTACAAATCCGTTTGCATCAGCCATTACTTGTCACCTCCGCAGTTACCGCATCCGCCGTGATGCGTCTTTCCTTCTTCGAGAGCCAGAAGAGCCTCACCCTCCTGAGTCTTATAAAGTCTCATTCTGCCCATAGCCTCATCAAAGTTAACCTTGTATCCGTCGAACTCAGGACCGTCGATACAAGCGAACTTGATCTCATCGCCGACTGTAAGTCTGCACGCACCGCACATACCTGTACCGTCAACCATGATCGGGTTCATTGAAACTATAGTGGGAATATCAAACTTCTTAGTTGTAAGAACACAGAACTTCATCATGATCATAGGTCCGATAGCGACACAAAGATCATACTTCTTGCCCTCAGCTACAAGGTCTTCGATAACCTTTGTAACCATTCCTGAGCGGCCGTAAGATCCGTCATCAGTTGTGATGTACAGATTACCTGCAACCTTGCTCATCTCCTCTTCAAGGATAACGAGTTCCTTAGTCTTAGCGCCGACGATTACATCAGCATCGATGCCGTGCTCGTGCAGCCACTTAACCTGAGGATAAACAGGAGCTGTTCCAAGACCTCCTGCTACGAAGAGGATCTTCTTATTCTTAACTTCTTCGATATCATCTGTAACGAGCTCGGAAGGCTGTCCCAGAGGTCCTACTACATCGTGGAATCCCTGACCTTCTTCGAGGTCCATCATTCTCTTGGTTGAAGCACCGATCGTCTGAACTACGATAGTGATCGTACCCGCCTCTCGGTCGTAATCACAGATAGTAAGAGGGATTCTCTCACCGTTCTCATCTATCCTGACGATCAAAAACTGTCCCGGCTCACAGTACTGCGCCACACGGGGAGCCTCAACATCCATAAGGAAGATCGAGGGGCACAGCACCTTCTTCTTCTTAATCAGATACATAACTGACGGAACCTCCTGCTCAAAGGCATAAACTCCTTAAAGTTTAACACTTAAAGCATATGTTGTTCAATTACTTTTAAAAGAAATACGGAGGGAAAAGCATGGAGACTGTGCGCAGGATGGGACTGTATACAGACAGGTTCATGAGCACGCCTCCGAACAGGAATGACAGGATAAGATACGTAGGCAGCACAGCCGCGAAGATACCGCTCTTCTTCCCGTACAAAGGAAGAGCCGCGATGATCGAAGCGATCACAAAAGCGACCAGAATAACTACCACGCTGTAGCCCAGCAAATGCAACACCGAGAACTCCACACCGCAGATAAGGAAGCTTATAAGCGATATCAGGATTACCGGTATGACGTGAGCCGCCGGCAGGATCAGTCCCATAAAGAAACGTCCTCCCTTGCTCATGCGCATATAGAGCTTATTGTCACAATCGTTAAGATAAGACAGTGCACCGAGAAGCGCCGCCATCCACAGGAAGAATCCTGCGAACTTATACACAGGTATCGCGATCTTCTGTGAAGTGGTTATCTCGTTATACTCGATGCTCTCAAGGCTCTCGAGCCTGTAGATAGCGTTACCCTCAAGGTAGGAGTCAAACACATCTGAAAGCCCGTCAACATAATCCGCAGGCATCGTCACATCAGAAGTGTCAATAACATTCGTCATTACCCTCAGCGCGAAATGCGGGAACAGCTTCATAAACACTTCCTCGCTCGACATGAACGGCAGCGTGGAAGAAGGCGTCGTTATAACTCTGATATCCGGCATGCGGTGCAGCTTAGCGCTCTTTGCCATGAGGTCCTCGGGAAGGATAAAGCCCGTGTTAGCGCGGCCTGTCGCAAGATCTGAATACATCTGCACCTCGCTGTCAACTTCGTAGAAATCGAAGATGGAGCCCATTTCGCACAGGTCCTCTACAGCACGTGCCGTATCCTCGTCGTCATCGAGGTTCAAGATGGCAACCGGGATGTATGCGGAAGCCTTGTGAGAAGGCATCGCCACAGAGACGATCGCGAGTGCGATAAGTATGAAAGCCATACCGTAGATATACGGATTAAGGAAGCTTCTCTTGGAGCTTAAGTAGAGGCGGTTAAAGAACAATCTCATGAGAACATCGCCTCCAGGGTAAACGCTATAAGATACTTAAACGGGTTGTAGACCGAGCCCTCCTGCAGGAACCTCGGCAGGAACTCTATCGGAAGCAGTCCACCTGCAAGATACATCATTACAGTAAACGCCGCGAAAGATATATACGCCGCAGACACGGGAGAACGGAAAAGATAGCTCACACCCGTTACGATGAAAGCGATGATGGCGATGATCGGAAGCATCCTCACGAGAGCCATCAGACTGATGCCTATCTTCGTAAAATGAAGTCCCACAGTAATAAGCGCGAATGCGACATACATCATGATCATTACAGACAAAGCTTCCGTTATGAAGAATATCGCAGGCGAGATACCTGAAAGCTTGGCACGCGCGATAAACGCAGGATTCGAACCTTTGCAGAAATAAGCGAATACAAACACCGACAGCAAGAATACATACACGAGCACAGCGCCCGCGATCTTCTGCGTCAGCGTATATGTAGAGATGGAGTCGACTGATTCATAACTGAACAGGCTCATTCTATCGAGCGCATAACCTAACTCATCCACTCTGACCGTATCTGCAAGTTCCATAGTCTGGTCGTAAGGCACATCGACCTGGTCACAGAAAGAATAGACAGTCTGCGTACAGGCCTGACCGACGCCCAAGTCATTCGCAAGAACGAGCATGATGTCTTTAACGACCTGCTCATCGAATGTATCAGCGGACTTGAATACTACTTCAAGTTCAGGGTTAACACCGGAGAAGATTCCTGATGCAAAGCCTTCGGGGATGATAAGTCCAGCGACCACATCCTCATCATCTACCGCCTCCCTTACCTCGTCGGGGCTGTCGTACTCGACGAAGCTTACAGTATTCTCGATACTGTTCATGTTCGCGATAAGAGAGAAACCTGCGGAGTTCAATTCATTATCCTGCGGGATATAGCATGCGACCTTTACCATGGAGAATGCACCGTCCTTAAACAGTACGTTCTCGCCGAAGAAAGCAAAGGCAAGCGCCGCCAATCCTAATGCAAGGAAATACGCTGCCACATACGGCATGAAGTTGAGGATTCTTTTGAACGCGACTTTAATCATTGATTATCTCGGATACCGATCTGGTCTTATCAACCAGAACACACTTTCCGTCCTTAAGATGATAGATCTTATCGCAGTGGTCGAAGACTTCAGCCTCATGGCTTGCGATAAAGACGATGCCTCCCTTAGCCTTGAACGCATCGATGAACTTTAAGATGTCGTTCTTAGCCGGGATATCGAGTGCCGCCAGAGGCTCGTCCATGAGAAGAACATCGGGGCCCGTGATGATGACGGATGCCAGAGCCAATCTCTTCTTCATACCTCCGGACATGTTACGTACTTTTACATTGATAAAATCACTGACTTTAAGGATAGAAAGCTCAGGGCCCTGCAAAGCCTTCAGGATCTCTTCCTTCTTCATGGATGTCCACATCAGGATGTTGTCGTAAGCGGAAAGCTCATCGATAAGAGCATTCTCCTGAGTAACGAATCCTGTCTTACCTTCGATATAGATCTTGCCTGCTGCAGGCTTCTTGATGCCTGATATCGCAGAAAGCAAAGTGGACTTACCCGAACCGTTAAGTCCGAGAAGGCCTATGCACTGTCCTCTCTCGGCCGTGATATTTACGTCCGTAAGAACAGTCTTCTTATACTTACAGGATACTTTCTCAATATTAACCATCAATTACCTCCCGGCAGGTCACCGAAATACATATCCATATCAACATATGCATCTATTCCGGGGATAGTTCCGGTACAGCTTTGCTGCCATACGCGGTAGAAACCGTTGTAATCCGTCTGTGTTGTGTAATGAGCAAGCCATACATCAAGGATGTCGTCCTCCCAGATGACATCAAAGATGAACTTACTGCCGTAGATCATGGATGAATATCCGCGGGACTCCACCCTGGCCTCGAATGTGCGGTAGAGCACATTGATATCAGCTATGCTCAAGTGATACTTCTGGAAGCTGTTAAAGAAGTTCTCCCAGTCAAATACGATGGGAAGCTGTACGTTATACCCGTCACAAAGATCGCAGATAGTATCGGCAAGAGCCGTTACATACTCCTCCGTATTGTCTGTCGTATAGACATAGACACCGATCGGGATGCCTGCAGCTGTAGCGCCTTCCATGTTAGCAACGAAATACTCATCCTCATGGAACTCGCCTTCGCTGGACCATCCGGCTCTTATAAACGCGAACTCGCATCCTGCGTCAGCTACCTGCTGCCAGTCGATAGCTCCCTGCCACTTAGATACGTCGATACCATAGTGGATGCCCTCGCCCGGGTATGAAGCCATGAATGTCGAGAAAGGCGTCGCATTAGCAGTAGACGTTCCTGTCTGCGGACTGGAAGATCCGTCACCTGAAGGCTGGTAAACAGTTACGTTGATGTAGTCGGAGGCAGTATTGCCGTAATCATCAGTGATCGTAAGATCGAGATGATAAGATCCGAGCACTGTCGGATCGACCTGTCCCACGATATCAAGATCTATCTCGGCATCGTGGTCATCAATGTAGCTTACAAAATCATTGATATTAAACTCGCTGCCGACAGCAAGCCATGCGTCTCTATTGATATTTATAAAGAACGGGCTCGTTGTATCTTCCGGCACGGGAGTCGGTGTCGGTGCTTCAGTAGGTGTAGGCTCCGGCGTGGGAGTCGGAGCTTCAGTTTCAGTCTGTTCAGGCTCTGAATCAGGCTCGCCAAGGTTCCTGTCCGCACAGGACGAGAAGAAGGCAAAAGCCAGTACAGAAATTATTATTGTCATCAATATTTTTTTCTTCATGGCAATTATTATATAATAACGTCATGCAAAATCGAACAAAAAGACGACTTACGGGTCCGCAGGTCATCCTGTTGGGCTTTTTGATTATGGTGTTGGCAGGTGCTTTACTGCTTATGTTACCCATATCTTCCAAGGACAGAACCGTAACGCCTTTCATCGATGCATTGTTCACTTCCGTATCGGCAGGCTGCGTTACGGGACTGGTAGTTAAGGACACTCAGACATCCTGGTCTTTATTCGGTCAGGTCATCATCCTTCTCCTCATTCAGGTCGGCGGCATGGGCGTTCTTACCATGACCACATTCTTCACCAAGCTCATGGGAGGCAAGCTTAACATCCGCACACGTGCAGCCATGCAGGAAGCAGTTTCCGCACCTAACATGGGCGACATCGCCAAGCTTACAGACTTCATCGTTAAGGGAACCGTCCTCTTCGAAGGTCTGGGTGCCATCCTCGTAATGCCTGTATTTATAAGAGACTTCGGCGTTGCCAAGGGAATCTGGTATTCGATCTTCATGTCGATATCCGCATTCTGTAACGCGGGCTTCGACCTTCTCGGCACCGCCGGCGGCCAGTGCTCTTCCCTTACTTTCTATGCGGATAACCCGCTTATAAACATCGTATTCATCGTGCTCATCCTCACAGGCGGCCTCGGCTTCCTTACATGGGATGACATCCGAACATATAAGTTCAACGTAAGAAAATACAGCACGCAGAGCAAGATCATCCTAATGTCAGAGGTCTTCCTCATCGCGATCCCTACGTTGTATTTCTTCTTCTTTGAATTAAACGGACTTCCCATGAACGAGCGCATCCTCGAATCACTCTTCAGCGCGGTAAGCCCGAGAACAGCAGGCTTCAACACAGTTGACTATAACAGCTTCTCCGGAAACGGCATCGCACTTACGATCATTCTGATGCTCATCGGAGGCGCACCGGGTTCCACTGCAGGCGGAATGAAGATCACTACCATCGCCATCCTCTGGGCTGCAATGATCTCCGTCTTCCGCCGCGAAAAGGCCCCGGCCCTGTTCAAGAGACGTATCACGGAAGACACCGTAAACAACGCAGTAGCGATCTTCCTTCTAGATATGCACCTGTTCCTTATAGGTGCCATCGCGATCTCAACTATAGAGAAGATCCCGCTTATGGCGACGCTTTTCGAGTGCGGGTCTGCTGTTGCTACGGTAGGACTTACTATGGGTATAACTTCGACTCTGGGTACAGTGTCCAAGCTGATACTGATATTCATAATGTACGGCGGCAGAGTGGGCGGCCTAACGCTCGTTTTCGCTGCTACAGGCAGAAAGAACGCTATTAACGATAAGTATCCGGCGGATAACGTAGCCGTAGGATAAAAGGAGGACTTATGAAGAACATTCTCGTAATCGGTGCAGGCAGATTCGGTACATACCTTATGAGGGAATTCGCTGCTCAGGGCGACGATATCCTGGTCATCGACAGTCAGGAAGAAAGGCTGCAGAAGGCTCTTCCCTTCGTCACATCGAGCCTTATCGGCAATGCGACTGATCCGGACTTCATGAAGACTATCGGTGTCGATTCATTCGACCTGTGTGTTGTTTCCATCGGTGACGACTTCCAGGCTTCACTCGAGACCACTTCCCTCCTTAAGGAGCTCGGTGCCAAGTACGTTATCGCAAGAGCTTCAAGAGGCGTTCACGAGAAGTTCCTGCTTCGTAACGGAGCAGACGATGTTGTCTATCCTGAAAGATTCATGGCTAAGTGGGCAGCTATACGCTACAGCTCAGCTAACGTTAAGGACTACATCCCCGTTCCGGGCGACTACTCCATCTTCGAAGTAGATGTTCCCGCTTCCTGGATCGGCAAGAACATGATCGACCTTAAAGTGCGTCAGACAATGAGACTTAACATCCTCGCAGTAAAGAACGGCAAGGATGACTTTAATATGGATTTTGATCCTACAATTCCTTTCAAGGAAGGTCAGTCTGTCGTCATCATCGGAAGCGACGAAGACCTTAAGAAACATCTGGGACTTCAGTACTGATAAAGCCTAATATCAAGCATGGCGGAAGGCGTCCTGTTCCTTCTTCTTGATCCTCTCAGCGTAATCTCTGTTGTAAGGCTTACCGATAAACAGATTCTTACCGGCATTCTTTGCTTCGTACAAAAGCTCGTCAGCCTGGCGCAGCATGAGTCTTAAGTCGTCCATAAGGACTGTCTTACCGTAGACATAGCCTGCTGAGAAATGCACAGGGAGCTTCTTATCATCGATATAGATCTCACCTAACTGGTACTCGAGATTAGCGAGGGCCTTCTTAAAGTCTGT
The DNA here is from genome assembly GCA_017552455.1 of Clostridiales bacterium. Lineage (GTDB taxonomy): Bacteria > Bacillota > Clostridia > Saccharofermentanales > Saccharofermentanaceae > Saccharofermentans. The sequence continues at coordinate 27,473 of JAFZPX010000011.1, forward strand.
CTCGGAGATATCGGAGTAGACGATGAGGAACTCGTCACCGCCGTAACGGTAACAGTTGTCGGCACCGAACTGGTCGATCAGGGCATCGCCCGTCTTCTTAAGAAGGTAGTCGCCGACTGAGTGTCCGTAGTTATCGTTTACAGACTTAAAGTCATCGATGTCGAGCATCATGATGTGAATGTCCTTCTCGTTGAACAACTCGTAATCACGGCGAAGCGCGAACCTGTTACGTACACCCGTAAGCGAGTCGCGGATGGTCGCAGCCTCGAGCGACATGTTATCTTCCTTAAGACGCTCGATGTTAGTACGCAAGTTGCTTACAAGCTTCTCGAACGAACGCGACAGGATGCCGATCTCGTCATTACTGTGATGCTTGATGATGATATTGTAATCGCCTTCACTTACCTTCTTGGCAGCCTTCGCAAGCTCGATGAGAGGCTTAGTCAGAGTGCCGGAGAAGTAAAGTGCGAGAAGTGCAAAGATGATCAATACAAAGATTGAAGAATAAACGGTCTTATGAAGGAGTGCCTCCCAGTTGCCGTTGATCTCATTTACAGGAACAGAGACAGTAAGGAACATGCCGTTATGAAGCTTAAGTCTTACACCCTCCTTCTCAATACCTTCGAATGTATAATGGTTAAGACCCTCGATCAAAAGTCCGTCCGGAACCTTCGGGATCTGGTCCTCAGGAAGTGACAGAACATCGATATAAGGGTGATAGATGATATTGCCGTACTCATCATCGATGAAGGCATAACCTGTATCGTAGAGTCTTATGTTGTTGACCTGCGTAGCCATGGTCGTGTAATCAATCTCGATGCCGATAACTCCGATGAACTGTCCGTCCTTATAGACAGGAACGTTATAGGAAAGAACATAGACATCGAGGTTCTCAGTCTCATAAGGCGGCAGCCATACGGAACGACCGTAAACCTTAGGAACCGTGAACCATACAAGATCTGAAGTATCCGTCGTATCGTATGAGGAGATATCTGTTACCGTGTGCTCCTCGAATCCTGCACCGTACTCGTCTACATACCAGAATCCCTTAACATCGCGGGATACGTCAGGATCTATTCTGTAGTAATAAGTGAGGACTCCGTTGGTCTGGCTCGCGATATTCTCGAACATGTCTCTTACGCGGTCGACATGCTGGTCAAGATCTTCAAGATCCGTGTCCTCAAGGTCAGTCTCGACATAAGTTGCGATGAGGTCTACCGATCTCTCTACACTTATAAAGTATGAATCGAGGTTCTTCTGACCTGTCTCACACATCAGGTGCAAGATCTTCTCGGAGTCAGCGATACCGAGCTGGCGCATCGAATATATACTAAGCAAAGTTACGATACTCATCGATAAGATGATCGCAGCTGTAATAACAAAAGTTATCTTTACCTTAATATGTTTGAACATAGCCCGCTCTCAAAAAACTTTTATATTCGTAATAATACCACAATCTATGCGGTATATCTCATTAATGACCGAATATACCCGCAAAACCCTCAGCGGTTGCCCTTAAAGCTTCTACTGCAGCATCTAAGCTCGAGATGGCCTCGTTCAGTTCATCTATATTGATGGAATCGATCTTCTCCATAGTAGTAGCCACACCGTCTGCAGCATTCTCTGTAAGCTCATCGATCTTCGTAGCCATGCCGGGAAGGTCAGCTTCCTGAATGTCTGTAGCGATTTCATTTAATGAAGTGATAGCCGTGTCAGCCTTGGTATAGAAAGCATTGATCTTTCTGTTGATGTTAACGAATACGGATACAGCAACAACTGTGATGATGACCATGCAGATAGTCATGATAGTGATACCTACAGTCTGTATGCCTTCCTTGCGGTTCTGCTTCTTCTCTTCCTTAAGGATCTGCTTTGATACCTCAACACCCTGATTCTCTTCAGACATATTACTCGCCTCCAAGTTAAAAAGTTACATGATTACCAATTATATTAAACTTCCTGCGATTATGCTAAAATCACGCTGAATGGAGGGATAAAGAAATGTTATTTGCAGCTGCACCTATGACGCTGGGAAGAAGCATCAGTTATTACACGGGCATCTTCTCCACCGCAGTCACGGCCTCAGTCAATCCGACAGCAACAATGGCCGCGCTTTCCATACTCGGCGCACTCGAGAATGCTGACAAGTATTCGCCTGATTCGGGCGTGTTTACTTCTTTGGCTGACACGCTAAATGGCATCCCCGTCGTTAACGCTGCTGCCGAGCTTCCTATCGCGAACCCTTACGCAGCGGTTTTTCTTACTATCGTTGCAGCGATAATGATCGTCCTGCACTCGTTTGCAGAGAGTAAGATCGTCTCGCAGGCCACCATCGACAAGATTGATAAGTTCACAGGCTGGATCGGCATTACCGCGCTGTCCCTCATGCCTCTTCTTACCACTGAAGCTATCGAAAGCAGCCAGAGCACAAAGCACTCAGCTTTTGCTCTTGGAGCCTTCTCAAGGAACACCTACTCTTCAGGCGCGCCCTGGTATGTCTGGGTGATCGCTGTCATTACGCTTGCCATCGCATCGGTAGTCTACTTCTGCTGCTACTCCTGCGTTGATAATATCGGCACGATCTGTGCGGCCATCCCGGTCAAGGGACTTAATATCATCGAGCAGATAATAAAGGCAATCGTTCACGCCGGCATGATCCTTCTGCAGCTGACATTCCCGATGCTGTCGTTCATTGTATCAATCATCCTAGCGATCCTCGGAATCCTGCTGTTCCGCGTATTGGCACGTATCTCCTTCTACTACAAGGAAATCTACATCAGACCTATCCTTCACCTGCTGTTCAAGAAGAACAAAGAGGTTGCTTCTGTTCATAAGAAGCTTCCCCGTAAGATACGCAAGGTTTATCCCAACGCTTCTTTGGCAGTTCCTATGTTCGCCTTTAAGGGCATCAGCAAGATCCCTTCAAGGGGTGTCATGTGGTTTGTCCTTGATGGTGATGAGCCTCATCTTCTTGTGCGAAAAGTCTTCCGTAAGCTTCGTGAGATCTCCATCCCCGAGCTTCGTGCAGCTAATCCTGCCGCAGTCATCCTGACTCATAAGAGATTCTTCGAATTGAAAGACCCTGATAAGAAGCTCGACATCGTAATCGGCAAGAGCTACAGAGACCAGATTCCCGTCATTAGCAAGGCTACAGGCTTCCCTTATAAAGAAGTTGAATAAATTATTAACAACCCCCTCATCCACTTTCACAAAAAATTTTGTTAGTTTATAATTAGTTTTGTGTATTTGATCAAGTGGTGAGGGGGTGCTGTTTTGTCAGAGAAATACGATCTGATAGTCATTGGTGCCGGCAACGGAGGTCTTATGACGGCCTGTCGAGCATCGCGTATGGGCCTTAAAACCCTGGTAATCGAAAGGCATAATCTTCCCGGCGGAGCCGCGACCAGCTTTGTCAGAGGAAGATTCGAATTCGACGCTTCCCTTCATGAGATCCCTGACTTCGGCGAAGGCGAGATCAGAGGTGAGCTCGGTAAGCTCTTCGACGAGTTGGGAATCAAAGTCGACATGATTCCCATCAAGGATGCATTCCGATACATAGTCGAGAAGAACGGCGTCCGCGAGATAGATGTCACCTTCCCTCACGGCAAAGATAAAGTCATGGAGCTGATGAAGGAGATCTGTCCTGACGATATCGAAGCCATGAACAAGTTCTTCATGGCATATGAAGATATGGCGGCAGGACTTGATTACTGGGGTTCAACAAGAGGCAACCCTGACTTCGAAGTCCTTCGTAAGGAACATCCCAACTTCATGAAGATAATGGGCATGAGCGCCGGAGAATTCTTCCGTGCACTCGGCATGAGCGATAAGTGTGTTGACATCATGTCAGCCTACTGGCCTTATCAGGGCTCAGATATCAACACAGTTGACGCATCACGCTACCTGCTCATGGTATACGGCTACTTTGTAAACGGCGCTTATGTGCCGAAGATGAGATCCCACCAACTTTCCGTTGCTATAGTAGATCGTGCTACTAAGCTCGGATGTAAGTTCCTTTTCGAGACGGAGGTCACGAAGGTGCTTACGAAGAACGGCGCTGTGTGTGGCGTTGAGGTCGACGACGGACGCGTGTTCGAGTGTACGGCGCTCGCGTCCAACGCTTTCCCCGAGACGGTTTACTTTAAGCTTCTCGACGATAAGTCGCTCGTTTCGCAGTTCGAGAGGAAGAAGATCAATGCTAGAAAGTATGGTTTCAGAGCTTTCAGCGTCTCGCTGGGTCTCGACGCTCCTCCCGAGGAGATCGGTATTGAAGACTACACGCTCTTTATCAGTACCACCAAGGATTCCAAGGCTATCTACGACGCGTCGGTTGCAAGGCAGATGGATGAGTATGCGCTCGATGTTTGCTGTCTGAACCTCGCGAATCCCGACTGCTCTCCTAAGGGCACGACGATGATGATCCTTACAATCTCCTACACGGACGATGCGTGGGCTGATGTTAAGGAAGAGGATTATGTGAAGATCAAGCGTGAGATTGCAGATCAGATGATCGACAACCTCGAGAAGATCATGGGCTATAAGATCCGTGAGCATATCGAAGAGATCGAGATCGCAAGTCCGGTTACGTTCGCGCGTTATATGGGAACTCCTCAGGGTGCTGTCTACGGATATGCTTCAGAGAAGTGGGACGGAATGAGTTCGAGAACTCTCGCGAACGGTATGGAACCCACTATCCCCGGACTGTTCTTCGTAGGAGCTCACGGTTCCGGTCTGTCCGGTTACTTCCCTACATATACGACAGGCAACAGAATCGGATTCCAGATCTTAGGATATGTAATGTCAGGAGGTGCTAGATAATGGCTGACAGAGAATACCTTGAAGGCATCTCCATCGATAGATTTGATGAGATAATCCCGCGCCGCCAGAAGGTCATCAACGAGGCGCCTGATACGGAGCCTAAGTATGAGTTCAATGCGAACGTTCTGGCGCGTAACCTTCACCCGAAGGTTCAGCATGTTAAGGTCGCTGATATTAAGGAGTTTAACGGCGCTCGAGTTTATACATTGGCGCCTGATTCTTCCCGCGGAACTGCCAAGCTTGCATATTTCCGCGCAGGCCACTATATCTCACTGAAGCTTAAGATTGGCGATTCAGTTCTGACACGTCCCTATTCCCTGTGCTCTTCTCCGAAGCTCGCGCTCGAGGGCAAGTATCAGATAGTCGTTAAGAGTATGAAGGACGGCTTCGCTTCTTCATATATCAATTCCGAATTCAAGGTCGGCACTACTCTCGATATCTCGGAGCCTGCAGGCTTCTTCGAGTACGAGCCCATCCGCGACGCTTCAACTGTAATCGGTCTTGCCGGCGGTTCAGGTATCGCACCTTTCATGTCGCTTGCATCCGCGGTCGCTGACGGTACAGAAGACTTCAATCTTATCCTGTTGTACGGCAGCCGCACTGAAGAAGAGATCCTGTTTAAGGATGAGCTTGATTCATTAGAGAAGGCCGCGGGCGGCAAGTTGAAAGTCGTCCATGTATTGTCCGATGAAGAAAAGCCCGGCTACGAGCATGGATTTATTACTTCCGAATTAATTGCTAAGTACGCTCCCGCTTCTTATTCCGTATTCGTCTGCGGATCCCAGGGAATGTACGACTACGCGGAGGGCGAATGCGCCAAGCTCGGACTTAAGAAGAAGTTTGTAAGACTCGACGCGTACGGTCAGTACAGACTGGGCGCGCGCGACGAGGCGTTCACTTCTGAATTCAAGGATAAGACATTCGAATTAACAGTTGTCATGAACGACGGAATCGAGCGTAAGATTCCCGCGCGCGCAGATGAACCGTTGCTCGTCGCACTGGAGCGTGCAGGTATCGAAGCACCGAGCAAGTGCCGTTCAGGCGAATGCGGTTTCTGCCGCTCAAGATTAGCTTCCGGCGAGGTCTACACCCCCGAGAGAGTCGAACGAAGAAGACAGTATGACAAGGTTGCAGGATACGTCCACCCTTGCTGCACATTCCCTAAGTCCGACTGCAAGATATTGATCAACTATGAAGAACCTAAAGTTGAAAGGAAGGTAAAAGATATGAAGAAGAAAGAAAGAACAATGGGCCTTATCATGGCAATCATCATCTCGCTTGCCATGGGTATTCTCGTTGCATTCCTGATCCCTAAGATCAATCCTCAGGCAGCTGAATCCCAACCTGTAGCAATCCGCTACATCTCCAACATCCTGTTGTCAGTAACAGTCGGCATCATCGTTGCATTTGTCGTACCGTTGGGCAAGATGGGAAGAAGCCTCGCAGCCAAGGCCGGAGCTAATCCTCCTACCTTCAAGTTCACATTGATCAATTCGATCCCTCTTTCAGTAGGAAATACAATCATCGTCAGCTTGGTCTGCAGCCTTGTAGGTGTACTTATGGGTCGCTCCCACGCACCCGCTGAAGCACTTGCCAACATGCCTCCGTTCCCCGTTATGTGGCTCGGCAGCTGGGCAAAGCTTCTCCTTCCTACACTGATCGCTTCCTACGTTCTCGCAGTAGTCCTCTCGCCTATCGTCTCCCAGGCAGTCGGCATGGCTGACGCAGGCGCCGAAGTCGGCAGAGCCTCCTCCGGCAAGGACTGATCGTTTTATTAATAAGTTAGCTGATCAAGGCTGTCCTCACGGGCAGCCTTTTTCTTTGTCCTTGCCCCTCCTCCGCTGAACCCCAGTTCTCCCCCGGCGGCCTAGTGCCCACTCCAGCGCCACTTTTCGAAAAAAGTCACCGGTTTTGGCGCTGGAAAGAAAAGCAAGGGTGGAACGAAGGCAAAAATCGCGCTAACCCCTGCGGCGCAAGGATTTGTCCTCTGAACAGTACGATTATTCGGACTAAAAAACGGAACAAATTGGGGGTTGTCAGCATAAAACTGCGGTTGTAATGTGAAGGTATGAATAGGGATGGTATTAGCAAAGAGTTTTTCATCGGAAGATACATTTATCTAAAGGATCAGCTAGAGAACAAATTGCCGAGGGTGTACTTTACGAGGGTGCATGGTCACGAAGCAGTGTCTTTCCGGATTTGGGATAAGGAAAAAGGTAATCTTGTAAGGAGGAGAGTTACGGAAAAGAATCCCAAGTGGAATAAGTACAGAGAACTGGCGGCTAAGCGTGCGAAGGCTGAGGATCAAATGAAGAAACTGATGGCTCTTTGGCAGGAAAATCACAAAGGATCGCTGGATATGATTGCGCAGGGATATGTTCTGAGACCGAATGCGGATAATCCTTATAACACTGAGTTCTGGGAATCGTTGAAGGACTGTGCCAACACATTCCCTAAGGATCGTGCGGTTAAGTATAATGGGATAGTCATGAGATCGTTGTTCGAGACTGAAGTCGCGCAGGCGCTGGACAATATGGGAATCGAGTATAAGTACGATACTTTGATCAGAGCGGGACTTAATGAGTTCATCTCCCCTGACTTCTCGATGAATCTGCCGGAGTTTAACCGCTGCGGGTTTACTGAGGCGATGGGCGGATTAAGCAATCTGAATTATCTATCAGATAACGTCGACAAGTACAGGAAGTATCTTAATATGGGACTGTATCCTAACCGCGATATCGCGATGGTTCCGGCGGACATGGACTACAGGCCGGAACCGGATACTATAATCAGAATGATCGCGGTGATTCTTGATTCGATGGCCAAACAGTATGTATTTAGAAAAGCTGATTAGTCACTCAAATTCCACATGAGCTTTGCCGTTTTGTTTGCCTTTGTAGAGGCGGGCGTCGGCGGTGCTGATGACGGTGTCGACTTTGTCGGATGATGTGCCGAGGCAGATACCGATGGTCTATTACACCTGTTGGAGCTTCTCTCTCCGCATACTCCTCTGCACACGCGACCTTTCCTGTAACCGAGCGAAAGATTGGCTGAAAATACGGCGTGATAAAACCCTGATTAACAGCATCGTCAAAATGAGAAAGAATATACTCTTCTGTCACATGTGTACCCATACTTGCATACTACAAGGCATATGTGAAACACATATGCCTATATTGTAATAGTTTGATAACAAAAATAGGGCGCCCCGGATGAGGCGCCCTATTATTGTTTGAGTTAGGAAACTAAGTGATTAGTTTCTCTCTGTGAGGACTGTGCTGACACGGTCGTTCAGAACGGGGATGATCTGATCGAGTGACTTCTGGCCTTCGAAGAAGGAAGGCATCTCCTCACGGATGATAGCGTTGATGGAGGCGTCATTGATATAGAAGCTGTCGATGCTGTCTACAAACTCCTCGAATGCAGGGATGTTGGACTCGTCCATAAGCTGTGTATCATAACCGAAAGAGTTAAGCAATGCCTCATCATAAATACGGAGCATGAGCTCGATCTCACTGTTATGGCCCTCAATGCACTTCACAGAAATTGTGTTGAATGAAGCACGGTTTACAGGGATCTCATATGCAGCATAGATATCCTGTGAAGACTCACCGAGAAGAACTGATACGAACTCGCGGCAAGCATCAGGATACTGTGTCATTGCGGAGATTGCTACAGAATCTGACTCATAGATAACAGGACCTCTTCCGTCAGAGGAAGGAAGACCGAGCAATCTGTTGTTCTTGTTAATGATGTTTGTGAAATAGCCATTGATATCAGAGATATAGCTGATAGATGCTGCTCCGTCTTCATCTTCAGAGTAGTAACCATAATTATAATAGTCGTCCTCATTCTCAAGAGAGTTGTTGATATTTGCAGCTGTGAACTCAGCAAGAGCTCTGAACTCAGGTGTATCGAAGTTAACCTGACCGTCTGTAATGAAGCTGTCCTGCATGCAGTCAGCAAGCTGGATGAATACGTCGATCTGGTTGCCGCTGAACGGGCTCTCACCGTTACAAGGGCCGGAAACGAATTCCTCATACTGCTCGAATGTGAATCCGATCTGATCATCAGCAACGTTATCAGCAGAAGTAGAGATACCTACAACTGAAACGCACAGCGGGATCTGATAAAGAGCTCCGTTTGTCTTATAAGCTTCGAAGATGTTTGTGAAATAAGCATCAGAACTGAAGTTAGTTGAAACGAATTCTGACATATCGAGCAGATAGTCAGGATTATTCAACATGTTAAGTTCAGAAGCATTCATGATGATATCAGGACCCTCACCTGCCATGAGGTCGATAGCAAGCTGATTACTGAGGTTAGCAGATGCGTTGTCAGCTGCAGCCATTGCATTATCTTCACCGGAATCTTCATTATACTTATAAAGATTGTACTTAGTTGTAAGTCTGATGAAGTAGTCAGAAGAGTTGTTGTTGAACTCACATACTGCATTACAAAGTGCATAGTCGAGATTATCTACGGAAGCAACCTCGATGATAGTCTTACCTGCATTAGGGTTGGAATCAGCACGTGTGAATGTGTAGATAAGTGCAGAGGTATTGAGCATAGAAGCAGAACCGACAGTCGGAACGCTTGATGTTCCTGTGAAGATGCACTCGTCTTCAGTTACCTTAACAGCTGTGAAGTTACTTACATCATACTGGTTTACGTTTGTATCAGAGAACATGAAGATAGGGTTGATCGTCTGTGAATCAAAGTCAACAGAGTATACACCGTCGTCATTAACGATCGCGGAACCTACACCCTCAACAACACAGAGATCATCGATCTCTTCCTCGAGCCATGTCATGTCGGAAGAAAGCTCGCCGATCTGCATTGTTGCAAAGTCGAGCTCGTAGTACAGGTCTGTAGAGTTGTAGTAACCATAGATAACTACCTTGCCGTTACCTGTATCAATAACGTTGCCGATATCGTAGATAGGCTGATTAGGAAACAGCTCACGCATATCAAATACATTTACATTACCTGCTCCATCAGTTACGAGGATGACATAGGACGGGTTGTCACCGGACATCCAGAACTTGCGAATCTCATACTCACCGATATTATAAGAGCTCTCTTCGTAACCCTCGGAAACAATATCTGCGATATTATCAGGAACAGCCATTTCCTCGAGGTCACCGATAGTACCTGCACTAAGATCAAGCTCAGCTCTGTAAGAAATCGGCGCACCTGTATCCATGTTGTAGTCTTCGTACATTACATACCACACATCACCAATCTTTTTAACAGTTCCGACAGATGCATATCCACCGAGATCGGAATCATGAAGCTTGTCTGACAGAGAGATCTGAGTAACCTTGTTGCCTGAAATGTCATAAACGATTACAGAATAGTCGTACAGTTCGGATGAATTCTCCATATCGAATCCTTCCGGAATAGTGCGTACTGCTTCGAGCTCATAAACATAGCCCAAATCACAGAAACCGCAGAATTCGATGTATCCGTACTCATAATCAGCAGGATCAAGATTCTCACCTACCTCAACAGCAGTACAGTCGTACCAAGGATCAGATGCCGAGATAACATCTTCACTGTTCTTCTTGCCGCACGCCGTAAAAGCGGGTACGACCATCGCCAGAGTAAGAGCACCGGCGATAAACTTGTTTGCTTTTCTCATGATTTTTATCCCTTCTTATTTATTAGCGTCATATATTATATCTCAAAATCTTGAAAGTCATAACGTTAACTGAATATTAAAACTTACAATGATAGAATTTATATTGGTAAGAACTATATGAGGGGTCCACAGATGATCAACGGCAAAAAGCTGATCGCGCTTTGTACATCCAGAGTATATGAACCTCAGACGCACGGCTACATCGTCCGTCTTAACGAGTTGCTCAAAAACGAAGGATTCGCGCTTCTCATCTTCACTCTCAACTCCGACATCTACTGGGAAGAGGACCGTCAGGCCACCGAGAAATACGTCTTCGACCTGATTCCCTACCGCTACCTCGACGCCGTCGTCATCATGGACGAGCGCATCAAGAGCCACAAGATCGCGGACAAGATCATACGTGCCTCAAACTCACACAGCCTGCCCGTCATCATCGCAGACGGCCACTACCCCGGCTGCTCCTGCTTAGGCTACGACTACGACCGGGGCTTCGAAAAGGTGGTGCGCCACGTCATCGAGTACCACAAGGTAAAGCACCCGCACTTCATGGCAGGACACAATGGAAACGAGTTCTCTGAGAAGAGAATAGATGTTTTTCGCAAGGTGCTCGCCGAGAACAACATAGAGTACGACAGAGCCACGATGGTAAGCCACGGTGACTTCTGGGCAGACCCCTGCCGCATCGCCACGCAAGCCCTCATAGACAGAGGCGACATGCCCGACGCGATAATCTGCGCCAACGACATCATGGCCATCACCGTATCCGAGATGCTCATCAAGGCAGGCTACATGGTGCCGCAGGATGTTATCGTTACAGGCTTTGACGGATACGATGAGATCTACTTCACTTCACCTAAGATAACGACCGCAACGTGCGACATAATCCAGATGGCAAACGCCACAGCCGAGCTTGTTTTCGATGCTGTGAAGGGACTGCCTCCCGAGAACAGACTCATCGAGCCTACGTTCCAGGCGAACCAGTCCTGCGGATGTCCCGAACACACAGAGCAGCCCGCTATCCTGCGTAACAGATTCCGCGAGAGTTTCGCGAGGCTTAATGACGATAACCGAGTGCTCACTCTCGTAACGTCTTCAATGCAAATGAGCAAGACTCCGGGCGAGATGGTCGCACAGCTTGAGTCGTATAAGACGGACAACTCACTGATCATTGTCGACCGCCGCTGCTTCGAGAAGGACATCAACTACTTCACGGACAAACACATAATGGACTCCAAGAAGGAGTTTGTGATGATATACGACTCCTCCCACCCCGAGAGGTATAAGGAAGGAACGCTCGATCTGTCGAGCCGCGAAGGTGAGTTATTCGAAGATGTGATGGCGCCCGCAGTGTGCGCGAGAATCTTAGAGCTCACGAAGAAGGGCTTCCCGCTTATCTTTAACTCCCTGGTCTTCATGGATCGCCCGTTCGGTTTCATGTGCTTCTATTATCAGGACTACCTTATCTCGAATTACACGAATACTCTCGGCGTAACGAATGCGATAAGTATCGGTATCGGCGGCTATATCAATATCCGCTACCAAAGAACGCTCCTTAAGGAGATGGACGAGATGTATCGTCACGATGCGCTGACGGGACTGTTCAATCGTATAGGCTTCCAGAATCAGTTGAAGCAGCTTAGGAAAGAACCCGAGTATGAGAACGTGCCGGTTACCGTGCTGATGAGTGACCTCGACGGCTTGAAGTATATCAACGATACCTACGGACATGCCGAGGGTGACAGCGCGATCTATCAGGTCGCTTACTCCCTGAGCAAGTCAGTTCCCGAGTCGAGCCTGTCTACAAGATTCGGCGGAGATGAGGTGTTCTCGATCGTATTCGGCGAGTGTGATGCAGACGCGATAATCGAGAAGATCAACGCGACTCTCGATGCTTATAACGAGACTTCGGAGAAGCCATATAAAGTCTCGACGAGCTGCGGCTACACGAAGATGATCCTTGATAAGGATTTTGACATCACCAAGGCCATCAAGGAAGCCGATGAAGAGATGTATAAGGTCAAGAATAGAAAGTACGAACTTCGAAGAGCGAAGCAGGGGTGAGAAATCCACCATACTGATCCACCTTTTTCGCGTTTCAACCCACAAAACAGTGGATTAAAAAAGCCCTCTCGATTTTTGAGAGGGCTTCGATTTTACTCGTTAGGCATTGACCATGCGTGGTGATCAGTGTGTAACAGGTGATGTGACTTCTCGGAAAGAGGCTTGCCGAGATAATCCTTATAGATTGCTGCGATCGAGGGGTTCTCGTGTGAGAATCTCAGATCAGAAGCGGCATCCTGTGCGTAGAGTGTAGGTGCACGGTTAGGAGCCATCTCCACGTTATCGTGAATGGGCTGTCCGCCGCCGCCGACACAACCGCCGGGGCAAGCCATGACCTCGATGAAGTCATAAGCGACCTTACCGGACTTCAAAGCCTTGAGGAGCTTATCAGCGTTGCCGAGACCGTTAACAACAGCAACCTTCAATGTTGTGCCGTTGATATCGAATGTAGCTTCCTTCCAGCCGTCCTGACCTCTTACATCCTTGAATGCATCGGGATCGGGGTTGGAGCCAGTTACGAGGTTATAAGCAGTTCTCAAAGCCGCCTCCATAACACCTCCTGTAGCACCGAAGATATTACCTGCACCGGAACCGATACCCAGAGGCATATCGAGAGCGCGGTCCTCGATCTCAGCGGGGTTAATGAACTCGGAACGGATAAGACGGTCAACCTCACGTGTTGTAAGAACTACATCAACATCAGGATCGCCGCAAGCGTCGTTCATTGCAGGGATAGCGCACTCATGCTTCTTAGCAAGGCAAGGCATGATGGATACGCAGTAGATCTTTGAAGGCTCAACGCCGAGGATCTCAGCATAGTAGCTCTTAGCGACTGCACCGAACATCTGCTGAGGTGACTTAGCTGTAGAAAGATTATCTACGAACTCAGGATAATGAGACTTAACGAATCTTACCCAACCCGGGCAGCATGAAGTGAACAGCGGGAGCTTGGAGTTAGCAGCATCGCCGAGGCGTGCGAGGAACTCACTTCCCTCCTCCATGATCGTAAGGTCAGCCGTGAAGTTCGTGTCGAATACATAATCGAATCCCATGATGTGAAGCGCGGAAGCAAGTCTCTCGACTGTTGCCTCTTCAGCAGACAGTCCCCAAGCCTCGCCCCAAGCAGCTCTGATGGAAGGTGCGATCTGTGCAACGACAATCTTCTCGGGATCGTTCAACGCATCGATAACCTTAGTAGTATCATCACGCTCTGTCAAAGCGCCTACAGGGCAGTGAGTGATACACTGTCCGCACAAAGCACAGTTAGACTCCTCAAGAGAGTAACCCTCACGAAGACCTACAGTAGATCTTGAACCTGTGTTGATGAGATCCCAGATATTGCATGCCTGCTTCTCGCACATCTGGATGCAACGCATGCACTTGATGCACTTGGAGTTAGTGCGGTTCAGCGGGAAAGACTTGCTGTAAGTATTCTCGGGAACCTTCTTCTCGAAAGGAATATCAATGATATTCAGGTCCTGTGCAAGAGTCTGCAAAGAGCAGTTTCCGCTTCTGATGCACTGAGGGCAGCGGCAGTCGTGCTCGGAGAGGATGAGCTGTACGTTTGTCTTACGTGCGTCGCGAACCTTGCGGGAATTAGTGTGGATTACCATACCCTCGATAACTGCAGTGTTGCAGGCAGCGGGCAGCTTCTGCATACCCTCAACCTCGACTACGCACACACGGCACGCACCAACCTCGTTGAGTCCCTTCCAGTAGCAAAGTGTAGGGATGTTGATGCCTGCGCTTTTCGCTGCTTCGAGGATGGTAACACCCTCGTTTACGCTTAAATTCTTACCGTCAATCGTTATGTTTACCATTTGTACTCTCTGCCTCCCTTCAACTTACCGCAGCCGAAGTGATCGCACTGCAGACATCTGCCGGACTCCTGGCAGGCTTCCTGATCTGTCATCGGGAATTCCATCAGGTTGAAGTCCTTCGTTCTCTCGGAAGCAGGGCGCTCTGTCATGTTGACACGGCCCATAGGCTCACGGTCTGCGAATCTAACCGGAGGCAGATCCACGCCGCTTGTAATCTCGTGGTCGAAGCCCAGGTACTCATCGATATTGGCAGCTGCAACCTTACCGCCTGCGATAGCCTTGATAACTGTCGCAGGACCTGTAACGCAGTCACCGCCGGAGAAGACGCCGTCGATACCATCGAAATCAGCAGTATCCTTGGCAGCGATCTTTCTTCTGTTAACGGGGATGCCGTTGTCTGCAAAGTGTGCGGACTCGATGCCCTGACCGATAGCTACGAGTACCTTGTCGCATGCGAGGCGAACCTCGGGTGCATCTGCATTAACAGGAGCAGGTCTTCCCCACTTAACTTCACCTACGATCTGAGGCTGTACCCAGAGAGCAGCAACCTTGCCGTCGTCAGTCTTCTCAATCTTTGTAGGAGCGTTGAGCTCTAAGATCTCGCAGCCGTCAGCTACAGCACCCTCAACCTCTTCTGCAAGAGCAGTCATGTCGACCTTACGTCTTCTGTAAGCGATCTTAACTGTCTTAGCGCCGAGTCTTATCGCAGAACGGGCAACGTCCATAGCAACGTTACCGCCGCCGACTACTACGATATCCTGGCCTGAGAAATCAGTCATCTTGCCGTCGCCGATGCCACGGAGCATCTCGACTGCAGAGATAACGCCCTCAGCGTCCTCACCATCGATACCGATCTTATTATCTGTGTGAGCACCGATGGAGATATAGACAGCATCGTAGTCAGCGCGCAGCTGCTCGAGTGTGATGTCCTTACCGATCGATGTGTTTGTAATTGTCTTGAATCCTGCAAGCTTCAAGCCCTCGATCTCCTTATCGAGGATCTCGCGGGGAAGTCTGTAGCTCGGAATACCGTAACGGAGCATTCCGCCGAGCTTGTCACGCTGCTCGTAAACTGTGCACTCGTGACCCATAACAGACAGGAAATAAGCTGCTGTAAGTCCGGAAGGACCGCCTCCGATGATAGCGACCTTCTTGCCTGTAGACTCTGCACAGACAGGGGCCTTGATCTCAGACTCGTGCTCAACAGCGTAGCGCTTCAAGCCTCTGATATTAATAGCGTCATCAACGAGCTTTCTTCTGCAGTGCTCCTCACAAGGATGCTCACAGATCATGCCGCAAGTAGCGGGGAACGGATTGTCCTTTCTGATAAGCTTAACTGCGTCGTCGTATCTTCCCTCGTTAATTAGGGCGATGTAGCCCGGTATATCAACATGAGCAGGGCACTCGGATACGCAGGGAACTGACTTGAAGTTCTGGAACTTGCAGCGTCCGTACTTAACGTGCTCCTCGAAGTCGTCTCTGAATCCCTTTACTGCCTTAACTGCCATTCTTGCAGCCTCGGAACCAATAGCACAGTCAGCGGATCTGAAGATCGTCTCACTGACCTTCTCGATCTCATCGATATCCTCGATCGACGCCTTGCCGTCGAGCACCTCTTCGATAAGATCTTCAAGTTTGCCTAAACCGACGCGGCAAGGTGTGCACTTACCGCAAGATCTCGCGTGACTTAAATGAATAAAAGCTGCTGCGAGGTCGACAGGACAAAGACCGGGCTGGCTGGTCTGGATATTACGTTCGATATCCTTATACAGCTCTTCTACGGTTTCCTGAGCCATGGAAATGGTAATGTTGGAAAGCCTGCTCATATATTCCTCCGTGTGAACTATTCTTCACGTGCATAGTAACACGCGCGTATTTATTAGTATAACACGGAATCAGGCTTTATTGGGAGCTTATAGAGAAGCCTTCATCAGCTTCTTGCGCTCGTACATCTTCTTGTCGGCGCGCTCGAAGATAGTGTTGAAGTCGTTGTCCTCGCCCTTAACGTAGATATCGAGGCCGGAGCTTACCGTCACTACGCCCTTTTGCTTATTGATATCCATCTGGCGGTCAAACGACGCCTTGAGCTCTTCCCTGTTCTTGTAGTCTTCGCCCTCGAGGATAGCCACAAACTCGTCTCCTCCTATGCGAAAAACAGGGCTGTGCGTAAACTTCCTGCAGATAAGCATGCAGCCGGCAGTGATGTACTTGTCACCGGCTTCGTGTCCGAGAGTATCGTTGACATGCTTCAAGCCGTTTAAGTCGAAGACGATGATGCCGAGTTCTTCTATGGTGCCCGCGGAGATGCGGCGGTCGATCTTCTCGCGCACCTCGACGTAAGCGTGTATGCTCTTAACGCCTGTGAGGGCATCGCGGTATGCGATCTGCTTGGTCTCGCCGAGCACTTTTCGCTGCTCGAATTTCTCGTCGTTCGAGACAAACGTGTGGATGATGGCTGTCGCGAACATACAGCCTATCGTGTAGAACGGCATGAGCGGGAACAGGCACTGCAGTGCGATGAAGATAGCCATGATAATGCCTGAGTAAGCGACGGTCCTGTGGTGCTTACGCACGCTGCTTTCTGATGTGACTGCAACGATAAAAGCATAAATAGAAGTCGCGAAGTAAAGGACGAGCTGCAGAATGAGCGTTATCATGCGGCCTGCGTATGTGTGGTAAACACCTTCGCTGTCGAATTCGAATGCGATCGGGATGAAGATGTTGATCACAAGTGCGATAACTTCGAATATGAAGATCATCCAGCCTGCCGTTATGAACGCTGTCGTAAGTGGGCCGCGGCGTCCCAGGTAAGCAACGATCGCGCGCACCCACAAAAGGACGGACGTTACCATCATGAGGAAGAACATTACTGTGTCGGCGTAAGCGACGAGTATCAGGCCTTTAGCATAGAATGCGCCCCATAAGATGTCTGCTATATAGAAAAGCGCAATCGATGACAGGAACAATCTGTAACGCTTGTACGCGACGCGCATATGCTCAAGAGCGGCCCTGTCGTGCCACTTAAAATAATCAGCATTGATTATCAAGTGCAATAATAGCGCAATTACCCCTATGCTCGCGTAATACATAAGATAATTTTAACATTTGAGGTGTGAACAAACTGTTTATTTTCGATTGGCTGTGGCGCTTTTAGCTTTTTGAAAAATGAGCCACAAAAAACAGGTCATTTTCATGGCACAAATATAAATCTGAGAATTGCGCCACAGGTTTTAAGCAATTTCCGTGGCGAGATTCTGATTCAAAAAAATGCGCCACGGAATAGAGGCATTTTCCGTGGCGAGAAGTTGAATATTAAGAATTGTGCCACACACTTTATTTTGAACTCTTTACTGTAACGCATAAAAATACCCTCCTTGCTGTTGTCCAGCAAAGAGGGTACATATCATATCGCATCCATTTTTGTTTGTTTTATTCTTAATCTTCCTGATTCTTCGGGACTTTCTTGCCGAGGAACTCAAGCCACTTGGAACGACCGAGAACTGACATCTTATATTTTCTGTCCTTACCCTTCTTCTCATCATAGAAAGTGATGCGGATGCCGGTCGGGATGAACGGTCCTACAGTGCACTTCTCGAACTTCTTAATGTCGCTGTATCGAACCGACCAGTTAGTCGAGCCAGCGAAGCCTCCGACGAAGACGAGGCAATCCTGTGTGCAGTAGTAGTAACCTCTAACCTGCGTATAGAAGCACAGCAGCTTCTCCCAGTAATCACCCGCCTCTTTGTGAACGATGTGATCGCCCTCTTTTATAAGCTCATTCTCGATCAGGTTCTTCTCAATCTCAGCATTTTCCATACGGCGTTCTCCTTACTGTGGCTTATTATCTTATTCAGCAAGTATATCCGGGCTCGACGTAGAGGGAATCCTTGTCAGCCATGATCTGTCCGTCGAAGACCTTCTCTTTCCAGTCGTCCTGCGGAATCTCCTTGATTGCAACAGACACAGCAGTCGCGGGGCATCCGAGAGTCTCAGCAACATCAGCGGCTATTCTTTCAGCGCAGGCCTTCTTCACCTCTTCACTTCTTCCCGGATAACATTTAATCTCAACGTGTGGCATATGTTCCTCCTTAACCTACAGCTTCGAAAGCCAGTTCTCTGTTCTCAGGAAAATATATCGTAAGCGTGTTTCCCTCGATCACAGCCGTAAACTCGCTGCCGTTGTCATCGGACGTCAGCGTGTAAGTTCCGTCGTCATTCAAAGTCACTGTACCTGTGCGAACAGTGCCCGGCACGGTGCTGATGTTATAGACCGTTCCGTCACTTGCAAAAGACGGCAGATCCTCGTCGCTTTCCCAGGGGTACCTTCCCATGACCTCGCCTTCGTCACTCGTAACGCTCTCGAATCTCCACTGCGCGGTGATATCCACGTCTCCCTCAGGGGCTGTCTTCCCCACACACGCCGTAGCGCACAGGCTTAACGCCATCAACATAAACGCAAGCGCAGTAACGAAAACTTTCTTAAATGAACTCATGGGGGACACCTCCTTCAAGCGTACGTCGTTATTGTAGCAAACACGAAGGGCAAAATAAAACGAGGCCCCGAAGGGACCCCGTTCTTATCGTTAAAGATACCGCCGCCGCTGTTGGCAAAGCCGCCTGTTATAAGGCCCGTACCCTCTTCACTCGTATCCGTGAGGTAGAGCGTGCCGCCGGTTCTGACGTTGTTGTGGGCAGCTGTTAACTCTTCGTAAGTGTCTACTTCTGCTACAGAAGCATCAGCGAAAAGCAGAGCGAGGTCTTCTTCGTCATCGGGATCGAAGCCGCCGTAAACAACCAAATTGATCGATATTATGATCGCTAAAACTTTCAGAATTCTGTCGTTAAAGTTTTTCATATTCTGTTCACCCTTTCTCAACTCCGCGCCACCGCGCGGAGCATAGTATGAGTCGAGTTACTTTAATTATCCCAACTCATAGGAGGCAAACCAATAACACCGACTCGCCTATCTGTCGGTTAAACAACAGATGAATGCGCCGGTGTCGGTGTGAAAGTTAATAGTGTGTGAAGGGATTATAAATGCCTGTTCAATTTAGAGATAAATCAATCTATGAAGCCCTGCTTTCGAAAGTAAAAGTAATAACGAAGTGCGCTGTCTGGCCGCTATTTCTACCGCCATTCTCAGTCACGTATACATCAACAGCCTGTGAAAAGCCGTTATTCCAATCATCTTCTGTAATCGTATGATTAATCGATGTTTCACCTACATCTGGATTATCATCGGATTCACGACATGTCGCAGTCAATACAATAACGTCCCCAACGCGAAGATTATATGTAGTAGTTATGCGATAATTCGTCGATATAGCTACATCATCAACCGAATAAGTATAGATCCAATCTCCACCGATATTATTACTATCAACTCGATCTCGTGAAACAGTAACTTCAAAACTTCTCATGGTATCGTCAACGGTTATTAGAGTTTCTGTAGATGTACCATTACTAGACACTGCCGATATTGTAACCTCGCCGGCAGAAATCCCACTTATA
>JAFZPX010000012.1 GCA_017552455.1 Clostridiales bacterium
GGGACCGGACTGGTTTGCTTATTCCGACATCCGGGACTATAAGCATATGACAGACAGCCTTGAAAATGCGATGGAAATCGGACGAGAAGGTTTGAGAAATTTGTCAGGTAAAGAAATATCGCAGGAATGATTTATTTTAAAATAACGTGCCATATACATGTATATTTAATCCCGAATTAAATGAACTAAGCCTCGGAGCAGAATCTGAGGCTTTTATAATGCAGATCATACTGAATGGTATTGACAAAAAATAGGTAATGTATTACATTATTCATAAATGTAATATGTTACCTATTGGGGCAAGGAGGATATTCATGAACTACGACGAACAGATGAATATGAATAATGTCGAATTCGGAAATATGCCGCCGCAGGCGTTTCTCTTAGGACTTCTGAGTGCGTTCGATAACCGCTATCAGGCCGCGGCAGACGCATTCTTTAAGGAGATTACATGGAAACAGTTTTTCGCAGTGATATGCATCAACCTTTGCAAGGAGCCGCCCACGTTAAACGAGCTGTCGGATGTTATGGGAAGCTCGCACCAGAATGTGAAGCAGATCCTGCTCAAGCTCGAGAAAAAGGGTTTTGTGGAGTTCGTGGCAGACGAGAAGGACAGGAGGAAGCAGCGTATATATGTTACGGACGCTTGCCGGGACTTTCTGGAGAAGAACGACAATAACGGGCAGCAGAGCCAGTACATCATAGGCCGTATTTTCGACGGCGTGGATGAAGCCAGCCTGAATGCCACCATACAGACGGTAATGAAAATGGAAAGGAATCTGAGTGCATTATGAAGACACTAATCATATATACTTCACAGACAGGTTTTACAAAGAAATATGCAGAGTGGCTCGCACAGAAGACGGGCGGTGACATGCTGGAGCTTAAGGAAGCGCAGAAGAAGGACGATGCATTCTTTACAGGCTATGAGGCCATCGTTTACGGCGGCTGGGTCATGGCAGCGAGCGTCGTGAAGGTAAAGTGGTTTCTTAACAAAGCCGCTTCCTGGAAGGGCAAGAAACTCGCTGTTTTCTGCGTAGGCGGAAGCCCGAATGATAATCCGGACATCGAGGGTATGCTCAAGAATATGATGACCGATGAGCAAAGAGAATACATTAAGGCTTTCTACTGTCAGGGCGGCTTTAACTACGAGAGGATGAATGCGCCGTCGAGACTTGCGATGAAGATGTTTGTCTCAGCTCTGAAGAAAAAGAAGGATCCGACTGAGGAAGAGAAGATTATGACTCAGATGGTGGCGACTTCTTATGACATCTCGGATGAGAAATATCTCGAGCCGATTGTTGATTACCTGAAATGAGGGGCACAGAAAGCGACAGATTCGCAGCGTAGTGCTGATTAAGCAACAAATCTCTTCTTTATTAACCATTGGTTGCCATCATGCCATGATGAATAATAGGGGCGTCGAGGGAAAACTTCGAGATAAAACTAAAGGAGAGAACATATGAAGGAATACACTATTGATGAATTGATGGAAATGAGTTCAGAAGAGTTGGAGGCTTGTTCCGGCGGTAAGCTTTGTGACAATCAGTGTCAGGATGTTATGCAGGCAATGGTCCAGGCTCATTTGAAGGCTCAGAGGATGAGAGACTCCGGCAAAGATGATGAGGCTCTCGCGTATATCAGGCAGGTTACAGATCTCTACAATAAGTTCGGCGGTCTTTTCCCTAAGCCTGAATATGAGGGCGTATACTTCAGCGAACTTATCGATCTTAGCTGAGAGAATTGTTCCATATAACACAAAAGTCCTGGAAACGCCCGTAAAAGGGCGTTTCTTTTTGGGGTGATATAATTATCTTGTTGTATGATGATGGGTGAGGGATGTCGATGAAAAGTTTTATCAGAAAAGGGAGAAAGATATTATTCCGTATACTTCTCATTACCGCGATTGCAGTGTTCGCATTGTGGCTTATCTGCCTGCTGTTCGAACCCGATATCACGGGTACGGTTCTTAATGAAAGGCTTATCGGTGCGATCCGTATGGATTATATCCGATCAAGCGTAAGTGTTGGAGCCGTATATGTCTGGTTGTTTCTCGGAGCGGCCGCATTAGTGCTTCATATGAGTAATATAACGACTGAAGAGGATAAGAAGTTCAGTAAAGCAATGCTGGTGTGCACATTCATATTCGTGGGTATCGCGGTGTTAATGTCCGCACTCTCGGTATCTGATATCATACCTGCTTTGATATATGAACCCGAAGTGGAGACGGTCGCTGTGGCAGATAAGGATTCCGAGTTCGGAGGAGGCACCGCATTCTCGAGAAGGACACGTTATTATCTTTATTTCGAGGACGGCAACAGACGCGCAGTGAGTCATGATGTTTATAACGAGACCGAGCCGGGAGAGAGGTTCTATCTCATAATGTGCGGCGATCAGGCGATCAGGGCTCTCGATGCGTCGGATTACAGTCTGACGAATGGCTGATTTTGTATCTTATGGTTTGCAGTTTTTGCTAATAATACGACATAATTAAGATACATTGGACTTGATGTATCTTATTCTGATGCAATTTATGGAATAAAACGACGCAAGTAAGATACATATGTTGATCGAATCGTGTCAGGAGGATCTATATGAAGAAATGGTATGACGAAGAGTATGAGTTTACTGTTGAAGTGACAGGATACGTGCATGGAGATCATACTGAAAGATATTGCCGTAACGGTGAAGAGATAGGCGATAAATATACATGCACATACGGTTGTCCCGTAAACGAAGAGGGATACGGAATCTGCTCCAAGACAATGATGATGCTTTATCCTCTGATGGAAGCTGTACGAAGCGGCGGAGATCTGATAAATCTCGGAGGTGACGGAAAGTACACCAAGACTGTCGTCTGTCCTGACGGCTGCGTGATATTCAAACTGACCGCCAAGCCGCTCGGCAACGAGAATTTCCATAAGGGGGGATTCTGGGATTACCCGGACGAGACATGAAGAATAAATCCAAGATAATCATTATTACCGCAGCCGTTATGGCGGCGATCGTGATGATCTTATGCTGCCTGTTGTATTTTGGCTTCATACATATTAATAATCCGGAACTTAAAGGACTGACCGTACGCGGTGTCGATGTCTCTTCGTATCAGGGGGAGATTGATTGGCCGCAACTCGCGTCTCAGGATATTGAGTTTGCATACATAAAGGCGACGGAAGGCTCATCATATCAGGATCCGTATTTCAGTCAGAACTGGCAGGGTGCATCCGGGACAGATATCAGAATCGGGGCCTATCATTTCTTCAGCTTTGAATCAGGAGGCGATACGCAGGCACAGAATTTTATCGATATAGTTGAACCTGTTGATAATATGCTGCCTCCTGTTATCGATGTTGAATACTATGGCAGCTTCGGCTCGGCAGAAACGATTGATGTTAATGCAATCAGAAATGAGCTTCGCATAATGGTCGATCTGCTTACTGAAGAATACGGCATGAAACCGGTGATATATGTCAGCGCGGACACTTATACAACGATTGTCCAGGGTTCTTTTGACGATTGTGGTCTGTGGCACAGAAGTGTCTATTCAAGTGTTCCCGATGATGTGGACTGGGTGTTCTGGCAGTATTCAAACAGGCACAGGCTCCAAGGTTATAACGGCGAAGAATCTTTCATCGATATGAATGTGTTTAATGGGAGTGAAGACGAATTCAATGCTTTCCCGGGATAGTTTATTAATACGTTCCGCTTATATATCCGTACGCTAATACATTTCCGTAAACCGACGGGTCCCCGCGGCGGGAGACATTAAGAACATCATAATATAATCCCAACGGACTGAACGACGAATCATCATACATATCAACAACCACCGACGTATCCGGTCGTCCCGCCATCGCATACACACTGATCGAATAAACATGCGGCTCGCGGTCTTCGTGATACGTCAAGCCGAGATACGTGCCCTCAGATGACCCGGCATCGAGCGAAGTGGAATGAAGATCATCAACATACCACACCTCATTGCCGTAAAGCGACTCATCTACCATATAGATCACATAATACTCGGCACCCTCGACCTCAGAGAACTCGATCTGCGGCGCCCTTTCCTCCAATTCATATGACCACTCGCCATTGATAAGATCTTCGGAACTAATCTCCATCGAAGCTCCCGCCACATACTGCTCCATAGACTTGTCATAAGATCCGTTTCTCGACAGATAAATATATCGCGTCATCGAATTCGCCATCATGAGCCCGAACCCGCCGATCAGACACAAGATCACCAGCACGAAAACAGCAGTAAAAAGACTGATACGAGTCTTACGCTTCTCGCCGGGGGCCATCGCATCTACATCATCGATATACCTTTGCTTATTACTTTGCCGCGCGAAAACACACGCGCCTATTACAAACACAGATTGGTACATAAGAAGCAGCACAAGAAGCACGATGTAATCGCTCTCAAGCGAATGCCACTTATACCAAAAAGCAAGATCTCCAAAAGCCATCAGGATGAACGCACAGCCATAAAGAATAGCCGCGACCTTACTGTCGTCCGCGTGCCGGTTAGTCTTAGGAATGTTAACAGATGCAACCTGAGACTGCGCTTCATTCTCTTTTTGCCTTCGAAGATATATCGATGACCTTATATAGATAAATCCCGTGACAAGCATCATCGGCACAGCTGCGAACTCCAGTAACATCGTAAGCAGAATCATAAGCGGCTGTATCTTGAAATTAACACCCCCGCGGGTCTGCAAAGTGATAAGCAGAAACTCGAGCAACAGAAGAATACCAAACAGTCCGAGCGAGAAGAAAAACAGCTTCCTATACTTTCGCTGAGTGGCCTCATCGTATTTTGCAGGATTGCTCATATAGATACCCCCGGGGTGAGAATCATTCTGAGGATATAATAGCAGAGTGGCAAACTACTCTGCGTTTCTTTATGGATAGAAGCAGACATACAGCGCTCCCTGCGAAAAGCATAAGAGCTTTTATTGTTACTGCGACATCCATTTCTTCTCCTGTGGACGCTACTGTGGAATCTCCTGCAGGTGCCGTAGGATCGGTGCCGTCCGTTGTATCTGCTGCATCAGGATTGGCAGGAGCGGCTCCTGTGATATTCGCTATATAGAAATATGCTTCCGCACATCCGGGGTCGTTGAACTCGATTCTTAGAAGATGTCTGCCCTCGGATAGTGTCATGAGGTACGCCTCGCTTAAGGTTACGATAATGCTTCCGCGTTCAATCGAATACATCGAAGGATCGACAGGAACCTCATCGACTGATATGCCCGTGAAGTGATCATAAGTTGTTTCAGGATCAATGTTTCTTTCTGCTGCGAATGTAAGCGTTCCGCTGCCTGTCCAACCGACATCGATGCCCTCGGTCATGTTATAGAGGATCACATTCTCGTCTACAGGATCATCAGGATTGTAGTGAGGACCGGCCGATCTTGCGGCTGCCTTGGCATAAGCGATATACGTCTCATCGTAATGCGTGCTCGCGATCATTCCCATATTGCCCGCGCCGGTGCACAGATTCCTGATATTAGCCTCGGTGTTAAAGCTGCCTCCGTTATAGAGCAGCAAAGTCATTATTACAGTTCTTAAATCGTGAACGTTCGCGACCACAGCATCCGTATGAGTGCGGCAGGCATCGATATATGACTGAGGATAGATGCCGTCCATCGCGGTAAGCATATCGTTAAATACTGTTGTCAGTGCATCGCCGAGCTTCTGATCAGCCGCGGTCTGAATATCTGTGTAATTGGGACCGCCCAGGTACTGGATAATGGCATAAGCAAATCCCGAGAAAGTTCCGCTTCCGTCAAGCGTATGCGATGAATCGTAGCCGATGGCATCGATAACAGGCTGAAGAGCAGGAATGAGCATAGGCATCAGGCTCGCGATCATGTACAAGCTGTGTTTTCTTACGCCTTCACCTGTCTTGTTGTTGTCGTCGCTGTAAGCTGCCGAAGCGGGATCGGCTCCATCGACACATGCACAAAGATATGCAACTACAACATCGCCCAAAGGTGTCGTGTCATCGTATCCGGGATAGAAGGAACCCAGATAGCTGCGAATAATGGGTTGATATGTTTCAGGCACGAGGGTCGTGATCGTACTGACTATCTTCTGAACCAGTTCGGAATCCTTGTGGTCCCTTACAAAGGAAGCCAGATCAACTATAAACGCATCTACTGTATATGTAGTATGGTCGATGTCTTTGCCGAGGAAGAATTCCAGAAGCTCTGTGACCGCAATCGCGATACCTTCCTGTTCGTCCGCAGCTCGGCCTTCGTTAATCAGCTGCTCTGATGCATATGCGAGATAACAGTATACAAGTGGCTGGGCCAGTTTGCCGGCAAGATCTTCCTGTGTCTTGAACATCGGGCTCATCATGCCGTAAATTCCCGCGAGGCCGGCCAATACCGTCTGCATGCCGCTGTTAACAAAAGTGGAACTGTCAGGAGCCAATGTTAATAATCCGCTTACCCGAGATCTTAAATATGCTATGGCAGCATCAGTTCCGCCTTCACCGATATCAACAAGAGACATCGATGCAAGATCGAACGTCTTCTCGTGGAAATCATATGCCGACCTGCCGGTAGCGTAGTAGTTATAAACATACGGGCTTACTGTCTGAAGCTCGGCAAGCATCTGTTCCTCGCTTATGTCATTGAAGTTATAGGTATTGCCGTAGTAAGTGTAGCCCCATTCGGCAAGCGGCAGGTAAGGGATAAGATCCCAATCTATAGGATAATTACGTATGCCTGAAAACTCCGTTCCCGCCAGATCTATTACCGTGTCTTCCGGATAGACATACGCATCGCCGGGAGTATCTGCATAATACGTTCCGCCTCTTGCACCCGATACGCTTAATGCGGCAGAAGTGGTAACACCTGTTCTTACGGGGCGAGGTGTCGCGAGAGTATAGCAGTAAACGTCCTCGGGGGTGATGCTTACCTGCCCGCCGAAATACTCGATTCCTCCTCCTGCCAGGAAGCCTCCGAGAAGGTTGGAGATTGCACCTCCGCGGCTGTGTCCCGCGATCCACACCTTAAGGTCACCGGTGATATTGTGATTCTGAATATACTGCCTCATGAATCGGAGGCACTCGTCACGCGCTTCGAGGAAACCTTCGTGGATATTTCCCGTTCCCAAATCGATGTTGCCTGTCCACTCCTGTCTGTAGTTAACACTTCTGGGGATGACCGCAAGGAGAGTATATTCATGTCCGTCAACGGTTAGAGTCCTCGTTCCGATCGCTACTGCGCAGGAATCAACCTGCGTCTCTGTGTTATACCATCCGTTTGCTTCTGCATCCGTAAAACCCATAGAGGTCAGCATGCTGAGAATATTGGCTGCACCATCGGAAGTATCCCTCGCGTAAGGATCCACATCATTGCCGTAGCGTGTTGAAGATGCCATCGCTGCCTGGGCCGAGAGCGCGGCAAGATGAGCGCACCCGATGAAAGAAGACTGCATAAAACAATCCTCTCTGAAAACAAATTCATCAGTTAACTGAATATTAGAGCCTTCCTCGGAAGTAAAGGTATATGTTCCGGTAATAACCTCCGGTTCATCCGCATAAACAATACCGGAAATGCTCCCTGCAAACAAAGCCGCACTAAGAACTGTACAAGCGATCTTACGTAATCTCATAACTGAGCTCCTTTTAAGCCATATTAATTAATTATAGGATTCAGCCTGTGGTTAATCATGCCAAATGTCAATAATTCATGATTTATTAACATCAGATGGTATTATCTTCGCAAGGGGCCTTGCCACAGAGAGATTCAAGCTTAGGTTTGCTCGTAAGTGATTATTCGTTGTCAGTGTCAGCAGGGCTCCACGAAGGCTGGAGTTTATCTATCTGCAAAGACCCCGATACTTTTACCGCGACCTGATACTGATCCTCGTATACGATCTGCCCCGGCGTGTTTGTAAAGACAAGATAGTAGGGATGGTTGTATTTATCAAGCAGCCATAGTGCTGGCTTTATCATCTTCATCATCTCATCTGAGTTCTCGGTCTTGAAGAAGCAGACTACTTTCTCCTGACGTTTGCACGGTTCCGGGTAGGGCAGGTGCTTGCTGAACCATGCGTCTATCGCCTTGAAAAGATCGGCATCCTCTTCTTCCATCGCATCATTCTGAACAAGTTGCCAGCACATGCTGAAGATGCCTTTCGCGTACATCGTGTTCTCGGCAAGTTCCAGTCCTTGAATGCGCAGATATTTGTAATTGCTTATATTCATGCAGATCTAACCTTACTTCTGTATCTTAATGTTGGCGTACGATGGGCATTCATAATATTAATAACATACGACTACACTATCTTAACATGGTTAATCTTATGTTCACAGTTTGGTAATGCGTTAAAAATATGATTAGGGGTAAAGTAAAGACAGATAATTTCAGTTGTTTTTCTTGTTCTCCTTCTTTGGTATCGTCCCTGCATCTGCGGGGGCGATTACATTGTGTCCTTTTAAATACCAGGGTTTCGTGGTGTAATTAGTGTATAAACTTTATTAGGAGAATAAGGATATGACATTTGATGAGATCTTGACTAAGGTAAGAGGAATCGCACAGGGTGTTGATGCCACAGGAAAGGATTTTCTTGCGGTTCAGGTAAATCTTACCGGCGATAACAGCGGCGTATTTTATGTAGAAGTTAAGGAGGGCAAGATTAATGTCGAGCCGTATGCGTATGACGACCGCAATTGTGCTGTTACGATGAATCTTGCTGACTTTAATAAGCTGATCGACGGTAAGCTCGATCCCATCTTCGCTTTCACAACAGGGAAGCTCAAGGTTGACGGTGACGTTGGCAAGGCTCTGGAGTTCTCCAAGTTAATCAAGAAATGAGTAACAGCGGTATAAAGACTATCCATGCGTGGGAGCCATGGTTCTTTCTATTCTTCGGGATCTTTCATCTGCACAGGATTTGGGCGCTTATCGACCGTGAGTCGTATGCTTCGTTCTGGATGGGCATCCTCGAGAGCAAGGGCTGGCCGTACTTTGTACTGATGGGACTGCTCGCAGGTCTGTGTGTGATCGGTATTGTTACCTTTATCCGCGAGCGCGGACATAACTTTTGGTGGAGATGGATCTATATCGGAGGCGGCAGCTATGTGCTTTTCGATCTGTTCGCGATAGCGACAGGGATGAAGATGTGGGCTGATCTTCTGGCGAAGATGTTTGATGTGAATTCGCCGTACTGGAATGTGGTGTGGGGATTCTTTGTCGTCCTTGGCGGACTCGTGTTCGTGTTGGGGTTAAGTCTGCTTAAGAATAAGAAGTGAGATGTTAGCGGTATGAATATCAGACAAGCAACTGAAAGTGATTTTGAATCAGTAAAGAAAATTACGCAGGAGACGATACACGAGGTGTACCCGAAGTACTATCCTGCAGGCGCAGTAAAATTCTTCTCGGAGCATCACGCGGACGAGAAGATAATACGCGATATTAATGCGGGTATAGTGTACTTAGTTGTTACAGACGACGGTGTGCCTGCGGGCACGGTAACGCTCACCGAAAATGAGATCGACCGCCTTTTCGTGTTGCCGGAGTTCCAGGGAAAGGGCTACGGCAGGGCTTTGTTGGACTTTGCCGAGGAAAGGATAGCCGCCTCTTACGATGTCATTATCCTTCACGCCTCACTCCCGGCGAAAAACATCTACCTCAAGCGCGGTTTTCGCGAGGTGGATTACCTTAAGATCGACACGGGCTACGGCGACTTCCTGTGCGCAGACGTTATGGAGAAGAAGGCAAAGTGAATATGAACAAAGTGTTTGAATCAGAAAGAATCCTCTTCATCGAGCCGACGCTGGAACTGGTGCCGGAGTATCTTGTTATGGTCAACGATATCGAGAATGTGGCGAAGTATATAAGCGACCGCCGCGAGCCGTATACGGAGCAGGAAGAGATTGAGTATATGAAAGAGAAGATCGCAGGTCCCGACATAATGTTCTCGATGATAGAGAAGGAGACGGGTGAGTTTATCGGCAACACGTCGTTCTTTAATATCGACGGCGACGAAGCCGAGTGGGGCATAGTCATGACGGCGTCCAAGCAGAATAAAGGCTACGGCACGGAGGCGCTGAAGCGCATGATAGAGTATGGCTTTAATGAGGGCGGATTCAGAAGGA
The DNA here is from genome assembly GCA_017552455.1 of Clostridiales bacterium. Lineage (GTDB taxonomy): Bacteria > Bacillota > Clostridia > Saccharofermentanales > Saccharofermentanaceae > Saccharofermentans. The sequence goes on from JAFZPX010000012.1 coordinate 10,118, forward strand.
TCTACTTAGGCGTGTACGTCGACAATCCGCGCGCTATTCATGTTTATGAACAGTGCGGTTTCAAAGAGTATGACAGAACTGATGTTGATGTGTTTATGGAGATATTAAAGCAATGATCAGAGAAGCAAACAAAGACGATCTTAATGCGCTGCTTGAGCTGTATCTTTGCCTTCATGAGGACAGCATACCGGATGAGTCCGAGTACTTAAGCAATACGTGGGAGCAGATAGTAAATGACCCTAATCACCACCTCATTGTGAACGAGGTTGACGGCAAGATCGTGTCCTCCTGCGTATGCGTGATCATACCTAACCTGACACGTAACGTGCGTCCGTATGCCTTCATCGAGAACGTGGTGACACATAAGGACTACAGGTGCAGAGGACTTGCACAGGAGTGCCTGAACTTCGCGCGTGATATCGCACTTAAAGAGAACTGCTACAAGATGATGCTGCTTACGGGCTCGAAAGATCCGAACACACTGCACTTCTACGAGAAGGCAGGCTACAACAGTTCGGACAAGACTGCTTTTATTCAGTGGTTGTGATAGGAGGTTACTATGGCCAGTTGTGAGACATGTCAGTATGCGGCGATAGATGAATTTACAGGCGAGGCTTTCTGTGATCTTGACCTCGATGAAGATGAGGTTATAAGACTTTCAAATCGTCGCAGCAAGGAGTGCCCGTTCTACAAAGACGGCGATGAGTATAAGACAGTAAGACATCAGATGTGATCTTATGAACAAAGAATGGTCCGCGCTTAACAAGACGATGCAGCTTGAGCTTAAGAAGAAAGATACCTTTGAAGCAGGTATCGGAACTTTGCTGACGCTTAGGGATGAGCTGATGGATGAGATGCTGACTTGGCGCGAGAAATATAAGCGCGAAGACTTCGATGCTATGCCGTTTATCAATGCGGATGGGTACCACTGCAAGAATCTTGCCTATTCGATATGGCATGTCTTCAGGATAGAAGATATAGTCGCGCATGACCTGATCGCGGGTGACGACGAGGTTCTGTTTACCGGTGATTATCAGAAGAGGATCAAGTCGCCGATAATTACGACAGGCAATGAACTGCATAAGGAACAGATCGCACAGTTTACGCGGAAGTTAAATCTCGATGAGCTCTATGCCTATGCTTCTGAGGTTAAGGAGAGTACAGAGGGCATTCTTTCAGAGTTATCTTTTGAGATGCTTAAGAATGACGTAACTGATGAGCGACGCGCGAATCTCGAATCGCTCGGCGTCGTAAGTAAGGATGAAGATGCAGTCTGGCTAATCGATTACTGGTGCGGTAAGGATGTCCGAGGACTTATTCAGATGCCGTTCTCGCGTCATTGGATCATGCACATTGAGGCGTGCCTCAGGATAATGAAGAAGCTGTGATCATCCATCCGATACAACCTGTTTACGATAAGGATTCCAAGGTCTTGATACTTGGGAGTTTCCCGTCTGTTAAGTCCAGGGAAGAGGGATTCTTCTACGGCCATCCGCAGAACAGGTTTTGGAAAGTAACAGCAAGTATCTTCGATGAAGAAATACCAAGAACACCACAAGAGAAGAAAGCCTTCCTCATCAGAAACCACATCGCCCTTTGGGATGTGATTGGCTCCTGCGACATCGATGGCTCATCTGACTCGAGCATCAGGAATGTTAAGGTCAACGACATAAGTATGATACTGACAACTGCAGACATTAAAGCCATCTACCTTAATGGCAAGAAGGCTTATCATCTGTATCAGCAATATCTGGAGCCGACAATAAACAGAGAAGGCATCTGCCTTCCTTCGACAAGCCCCGCGAATGCAGCGTGGAGTTTGGAAAGACTGAAGCAGGCATGGAGCGTGATAAGAACATGATAAACATAAGACAGGCGACAACAGAAGATGCGGGAAGGCTTCTTCAAATCTACGCATATTATGTGGAGAACACGGCGATCACTTTCGAGTATGAAGTGCCGACGGAAGATGAGTTCAGGAAGAGGATAGAACATATAACTCAGAAGTATCCGTATATCGTCCTCGAGGAAGACGGCGTGATAATGGGTTACGCGTACGCGGGTGTCTTTAAGGACAGGGCTGCATACGACCGTTCCTGCGAGGTCACGATCTATCTTGATAACAACGCCAAGGGCAAAGGCTGCGGAAGAGCACTCTATGAGAAGCTCGAAGAGGAGCTTAAGAACAGGGGTATAACGAACCTTTATGCCTGCATCGGTGACCCGATAGAAGAGGATGAATACTTAAACAAGAACAGCGAGCATTTCCATCAGCATATGGGTTACACCAAGTGCGGTGAGTTCCACAAGTGCGGTTATAAGTTCGGCCGCTGGTACAACATGATCTGGATGGAGAAGATGATAGGGGAACATAAATAGCACTTGCCTACTATGTTAATAGGTAGTACTATGTCTGAATAACCTCAAATCCCCGGGAGGGCACAGACATGACTTTACAGCAGCTGATGTATGCGATCACAACTGCCGACGAGAAATCGATCAATAAGACTGCACAGAAATTCTTTGTGTCGCAGCCTGCCATATCCGATGCTATCAAAGACCTTGAGGATGAGATCGGAATAACCATTTTCGACCGTTCAAACAGAGGTGTTACGACTACTGCAGAAGGCGCAGACTTCATCGTATATGCAAGACAGGTAGTCGCCCAGTATGACCTTCTTAAAGAAAGATATATCGACAAGGAGCATAAGGAGAAATTCGGCGTCTCGACGCAGCACTATACCTTCGCGGTTAAGTCATATATCGAGTTGATATCTAACTTCGGCACGGACAAATATGAGTACTCCATCTACGAAGGAAAGACTTCGGAAGTAATTAACGATGTCAGAACTTTCCGCTCGGAGATAGGTGTCATCCATCTCGACGAATATAACCACAGCTTCATACAGAAGTACCTTAAGTACAATAACCTCGAGTATCATAAGCTTTTCGACTGCAAGGTGTACGCATATCTGTCCTCGGAGCATCCGCTTGCGAATGCAAAGAAAGTAACCGAGAGCGACCTTGAACCATACCCATGCCTTACGTTCAATCAGGGCGAGGAGGATCCTATATACCTCGCAGAAGAACCGATCAGTATGTTCGAGAGAAAGAAGAATATTAAGGTTAACGACAGAGGCACCATGCTTAACATGATGATCGGACTTAACGGTTATACGCTGTGTTCGGGCATCATCTGCGAGGAACTTAACGGCACCGGATACAGGGCTGTTCCTTATGAGAGCCGCGAGAAAACTTCGATCGTATATGTTGTCCGCGAGGGCAGCAATTTAAGTGAGCTCGGGCAGAAATACGTAGAAAATCTCAAAGCTTACGGGTCATAACTTCAACTTATAACCGAGTATCGTTTTTCCGTATTATCACTTGATATTGTCAAAGGAGTATCATCACATCCATGCAAGAGCCACAAGCCTACTAGGTAAGTGGCAACTGCGGAAGGAGATACACCACAATGTCAAAGATCAACATCAAGGAGCCCAGCGTAGTAATCCGCGAGAAGAGACTCGGAACGATCAACGCTTTCACGGGAACAGCTTCCCAGATCGTGGAGAAGTCTGCCAAGGGCGAGCTTCGTGACTGCAAGAGAAAGTTCTCACAGTGCCTCGGCTGCAACCAGCAGCAGGCTTTCTGCCAGCTCGCGATGATCAGGGATGCGGTCGTTATCAATCACGCTCCCATCGGCTGCGCAGGCGAGTTCGCTGACTTTAACTTCACTTACAGAGTAGAGCAGGCAAGAAGAGATCTTCCCCCTGCGCTCGGCAGATATTACTGCACCAACCTCCTCGAGAAGGATACGGTCTTCGGTGCCGCCAAGAAGCTCGAGGATACTATCAAGCTCGCTTACGAAAGAGAGCATCCTAATGCGATCTTCGTTACTACTTCCTGCGCATCGGGAATCATCGGTGAGGACATCGAAGCTGTAGTAGATGCAGCTTCTGAGGAGCTCGGTATCCCGGTAGTTACATGTAACTGCGAGGGCTTCAGATCCAAGATCTGGACAACAGGATTCGATGCGGCTTATCACACAGTATTGAGAGGTATCGTAAAGCCCGCCCAGAAGAAGACTAATAAGATAAATATCATTAATTTCTGGGGCAGTCACGTATTCGATGAGATAATCGAAAGATTTGGCTACGAGCCTCAGTACATAATTCCTTTCTCTACTGTAGAGCAGCTCTCGCACATAAGTGAGGCGGCAGCATCAATTCATATCTGCCCTTCACTTTCGACATACATGGGTGCAGGTCTTAACCAGCTTCACGGCGTGCCTGAGGTCCTCGTACCGCCGGCATACGGAGTGGCAGGTACGGACAGATGGCTCAGAGCTTTCGGAAAGCTTGTCGGCAAGGGAGAACTTGCAGAGGAGATCATAAAGGAAGGTCATGAGAAGTACCTCCCCGAGATCGAAAAGCTTAAGGAAAGATTCAAGGGCAAGAAGGCGTATGTAACGGCAGGTGCCGCTCACGGACAGGCTCTTATCACACTTCTTGGTGAGCTCGGAATGGATGTGGTAGGTGCAGCCGTTTTCCACCACGATCCTGTGTACGACAGCGGCGACGACAAGCTCGATATCTTAGGTCAGGCAGTTAAGAACTATGGTGATGTTCCGGACTACCGTGTCTGCAACAAGCAGGCGTGCGAGCTCGTTAACGCATTGAACAGGATCAAGCCCGACCTCATCCTTGCAAGACACGGCGGCATGACGCTGTGGGGTGCGAAGTTCGGTATTCCTTCACTTCTTATCGGTGATGAGCAGTTCGGTATCGGATACAAGGGCGCACTTAACTACGCAAGAAGAATAGACGATGCACTTGACTCGATCGAGTTTATCAAGAACTACTCCAAGCATGCTTCAAATCCTTACACCAAGTGGTGGTTCGAACAGGATCCCGGATATTTCCAGGGAGACGGTTCAGGAAGAGGATGCGCAGCAGGAAAGGGAGGAGTCTGATATGTCAGGTGCGATCGAACAACCGAGATTTACATGTGCACTCGGCGCATGCCAGAGTGTCGTAGCAATAAAGAAAGGCGTGCCGATCCTTCATTCCGGCCCCGGATGCGGAGTACAGGTTTCCCGGATCATCGGTCAGGGTGAAGGCTATGCAGGCGGATCCACAATGCCCTGCACGAACGCAGAGGAGTCGGATGTAGTATTCGGCGGCGAGAAGAAGTTAAGAGACGTAGTCGAGAATTCCTTCAAGGTTATAGACGGCGATCTTTATGTTGTCATTACAGGCTGCACGGCGGCTATCACAGGTGATGATGTGGCAGCAGTAGTAGGCGAGTTCCAGGAGGACGATAAGCCTGTTGTCTATGTAGAAGAAGGCGGCTTCAAGTCGAACAACTACGTAAGCCATTCGAGAGTCGTTAAGGCGATCATCGATCAGTACGTCGATAAGTTCAACGAAGACCGTGAGGTTATTCCGGGACTTGTAAACGTGTTCGCGAATATCCCTTATCAGGATCCCTACTGGAACGGCAACCTTGAGCAGATCAAAAGAGTTCTTACAGGCATCGGACTTAAGGTAAACATCCTTTTCGGAAACGAGTCCGAAGGCGTGTCAGAGTGGAAGTCGATCCCGCAGGCCGAGTTCAATATTTTCGCAGGGGCGTGGGCAGGACTCGATATCGTGAAGCACCTTAAGAGAAAGTACGGTACGCCGTATCTGCACTTTCCTTACACACCTATCGGTGCCAAGGAAACATCCAAGTTCTTAAGAGCTGTAGCGGAGTTCGGCAATCTCGATCAGGAAAAGGTGGAAGCGTACATTGACCGCGAGGAGAAGAAGTTCTACGCACATATCGATAAGATGGCAAGCTTCATGCTCGAGTTCAGATACGGTATCCCGAGAAGGTTCTACACACTTGCGGATGCATCGAATGCACTGGGCTTCTCGAAGTTCTTCTTAAATGAGCTCGGCATCATCCCCGGAATCCAGTTCATCGTGGATGACATTCCGGAGAAGTATCAGGAGAGCGTGCTCGAAGAGTTCTCGAAGATCTCGGATCTTCAGACACGTGACGTGAAGGTAGTCTTCGATCCTGATGCGGGACTTGATCAGAAGAAGCTTCTGGAGGACGCCAAGGATTATCAGGACAAGAGACTTCTTATCCTCGGAAGTTCATGGGACAAGCACATCGCAGACGAGCTTCATGCGGACCTGCTTATAATCTCGGTTCCGGTTCAGCACAGACTCGTAATGAACTGCGGATATGCAGGTTACGAAGGCGGCCTCAGGGCTATCGAGGATATTTATGACAGAGTCCTCGCGACATACAGATAACAAACTCAGAGGAGATCACAAAACAAATGAGACAGATAGCAATTTACGGTAAGGGCGGAATAGGTAAGTCCACCACAACACAGAATCTTACGGCAGGTCTTGCCGAGTTGGGCAAGAAGATCATGGTCGTAGGATGCGACCCCAAGGCAGATTCGACAAGACTTCTTCTTAACGGTCTTGCACAGAGAACAGTACTCGATACTCTCCGCGAAGAGGGCGAAGTAGATGATCTTAAACAGATCGAGAAGGAAGGCTTCGGAGGCATCAGATGCGTAGAGTCAGGCGGACCTGAGCCCGGCGTCGGATGTGCAGGACGAGGCATCATCACATCGATCGGAATGCTCGAGGACCTGGGTGCATATACGGATGATCTCGACTATGTTTTCTACGATGTCTTAGGTGACGTTGTGTGCGGAGGATTCGCGATGCCGATCAGAGAGGGCAAGGCGAAGGAGATCTACATCGTAGCCTCAGGCGAGATGATGGCTCTGTATGCCGCGAACAACATCTGTAAGGGTATTCAGAAGTACGCACTTAAAGGCGGTGTAAGACTCGGAGGCATCATCTGCAACAGCAGAAATGTAGACCGTGAGAAGGAACTCCTGAGACACTTTGCAGAGGAACTCGGAAGCCAGTTGATCTACTTCGTACCGCGTGACAACGAGGTGCAGAGGGCGGAGATCAAGAAGAAGACGGTTATCGATCACGATCCCAAGCATCCGCAGGCACAGGAGTACAGAAACCTCGCACAGGCAATCGAGAACAACACACATTTTGTTATCCCGAAGCCGATGACACAGGAGAGACTCGAGGAGATCCTTTTCGAATTCGGTCTCATGGATAACATCAAAGACAACTATCACATCTAAGGAAAGAAAAGTTAGGAAAAGAACATGATCAGGGCAGCATTTGCAACAGGAGACGGAGTAAATATCAACAGACACTTCGGTACCGCCGAGAGGTTTGATGTTTATGAGATCGATCTTCAGGCTAAGACATATGAGCTCGTCGATGTTAGACATGTCGACAGTCTCGGAATAAGTCTGCAGCACGACGATTCGTTGATCGCGCGTCTTGTTGATGCGGTTGAAGACTGCAATGTCGTCTTCTCGGCCAAGTCCGGACAGCATGCGCGTGTCGCCCTGTATGAGAAGAAGGTTCAAAGCACAGATATCGAGCGCGAGGTGAAGTTTGTTCTGGACAAGCTTCTGACATCGAGGATCAGTATCCTCGCGCCGGAGTATAAAGAAGAAAAAGAGAGGAAGAAGTATGGAGACCCTGCGCGAAAAGGTTCTTTCGAGAATCTGCAGAAAAGACATCCATGCCTGGGAGGCCATTCGAATGTGACGGCCGGAAGACTGCATCTTCCCGTAAGTCCCGTATGCAACATCGGATGCAAGTTCTGCACAAGAGCTTACAACAAATCTGAGATCAAGCCCGGAGTTACATCGCTCGTCTTGAAGCCCGAGGAGGCTGTCGAGACAGTACGCAAGGCCAAGGAGCTTTGTCCTGAGCTTACCGTAGTCGGCATTGCGGGCCCCGGAGACACACTTGCGAACAATCAGGCACTTAAGACATTTGCTCTGGTTAAGGAGAATTTCCCTGAACTTATATGCTGTCTGTCTACTAACGGATTCAGACTTCCGGAGTGCGTTGATGAGATCGCAAGGATCGGCATAGAGACTTTGACGGTTACGGTCAATGCGGTAGATCCCGAGATCGAGGCGAAGATCAACAGTTTTGTTATCGATGAGAGAGGCTTCAAGCAAGAAGGTATCGAGGCTGCAAAGATGCTTATCGAGAAGCAGCTTACAGGAATCAGACTTGCTGCCGAGAAGGGTATCGTAGTTAAGATCAACAGCGTACTCGTACCCGGTATCAACGATAAGCATATACCGGAAGTTGCAAGAGTAACGTCTGAACTCGGTGCTTCTATCCTTAATATCATTCCGCTTATTCCGCAGAACGAGATGAAGGATATTCCCGCACCGAACTGTGCGGACCTCGAAGCAGTACGAATGGAAGCCGGCAAATATCTTGAGGTATTCCGTCACTGTCAGCACTGCCGTGCAGACAGTCTGGGAATCCCGGGCAAGGGCAAGGATCTTCATGAAGAACTGTACAAAGACAGAAAGGAAAGGGCAGCTGATACATTCAGCCACGGGTAATGAAAATGACTGCATATCTTAAGATAAATGATCTGCATAAGTCTTTCTATCCGCACGGTAAGACCCTTAAGGTTCTGGACGGTATAGATCTTGAGGTGGAGAAAGGCGAGATATTCGGGATCATAGGATTCTCCGGTGCAGGCAAGTCAACGCTTGCAAGATGCATCAACAGGCTTGAGACTTCCGACAGCGGAACGATTGAACTCGGAGGAACGGATATCCTTAAGCTTTCCAAGAGTGAACTTCTGAAGGAAAGACACAGGATAGGAATGATCTTTCAGAACTTCAATCTGTTCGATTCGATGACTGTCTATCAGAACATCGCGTATCCGCTTCAGCAGGCGGGCGTTCCGAAGGCACAGATTAAGGAAAGAGTTCTAGAGACCGCAGAGCTTGTAGGACTTACCGATAAGCTCAAAGTTCATCCCGGAGCTCTTTCCGGAGGTCAGAAACAGCGAGTAGGAATTGCAAGAGCGATCGTAACGAATCCTGACTTCATCATATCGGACGAGGCGACATCGGCACTTGATCCGCAGACCACGATACAGATACTGGATCTTCTCAAGGAGATAAACCGCAAGTCCGGCATCACGATCCTCATGATCACACATGAGCTTGATGCCATCAGATACATCTGTAACAGGATGGCGGTGCTTGAAGAAGGAAAGATAACGGAGAGCGGACTCGTAAGAGATATCTTCGAGAATCCCAACAGCAAGACCGGTGAGCTTTTCGCGAAGGTGTTCAGACTCCTTCAGAGCGTGGAACTTACCCAGGGCGGTGGAATCTAAGGAGGAACAAAATGAGTTTACTTGATTCATCTTTATGGGAGGTCATCAAGGCATCCCTGTCGCCGGACATCTGGAAAGAACTGTGGGGGCCTATCGGCGAGACTCTTTACATGACCACGGTATCTTCACTGATCATGCTCGTGTTCGGACTTCTTATCGGAATCCTTCTTACCGTGACTAACCCCGACGGACTTGTCCCCCTAAAGGCTTCGTACACGGTATCGGGCTGGATCATCAACTGCTTAAGGTCACTGCCGCAGATGATAATGATCATCCTGATGATCCCGGTGGCAAGACTTATCTTCGGTAAGGCATACGGAACGAATGCATGTATCATCGCCATCGCGGCAAGCTGTATACCGATGTATGCGAGGATAGTCGAGAGCAGCCTCCTCGAGATAGAGAAAGGAAAGATCGAGGCGGCGCAGGCGATAGGAAGCAACAACTTGAGCATCGTGTTCAAGATACTTCTGCCGGAGACACTTCCTTCACTTATAAGAGGATTTACGGTATCGGTCATCTCGGTTCTGTCCATGACGGCACTTGCGGGAATGTTCGGTGCAGGCGGCATAGGAGACATAGCAGTCAGATACGGTTATCAAAGATTCCAGCACGACAGGCTGTTCGCATGTGTATACATACTGATCATCCTGGTTCAGCTGATACAGGGCATAGGAAATCTTGTGTCCAAGCAAATACTTAAAACTAGAAATTTAATCTGAAAAGAGGAGTTTATTATGAAAAAGAACATTTTTACAAAGAAGGTAACAACAGCAATATTGGCAGGTGCTTTTGCACTTTCATTCGCAGGATGCGCAGCAGGTTCTGATGAGACTGCGGCATCTCAGGCAGCAGACGGTGAGACAGTAGTATTAAGAGGTATCGTAGACCTCGTACCTCACTCTGAGATCATCAATCATGTAGCACCTCAGCTCGAGGAGCAGGGCATCCACATCGAGCTCGTATCAACAGCAGCAGATGCTACTACAAACGAGAGACTTGCTTCAGGCGAGATCGACTTCAACTACTTCCAGCACCTTCCTTATCTCGAGAGCGAGAACGAAGCTAACGGATACGATCTCATAAGCGCAGGCGGCATTCACATCGAGCCTATCACAGCTTACTCTGATCTTTATACTTCCGTAGATGAAGTTCCCGACAATGCAGTAGTTGCAATCCCTAACGACGGTACAAACGAGTACAGAGCTCTTCTCATCCTTGAGCAGAACGGCTTCATCGTTCTTGATGATGCAGCAAGAGATTCCCTGTCCGCTTCAGTAGCAGATATCGTTGAATATGTAAGACCTATCGAGATCGTAGAGATCGATTCTGCTCAGATCATCCCTACAAGAGACGACTACGATTTCTTCATCACAAATACCAATAAGGCGCTCGAGGCGGGTATCGATTCCGCGAAGCTCTTCAGTGAAGGCGAAGACAGCCCTTATGCAAATATCATAGCTATCAGAGCCGAAGATGCGAACAATCCCGCTATCCAGGCTCTTGTAGAAGTACTTCTGTCCGAAGAGACTCAGCAGTGGATCGCAGACAACTATAACGGAGCCGTCATCCCCGTTATCGATCTGGGTAACTGATCAACTTGAGTATCATCAAGACAAAGTACGGTGATCTCCTACCGTGCAGCGGTGCTTCCGATTACAGGAAGAAAAACCGCTGCGCGGTTTTATATTATGATTCCGGCGCCGTAAGAAGCGTCTACTTGGAGGAGCCGTCTGTGCTTTCTTTTCTCGCGGGTTCTTTTCAGGCAGAGCTTATCACCTTCTACGAAGACGGCAGCGCGAAAAGAATCTTCCCTCTGTACGGACAGACCACCGCATACTGGAGCATCGAAGAGGAGATGGAGAATGCTCCTTACTATGACTTTAATATCGCAGGCGAGGTCCTGCATATAAGACCTCAGTGCATTTACTTCTATCCGTCGGGAAAGATCCGCAGTATAACTCTCTGGCCGGGCGATGAGATCAGCGTTAACACTCCCGCCGGTATTATCCGCACGAGGCTTGGTGTCGAGCTTTATGAGAGCGGTAAGATACGAAGTATTCAGCCTTATAATGTTTATAAACCTTTGATGATGCATGCGGAGAATGCATCACTTGCTTTTCCCGAATATTGAGACTGCTGCCGCTTATAACGTTTATTGTGTTGTCCGTTACGGATACGAGGACCGTGTAAATGCGAAGAAGTTCCGTAAAGCGGGTTATATCAAGGCGCGAGACCTTATAATTCCGTAATCTACGGAGCGTAGACGCCCTTTTTACACGTTTTCTACGGACCGTGGGTGTTATTTCCGATATAATTTCCTCAGGATGATGTTAACGTCACAAGGAGGTGCGGATTATGGATCTTATCAAGATCGGAAATTTCATCAGCGAGTGCAGAAAAGAGAAAGGGTACTCCCAGGTGGAACTCGCGAACAGACTTAACATCAGTAATAAGACAGTATCGAAGTGGGAAAGAGGAAACGGATTCCCTGATGTGTCGCTGCTCATGCCCTTATGTGAGGAGCTTAATATATCCGTCAACGAACTTCTTTCAGGAGAGAAACTTCAGGAAGAAGAGTATCAGAAGAAGGCGGAAGAGAACCTTGTTGAAGTGATAAGCAAGGCAAGGGTATCACCTCAGGAGAAGGTGATTACCCGGATGCAGACGATAATGCTGGTTGTATTCGCATTGGCGGCAATAGTACTGGAATATTGCTTCAAGTCTTCCCCGGAGGTGATGGTCGCTATTGCTGTCCTGACTCTCGCCAACATTATAGGCGTGGGTGCGGTGTGGTGCGCAGTTACACTGTCACTCAAGGATCTGAAGTAATAGGGGGATAGAAATGGAAACAACAAGTAAGAAAAGATTATGGATCTACATCGCCATCGCATACGGCGTCGCGGCAGTGATGACGTTATTCATGGCGATTGGTAAGGGCAGAGACGTTGACCTTACGGCTTTCGTTAACGTGCAGATGATGTACCCCGCGTGCGGTGTCATCTTGGGTAAGCTCATCGCGAAGAAAGAAGGCGAGAAGCTTCCCATGGGACTGTTCATTACTACACTCATCACGACAGGTGTCATGATGCTGTTGGCGCTCATGTCGATAATTATCCCCATGGAGCCTATGGATATGGCGGGAACGCCGATGGATATATGGAATCTGATGTCGCAGATGATCCTTGTTTTGGCAGCGGTTGTCGGTTATGTCTTCACCTGGACGTGCAGCAAGGAGAGCAGAAGACTTAACGGCTTGAGCCGTAACAACATCAAGTGGAGCGTTATCCTGGTAGTTGTTTTCACGATTCTTACTTTCGCGAGGATCATCATCCCGAATCTTATCGTAGGAACCGGTCTGCAGCCGTTGATAGAGGCTTTGTCAGAACCTATGGTTCTAATGACTCTTCTGGTTCTTCCCATAAATTTCTTTATGACATGGATCGCATTCTTCGGTGAGGAATACGGATGGAGATATTATCTTCAGCCTGTTATGCAGAATAAGTTCGGCAACAGAATCGGAGTGTTGCTCTTAGGTCTCGTATGGGCAGTATGGCACATCGGCGTAGACTTCATGTATTACACCACCACAGACGGTCCTCAGATGTTTGTGGAGCAGATCATCGGATGTGTCGCATTCGCGATCTTCTTCGGCTACGCATACATGAAGACCAACAATATCTGGGTGCCTGTGATCATGCATTATATCAACAACAATCTGGGAGTCCTTTTCAACGGCGGTACAGCTCAGGACCAGCATGTGGCATGGAGCGAACTGCCTCTCTTACTTGTCGCACTTCTTCCTATGATCATCTTTATACTTATGCCGGTGTTTAATAAGAAGTCTGATTGTACTGTTCAGGAGCGTTAATCCAAGCCTTGATTTTCTAATAATGATAGGAGATTTCTCAAGTGCTCTTCATCATATTCTTTGCATCGGTCAACAACAGAAAAGAGCAGGGGAGATGAGTTTTTATCTACCGTAATGAAATCCGGTGATTTGCTCTTGCTGTTGCCGGTAAGGTAGTCGACAGATACGTTGAAGGCCTTAGCCATTTCTTTTACAACTTGGATGGAAGGCTTTCTGGTTCCGGCTTCGTAGCGTTGATAAGCGGGTTGTGTGACGCCGATTAATTCTGCTGCTTGTGCTTGAGTAAGCTGTAGTTTGTTTCTGCATTCTGCTAATCGTTCTGTTTTGATGTTGCTTTGCATAGTGGTTTTCGCCTCCAACAGCTGATGAAGTGATTATAACAATACTCTTGAAAAATACCAATGGTATGTTGTAATATTATCATACCAATGGAATATAAGGAGGATTTAACATGGGCACCTGGATAGCCGCAGCAGGCAAATTATGGGTAAACCCTGAACCGGACGAGAATATGATAAGGGAGTTTATTAAGTTCAATAAATCTACTTGTCCTCATGGTTACAGTGAAGATGAGATTTTTCCTAACTCTTGGTTCTTTGATGAGAATAATATGCTTGCTTCTACAGCCGGAAAGTTTTGCGAACCGGAAATATGGTATAGGCATATGAAGAAGTATTTCTTTGAAGAACGAGGGTACTGGCTTGATGGGGATCCCCTAATTGTAGGCGAGGACTATTATGACTTTCAGAATCTGTGTAGGCAGAGAAACGCAGAATACGAAAAGTGGATTGAGCGAAGAAATAAGCTAGAAGGAGAGTGGTACTAAATATAGTTGCAAAACATCCGATGGCGTTCTATTATGGAGATATGAGGTTATGGCAAGGTGGAAACGTGTTGAAGAGAAATTGATTAACTTCAGCAAGGATATTACTTTCGCAGAGATTGTGACACTGCTAGAGCACTACGGATACGTGCTGGACAATTCTGGGAAGACAAGTGGTTCCCGTATCAGATTTATTAAAGATTCACACTGCGATATATTGCTTCATAAGCCTCACCCGCAGAAATATCTCAAGGCATATGTTGTAAAACATTTGCATGAGTTGATTGAACAGGAGGGCTATTGGGATGAGTAACTATTTGGAATACAAGGGCTATATAGGCAGTATTGAGTTCTCAGATGAGGATATGGTCTTCTATGGCAAAGTACAGGGAATAAGATCTTTGATATCTTATGAGGGTAATAGTGCTAAGAGCCTTATTAAAGATTTCCATGAGGCTGTAGATGATTATCTGGATCTATGTGCTGAAAGAGGAACAGACCCGGAACGTTCATATAAAGGCACCTTCAATATCAGGATAACCCCGGAACTTCATAAGTCAGCTGCAATATATGCTTATACCCATCAGATTTCGCTAAATTCGGTTGTAGAAAAAGCTCTTACAGGGTTTATAGAATCGCAGAGTTAATAGCCATTACTTCTCGGATAATGATAGAATACCTGCATGAGTTCGAAGAAGAAAGACAGTTCGTTAAGACATCTTTTTTATGCTATGAAACAGATATGGGAAGCAGATAAACTGCTTCTCGTATTTACTTTGTTCAAGAATTCGATCGAGCAGGTATTCTATGTTTTCTTCTTCGTTTACCTGACAAAGTACATCTTCAACTGCATCGAGAATAATATCGAGTACAGCCGCCTGTTTTGGTTCCTTGTGATCGCATGTTCAGGTCACATATGCATCCACTTCATCTGCGGCTGGTATGAGACTTACAGGAAGATCAAGACTCCCGAGGTCTACAGGCATATCTTCCACAGAGTAATCGATCTGTCCGACACACTCGAACTTAAAGACTACGAGTCTCCCGAGTTCTACGACAAGTACGCGAGAGCTCTTGATAACTGCGTTGATCAGGCGATGAACATCGCGATCAAGACGGGCGTGTATATCGGTAATGTTATCTCCACGATCATGTCTGTATTTATCGCCGTCACGGTCGATCCCGCGTTCCTCGTGTTCCTGATTGTTCCTATGATCGTGAGCCTCTACTTCGGCAAGAAGAATGCCAAGACCAACTTCGAGCGTGAGAAGGCGATCACGCGTGACAAGCGTACTGCAGAATATGTTAAGCGAGTTTACTACGAGAAGAAATACGCTGCTGAGGTCAGACTCTACGATGTTAACGATCTGATGCTTCAGAAGCAGGAAGATGCCGTTAACAAGATGGAGCAGGTCTCACTCGGCTACAGGATGAAGACCGCCTTCTATTCGTTCATCATGAAGGGAAGTTATTCGATCTTCGCAGGCATAGTCGCATACTTCTATGTAGTGTTCCGCGTTAAGTACGGCAACGTCGCTGACGTCTCAAGTTATGTTGCCATGATCACCGCGATGTCGTTCTCCACATACCAGCTTAAAGCGGCAGTAGAGAACAGAATCTATATCTTTAACGAGTCGAAGCTGTTCGAGAACCTGGAAGAGTTCCTTGAGCAGGACAGAAAGCCGAAGGAAGAAAAGATCGTACTTAACGAGATCGAATCGGTTGAGCTTAAGAACGTGACTTTCACATACCCCGGTGCGAATACGCCTACCATTAACGGCGTCAGCTTCAAGTGGAGTAAGGGCGAGAAGATAGCCATCGTAGGCTACAACGGTGCCGGTAAGACGACGCTCATCAAGCTTCTCATGGGGCTCTACCCCGTGACGGAGGGTCAGATCCTTGTAAACGGCATCGACATCAACGAGATCGACCTCGATGTGTACCGCGACAGATTCGGCACGGTCTTCCAGGACCTTCAGGTGTTCGCGATGACACTTTCTGAGAACGTTCTCATGCGAAGACCCGAGGGCGAGGAAGACTACGCGAAAGTACGAAAAGCACTCGAGGACGCACAGTTCGACTGCGGGCACAGAGGCCTTACCAAGGGACTCGATACAGTAATAAGCCGCGAGTTCGACGAGGAGGGTTTTGTTCCTTCCGGCGGACAGGCGCAGAAGATCGCCATCGCGAGAGTTTTCGCAGCGCAGCCTGACATGGTAATCCTCGATGAGCCTTCGTCAGCTCTCGATCCGCTTGCCGAGTACAACATGTACCGCAACATGATGAAGCTGTCCGAGGGCAAGGGCGTCATCTTCATCTCGCACAGACTGTCGTCCGCGAGAATGGCTGATGAGATCTACCTTGTGAAGGACGGTAAGATCGTGGAGCAGGGAACGCATGAGCAGATGATGGCGCTTAACGGTTACTATCACGAGATGTTTATGCTGCAGGCCGAGAACTATCAGGACAGCCTGCCCGAAGAGATCATGAAAGGAGCTGCTGCTTTCTATGGCTAAGAAAGAAAACGACATCTCCATCAAGCGCATTATTCAGAATGCGTTCTTCATGATCAAGTATGCTTCGCACTACGATAAGCCCCTTATCACGCGCATCATGGTGCTCTTTATCCTGTCCAAGGCTGGTAAAGCTATCAACGATACTTTCATCCTTAAGATGATCATCAACGGGCTGACTGGCAAGGCGGAGTTCTCGTCAATGATCGTTCTCCTTCTTATCTCTCTCGTGCTTGTTGTGTGCCTTGAGTGGATCAATCAGCTGATCGACGAGTGGTCGAAGGCGAAACTTATTAAGCTTTCCGGTACGATACAAAGAGACCTTATCGAGAACAACAGTAAGATGGATCTTATCTTCTACGATGATCCCGAATACTACAACACATATGTCATAGTCGCCGGCAACGCGGATACGGCGATAGAGCAGACGGTCATGGTCGTAAGTAAGACCATCGGAGGCATTGTCGCATTGGGTATCGCTTCTGCCATGATCTTTACGATCGATCCGCTTCTCGCGGTATTCCCGATCGCAGGCTTCACGGTAAACCTTCTGACTCGCTTCAAGATCGAGCAGCTGCAGTACAGCTGGGATGTCGCGAATAAGACTGCGATACGTAAGGCGAACTATTCGCAGCGCGTCTTCTACCAGCCCGAGTATGCCAAGGAGTGCAAGCTCACGGACGTTAAGGTCCCGCTGAAACAGCAGTTCGATGACGCGCTTGATGAGGCGACAGCGGCGGGCAGGAAGTACGGACCTAAGCTTACATGGATCTCACTTATAAACTGGATCTCTGTATTCACGGTATTCTCGTTCTTCGCGATACCTGCTTACCTCGGCTACCTCGCGCTTGTGCTTCGTAAGATCGCATTGGGCGACGTCGCTTCCGGTAATAACGCATCGAACTACATAAGAAGCAATCTTAATGAGATCAACTTCTGCCTCGTCGACTTCCAGCAGATCGGTCAGTATGCGGAAAAGTTCAGACAGATGCTCGATTATAAGCCGTTCATCGAGAAGGCTGACGGACTGACGCCTGAAGAAGGCGCGGCAGAACTTAAGCTCGAGAACGTAAGCTTCAGATATCCGCACTCCGAGAAGGATACTTTATGCAACATTAATCTTGAGATCAAGCCCGGCGAGAAGATCGCTATCGTTGGTGAGAACGGTGCGGGTAAGACTACCTTCGTTAAGCTTTTGATGAGGCTGTACGACATCACATCGGGAAGCATAAAGTACGGTGGTCACGACATCCGTGAGTACGCGACAGATGAGTACAGGAAGAAGATCGGTGCGGTCTTCCAGGACTACAACATCTATGCCGCATCTCTTGCCGAGAATGTCCTTATGCGTAAAGTATCGGAAGAAGATGCAGACACCGTAGTTAAGGCGCTCGAGAAGGCGGACTTCGGAAAGAAACTGAAGAAGCTTCCCGACGGCATCAACACGCAGCTGACGAAAGAGTTCAGCGAGGAAGGAACGAACCTGTCCGGCGGTGAGAGCCAGAAGGTCGCGATCTCGAGAATCTTCGCGGGTTCCGGCGACAGGACGATATCGATCCTTGACGAGCCTTCGTCTGCACTCGATCCCGTATCGGAATACAAACTTAACAAGAACCTCATCGAGAATGCCAAGAATGACACGATCATCTTCATCTCGCACAGGCTTTCCACGACCAGGATGGCTGACAGGATCTACCTTTTCGAGCAGGGCACGATAAAAGAGCAGGGTACGCACGACGAGCTGATGGCGCTTAACGGCCGATACCGTGAGATGTTCGACCGCCAGGCGCAGAATTATATTGTCTGATATCACTTCCTTGCAGTGATGCCGTAACAC
>JAFZPX010000013.1 GCA_017552455.1 Clostridiales bacterium
ACGTCCTTAGGGTTCTGGGTTGTCAGATACAGGAAGATACCCTTCTTACGACCCTCTCTTGCGAGGAGTGTAAGACCGCCGTGGAATTCCTTATCGGAATATCTGGACTTAGCATATCTGTGAACCTCGTCGATGAAGAATACGAACGGGCAGATATTCTCTCTGGAGATTACGAAGTTACTTACAAGGTCGATAACCATTCCACCGATACCCTCTGAAGCACCGAGTGTGGATGTATCGATATAAAGGCTTGCCTCCGGAAGATGTACGAACTCTTCGATAACGTCGAGGAGATTGTACATGCTCGGATCGTTCGAGAAGAACGTAAGGAAGCTTGTGTTCGTCATCTGATACTGAATCTTCTGAACGAGTGAAGCATTGGAGTTTGCCTTCAAAGCATCGTAGCAATATCTGAAGTTATAGTCTGTGCCTCTGTCAGGCTCGCATACGGACTCAGCCTGGATCTGCTCAGGAAGGAGCTCGATGTTAAAGTCTGTATCGCCGTTGCTTACGGAAGCGAGATTCTCCTGAACCTCATCGATGTTCTCACCGACCTTGGGATAGTAGGAATCCTCGCCGATCTTCTTCATATAACGAAGAGAAGTGATGGCCTCGGAAAGAACGGCACCCTGGCTGCTGTTCTCAGTCTCGAACAACTTCTCCCACTGCTCCATCGTAATCTTACTAGGAGAGATTGTAGTATCTACACCAAGTGTAAGCTTTGTGATCTCATCGGATGAGAAAGCATCTCTGTACTCACCTGTAGGGTCAATGATGAGAGCCTTGCGCTTAGAGGAGATAACCTTATCGAGAATGGCAAGAGCCGTTGTGGACTTACCACTGTTAGTAGCACCGATACATACGAGGTGACGGTTAAACAGAGTACTGGGCTTTACGCTAACCTGAGCCTGTGATCTGTTAAGGAATGTAGCGAACGGGGGAAGCGGCTCTTCATCATCATGAGAGAACTCAAGAGAATGAAGGAACAACTCGTAAACGTCGTCAGTTGCAAGATAAACCTTATCTGTGATACCGAGTGTCTTGAAGCCGGCAAGCTCGAACTTATCTGATTCGGGAGTCATGAGAGCGATCGTATCAATACTGATCTCATGGTAATCATTAGGCTTCTCATCAGCTGTGGAAGACATCTCGAAGACGTTCTTTCTGGAAGCCTTATTCTCGAAGATCTCTCCTAAGAAAAGACCAACTGTTGAATCAACAACTACGAAGTTATTGATCGTGTTGGGAAGGAAAGAAGCATTAAGTTTGCTTCTGTCTGTAAGTAATGAAAGATTATCGATCTGTGCGATAGAGCAGCTTCTGTAAACCTGTGTTACTTTGCCGATGTAGTAGTCCTCAAGGTTAACACCCTGATATAACGTTTCAAGTGTCATTTACATTCCCCCGAATATATTATTAACTGCGAATGGTCCTGTGCAGACCGCTATTTATTATATTATAGGTTGCCCCCTGTTGGAAGTGGTGACTTTTGTGTTAAGAAAGAAAAAACCATATTTAACGACTGCACTTTTTGCCCCTTAGTTTATAATTGGCTTATGATTATCAGAGGAATTTTACATATAAAATGATGCTGTTCTCGAACCAGATTATACTCGTACTTTGGCTTCTTATGCTCTTTGCAGGAGCAAAGGTCATGAAGCGCGGACAATGGAACCCCGACGCTTTGTCTTACGATCAGACAAAGGCTGTACTGGGTTTCTGCGCAGTGGGTGTCGTAATACACCACTGTGCCGAGAAGACTTCTGCCTGGTGGCTGCCCGCCCACTTCATAGATCCCGACCTTAAATATTATGTCGGGACCGGTTTCCCTCTGGTAGCATTCTTCCTTTTCTGCTCCGGATATGGCATGTGGAAAAGCTCCGTCACCCGCAAAGATCCGCTTGCGCACTTCTGGCGTAAAAGATATGCACCCATACTATGCGCTTACTTTATTACACTTATCGGATTCATAATCCTTATGAAGGTGTATAACGTTGACGGCATAGCCCCTTTATATTGGTCCCCTCATTCCTGGTACATATTCTGCATCCTATTTATGTACCTGTTCTTCTGGCTGGGGCTCAGATTCTTGCATGAACAAAGCCACAGGGTAATGTTGAGCGCAGTAGGGCTCACTCTGTGGCTTGCGTTATGTCTTATGTTCGGGCTTGGAAACTGGTGGTCCAATACGTCATATCTGTTTGTGCTGGGCATATTATTTGCCAAGCACGAGGAAGCCGTCATTTCTCATCTTAAGAGATTCTGCATTCCTTATCTTGTTTTATCAATTGTCATCACTATACCAGGCTTTATCTTCGGCAATTACACTTGGCCGCTCATGGAGAATCAGGGATGGGAGATGTCAGATAGCCTCGCGGCTTTCATAATCAATGCGAGTCAGATTATAAGCGGCATAAGCTTCGTACTGTTCATGATCCTTCTTAACATGAAGGTGCGCATCGGCAACCCCGTGCTCAAGTTCTACGGGAAGATGACGCTTGAGTTGTATCTGGTGCACGGCATCTTCTCCGAGCTGTTCGGACGCACGGTCATGGCAGATCACATAATCTCCAACCTGCACATCAAGAACTGTCTGCTGTATGTGTTCGTCGTCCTTCTGATCTCGTCTGTACTCGCTTTCCTTCTGAGACTTATTGACGACAAAATACGTAAAGTCTGATCAGTTGTCCTTCAGTTCCTTGAACTCTTCGTTCGTAAGCTTCTTCATGATGCCGCAGTTAGGGCACAAGATGATCTTGTAGCCTAAGTGGGGAAATACGGGAATGAAGCAGATATGGAAATAGCCTGCTTCCTTTGTAAGTGAAGCTTCGACATCATGACCGCAGTTCGTGCATCTCATTCTGCCTAACTTCTTTACAGTCTTAAGTTTCTTCTTGGTTCCGTATACTACCATCATAATTGTGTACCCCCATTCAATGCCATTCTGGACTTAACTGCATCGATAACCTCATTAAAGACATCTAGTGACTTAGCACTGGTGCGGGGATACACAGACAAATATCTAACGCCTTCATTCGTCTCTACTGCGAGGGTAACGTTATCAAAATCGTAGGTATTTCTTACGACATTAGTCCTATAAATATTCGTAATCTGTGAGATGGGAATGATGATCAAAGCTCCTCCAATTCCGATACGAGAGAAGCACAGATATGAATCTGTCACCATCGTTCTGAACTTTGTAAATTCTTCTGCAGTATCTCTAACTGCCTCTGCCTTTGCTGCTTCAAAATAATTCTCAGATCCCGGAGCCTTAGCAAGAAGTTTCTCAAGCTTCTGGACATTCTTAGGACTGTCGTCGAGCATTAAATCTTTTATGCCTTTCATAAATGGCCTTCCTTTATAGATAGTTAACCTATCATATCAGATAAACTGCCATAAATTACGATAGAATATATGCATGAAGATTTATTTTGCTCCGCTTGAAGGAATTACAGGCTACATATTCCGCAATGCTTATGAAGAAATCTACGGCAGCGTCGACAAGTATTTCGCACCGTTTATCTCGCCTGCGGAGAAATGCCCGATAACTCCCCGTGAGAAGAAAGATATAACTTCTGAGAATAATAAGGGAATCAATCTGGTTCCTCAGATACTTACGTGCAAGTCGGAGTTCTTTATCGAAGCTTCAAAAGAGCTTCAGGCAATGGGCTACAAGGAAGTGAACTTAAATCTCGGCTGTCCTTCGGGCACCGTCTGTGCCAAGGGCAAAGGTGCGGGCTTCCTTCCGGAGACACTGGCTCTTCAAAGATTCCTCGATGACATCTACTCATATGCTGAGTCCGAAGATCTTAAGATATCTATCAAAACACGACTCGGCTACTATGATCCGGATGAGTTTTACGATCTTGTTGATATCTTCAATTCGGTTCCAATTAGCGAACTGATCATACACCCCAGGATAAGAGCCGACTTCTATAAGGGAGTGCCGCGTAAGGAGTATTTCGCGTATGCTCTTCAACACTGCAAGTGTCCTCTGGTGTATAACGGAAATGTCTATACAGCCCAAGACTACGATGAACTGGTTTCTCAGTTTGACAGAAGCCTTGATCCCGTAATGCTTGGCAGAGGCCTGATATCAGATCCGTCACTTGCAGACAAGCTTAAGGGCAACACATCAGAAACCGACTTCACGAAGCTTAAGAAGCTGCACGACACCGTCTACCACGAGTATCAGAAGATAATGTCACCTGATATCAACGTCCTCTACAAGATGAGAGAGCTGTGGACTTATTGGCAAACCCTCTTTGGCGACAACAGCCGCGACATCAAGAAGCTATTGAAGGCAAAAAAATACGCCGAATACGAAGCGATCGTATACGGCGGTCTGTTGACTGAGCATTGATCAAAGCGCGTTCCAGATAAACAGGAAAGCAAATACGCCGCCCCATGAATTCTTTGTGCACTTACGAACCATCATCATACCGTAGAGTGCAATGAATGTTGTTACGAAGTCGATCAAGCCCAATGTATCGAAGTGAATGGGATGGAAGAGGATGCCCATGATGGTGCAAACGAGAGCGCCCCAGTCGAAGAACTTGCTCTTTACGGGATATCTTCTTGAGACGAACTCTGCGATTACCGCATAGTTAAATCCTTCGAAGAAGCCCCATACGATCGCTACGATCAAAGTACCGATGATTGTAGTAAGGATACCTGCCTTATAAAGGTCGGGAGTTACCATGATACTTAAGGGCTCATATCCTTCGAACTGTCCTGAGAGAACAATATAAGCGATGTAAGGAACAAAACAAGCTACTGTTCCGAGAACTGCCTTAAGTGCGTTTTCTTTCTTTAATCCGAAGCTTAAGAATGACAGCTTACGGATGATGCATACAACGGTAATTCCAAGTCCTGCAATTCCAAATTCCCAAGCGGCCGCTTCAAATAATCTCGGCCAAACGGAAATGCTGCTGTCCTTGCAAAACTCCATGCACCTGCTGCCGATTACTGCATACAAGCAGTAAACCGCCATGGTTATAAGTGCTATTATCCACAGATTGGCATCAAGCTTCTTCTGTTCAGCTGTTAATGTTCTCTTCGTTCTTGTCATGTCTGTAACACCTCTTTGCTTTTGATGGCATCACCTTAACAAACCAAAAACTCCCATGTAGCCAATTATGCACAAGTAGCACATTCAGATGTACAAGTTGCACGCTCTTATTCGATTATACATTAGTAAACCATTATTCCGAGAAAGTGTACTTCTTAAGCTTGTGCCAGAATCCTAAGCACATTGAAGTTCCGGCGACACCCAAGATAAACAGCATGAGTGCTGCACCTGACCCTTTCCCGCTTCCGAAAAGCATAGTAAGCACATCTCCTCCGTGCTGCATAAAAGGCTCACACACGTTGTCTACCATGACACCTCCGAGGAACAGTCCTATGGGTATCGTAAAGAACTGCAGTGTATTGCGGCAGGCATACACTCTTCCCTGAAGCTCCACAGGAATCGTGTTACGCATGATGACATTTTGGTTCGCGCTCATAACAGGCACAAGGATCCATCCGAGCATCTGACCCACACACCACAGAACGGGGCTTCTCGAGAATGCGAGAATGAAGTTCTCTGTACCAAGTGAGAACAGCATGGAAAGGTAGATGGCTCTGACTCTGTTCTTAGGCTTAGGCATAACAGAAAACAGCAAGCTTCCCACTACCATTGCAACACCCGAACACGACGTCACTATACCGAGGACGTAATCTCCGCCTCTGGGGTTCGGCAAGATGAATGCAGGAAGCACCGCATCGAAAGCAGATGCGATAAAGTTAACACCGGCCATGAACAGAATCACATAAAGTATCATGGGTTCCCCGCGAAGATACTTAAGTCCATCCTTGGCAAGTTTGAGTGTGCTTTCTTTCGCTTCTTTTCCCGTCTCTATCTTGGGGATCCTTATGAAGAACGCGAGGGTTATAAAGGCTATTGCAAACGTAACAAGATCAACTGCTATCGCTGCATCAAGTCCTGCCAAGCCGTATATGGCAGCTGCAATAACGGGGTTGCCGATAGTTATAAGCGACCTCGACAAAGACTGAAGAACACCTGTCTTCTGATAGAACTTCGACGGAATGATCAAAGTGTTCGCGACTTCAGATGCGGGCTGCTGGAATGTATTCATCAAGCCTGAAATTGCATTAACAATATACAGGTGCCATATGTTAAGTATGTCCGCTTTATAAAGCACGAATACACAAACAGTACTGACAGCGGCGAGAAGATCGCAGATCAGCATAGTCTTTTTCTTATCAAACTTATCAGAAACAGCACCGGCAAATATGCTCATCAGAACATACGGTGCATAAGTACAGATCCGAAGCGCTGCTGTATTAAGCGCCGAACCGGTCTTATCGTAAAGCCACAGCGTAAGTGCAAAAGCTGTTATGGCACTTCCAAGCTGGGACAGACTCTGGGTACTCCAGAGCACATAGAAATCTCTTAATGATTCTTTTTTGTTCATCTCTTTGCTCCTTTAAATTAAGAATTTATTTAAGAGCAAAGCTTGAGGATCACGGATTAGTTTTCCGTTCCTCCATGCAGTCTCCTCAAGCTCTGCATGGAGCCTTAACGCTGCAGCGTCTCATACTTATACCTCCTTAGAACGTTTTCGTCCTATTATATCATCCTTGTGCAAGCGAACCTGCTATAAAGCGCCTTATCTGCTCATTCATTTCATCACTCTTGTAGTAATGAAGATAATGACCGCAGTCATAGCAGATAAGTTCAGCGTTAATCTCTTCCGCGAATGTCTTCTGATTCTGAATCCAATTTTTGAATGTCTGCTTACCGTTCGAACAGAACAATAACGCCGGGCAATCGATCGTTCCGTGTTCTCCGACATAAGAAGCATTTTGTTTTACACATTCCGCTTCTTTAAAGTAACACTCGTTAAATGCATTTCTCTTACGAAGAAGTTTTAACTGCTGTTTGTCGCTGTCGGCAAAAGACGCACAACGTGGAAGCGGCGACAGCCAATAGAGCTTAAGCTTCTTCAGGGCGCGCATGGTCTTAACCTTGCTTTCCACATCTGCGTCGGTCCATTCGGCATACGAGATGGGAGATGTCATATCAAGTCCTATCAGAGCACTTACTTCTTCCGGATACATCTGTTTCCATCTGATAGCCTCTATCCCTGCCATCGAATGGGGAAGCAAGACAAACGGGCCTTTCTCTCCGAGCTGCTCCAACGCCTTTCTTTGGTATCCGACGAGAGTATTTATGTCAGCCGATCCGACATAAAGATCTGAGTATCCGTAACCAAACTTCTCGATGACTATTATCCGGTAATCATCCTGAAGTTTCTCATACAGAATCTTAAAATCATAAGCAGGTGCAACCGTACTTGAACCAGACATAAACACCAGCTTAGGACCGTTCTCATTACCTGTTCTATAGACGTGCATTCTGTGCCCGTCTATAACAACATAATCTCCGTTATTGTGAAGTTCTTCCATATCTTATCCCCCTATAATTCCAATTAATGAATCACTTAACATATCGAACATCTTGCCTGCATCGTAAGACTTGTTAAAAACTCTTCCGCCGGTGCATTCATTGATCAGATACACCTGCTGTATCCCACGCACCGAAGCATACAAATA
This sequence comes from Clostridiales bacterium, assembly GCA_017552455.1. GTDB lineage: Bacteria > Bacillota > Clostridia > Saccharofermentanales > Saccharofermentanaceae > Saccharofermentans. Next base: position 7,621 of record JAFZPX010000013.1, read on the forward strand.
TTGGAGAATCTCATCCGATGTAACGGACGGATGGATTACACCATTACCGATCAATTCATCGAGATATTCTTTTATGGATCTTAGAAGTGCGATAAAAGGGCTCTTCTCTTCATCCTTCAAAGAAGCTTCGAGACTGACGATTCTGTCGGGATCGCTCATGGCAAGAACATCTGCATACGCACTGATCTTCAAAGTCCCGATATCCATCTTCAAGAGAAGTCCGCTTCCCATCTGACAGGTCTTACGCACCACAGTCTGCCAGTCTTTGCTTTCCTTACAGATCTTCTCCCACTTATCAACATAAGAGAAATTAGAGTTGATACTCGCGACCAGATCGTGAATAACCTCATCAATATCTTTGTAGTACTTGTAGATCACGCCGTGGGAGAAACCGGTCTTATCGGTTATGTCCTGAAGAACAATATCTGTTATAGGCTTCTCAAGGCAGACCTGATAAGCCGCATCGATGATTTCCTTCTTTTTCTTGGCGATATACTCTTCAGTTACTTTGGGCATAACAAACCTCGTAATAAAAATGACATTTCGTCATTTATATTACTTGCCCAACTGATTGTTGTCAATGTTTATTCCTGAAGCTGCTGTCTTACCCCATTAATTTCTGCATACGACTTCTCGAAAGCATCCACAACCGCCGCATTGAACTGCGTGCCTCTTCCCTTCAGGATCTCGTTATATGCATCCTTCTCATCCCACGCCTGCTTATAGCTGCGCTTACTTGTAAGAGCATCGTAGACATCTGCAACGGCTACTATCTGGCCTTCAAGGCTTAATTCATCAAGCTTCAGCCCCTCGGGATATCCTCTGCCGTCAGGACGCTCGTGATGTTCAAGAGCCACAGTCTTCGCAAGGCCCATAACTTCACCTTCAACATTCTTAAGAAGATCTCCTCCGTAGCCCGGGTGCTTCTTGATGATGGCGAATTCTTCGTCCGTAAGTCTTGCCGGTTTCTCAAGGATCTCAGCAGGGATCAGGAGTTTACCGATATCGTGCATGGTAGATGCAAGGCGGATGATCTTGGCTTTGTCTTCTCCAAGACCCATCTGCTCTGCCATGATCCTTGAGTATTCAGCAACACGGCGAACGTGCTTACCTGTCTGTTCCGATTTGTTTTCAGTGATTTCAGCGAAGGACATGATCATCTCTTCCTGAATGCGATTAGTCTCATCAGCCTTTCCCTGCAGATATGCCCCGTACTCAAATACATACGCGAGAAGTCTTATCGCCAGGAATATAGCTACGCCCAGAAGAGTACTGAAAAAACAGATCAGGAGAGTAATTAGGGAGAGCTTCTTAAAATCATTAGCAGTCTCTCTGGTGAAAGGCGTACGGGATGAACTAATCTTCTTGAAGATCTTCTTAAGGTCAAGAATGCCGTAAACAAACACCCCGCCCATCATCGAGATGAACAATCCTGAAAGAACTATCTGAAGCTTCAGATGCGTATCGCCGAAGATATAGTCAATGATATCTATAGGAAGAAGATTCGCACTGCTTACGATTTCCGAGTGGAAAGTAATAAAATCAATATTAGTAACAAACGGAACTATCGCCACAACGAATCCCAGCAAAATCAGGAAACCGAATATCACCCAACAGATATTCATTGCCACCTGAATGAGTTTACTTATCTTCTGGATTCTTTGCAGCAGCTCTTCCATATCGTGCATCACCGTCTGTCAGATTTTCTCAAAGTTATTCCTAATATATTCGAATCAAATCCGCTGAGGATCGTGTCGTAATTGCCGACGCTGTAAGTGTTCTTACGGTGGCTCTCATTCCACGTACTGCAAAGGTCTTTAGCAAATCCCTCTGCACTGCCGCCACGCTTTAAAGCTGCGGGTGTGAAGAACAGTGCAAGTACTCTTTTCGCTTCTTCGGAAGCCTTCTTCTGCTCACGCTTGGGCAGAGCAAGAACTTCACTGTCGATGGCATCAGAAACTTCCTTAGCGCTCTGCGACTCTGCCTCATCGAAGAACGGACCTACCACCCTCTCGAACACTTCAAAGTTCTCCGGGTAGTGATCGTAATCGAACTCATAAAGGTATTTACGTGAAGCTAAGATGAGCTTTGCCAATTCCATGCTTATATCTCCTTACTCTACTCAATATAACATAGTGGCTGTGCTTTACAATTATTTCTGACGTTTGTAGAATCAAGAAAAAAGCAGGAGATGCATATGGCCGATCAGATCTTTACCATTGTTGTTGCTGACGACGAAGAAGAACTTCTCGATGACGTATGCACTCTTATCGATTGGGAGAGCATCGGTTTCCGCCTTGTAGGAAAAGCAAATAACGGCCTTGATGCACTCCAGCTCGTAGAACAGTTAGAGCCTGATCTTCTCCTTACGGACATACAGATGCCGTTCATAAAAGGCACCGAGCTTGCACGTCAGGTGCGCGAGCTTCAGCCCCTTATTCAGATTGCATTTCTGTCAGGATACGATGACTTCGAGTACGCAAGAAGCGCCATCGAGAGTCAGGTTATCGCATATCTTCTTAAACCCATAAAGATGGCGGATCTTACCGCGAAGCTTCAGGAGATCCACGCAAGGATGGAGACAAGATTCAATTCTTTGCTCCCCTCCGAGGGACCTGCAAGCAGACACCTCGCCGTGGCTTCACTTCTTCTGGATCAGAACGCAGACTACCCCGGCGAAAAGGAGATCATCAAGCGTCTTAACGACACGGGTATCAGCTTCAAAGAACCGTTCCTTCTTGCCGTGCTTGCCATTAGCGCGGAGTCGTTTCCTCCCAAGGCAGATCAGACTGTAGATACGGTTCTTCGCGAGCACTACACAAGCTTCAGCATAATCTCAGGCGGAAGGATCTTAAGCCTCGTTATCTCCGAGGAAGGCTTCGATAAATTCGGAACTGTACTCGACGAGCTTTACTGTGTATGTAAAAGAATCTTCAACTGTGAATGCACTGTCGGAGTAAGCCGAATATTCAGTGAATTCGCAGGCACCATTCCTGCATGTAAGGAAGCCGTTGATGCAACCCGCTTGGCAGACGGTCACGGCGTCAGCAACATCAGTCAGGTTTCTGTCGAATCAACTGAAGCAGTAACTCCTGTGCAGGCGGCCACCGAACTTGACCGACTCCTGTTTACAGGATCTTCCGGTGAACTTGAGAGTTATCTTGATAAGGTAATGGGACCCGGCACAAGTGAGCTTAGCATAATGGAGACTCTGGTTATTGCCCAGAATGTACTCCAGGCTGCAATAGGCAAAGAAGATCTCGCGATGCTTCTTCGCCGCACAAGTCTTACGGATCCTTTGAAGGAGAAGCTTGATTCCGAGACTTTCAGAAGGCGCGTTAAAGAGCTTTGCCTTGCAGGCAACGAGATGATCGTTAACCGCAAGCAGAAAGGCATGCGCGTCCTCGTCGACAGAACACTTCAGATTATTAAGACAAGATATATGGATGAGAGTCTCTCACTTAATCTTGTAAGCGAGGAACTTCATGTTAGTCCCAATTACTTAAGTGCGAACATGAAGAAATATGCAGGCGACACTTTCATCAACCTTCTGATACAAAGAAGAATGGAAGTCGCCAAGGCACTCATCAATTCAGGAGGTATGAAGATCGCTGAGGTCGCCGAGCGATGCGGCTATTCGGATCAGCATTACTTCAGTTTCTGCTTTAAGAAATACTTCGGGGTCTCCCCTGCTAAGATGCGTAAAGGCGAGGAGAATTGAACTTGAAATCCAAAGGTTTACGAATGAACACCGTACTCCTTCTTGCCCTTATCAGTACAGTTATTCTTGTACTGGTAAGCGTGTCAGTTCTGTTTATGCGTTCTTATAAAAACTCACTTATAAGCAACGCATCCACCAACAGCCAGAGAACCATATCCCAGGTAAGCAATACAGTAAACGAATACCTCGACAGCATCGATATAGATATGGAGACTCTCTGTGCTTCCCTCGAAGATCCTTCCATAGACCGTGAGGAATTCTTCAATGTATTCCTTAATATACGACCTGATGTAGTAGCGGTGTCCACTTACGATGCTTCCGGTAATCTTGTTAACTGCTACAGCCTCTTGGGCGATGTCAGAGTGCCCCTTGATGAGAACACGTCGTTCGACAGCGCCAAAATGGACATGTATACAGACGGCTACATATCAGCGCCTCATGTTGTATCGCTTTTCGAGGGGGAGTATCCGTGGGTAATCACGATGACGTCTCCCCTTAACGTAGAAGGCGAATGCTGGATAGCGCTCGACATAAGCTGTACCAACATCTCCTCTTATATCAACGACGTCGGTATCGGACAGAGAGGTTACTGTTTCCTCCTCGACTCCGATGGCAATATCGTTTACCACCCGCAGCAGCAGCTCATCTATTCAGATCTTAAGAGCGAGAACATAGAGCTCATCGCTTCCCTGCACGACGGAACTCATGTAGAAGAGAACGTAATCTATTCCATCGAGACACTTAACGGATCTCACTGGCGAGTAGTCGGTGTAAGCTTTGTGCAAGAGCTCATAACGGACAGCTTGTGGGAATTGGGAAGGATCATAATCTTCGTAGGTCTTCTTATACTAATAGTTATGGCGGTCATAAGCTTCATCCTGTCCAAGGTCGTATCGCGCCCCATAAGAACATTCGCGGAAGAGATGGAACAGTTCGAGCAGAACACCGCTGACTTTACTTATGAACCCGTAGGAGGCGTAAGAGAAGTACGCATCCTGTCGGAGTCTTTCGGCCATATGGTAAAGAAGCTTCAGGACCTTATGGGCACCATCAAGGACGAGCAGCAGAATCTGCGTAAGACTGAGCTTCGCGCACTGCAGGCACAGATCAATCCGCACTTCCTTTACAACACACTCGACTCCATCTCTTGGATGACTGAAAGAGGCAAGAAAGATGAAGTTGTAGAGATGGTAAATGCACTCGCGACTTTGTTCCGCATAAGTATCAGCAAGGGACACGAGCTTATCCCTATTCGAAATGAGATACAGCACGCCGAGAGCTATCTTCAGATTCAGTCTTACAGATATAAGAATCAATTCAGTTATGAGTTTAACGTCGAGGAGGACTGCCTTGATTATCTTTGCAACAAGATAACGTTGCAGCCCATCATCGAGAACGCGATCTACCACGGTATAAACGGACTTGTCGACGGTGGCAGGATCACGATAACCGTGAAGTCACAGGATGACAACATCGTCATGACAGTTGAAGACAACGGTAACGGTATGACCGATGAACAGATCGAGACGATCATGAACAAGGACAGAAGCGATAAGACCGGTATCGGTATCAAGAACGTTAATGACAGATTAAAGATCTACTTCGGAAACGAATACGGCATAACCATACACAGCGAACTTGATGAAGGCACCAAGGTCATCATCCTCATGCCTAAGGTAAAGGAGGCATCTGAATATGAGAAGTAAGAAGATCCTCGGTGTTCTCTTGATAACGGCCTCCATCCTGCTCTCTTCATGCAGTTACTTAGGCGTGCAGAATGAATCAAAGTACAACGTATGGTTCATCGCGAAGTCCCAGGGGTCCGAGTTCTGGAATTCTGCATTCGCAGGAGCTAACGCAGCTAAGACTGAGTACAACATCGACCTTCATATCACAGGTCCTGAGACCGAAGAGCAGTACGACAGACAGAACAACATGATCGATCAGGCAGTGCGTGACGGAGCAGATGCGATCATCTTCTCAGCCATTAGCTACAGCGAGAACGCAGCCGCCATCGATGCAGCTGCAGACGCAGGAGTAAAGATAATCGTCATCGACAGTGACGTTGATTCGGACAAGGTCGATGTGCGTATCGGAACAGACAACGTTCAGGCCGGAAGGATGACAGGCAATGCCGTACTCGATACAGATGATGATGAGATATGTGTCGGTATAGTTAACTTCGCACTCGGTACACGTAACGGACAGGAGCGTGAAGAAGGTCTTCGCGAAGTCCTCGAAGCAGACCCGCGAGTCACCGGCATATACAAAGTTAACGTCGAAGCCACTCCCGAAGCCGCAGGTATCGGTGTACAGCTTCTTCTTAACGATCATCCAGAGATAGATGTGCTTGTCGGCCTTAACGAGATGCTTGCAGTAGGTACTGCAAGAGCTGTGGATAATATGAATCTGTCAGACAGCATCCGCGTGGTAGGCTTTGATACCAATGTCGAGTGCGTAGAGTTTATGAGACATGGTGTTGTCAGCGCACTGATCGCACAGAACCCCTATGCGATGGGTTATCTCGGAGTCGAGTATGCATGGAAGGTATTACAGGGCGAGCACTTCGATAACGATGTGTGGATCGACACATCAACAACCATAATCACCCGCAAGAATATGTTTAGTCAGGAGAGCCAACAGGCGCTCTTCTCTTTTGGTTAATCTGCACAAAGCAGGTAAAATTTTACTTGATTTTGTAGTGGGTTTTAGTGATTTTTTAACCTTTTTTGTGGATATCCTCATGTCATTTTGATTCTCCGCTGTTTAGGATTTTCTCGAAGGGGACGGTTACGTCCGGGAAAAACCAAACACTTCATAAGGAGGATTCTATTATGAGAAAAAAGATTATGGCATTGATCCTTTCATTGGTCATGATCGTAAGTCTCTCCGCTTGCACAATCGGCGGTGAGGGCGACGAAGGCGGCGGTGCTGCTGCAGGCGGCGACGTAAAGGTTGCTGTATTCTGGTACACATTCTCTGATGCTTATCTTTCAACAGTACGTTCTGCTTTGGACGCCGATCTGGAAGCTGCAGGCATCGAGTATCAGGACTTCGACAGTAACAACAACCAGGGCACACAGCTCGAGCAGGTACAGACAGCTGTTACAAACGGATTCAACGTTCTCGTTGTTAACCTCGTAACATCCGGTTCTGCTGATGCAGCTAACCAGATCATCGCTGCAGCCGGTGACGTTCCGGTTATCTTCTTCAACCGTGCTATCGAAGGCGACGGTGAGGAAGGAACAGTCCTTAACTCCAATGACAACATCGCATTCATCGGTACTGATGCTCCTGAGGCAGGACACATGCAGGGCCAGATGATCGGCGACTTCCTCGTAGCTAACTTCGAAGCTACTGACCTTAACGGCGACGGCCAGATCTCCTATGCAATGTTCATGGGTGACGCTTCCAACGTTGAGGCTATCTATCGTACACAGTACGGTGTTGAGGATGCTAACGCTGTTCTTACAGCAGCTGGTTATCCCGAACTCGTTTACTTCAACCCCAACAACACAGACAGATATCAGCTCGACCCTAACGGTGCATGGTCATCCGCTGCAGGTAACGAGTTCATGGGCACAAACCTCGCTGAGTATTCTGAGGCTAACGGCAACATGATCGAGCTCGTTATCGCTAACAACGACGATATGGCTATCGGTGCTATCTCTGCTTTGCAGGCTGCAGGTTACAACCTTGGTGACGGCAGCTGCACAAAGATCCCTGTATTCGGTGTTGATGCAACTCAGGTTGCTCAGGATGCTATCGCAGCTGACACAATGACAGGTACAGTTAAGCAGGATGCTGAAGGTATGGCTTCCGCTATCTGCGCTGCAGTAGAGGCAATCGCTAACGGCAGTTCCGTAGCTGACGCGGCTGCTTCCGTAGCAGGCTCTGCAGACATCTATTCAATGGCTGACGGATTCACAAACAAGATCTTCGTCGCTTACGCTCCTTACACAGGCTAATCTGAACTAAGGTTTTATTAAGGGCAGCCGTCCTCGGGCGACTGCCCTTTTCTATGAACTATCAACAACAGGAGGTAACAATATGGCAGAGGATATCCTCCTTCGGATGACGGATATCACCAAAACGTTCCCCGGCGTTAAGGCACTCGATAAGGTTAACTTCGAACTTAAGGCAGGAACTGTCCATGCTCTGATGGGCGAGAATGGTGCCGGTAAATCCACGCTGATGAAATGCCTATTCGGAATATATGGCAAGGACAGCGGAGAAATCTATCTCGAAGGCGAAGAGATTAATTTCAAGAACAGTAGAGAAGCGCTTGATAACGGCGTTGCCATGGTTCACCAGGAATTAAACCAGGCAGGAAAGCGCTCCGTCATGGACAACATCTGGCTCGGCCGCTACCCCACTATCGGCGGTGTCATGGTCGACGAGAAGAAGATGTACCGTGATACAAAAGCTATCTTCGACGAGTACGAGATCAACGTAGATCCCAAGAGGATCATCAACACTATGCCTGTATCACAGAGGCAGATGGTAGAGATAGCAAAAGCCGTTTCTTATAATTCCAAGATCATCGTGTTCGATGAGCCTACATCTTCCCTTACAGAGGAAGAAGTAGAACACTTATTTAAGATCATAAACATGCTGCGCGATAAGGGCGTCGGCATCATTTACATATCGCACAAGATGGCGGAGATCAAACGCATCTCCGATTACATCACCATCATGAGAGATGGTACACACGTAGCAACAAAGCCTGCGGACGAACTCGAGATGGCAGACATCATCCGTCTCATGGTAGGACGTGAGCTGTCGAACCAGTTCCCTCCCAAGGACAACAAGGTAGGCGACGTTTCGCTTGAAGTAGAAAACGTCACCGCCATGTACAACCACTTAACAGATGTCACGTTCAAAGCTCACAGCGGCGAAGTATTAGGCTTCGCAGGACTCGACGGCAGCGGACGTACGGAGACACTCGAGAGCATCTTCGGCTACTCCACGCGAAAAACGGGAACCATCAGGCTTAACGGCAAGCTCTGCAGGAACCGTAACCCCCGTGAGTCCATCAAGAACGGCTTCGCCCTCCTTACAGAAGAGAGACGTGCAACGGGTATTTTCGCTATAGAGAACATCCGCGAGAACACGGTTATCTCGAGCCTGAAGAAGCACCTGCATTTCGGCTGCCTTAGCGAAAAGTCTATGAGGAAGGACACGCAGTGGGCAATCGATTCCATGCACACAAAGACGCCTTCACAGGAGACAAAGATACGTGCCCTGTCCGGCGGCAACCAGCAGAAGGTAATCATAGGAAGATGGCTTCTTACGAACCCCGAGGTTCTTCTTCTCGATGACCCCACAAGAGGTATCGACGTAGGTGCAAAATACGAGATCTACCAGTTGATCCTCGACCTCGCCAAGAAGGGAAAAACTGTACTCGTAGTCTCATCGGAGATGCCGGAACTTCTTGGTATATGCGACAGAATTATCGTTATGTCAGGCGGCAGAGTTGCCGGTGAAGTTGATGCTAAGAACACTACCCAGGAAGAGATCATGACCCTGGCTGCAAAATACGTTTGAGGAGGATGAGCATGACTATTAATGACGCTATTAACAGAAAGAAACAGGAATACCTGGCTCTCGACAAAATTGACAGAAGAAGATTCTGGACGGACGGATTGCTTAACAACGCACTCTATATCCTTATGGGTATCTTCATCGTATTTACAGCTGTAGTAAACAGCAACTTCTTAAGCCCGAGTTCGATAGTAAACATCATCATGCTCGCTGCCGTATCATTGCCCATGGCTTTGGGTATCGGTGGATGTATCGTACTCACAGGTACCGACCTTTCAGCAGGCCGTGTATTCGGTCTGGCAGCAGGTATGTCAGCCGCCTTTCTGCAGAATAGATTGGCGAGCAAGCTGATCTTTGAAAACCTCCCCGCAACGACAGGCGGCTGGATACTTGCTGTTATGCTCATGGTAATGTGCTCCGGCGCTCTCATCGGTCTTGTAAACGGATTCTTCGTTGCTAAGTTCAGCCTCCATCCGTTTATCGTAACCCTCGCTACACAGCTCATCACATACGGTATCATCTTGATGTTCTTCCAGATCAACGGAAACGGCGGCGGACCTATCAGCAACGTTGCCAAGGAGTTCCAGGATGCAGTATCAGGTCCCTGCCTTAAGATCCCCGCATGGAACGTTTCAATCCCGTGGTATGTAGTATTCGCTATCATCCTCATCGCGATCATGTGGTTTATCTGGAACAAGACACGCTTCGGCAAGAACATGTTCGCAGTAGGATCCAACATGGAAGCTGCTAAGGTATCAGGTGTTAACGTTTTCCTCACAACAATGCTCGTTCATACACTTGCTGGTGCTATGTACGGATTTGCAGGATTCGTAGAGGCAGCCCGTCTCGGTTCCGTAACAGCTGCTACAGGTCTTAACAACGAGTGCGATGCCATCGCAGCATGCGTTATCGGCGGCGTTTCATTCGTTGGCGGTACAGGTAAGATCCGTGGTATAGTTCTAGGTGTATTCGTACTTCGAATCATCTTCGTTGCGTTGAACATGTTAGGTATCAATCCTAACCTTCAGTACATCATCAAGGGTGCCATCATCCTTGCTGCATGTTCACTCGATATGCGTAAGTACCTCGTTAAGAAGTAAGGAGACCGTAATATGTATATAGCGGCTGAAGACAGATATGAGAAGATGGTCTACAGAAGATGCGGTCAAAGCGGCTTAAAGCTTCCCGCCGTATCACTCGGTCTGTGGCACAACTTCGGGGACAACAGCTCCTATTCCAATATGGTTAATATATGTCTCACCGCTTTTGACAACGGAATCACCCACTTCGATCTTGCAAACAACTACGGTCCCGAAGCAGGAAGTGCTGAGATTAATTTCGGAAGGATATTGAAAGAGCATCTCTCTCCCTACAGGGACGAGATGATCATCTCCACGAAAGCAGGCTACTACATGTGGCCCGGGCCTTACGGAGATAACGGAAGCAGAAAGTATCTTCTTGCAAGTCTCGACTGTTCATTGAAGAGAATAGGACTTGATTATGTTGATATCTTCTATCATCACAGGATGGATCCCGATACGCCTCTTGAAGAGACGATGGGTGCATTAGAGCAGGCAGTCACAAGCGGCAAGGCTCTTTATGTAGGCCTATCTAATTACGACGGTAAGACTTTGGAGAAGGCTTCCAAGATACTCGAAGAGAGACACGTTCCATTCATCATTAATCAGAACCGCTATAACATCTTCGACCGTAAGATTGAAGATAACGGTCTCAAAGAGACTTCACATAAACTCGGTAAAGGAATCATCTGCTTCTCCCCTCTTGCTCAGGGACTTCTAACGGACAGATACCTTAACGGTATTCCCGATGACAGCAGGATAAGAACAGACGGAAGATTCCTTAAAGAAGAATACGTCACGGATGTGGTACTCGATAAGGTGCGTCAGCTTAACGACCTTGCCGAATCAAGAGGACAGACACTTGCAAGGATGGCTCTTGCCTGGGTGCTTAAAGACGAGCCGATAACATCTGTAATCATCGGCGCATCTAAGCCGGAACAGATATTGGATAACGTAAAAACTCTCGACAATCTCGATTTCACATCCGAAGAAATCAAAACTATAGACAGCCTGATAACAACCTCGTGATACAGAAAGGAGCTGCACAATGGACTCGATTAAGAAGACATATGTCAACGGAGAAATAATCATCAAGGAAGGCGACATCGGTAACTCTTTCTTCCAGCTTCTGTCGGGCAGCGCCGGCGTCTATGTTAATTACGGGGAAGCGGATCAGGTTAAGCTCACCGTTCTTAACGAAGGTCAGTACTTCGGTGAGATGGCTGTTATCGAAGCATTTCCGAGAAGCTCCACAGTAGTTGCTGAAGGAAGCGTTGAAGCGATTGAGATCCCTGGTTCGGAACTGAACACTTATTTCACGGAGAATCCCGATAAGATCATCGAACTTATCAAGCATATCGGCAACAGATTAAGAGCGTTGACCGACGACTACGACGAGGCCAAGGCAATCTTGAAGAAGATAGAGAACCCCGACGAAGACAAGAGCAACGAGACTTTCCTTACTAAGCTTGCGAAGCACATCGGATTCTATAAGCTTGCTAAGGTCGATCTTACTGCTCCGAGTGCAGAAGCTCTTCGCGAACAGTCCAAAGATCTTTCCAAGGGCGAGACCACAGCGACGTATCCTAAGGGCACCATCATCTATAAGAAAGGTGAAGTCAGCAACTGCATGTACATCCTTCACAGCGGCAGTGTAGGTATCTACTATAACTATGGTGAAGCGAATGAGCTTATGCTTACCGAGCTTTTGCCTGTGGCATTTTTCGGTGAGATGGGTATGCTCGCCGGCAAGGAAAGAAGCGCTACCGCAGTTGCGAAGTCTAACGAGACATATCTTGAGATCGTCCGCCTTGAGGACCTCGAGTCTATGTTTAAGACGAGCCCCGTCAAGGTGGACATGATCCTTCGTCACCTGTCTTACCGCTTAAGATCTCTTACGATCGATTACTTCAATACATGTAAGAAGATTTCAGAAGCATACAGCTGATAATCAGCCGAGGCCATTTAAGAACTCATCAATTATCTCTATGCAGTCCTCCGTCCTGTCGAGGAAGATAACGTGATCGCCCGGAAGGTCGACTATTTCCGTGTTGCCTAATCTCTCGGCATAAGGGATCAGCTCGTCATCATAATCAGCAGCATACTCTCCAAAGTAAGAAGCAGCTATGTAGATCTTCGGGATGTCGTTGGTGACGATATTGTTCCATGTGAAAGTCTGTAACTCACCGGTGTAAAGTCCGTCCATCTCAGATCTTGCATAATGAGAGCCGATCGTTCTGTTGATCATCGTAATCGCCAGATCCTGGTCTTCCTCATTAAGTCTGTAGAAGACATTCTCATAGCCCGAGGGACCGAGCCTTGCAAGACCTGTCTTGGCAGCAAACTGCATCCAGTTTAACGAAGCCGAGATAGAGATTCGCTCCCACATAGAAAAATCAAACTCCGTGGCGAGCAACTCTTCACCGAAAGGCGTTGTTCCGTCCATGATGATCACAGCCTCGATCTCATCAGGATAAGTGCTCTCCCAATATGCGGAATACAGACTTCCTAATGAATGTGCGAGCAGGATGTACGGTCCCTCTTCGCCCGAATCATGAAGTGCTGTTCTGTAGTCTTCCACGATATCTGCAATCGACACGTCCCCTCTTACATCATCGCTTAATCCGTAACCCGGCCTGTCGATGAATATAAACTCATTCTCGTCCTCAAATGCTGAGGTCAAAGGTCTCCAGCCGATGTACATCTCGCCGTCACTCCAGCCGCTTAACGTAACGAATGTGTGCTCACCGTCCTCGTTACCCGCCCTGTACACATTAAGCGAATAATCGCCGACAGACACGAGATTTCTATACCCTCTCTCATCAAGCGTGTTACGGGCATCTTTAGTCTTTATAAGGTCATATATGCTCATACCCGCAATAAAGACGAGCGCTGCAACCAATGTCCATCCAACAATCTTTAAGATTACTTTCTTTGCTTTTTTCATACATCTATCCCCTTAAATATGATAAGCGGATACTATCATCTGCCTTTTGCTGCGTGGAGTTTTTGTGGCGAGATGCGTATTTGCTGTGGTGAGTTGCCTATCCTTATGCCGCTCCCCGATATAGTGGTAAAATAGTCATGCGAATAATAAGGAGGTAAGTATTATGGATATTGACATCAATAAGGCAAAAGACATTGCACAGGATGCTTTGGAGAAGGTCTCCAAGGACACAACAGCTAAGAAGACAGCTAACGACGCCATCAATAAGGTTGAGAAGAAAGTCGGTGTTGATCTTCCTGACGTCGACACGATCAACAAGGCACTTGGCAATAAGTAATCTTATTAAGCCGTAACAAATTCCCGTAATCATGTGGTTACGGGAATTTTTGTATAAGTTTGAAAATCTTTCGAATAATCCCCCCTCCCCATGTGTCATATAGACAGATGCGGAAATAAAGGAGGCATAAGGAATGACAGAAAAGGAATTGGAGCAGCTCTACAACGAGGCTTACAAGGCGGTGTATTGGACTGCGATGTCCATCCTCAAGAACAAGGAAGAGGCTGAGGACGTCGTTCAGGATACATTCATCACGGCTTACGAATCGTATGACACACTCAAGGATAAGACAAAGGCAGTCGCTTGGGTCAAGAAGATCGCTGCCAACAAGTGTCTTAACATCGTAACCCGTCGAAGAACCGTCAACGCCGACGATGAGTTTCTCGAGAACACTGAGGATATCTCAGACAACTTCCTTCCCGATTCGATAGTCGAGTCTTCTGAGAAAAGAAAGATCATCATGGACATCATCAACAACAGTCTGTCTGAAGAGACGGCGATGACCATTATTCTTTTCTACTTCAACGACATGTCGACGAAGGAAATCGCAGAGCGTCTCGACATCCCTCAGGGCACCGTCCTTTCCCGATTGAACTATGCCAAGAAGAAGATCAAGAAGGAGGTGGAGAAGTATGAGAAGGATAATAAGGATAAGCTGTTCGTAATGGGCGCACCGTTCCTTACTCTGCTTTTCGAGAAGGAGGCCGAGCAGGTACCGTTTGTACCAATGCCGGCAACAATAAAAGGTATTACCGCATCCTCGAAAGCAGCAGCAAAAGCGACAGCGAAGACTGCAACAAAGGCTACAGCAAAAACAGCAGCCAAAGCAACGGCGAAGACTACCGCCATCAAGGCTACTGCCATAGGTATTACGGCAGTAGCGGTACTTGGAGGAGGCGGTTTCCTTGCCTACAGAGCCATGTCGAATAATGTCGATACACCCAAGGTTGCAGATGAAACCTACGAGACAAACGAGTTTGTAGAGGAGACAGAGCGTCCAATCAACGTGCTCGGCATGACGCCTGACCTACTTAACCTTGAGGGCGGATATGTAAGATACTGCACCTATCATTCGATTTCCGACGATACTTATGAGGAACAGGATCAGCTCTATTACGACGCTGACGGCAACATGGTTCTCGACTGTCTTTATAACGAGGATGGCGTGCTGATCTCTTCCGATTATTTTATCTATGATGAAGAGGGCCGCGTTCTTAGAGAAGAACTGTGGAACACACATGAGTACAGCAGAGGTCTATACAGGATCTATACTTACGGTCCTAATGGTGTTGAGCAGATGGATGAAGGACAATTCGAGGATGAGCCGGAGCACTATCATGTTTACGAATATGATGATCAGGGCAGAGTAATCCTTGATACCGAATACAGCTATGAGTTTGATACCTGTTACTGGTACTGTGAGTATCAGTACGAAGATGACGGAACCTACACAACGCATGTAACGTCATTTGATGTATACAGACAGGAAATGATAGATGACGGCAACTACAACCGCTACAGTGCAGACGGCGTATTGCTTGAGGAATATTGGAACGCCCGCTCACAGCTCGAAGTATATAACTATGACGATAACGGTGTACTGCTTACCGTGGAAAAATTTTACGGCTCTACGCTGAACCATACGACGACGTTTGAATATGACGATCAGGGAAGGCTTGTCCGCGATTATACGGAGTTCCCGGGACATGATCCCTACCAGGAGAACATCTACACTTACGAAGATCTTTAATATTTTTTCTTAAACCTTCGAATAAATGACCTCCTTCATGTGTCTATTAATCAGATGCACTTGAAGGAGGTATTTATTGTGAAGAGATTTTTGGCATCAGCATTGGCACTTACGGTTATCGCAAGCGGATTAACAGCATGCAGTTCTGCATCTGAGGAAAGCGCAGTTAATAACGCTAACGGCGAGGTTCTGGCAGAGTCCCGCGAGTCGGAGAATGGGGCTTCAGATAACGAGGAATTAAACAATTCAGCATTTGATGGCGAGCCTAATATCTGGAGATACTATGAGGGTGCTAAGGGCATAGCTTTCCCTGCCTGCTTCGAGGAGGAGTTCACCGGACCTGACGGAATTAACGCAGCTCATTACTACAGCTACGAGCTTGATGAAGATACAAAGATCTGGATGTTCGCGACAATCGGCGGATGGACTGATGAAGCTCCGTATTGGTTTGAGGGCGAAGATTATACACAGTCCCTCGAAGACGTTCCCTCATTCATGAGATACAGAGTCGTGGATACATTCACAGGTCCCGGAAGAGTAGATGCGGGAGATCCTTTCAATATGGATAACACAGAGTTTACTATCGATGATGAGCAGTCCGTGGAGATCGGCGGCACAGGATTCATCCGTCAGGAAGGCTCCGCAACTGCCACAGCTTACGGAGAGACTGTCACTGTTTATTTCACAGTCTACTACGGACTTTATGAGCACACCGCTTCAGATAACAGAGTTGTCTATCCCCCGTTCATCGTGATCGTTCTGTCGACCGACGGAAGTGCAGAAGCAAGAGAGTACATGAACGAGGTCGCAGATTACGCTATGACTTACGAGAGCTGATTGGGTTTAACTAATAACTTGTACATAAGAAAACCGAAGGGACTTCCCTTCGGTTTTTGTCATTTTACGAGGCCGCTATTATCAGTCGTATTCCCGCATCCATAGTCTGTGAAACCAGTTCTATGGATTCTCCTGCGGCGAGCTCGATATGTTCAATGGGATCAGCTCTCAAGCTGATAGTCCCATCACTGTTGGGCTCAACGAGAGCGCCGTCTACATCAAGAACGATCATTTCTTCGGTTACAGATTCAACCACGATCTCATAATAACCGTCGTCAAAAACTACATCTCCCGCCTCAATCGGATTATAGATAACAGGCTCATTATCGTTAACACCTGTCTCAAACCATCTAGACTCCTGAATGGAAAGAGTCATATTCACAGGACCCGGCTCAGTCTCGTCAGTACCCGTCTGTCTTGCTTCAGGCTTCTCACATCCCGCGAACGCGAATGCGACTACCAACACTACTACCGGAAATAATGTTTTAATCTTCATGGTACTTACCTCCTTGCCCTTAAGACGGAAATCTGATATCAGCGGTCACATTAAGAAAACTCAACCCGCGAAAGATGAGTAAGATTCCGCTATATGATCCATGTCGATCTCGCTGTCTAAGAACCACTCTATCATTACTTCTCCGTCAGCACTAGAAATATATTCATCATGCAGAGCCTCATACTCTGCTTCACTTATCATATTGCTTTCTCCGTCGTAATAAGTCACCAGACTGCCGTCGTCTTCCGCAAGCTCAGTACAAACGAAGTCATAATATATCCTGTCATCCTGAATCGACAGATAGCCGTAATGGTCATAAACGCAAGCCACTCCGTAGCTTATACAATCGCAGAGAAGATATCTGTATACGCCGCCTTCTTCGTAATAGGCCGTCGGTCGGTCTATCGAGAATTCGGGATAGTGTGTGGTTCTGTAATCGGAATCTGGGTCTTCTAAGTCTGACTCCAATGCTGTAATGCCGCCGTCTTCCGTGACCTCGTAGATCCAGAGCTGGGTATTGGGGCCGTTGTTGTATAATGTTCGCTTTAAGACTTCCAGATAGCCGTCGCGATCAAGATCGGCGATTGCATAGAAGCATAACCAGTCGGGTCCGACATTATCTTCGTCAGACAAACGCCAGACATCAACATTGTCATAGATAGTCTGAAGCTGCCTTTCATACTCATTAGCAGACTCAGAAGTTTCCGCCGGAGCACTGTCGCAAGAAGCAAATGACAGTAAAACCGATGCTGTAAGAACCGCTGTAATAATCTTTTTCTTCATATAAAATCCTTCCCTTAACAGGTTCGTTCCTTATCTATTATAAATGAACCTCTGCTGCTTGGGCGTCTTCCCCTTCCACTCCTTATACGCCCTGATGAAGTGGCTGCTGTCGAAGAACCCGGTCTGCGCCGCTATATACGATATATCGTAATCGGTATGCATCAGCAGTTCGTCCGCCTTATGAAGGCGTATGTAGTTTATATATTCCTTACAGGAGCGTCCGTAGTTATCTCTGAACAGCCTTGCGAAATGCGAATAACTCAAGTGGCACTTCGCCGCGAGATCTGCGACCTCGAGTTTCTCGGATGAATGCATATCTATGTATTCAAGAATGCGGTAAAAGGACAAAGACACTTCGTTCTGTTTGTGTTCTTTCTCAGGTAAGACCTTGTCACACATACGTGCGATGTATATAAGAATCCCAAATATATCCGACTGCATTTTAAAAGTATGAAGTATGTCACGCGAATTATATTCACTCACACAAGAGATGACGGAACCTGCAATCTGCTCAGCGTTTTTTACAATGAGGCAGTAATCCTGATCCGAACCCCTGGTCACAAAGTAGTCGTACATCTTCTGCACATACGCCTCAGGGATACTGATCGTATGGATGTCGAATTTGATTACAGCGTAATCGACCGGCTCCGCGTTATCTTCATCTGCCCGCGTGATCTCATGAAGCTGCAAAGGATAGATATAGCATATATCGCCCTTTTCCAGGATGAAACTGTAGTCGTTACAGATGAGCTTTATCCGTCCGCTTTTGATGTACAGGATCTCAGAGTAATAATGCCAGTGCTTCGGCGAGTTTACTGACGAGGTATAGAAGACATCGTACGGCGTGTCCTGACGATCGATATATTCAAACAGTTCCATGGCTATGATAGATTTTTACAATTTTTTGGCTCATTCTTAATACATTTATAACAGAAGATTTTAGAGAATGAAAGCATGAACAAGATACTTCTTAACAACAACTGGACCATGCGCAGAACAGATTCCGAAGACAAACTCCCGGCAACCGTTCCGGGTTCCGTTTACAGCGACCTTCTGGACAACGGGCAGATGGAGAATCCGTTCTGGAAAGACAACGAGATCGAAGCCCTGAAGCTAATGGACTTCGACTATGAGTATGAGACCTCGTTCGATGCGGATGAGAGCTTCTTGAACGCTGACCAGACTATCTTAAGATTCGACGGGCTAGACACACTCGCCGACGTTTATCTTAATGACGCACACATAATCACCGCGAACAATATGCACAGGACCTGGGAGTGCGACGTAAAAGCACTTCTCAAGAAGAGCGGCAACACACTTAAAGTGATCTTCCACTCCCCTACAAAGTTCATCGCGGACGCTTTCGCGAAGGAACCTACACTCGGCACCGAGGACTGTATGCAGGGATTCGTCCATATTCGAAAAGCACACTGCATGTTCGGCTGGGACTGGGGTGCACACCTTCCTGACATGGGGCTGTGGCGAGAAGTATCGCTTATCTCCTACAACACGGTAAGACTTAACTCCATAAGCTTCACTCAGCATCACGATGAGAAGATAACTCTCGAGATCAACCCTGAGTTCGAGGTGTTGGATGAGAGTAAAGACATAACTATCGAATATGAAGTAACCGCTCCCGACGGTACGAAGACAACCTACAAGGGCGACGATAACAAGATAGAGATCGACCCCGAGACGCGCTGGTGGCCCAGAGGCTACGGTGAGCAGAATCTGTACACGGTAACAGTAAATATCTACGAAGGCGAAGACCTCGTCGATTCCATGAGCAAGCGTATCGGCATACGCACCATCACAGTGGACAGAACTCCCGACACCTGGGGGGAGAAGTTCTGTGTGAGGGTTAACGGAGTTAATACTTTCGCTATGGGCGCAGACTACATTCCCGAAGATCACCTCCTTGGCAGAGTTACGCCCGAGACTACCCGCAAGCTTCTTGAGAAGGCCATATTCGCGAACTTCAATTCCATACGCGTCTGGGGCGGCGGCTACTACCCCGATGACTGGTTCTACGATTTATGCGACGAGATGGGAATCATTGTGTGGCAGGACTTCATGTTCGCGTGTGCCGTGTACGATCTGACGCCCGAGTTCGAGGCGAACATCCGCGCTGAGTTTAGAGACAACATAATCAGATTAAGACATCACGCTTCGCTCGGTCTCATGTGCGGCAATAACGAGATGGAGCAGTTTGTGAAGGAAGGCGTCTGGGTTAGTAAGCCTTCTGAGGTCGAAGACTACACTATGATGTACGAACAGATACTTCCCGAGATGATGAGTGAATTAGCGCCACAGGTCTTCTATTGGCCGGCGAGTCCGTCTTCCGGCGGAGGCTTCGATGAGCCTCAGGACGAGAACCGCGGAGACGTTCACTACTGGGATGTATGGCACGGCAACAAGCCCTTCTCAGAGTACAGGAAATTCCATTTCCGCTATCTGTCTGAGTTCGGTTTCCAGTCCTTCCCGTCGAAGAAGACAGTCGAGACTTTTACCGACGATGAGCGCGACATGAACATCTTCTCCTATGTGATGGAGAGGCATCAGCGTAACGGTGCTGCGAACGGCAAGATAATGAACTACATGCAGCAGACATATCGGTATCCCACTGACTTCGATACGGTAATCTACGCATCGCAGCTTCTTCAGGCAGATGCGATCCGTTACGGTGTCGAGCACTTCAGAAGGAATAGAAATGACGACAGATGCATGGGAGCCGTTTACTGGCAGTTCAACGACTGCTGGCCGGTCGCTTCCTGGTCGAGTGTCGACTACGAAGGAAGGCTCAAGGCACTTCATTACTACGCCAGACGCTTCTTCGCTCCGGTAATGATCTCCTGCGAAGAGGAAGGAATGCTCGGAAGCGGACAGGAGTTGGTAAGACTTCCGTTCGAGTTTAATAAGTCCATCAGACTTTGCGTATCGAACGAGACTTTGGAAGACAAGAACGTTCAGATCAACTGGCAGATTAGAGACAGCAAAGCGAATGTCTTAAGAAGCAATTCCGACACGCGTAAAGTTCCTTCACAGACGTCCCTGTGGCTCGACAAGGTAGAGCTGCCCGAGATCGATATCTATAACGAATATGTAAGTTACCAGGCACTGAACGACGGCGAGATTTTTTCTGAAGGAACCGTCATCTTCTCATTGCCGAAGTACTTTAAGTATCAGAACCCGAATCTAAGATACGAAGTCGACGGCAACAAAATTACTATACATGCAGACACTTACGCGAAGAGCATCGAGATAAGAAACGAGAACGACGATCTTATCCTCACAGATAACTTCTTCGACATGAATGCAGGTTCGAAGACCGTCGAGGTTATAAGCGGTGAGATAACGAACTTGAGACTTAGAAGTGTATACGACATAAATTAAGGAGGTCCCACATGAACAGCAAATACATCATCGATACAGAAGAAAACAAGTCTTTCATGAAGGGACTTACCGATGACCTACTTAAGTTCGGTCACAAGTTCCCTGCCCCGACGGGATCTTCCTACTACTTAGGCGACGACGGAACGCCCTGGACAGACAGACCCCGCGAGACATGGATCACCTGCCGTATGGCGCATGTGTACAGCATCGGTTCGATCTTAGGTCACGAGGGTTCTGAAGGTCTCATCGACCAAGCTCTCAAGGGCTTAACAGGTGAGCTTCACGACGTCACTAACGGCGGATGGTATCCGGGCATAACAGCTGACGGAAAGATAATCCCTAACAAGCAGTGCTATGCACATGCTTTTGTGATCCTTGCTGCAAGCTCTGCAACCCATGCCGGCAGACCGGGTTCAGAGGAATTACTGAAAGAAGCCCTGGAACTCTACGACAAGAGATTCTGGAACGATGAAGAAGGCCTCGCATGCGATACCTGGAATACTGAGTTTACAGTCTGCGATTCCTACAGAGGACTTAATGCGAATATGCATACAGTAGAAGCTTTCCTCGCCGTCGCAGACGTTACCGGCAATGAACTATATAGAGAGCGTGCAGGCAGGATAATCGATCATGTAATCACATGGGCGAAGAACAACAGCTGGAGAATCCCCGAGCATTTCACAAGTGACTGGATTGCAGATCTCGAGTGCAATAAGGACAGGCCCGCAGATCAGTTCAAGCCTTACGGTGCGACTCCCGGTCACGGAATCGAATGGGCAAGATTAATCACTCAGTGGGCAACTTCAACTTACGAAGATAAGGAGCAGTCTAAGACTTATATAGATGCTGCAGAGAACCTGTTCAATCAGGCAATTAAGGATGCATGGAACGCCGACGGTGCACCCGGTATTTGTTATACAACCGACTGGGACGGCAAGCCTGTCGTTCACGACAGAATGCATTGGACTTTGGCCGAGGCGATCAACACATCTGCGGTCCTCTATAGAGTTACAAACAAATCCAAATACGCTGACAATTATTCTGAATTCATGCAGTATCTGGACGAGAAAGTATTAGACCACGAGAATGGTTCCTGGTTCCATCAGCTGGACCGTGAGAACAACGTCATCGGTACAGTTTGGCCGGGTAAATCCGACATCTACCACGCACTGCAGTCGACACTGATTCCCTATTGTGATATCTCTGTTTCTATAGCGGTCGCTGTAAGCAGAAAGTGAGGCCTCCCATGAAGACTGAAGTAATTGCACTCGGTGAACTTCTTATAGATTTTACGATGAACGGCTTAAGCGAGCAGGGCAATAACCTCTTCGAGGCGAACCCCGGAGGCGCTCCCTGCAACGTGCTTTCCATGCTAAGTAAGCTTGGAAGAAGCACGGCATTCATAGGTAAAGTCGGCAGCGATCAGTTTGGCAGAATGCTGCGCGCCACCATCGAAGACGTCGGGATAGACAACACGTATCTTCTAAGCGACTCCGACATTCCCACTACGCTTGCTTTCGTGCACACACTGCCCGACGGTGACAGGGATTTCTCCTTCTACAGAAAGCCCGGCGCAGACATGATGCTCAAGGCTTCTGAGATCAAAGAGGAGATGTTCGAAGAAGCACAAATCTTCCATTTCGGTACGCTCTCCATGACGGCACCCGAAGTGCGTGAAGCTACCTTGAAGGCAGTCGAGATCGCAAAGAGTAAGGGCATGATCATCTCCCTCGATCCTAACCTCCGCCCTCCCCTCTGGGATTCAATGGAGAACGCGCGTGAGCAGATGCTCAAGGCGATATCGCTTGCTGACGTGCTCAAGATCTCCGACAACGAGATACAGTTCGTAACGGGAAAAGACGATTACGATGAGGGCATCCGTTTCCTTCAGGAGAAGTTTGGCACGAAGCTTATCTGCTTGACGCTCGGCAAGGACGGAAGTCGCGCTTACTATAAGAATCTGCGCGTCGAGGTGCCGGGCTTTAAGCAGGAGCAAGTGATTGACACGACAGGTGCCGGCGACACATTCTGCGGCTGCATGTTGGACTTCGTATGCGAGCACGGTCTCGAGGACTTAAGCGAGGAAAGCTTGCGCGATATGCTTATTTTCGCGAACGCAGCAGCATCTCTCGTCACTGCGCGTAGGGGTGCGATCAAGTCGATGCCCGATAAAGACGAAGTACTGAAACTTATTAGAGGAGTTTAATCACATGACCAGATGGATCAGACATTTATATCAGCCGGGCTTGCCCTTAGGCGAAGACGGGAGGCGCGTTACAGGCTCGCCTGAACATATTGAATTGTCACGCCGCGGCGCGACGGAAGGCATGGTCCTTCTTAAGAATGAGAATCGAACTCTCCCTGTTAAGGCAGGCTCGAAAGTCGCGTTGTTCGGCAAGGGTACGGTCGACTATGTAAAGGGCGGCGGAGGTTCCGGCGACGTTACGGTTAAGTATGTAAGGAACTTCTACGAAGGCATGAAGATCAAGGAAGCTGAAGGCAAAGTCAGCATCTACCACGACCTTGTGAAGTTCTACGAGGAAGATATCAAATCGCAGTACGATGCAGGCCGCGATCCCGGAATGACGGACGAGCCTGCTATTTCTGCTGAGTTGCTGCAAGGTGCAAGTGAGTTTGCCGACACCGCGATCATCACCTTGTGCAGATACTCAGGCGAAGGCTGGGACCGCAATACTTCATCCGAGAATATCGATTTTCTTTGGGAAGGCGAGCGAAGACTCTCCGAGCTTCAGGAAGCAGTCTTCCCCAGGGGTGACTACTACTTAACGCCCAACGAGCTCCGAATGATCGAAGACGTTAAGTCGAAGTTTAGTAACATCATCGTCGTACTTAATGTCGGCGGTGTCATGGAGACAGAATGGATCAAGAACGATACTAAAATCTCGTCCGCGTTGTACGCATGGCAGGGTGGCATGGAAGGCGGTCTTGCGGCGGCTGACCTTATCGTCGGCGATGCTAATCCTTCAGGTAAACTTGTCGATACTTTCGCGCGTTCTCTTGAAGATTATCCGTCGAGTTATAACTTCCACGACAGCAACGACTACGCCGAGTATACGGACGACATCTACGTAGGCTACAGATACTTCGAGACTATCCCCGGCGCCACCGAGAAAGTGATCTATCCGTTCGGCCACGGTCTGTCTTATACAAGCTTCGAGAAGAAGGTTACTGCTGTTAATATCGATGACGATAAGGTATCGGTAAAAGCAAACGTTAAGAACACCGGCGACATCGCAGGCAAGGAAGTCGTGATGCTTTACTACTCTGCTCCTCAGGGTGTCCTCGGCAAGCCTAGTATTGAGCTTGGGGCTTTTGTTAAGACAGGTCTCATCGCACCCGGCGAAAGCGAAGAAGTTACGCTTGTTCTTAACGTTTCTCAGATGGCATCTTACGATGACACGGGTAAGATAAATAAGTCTTCCTGGATACTCGAGAAGGGTAATTACAAGTTCTTCATCGGAAACAACATCCGCGAACTCGTGCAGCTTGATCAGGTGTACAGCGTGGACGA
The DNA here is from genome assembly GCA_017552455.1 of Clostridiales bacterium. GTDB lineage: Bacteria > Bacillota > Clostridia > Saccharofermentanales > Saccharofermentanaceae > Saccharofermentans. The sequence goes on from JAFZPX010000013.1 coordinate 32,040, forward strand.
AGACAGATCCATTTGTGTATTGAAAGAAAGGATCGCTCCCTCTGCTCTTACCGAGAGATTAAGACCTGACGGCACGATGGAGAAGATGGAGACGAAGCCTTATGCGCCCGATGTAAGCATTCTTCCCCGCATGAGCAACAAAGAGACCGAGGGTGTATGTCCTTCTGAAAGAGGAAGAAATCTCTACAATCTTTCTGACAGAGCAGACATCATGTTCGAAGACGTTGCTGACGGTAAGAATACGCTCGATGAATTCATGGCACAGTTAAGCGACGACGATCTGATACACCTTATCGGCGGTCAGAAAAACCAGGGTGTATCGAATACTTTCGGCATTGGAAATATGCCTGAATATGGTGTGCCGGAGATATCTACTGCAGATGGTCCCGCGGGACTTCGTATCCTCCCTCACGTCGGCATCTACACGACAGCATGGCCGTGTGCAACGATGCTCGCATGCAGCTTTAATGCGGAGCTTGCCGAGAGCATCGGACGTGCAACAGCAACAGAAGTTAAAGAAAACAATATAGGCGTATGGCTCGCCCCTGCCGTCAACATTCACAGAACGCCGATGTGCGGAAGAAACTTCGAGTACTACTCAGAAGACCCGCTTGTTGCAGGCAAGATTGGAGCCGCTGTAGTTACGGGTGTGCAGTCGCAGAACATCGCAGCCACAGTAAAACATTTCGCTTTCAACAACAAAGAAACGAACCGCAAGAACAGCGATTCCAGAGTGTCGGAGAGAGCCGCGCGTGAGATCTACCTGAAGCCTTTCGAGATAATCGTGAGCGAGGCAGACCCGTGGTGCATAATGACCGCGTACAACAAGGTTAACGGAATTCAGTGCTCCGAGAATGAGGAGCTCATTAACGGCATCTTAAGAGAGGAGTGGGGCTTTAACGGTCTCGTAATGACCGACTGGTGGACGTCAGGCGAGCATTACCTCGAGACACGCGCCGGCAACGATCTTAAGATGGGAAACGGCTACCCCGACAGAGTTAAGTTTGCTTTCGAAAAAGGTGAGATCTCACACGACCACCTTTATGCCGCAGCAAAGCACGTGTTGGAATTAATATTGAGAATGGAGTGACAAATCCTTAGCATCATCGGCTAAGCTTCACGCCCACTCGAAATTCTCTTTACCCGCACCCAGCTCGAAATGATGTCTTATTATTCCCTTGTCGATTCCTGACATGGGGCCGCTCTTGTATGTAAGTGTCACCTTATTCCCCTTGCCCGTGATGGTGAATTCGTATTCCTCTATTCTGAAATCCCTTAAATCATTATACATTAGAAAACCGGAGGGGCTTTCCCTCCGGTTCTTAACTGATACGATTGCTTAGATCAGCAACTCACTTCTTAGCAGTCATTGGCTGACAATAGAAGCCGGCTGCGTGCCATACAGCATCCTTTTTATTGATCGGATCATCATCTTCTGCGTTCATTAGAAGCTCGATCAACTCAGAGAATGTATCAACCGTGCGCTTGATCTTCTCTTCAGAATACAGAGCCTGATTGAACATAAGATAAGGAACGATTCCGTCAGGGGTCTCGATTATCTGGAACGCGAGGCTTCTGGAATTAACAGGAGCGTTACTCGTAACGTTCAAGCGAGTGCCGCCGATTGATCCGATATCCGTTGTGCTCATAATCTCGGAAGTCTCGTAACAGACGATACATGTATCATGCTCGAAGACGTTATCCTGCTTAACGCTCCACTCATAAGCACAGTGAGCAAGCATAACATTGGACCTGTCAGAAAGCGCCTTGAAGTATTCGCCTACAGTCATGTTCTCGTCCAATTCGAGACCAATCGTTATATAGCGGAAGAGACAACCAAACGCATTCTTCTTAATCTCGTCAGTTCTGTCGTGGAAGATCCAGTCTGCCATGACCTGATTCTTCTTTTCCATTGAAGCAATTCCAAGAAGTGCAACTGCACTGAAGAAGAGATTACGAGACAGATGGTGCCTCTTCTCGAAGGCAGCCATATCATCCAAAGAAATCATCTTTAGAGGTAAAAGCGTACGGCCGGACGGGCGGTTCTGCGTATCAGGAACGAGGTTAATACACCATTCTTTGTTACCATAAGCTTCATCAATGAATGCCTTGTCTCCCCTGTAGCGCTTGCTCTCACGAAGCTCCTCTTCGCTATTAAGATATGCATAGTAAGTATCAAGCGGAAGCTCCTCACCGTTCCAAGCCTTAACTATATCATCATTAAGAAGATGCATTCCGGTGCCGTCAGTCATAATATGGTGAATCTCCCAGAACAGGTAAACGGATTCCTCAGTCTGATAGATACCTGCATGGATCAAAGGCTCACCGATCATTATGAACGGACGCATAAGGTTCTCAGAGAGCTTCTTAAACTCCGCTTCCGTCATCTTCTCAACTGATATCTGAAGCTTCTTCTCCGGTGCGATACGCTGAACAAGAGAGCCCTCTTCGTTGAATTCAAATACGGTAAACAATGCTGTCCTGTTTGCCAAAGCCTTATTTACAGCTTCGCAAAGACGGTTCGCATCGAAGTCCTTCTCGAAGCGGTACAAGCGCGGCAGGTTCCACATGATAGTGTGCGGCGAGAAGATGCAGTAATCAAATATAGAGATCTGGTTAGGTGTAAGAGGGTGCTCCTTGCAACGTGCCTGTGCTTCGCTTTTCGCGATGTCCACGGGCTGCTTGCCTGCTTCACGCTCGTCGTAAATTGCTGCTATGCGCTCCGGCGTACACCCTGCGAAAATATCCGAAGCAAGAAGTCCCGGCAAATCGGCTTCTGACAGCACACACATCGTGCCCAGGGAGTCTCCACCCAAATGATAGAAGTTGTCGTGGATGCCGACGTTCTCCACTGACAGCGCACTCTCAAAGGCACTGCACAGGATACGCTCAGTCTCGGTGCGGGGTGCTTCATACTCCGCGCGCTCTGCTTTGGGCTCAGGTTTGGGAAGAGCTCTTCTGTTCATCTTACCGTTAGGCAGAACAGGAACTTCGTCCACCTTAACGAAATAGGAAGGGATCATGTAGTAAGGAAGATACCTTTCCATCTCGCTTCTTACTTTCATCTCGTCGAGCTCGATATCTGCTGTGTAGTACAAGCATACGAAGGCGTGAAGCTGATCCTCAAAGCCTCTTGCTGCACACCAGTCAACACCAAGAACCTTCTTACCTACAGCTTCAATCTCAGCGGGCTCGATACGGTTACCGTTGATCTTGATCATGTCGTTATTACGGCCGAGAAGAACGAGGTTGCCGTCAGGAAGTCTCTTGGCGATATCACCTGTGTGATAGATGCCGTCGATAAGGACTTCTTTCGTATGCTCGGGCAAGTTGATATATCCTCTGAAGAACGGATCCTCAATAACGATCTCGCCCTCTTCCATATCAGAAACTTCATTGCCGTCCTCATCAAGGAGCATTACATTAATCTGATCAATATTAGGCTTTCCTACAGGACACTCATCGTATTTCTTGTCGATGATGAACTCCGCAACAGGGAAGCTCGTCTCACTCATAGCATATGCATTTACGAGCTCCGGACCTTCGATGAAGTATCCGTTACAAGGCTCACTGCTTATCTGAATCTGACGGATGCTCTTACCCAGATCACCGATAAGACGAAGCAGTGACGGCGATGCAAGCAGAACTGTGATGCGGTTGTTATCAAGATACTGCTTTAGAGTGATCGGATTCTTAATTACCGCGTATGAGACTACGAACAGATGGCAGCCTTCATAGATAGAAACGATAAAACGTCTGATAGACGCATTAAAGTTCAAAGGCGAGATCAGTGCAAGACGATCTGATTCGAGAAGTCTTGGCTTTCCGGTTCTTCCGTCACATGAAGCAGCCTTAACCATCTTGATGCTGCCATACTCATGAAGAACGCCCTTAGGATTTCCTGTAGTTCCTGATGTATAGATCGCGAATGCTGCATCGTGAATGTCTGTATGCTCATATCCATCCAAAGCATCAGTCTTTAAGATCTCATTCCAAGCTCTTAAATCGATGACAGCCTTGCAGCCGCAGTCTTTCTTAATAAATGCGATACGCTCCAGCGGATAACTGTCTTCAACCAAAGTGAATGCAGCGCCCGCTTTCCATATACCAAGTATGGCAATAAGTGCGATTCCGCCTCGCGGCATGCATATAAGTACAAAGTCTTCCTTGCCTATATTCTGAGCGCGAAGCCATGCATAGACTTTACCGGACAGCTCATCAACCTGCCGTCTGCTTATTCCTCGCGGATGCCTCTCGTCTGTCAGTGCCAAAGCATTGGGATTCTGCGCAACACTTCTCTTCCACGCATTTACAATATATTCAGTTTGTTCAACAAATGTAAGGTCCATACCCCAGCCCTCCTTCATAATCTGTGACCTTTCGATCACAAAGTAATTATCAGACTGGCATTAACTCAAACCAATGCGTAATGTCGCCACGAAGTGTCGCTTAAGCAACACTATTCATAGGAATTGTCTATTTACGCAGTATGATCCTTCTCAGATCAATCCTATATAAGATGCAGTTATCTCGGTTATCTCATTAGTTATGCGATCGTATACATAGTCACCCGTTCTTAAATCTGAACAGGTAAGCATTATGTCGTTAGGATACTTATTTTGAATACCGATAATGGTACCTTGTGTTATTCCAAATTCAGGGTTCGTCGTATAAAGATCCGGCGCAGAGAATGTATGCAGGATCTCGTGCGCATATACAGCAGGAGGATTGACCATACCGTAATCGATATAGTACAGGAACACTATCTCGTTATCGCTCTCCATTCCGGGATACCAGTTACGTGTACAAGTTATCGCGGGATTATTCACATCTGTATTAAACACCGCGAGGAAAACTGCGTTATCTGCCTGATACTTTTCCTTGAGATAATCGACATCAATATACTCATCGATGTTGCTCCACATCACCTCATCATTCGCATCGTAATCTCTCTCGAACTCCACATTCTCCATATTACGGTCAACTCTTACATAATAAGCAAGATCTTCATGCGTTATGAAATCAGTTATGAACTCAGCCTCGCCGCCGTAGTTGCTTACCTGCTCTTCGAGATAATCTCCGGCTATGGAAAGATACTCGTTTACGTTATCGATTCTTTCAATATCTTCATTATTCTTAACGCTCCACCCGTATTCAACATCACTTACGAAAAGCGTAATTACAATAGTAGTGCCGTTGATGTCTCCCGCGCTGCCACGATCGTTACCTCCGGTAAAGAAGGAAACATAATTTGTAAACATATTGAGCGCTGTAAAAAGTGCTATTAATGTTTTACACACACTGTGCGTTGCATAAGTATTCATCGTGGTGTCTCCGTCAGTTAACGCTCTATATTCATATGCAACGTATTTTATCAAAGAAGGTAAGGGAACGACATAAAATGCCGCCTGATTCCTTTAGTGGGGGGCGTGAAACAGGCGGCTATGGGGGGATGGAACTATTTATGAAATTCTTTTATGACCCTTAGTGCGGGGAGCGCATTTCCGTCGTAATCGAAAAGCGCCTGATTGGCCCACTCGTTTCCACCGGGACCTTTCTCTCCCGTGTAAGCAAGTGCAGCATCTGTTGCCCAGCCTACTCCGGGAACCGGTATCCAACCGGGCTCCCAATAGAAGAAGCCTTTGTTAAGATCTCCTCCTGAAGAACGCTTAAGAAACTCCTTCATAAACTCACACTGTCCTTCGACAGTAAGGGGGTACTCCACCTTCTCGGCGAGCTCCTTTCTTGTGGCAAAACCTTTTCGCTCAGAGGGAGCAAGCTTCTCGTAGGAAGAATAGTCCTCCATGGTAAAGCCTGTAGAAACCTCCGCTACCACAGTCTGCTTCCCGTAGCGCTTTTCCATGTCGCGCATGTTGAACTCAAGCTGCTCCATGGTGCCGTGCCAGAAAGGATAGTAGGACAGACCGATGACGTCGAAGTCCTCACCGCGCTTAATGTAGTTATCGAACCACTCAACATACATGGGATTATTGCCGCCGTTATCAAGATGGATCATCACAGGGATGGACGCATCAAACTCGCGGCAGGCTTTAATACCCGCACTTATAAAGGATGCGATGTTGTCGAATTCAGGCTTAAGTCCATATGGCCAAAGAAGGCCGTTTGTGACCTCGTTGCCGACCGCGATCATGTCGGGAGCAACGTCTTTCCCGCCCATCGCAGCAAGCACGTCACGGGTGTAGTCGTGAACGGCAGTAATTAGCTCAGGCACAGTTAAGCCGCGCCACGCCTTAGGCATTGTCTGCTTGCCGGGATCGGCCCAGAAGTCTGAATAGTGAAGGCACAAAAGAACCTTAAGACCGATTTCCTTGGCGCGGCGTGAGATCTCTATGAGCTTAGATAGATCATTAGTTCCGGCGCCATAAGGCTCACCTTCTTCCGAATAAGGATCATTCCAAAGTCTTACCCTCACATAGTTGAAACCGTAGGACTTCAGGATGCTTAGAAGATCGCCTTCTTTTCCGCCGTCGTAAAACTTCGCGCCGTGGTTTTCTTCCTCGATCAGAGTAGAGATATCGGCACCTTTAATGTAGTCGTTGATCGTAATCATAGTATTCAGTCGAAGTCGAATTTCTCGAATCTTTGCATCATCGCTTTATAGCGCGTTCTTACCATCTCATTCATCTCGAGGACCTTATCCTCGGTACCCGTGAACTGGCATCTGATGCAGTAGTATTCATTCTTGTCTTTGTCGAAGAACATATCGATATCGAGGTCGCGCAGGAAGCACGAGGGACATCTGTAGTTTAATCTGCCTTTTCCAGATTGAGCCATGTGGTAATGTCCTCCCCTTCTGATATTTTCTTTGTCATGCCGAGAGTATACATAGGCGAGAAAGCATAGCCCTCACGGATGTAGACCTTAGCATCATCCTTCGTCTCAAGCGAGACACGTGTATCGATCGCAGGTATAGTTGCTACCGCCTTGCCGCCGCCTTCAGAAGACAGCTCACGGCACTTATACTCATACTTCAATGAATCGGGTGTCTTGCCGCCTTCCACGGAAAGCGTGATGCCCGTCATATCCTCAGGATACTCCGTAGTACCATAGCAGCCGACCATGTACTCGTTGATGGTAACCTCCGCAGAAGGATCACTCATGGAGAGGATCTTGCGTTCAAACTTGATCGCAGAAGAACCCTTCTCGAACGTGATCACCGTCTGAAGTTTAACAGTAAGATCGTAGAACTCGATATCAACGGGATCCAGTGTAAGGATCTTGGCATCTTCGGTCTCGCTGAAGTGCGCCTTTGTCCTGCAAAGACAAAGATCAACTTCCTCTCCACCGTGTGATATCTTAGCCGAACGGACTGTACCCTCACCCGCATAGTGAGTGAAATATCCCGCTCTGTACTTCTCCTGAATAAGGAACGGATACGATGCATCCTGAACATGCGGAGTGCCGATTCCGACCTTCCAATCAAGCTTCGCAACATACGGCCTTAAGTCGACCAGCGCACCGCCCTGATCCATATTGATGCAGGCTCGCATGTAAGGATCTGTATACCAGAACACCTGCTTATCGGAACCGTAAAGAATATCTCTCCACAAAGCGCACTCCGGCTCCTCATAAGTCTTCTTCTCACGGTAGTAATCAGCAAACTCAGCCATCGTCAGATCTTTAAGCTTGCCCTCTTTCTTAAGCTTGCCGTAGTAAGCCATTCCGTCCTCGTAAGACTTCTTAAGAAGTTCATACGGAGCTTCCCAGCGGCCCATCTTGTTAAGCCAGCCGGGACCTACAAACATCATGTTGTAAGAATAGCCGTCGTTATACTTCGCAAGAGCTCTGTACTGATCGATGATGTTATAAAGATACGGATACTCCCATGTCTTTGAATCATAGATCATGCCGCGCAGTACATTCTGAGGATGCGTTCCGAAGTTACTTCCGTTACCGTCGTAGCACGCGATAAGGTCTCGCGAAAGGTGAGGGATAGCAACTATACCGGAGTCTTCTTCCTCATTTGCTGCAGGAGCATGCGTATTCTGCTTCGAAGGTATCCAGGGGTTCCAAGGACCCCCGTCGAAAAGCGTATACCACGAGTTATTACATGTGTGGTAAGCCTTGGGGCCTTCCTCCCAGCAAGTTGCTACAGCACACTTAACAGAAGGGTACTTACTCTTAATGTAGTTAGTAAGATCTGCATCCATGTAGTAAGAACCTGTCGACTCCGGATAGAACCCGAAGATGTCGTAGAACTTTCCGAATACGTCGTCTACGATCCTGATCTTATCCTCCATGGAGAACATCCAGATACAGAAATCCTTGGTGTTGTATTTCTTCCTGAACTCCTCACAGGGAAGGCCCAGCAATGACAGCGCTATCTCGTCACCGTATGTGTCGTGATCGTGCTTTGCTATGCCAATCGCCTCTTCGTTGAAAAGGCTGGCATATGTCATCTGAATCGTAGTCTTAAGACCATTCTTGTGTGCCGTCTCCTGCTGGAATCTGAATATGTCCAAAGACTCCGTTAAGAGCGACTTTCTACCAATATCCTCCTTCTTCCCCTGCCCTGTCACCTTCTCGGCATACTCGGGAACCATCTCGGGTCGATGGATGATATTCACAACAAAATCATTTTGCATTGTAAGAATTCTCTCCTTAGAATTAGCCCTTTGAAGCGCCTCCTGTGACACCTTCTACGTAATACTTCTGCATGAGCATGAACAATACGGAGATCGGGATGGAAATGAGAAGTCCGCCTGCACAGAAGATTGAGAAGTAGTGAGACTTTAAGTCCTTACCAAGCATATTGTAAAGACCGATCGCTACTGTCCAGTCTGAAGAGATACCGGAGTTAAGCATGAGCTTAGCGAATACGAAGTCTGCCCAAGGAGCAAGGAATGCACTTATGACTGTATATACGATGATAGGCTTGGACAGAGGAAGGATGATCCTGAAGAATATCTGAATCTCAGAAGCACCGTCCAATCTCGCGGCCTCTCTGATCGTTGTCGGGATAGTATCCATGAAGCCCTTACATATCAGGTAACCGAGACCTGCACCCGCAGAGTATACGATAACCATACCAATGTGGCTGTTTGTAAGTCCCAGCTGCTTCATTACGAAGTAAACAGCGATCATGGACAATACGCCAGGGAACATGTTGAGGATGATGGAGAATTTCATCATCTCCTGTCTGCCCTTAAATCTCATACATGAGAATGCATAAGATACCATCAAAACGAATGCTGTCGAGATGATACAAGAGAACGTCGCGATGATGAACGTATTCTTGAACCATGCTACGTACTGACATACCGAATCAGGTTCGAACAGAACGATCTTGAAGTTATCAAGTGTCCAGCCCTGAGCCGGGAAGAAATGCATCGTATCGATTCCCCTGTACTTGGAGAATGCTGTTACGAGAAGCCACAGGATCGGGATGATCCAAATGAATGCGAAGATAGCGATGAGAGCATTGATGATAATGGTCGATGTAAGCTCTGACTTCTTCTTCGAACGGAGTTTCTCTTCTCTCATAAAGTAATTGTCATTTTTGCTGATTGTCTTAGCCATTACTGATAACTCTCCTCTCTTCCGCCTGCAAGGAACTTCGAGAACGCTATGAGCGAGAATACTGCGCAGATAACGAATACGATGATTCCGATAACGGATGCCATCTTGTAGTTGTAGTAATCATTGGTCAACCTGAACAACCAGGTAACGAGAAGGTCAACTTCCTTCGCGTTTGCATTAGCAAGTTGCTGATTTGTAGTAACGTATACATCCTGAGTTAGGAGGTAGATAACGTTGAAGTTGTTGATGTTTCTTACGAAGTCTGTGATAAGAGTAGGTCCCTCAACGAAGAGCACATAAGGCATTGTAATATGCCAGAAGATCTGCCAAGCATTAGCTCCGTCGAGCTTAGCTGATTCGATCTGTGACTCCGGGATATTGAGAAGTACGCCTGTAGCTATGAGCATCTGGTAAGGTACACCTACCCAGATATTGATCATGATGATCATGAACTTAGCCCAGCCGGGATTTGTAAGGAACGGTATATATGAAAGGTGACTGGCAACAAGGCCGATTGATTTCAGGAATTCAGTAAGGCCGACACTTGTGCAGAAGCTGTTAACGATACCTGTATCTCCGAAGAAATATCTTACGAGGAGCAATGTAACGAACTGCGGAACTGCGATAGTAACGACGAACAATGTTCTCCAGATCTTAGGGAACTTTACCTTACGGTATGTGATGAGCTTAGCAAGAACGATACCTCCAAGGAAGCAGGTAAATGTTGAGAAGAAAGCCCATACGAGTGTCCATCCTAATACCTTGAAGAAGGCATAACCGAAAGCGGAGCTTCCGCTGGACAGACTTAAGAGGTTCTTAAAGTTTGCAACGCCTACCCATGTAAAGAGAGCCGAGGGAGGCATATGCATCTGATCGTAGTTTGTAAAAGCGATCGCGATGAGTATAAGGATCGGGATGACATTCATGAGAATGACACCGAGGGTCGGAAGAGCAAGAAGAGTGATATTGAATCTTCCGTTTACGAGAGATTTAACATCCTCGACGAAAGTTGCGATATGCACACCATTCTCACTGTCCTGCTGGAGTTCATAAGCACGCTTGATGTTATGTATCCAAACAAGAATAAATACTATGATAGCGAACAGAGCAATAACGGAATTTAAGAGGATAAGGAATGAGTTATCTCCCTCGATTACCGTATTCTGCATAGTTAGCGGATCAAACTGGGTTGAACGAACTGTATCACCCAAGGTTCCGAACTTGGCAAGATTAGGGGCTGCATAGAATATGCACATGAATACAAATGCTGCCTCGAGAAGCATTGTCAGGAAACCGACTACAAACTTCTTTCTTGCGAAGTAACCGGCACCCATCAATACAGTTGACAGTTTAACGGCGACATCACCTTTTGAAATAGCCTTGCCGAAATCAGTAAAGTATTTCGCAATCCCCTTGAAGAAATTTACGAAGGCTTCACCGAAAGTCTTGGCGTGAACTTCTTTATTGCTTGCCATATGAAACCCCTCTATTTGCTAATTCTTTCCGTAGAAAACGCCTCATATGTGTATATGCATATGAGGCGTCCCCGGAAAGATTAAATCTTATTAGACTACAGGTGCCTCGATACCTTCAACAGCCGTATCAAGGAGTGTCTGGAGATCCGTTCCGTCAGGGTTACCTGAAGCGAGGATCTCACCCAATGTCTGGGAAGGAGCCCAGTAGTTGCCGCCTACACGCTGAGGCGTAGCATAATCAGCCTGAGCAGCCAAAGCAGCGATAGCAGGATTAGCCTGAACTTCAGGAGAGTTAGCTGCAGCGATGTTCGAAGGTCCAAGACCTCTTGCATTGAATCTGCCGATCTGAGCGGATTCGTTTGTGAGGTACTCAGCGAGGAGCATTGACCAGCCGATCTGATCAGAGTAAGCATTTACACCAACGAGCTTACAACCGGAGAAAGAAGACATCTGTGTCTCTGTTCCATTGAGGTTGTAAGTAGGAAGCTTAGCTGCTGCGTAGTTGTCGCCCCATGCTTCCTGAGCTGTCTCAGCTCTCCATGTACCGTTAACGCAAGCAGAGATCTCGCCGTTTGCAATAGCTGTAGCCTGCTCATCATCTGTCATGTTAACAAGAACGCCTGTACCGAAGTAATCTATGATTGCCTGAGCAACATCTGTACCGCCGGCCTCATTCCAAGTACAAGAATTTGTAGTACCGTCGTCGTTAAGTGAAAGTGTAAGACCTGCACCTGCGAAGAATGAATAGAGGTACCAACCACTTGAAAGATCCATACCGATCTTTGTTCCGGAAGCCTCAGCTGCTGCGATCATGGAATCGAGAGACTGAACATCTTCCTCTGTATAGATGGAAGAATCATAGAACATGAAGTAGCCGTTATCAGCTGTCATAGGATAAGCATAAAGCTGACCGTTAACTGTAGCTGCATCAACAGCACCTGCAACGTTCTCGTTTGCTACATCATATGTGTAGTAAGCTGTGATGGGCTGCAAAGCACCGGCATCAACGAGAGCCTGAATCTGATCGTCTGCAAATGTAAAGACGTCAGCAGCTGCCTCGATATCAGTGAGAACTGTATCCTTACATGTTGACTCAGACTCAGAACCGAGCTGAATGTCGAATGTAACATCAGGATAAAGAGCAATGAACTCATCGATAAGTCCCTGTGTGTAAGCCTGGTCTTCCTCAGAAGCCCATACTGTCAAAGAGACTGTTCCCTCTGTAGCTGCAATAAGATTCTGAATAGCGTCATCTCCGACAGCGCCGCCGCCAGCGGAAGTTTCATCAGTATTGCCTGAACAGCCAGCCAATGATCCGATGAGCATGGAAGCTACTGCAGCAAGTGCAACAAACTTTCTCATTTTCATATGGATGTGTCCTCCCCATAACTATTGTGAGTTTTCTGCCGATTGTGTGCAACCGGTTGTTCTACTGTAATGATAAAACTTTTAACAAAATTATCAAGCCGGAATTTCATATTGCGCGATTTTTTATGCTAGTTCCACAAACAACATTCAAAACCGCGTACACTATGCACAATTTACGGGTGCTTTTCGAGGTGTGCAACAAACGCAAATTAAAAGTGCAACCTGTTGCAAAGACGAAGGAGGCGTTCTCTTGCAACGGGCTGCACTAAAACCTTTCGAAATCTGTAAAACCCTTACTGCGTGGACCTTTTGAAGGTTACGTCGTAGTGAAGAAGCTTCTTGTATGGGACCTCTTCCCCTTTCATTACCGAGATCAGCATCGTGCAGGCTTCTGAGCCAAGCTGCTTAGGATCATAGTCAAGAGATGTGATAGGCGGCTGATAAGACTCAAGAACCGGACTGTCATAGAAGGAAGCAATTCTTATGTCATCAGGAACTGTAAGACCCTGCTTTCTGATCTCATCAAGCACATACACACAGATCATGTCATCAGTACAGATTATGCAGTCAACCTCATTCGACAGAGCATCGCTGACATTTCTTATAGTATTGACCTTACTGTCTGAATTCATATAGATAATGCTGTTGTCCGGCTCCATATCAAGAGACTCAAAAGCCTTAAGATAACCGGCCTTTCTAGATCTGTTAACGATATGGTTCTCGTCACCGCCGATCAAAGCTAGTTTCTTCATGCCCTTAAGCAGAAGGATCTCTGTAAGTTCCTTACACGCACCGATATGATCATTATCAATCTGATGTACATTCTTATAAGGCGTGGAACCTATAGTAACAAAAGGAATTCCGGATTCGATCAGGAACTCGACACTGGGATCTTTATAGAGAGTTCTGGCCAGGATTACTCCGTCAACTTTCCTGTTCTTAACGATTCTTTCAAGGCTTACGAAGTTATCCTCATATACCATGGACAACAATATGTCGTGATCGTTCGCAGTAGCTATGTCGGATACTCCGATCATACACTTCTGGAAGAAAGGAAGTTCAGTAACCGTGGAATCACCCGGAATAACCCAAGCGATATTATAAGTCTTAGACTGGGCAAGCCCCTTAGCCAATGGGCTCGGATGATAATCATGCTCCTTGATGTAGTTAAGGACCCTCTCTCTTGTAGCAGGTCCTATTCTTCCCTTACCTGAAATGGCACGGGAAACTGTGGTCTTAGATATCCCGAGTTCTTTAGCAATGTCGTCGATTGTAATCTTTACATCGGCCATTCATAGAGTCCTTAGTGTTTTTTGCGCATTCGGGCGTAGAAGATACGCAACCGGTTGTGCTATAGTTATTCTAACAATATTGCCTCGAAAATACAAACAAGTTTGCAAGGAGCATTTTATGAAACCTGAACAATACTTATTCGGATGCGCCTACTACGATGAATATATGCCTTCTTCCCGCATAGACAAAGATTTCAAGCTTATGAAAGACGCTCACATGAACGTCATAAGGATCGCTGAATCAACCTGGTCGACATGGGAGCAAAGAGAAGGTGAATTTGACTTCTCCTCTCTTCTCAACATGCTTGAGAAAGCCCGTGAATACGGCCTTTACATCATAATCGGCACCCCTACATATGCATTTCCTTCCTGGCTTTCGGACATGTGCCCGGAGGTGTTGACGGAAACCTCATCAGGACGTGCTCTATATGGTCACAGACAGCTTATAGATATTACTAACGAGACTTACCGTAAATATGCCGAGAGAGTGCTTCGCAAGATGCTTGATATTATCAAGCCCTATAACAACATAATCATCGGTTACCAGCTAGATAACGAGACCCGTTCAGGCGGTGCCATGGGTAAAGACATACAGAAGATTTTTGCGCAACAAATGAAGGAAAAGTATAAAGGTGACTTGGGTGCCTTTAATCTTGAGTTCGGAATGGACTACTGGTCGAACAAAGTCCCGTCATGGGAAGCTTTCCCTGACGTAAGAGGCACAATAAACGGATCTTTAAGGGCTGAATACAAGGCTTTCTTAAGAGATGTCATCTCGGAATTCCACGCATGGCTTAAGGGCATTATCGACGAATACCGCACTCCTTCCCAGTTCATTACTCATAACTTCGACTTCTCCTGGGTAGGATACTCATTCGGAATGCAACCGGAAGTAAACCAGGCGCAGGCGGCCGTCTCATGCGACATCGCAGGAGTTGATATATACCATCCCACACAGGAATCGCTGACAGGTGCCGAGATTGCCATGGGAGGAGCTATCGGAAGATCACTTAAGAAAGATAACTATCTGGTATTGGAGACTGAAGCTCAGGGTCGCCCTTCGTGGACGCCATTCCCCGGACAGCTGACGCTTCAGGCTCTGTCCCATATATCTTCAGGCGCGGGATCTGTCATGTACTGGCACTGGCATTCGATCCACAATTCATACGAGACATATTGGAAAGGCATATTAAGCCACAACCTTAAGCCCAATAAACCATACTACGAGCTTTCTGAATTCGGTAAGTTCATGGAAGAACATCAAGAGGACTTAGCCTACCTTAACAAAACATCCGATGTTGCCATGCTTCTTGATAACAGAAGTCTTACCGGCATCGATGAATTTCCTCTAAACGGAGAAGAAGCCTATAAGGGCGATTCGGAATACGATTACAACCACATGATGCGCCGTTGGTTTGATGCCTGCTACAGGATGAATATCGAGACCGACTTCGTATATGCGGAAGATGATCTGTCTTCATACAAAGTACTGATCGTTCCGGCTCTGTATTCCGCATCAGAAGCAACGATCAGTAAGCTTCGCGAATTCGTTAATAACGGAGGACATCTCATTCTTACGCCTAAGTGCCTGTTCTCCAACGAGCATCTCAAGGTATATCACGACGATCAGCCTCACGGGTTTACAGACCTCACAGGTGCCACTTACGATCAGTTTACAATTCCTCAGAGTGTCGGGTTTAAAGGCTCCCTCCATCTTACCGGCAAGGCAGAAGGAATAATAGAGTTCTACTCTCCTCTGTCTTCAGCTGGAGGCACCGTGCTTAGTTCCTACGATCACCCGTACTGGGGCGAATATGCAGCAGTTATAAGAAAAGGCACTGTCACAACTGTAGGATGCATTCTCGATGAGCACGACACCTCAGAGGTGCTGTCAGATGTATTAGCCAACGCAGGAATCAATATTCCTGACGCATCATTCCCTGTTATCGTCAAGAAAGGCATTAACAGGAAAGGCGAATCGGTCACCTTCATCTTTAACTACTCGATGGAGCCTGCTGATTATGTAATCACCAATGATTGCAAAGACCTAATGACCGGAGATGCATGCAAAGAAGGCGCACGCATTACATTATCCCCGTGGGGATATAAGATTTATCTCGGGACTTAAGACGGAACCATAGATACGTCATCGAACGCACCCCATACACCCTGTGTGGGATTATGTACATATATGCAAATCGAGACTGTCGTAGGCTCAGTTATCTCGATATCGCTGATAACGATCTGTGACCACTGCTGCCAGCCCGTGACTGAAGAATGACCGTCATAAATAGTTCCATTAACGGTAATATCCACGCCTATCTGATCTGAATCACCGCTGTCTCCGCCTTCAACCCATGCACTGAATTCATATGTTCCGGGTTCAAGATCGATCAGCTGAACTGCAGTAAAATCATCGCTTCCGTCTGCCGAATAGAAGTGCAATGATCCTGATCCTGTTCTGGCATTGGAAGATGCATCTTCCGTGTTAAACCCGGTTATCTCCCAATCGTTAAGTCCGTCTTCAAATCCGCCGTTAACAACGACCTCACCCTCTGCGGTAACAGGCACAGGAGTAGGTGTAGGAGTTGAAGTTGCTTCAGGTACAGGGGCATCCGTTCCGGTCCTTATAAAATGGAATGTACGAAGTGACTCAAGCGGATGGCCTTCGAAGTCAAACAGGGCCTGATTATCCACAGCACTTCCGCCGTAGTAGACACCTGCATCATCAGGATCATATTCATCTGCAAATACAGAAGCCCATCCGGAACCGTTACGGTTCCAAAGAATCATATTTGATTCAGCGATGGCATTATCGATAGTTCCATCTTCACGGCAGGCAACTTCAACAGGGATCCATGCAGGTTCCCAATAACAGATACCAATTCCTGCTGAACCGACATCAGTCACGGCACGCGTTACCGCGCTTAACATATCCGCCTGTCCCTGGGGACTTATACGATAATTCTCTATACCGTCAGATCCCTCACCAATAGTATTGGGGAAACCGTCACCATCCTGAAGTGTATATGACCATGAACACTCCATAACCATTACCTGCTTACCGTAAGTCTCAGCAACATAGCTTAAAACCTCTGTCAGATTCTCTGTAGAGCCGTGCCAGTAAGGGTAGTAAGATGAAGCGAAGATATCATAATCAACTCCATATGTATTAAGCTGATCCGCATAGAATGAATACGCATTCTCACGTTCGGGATTGGCAAAATGCATTGCGATTCTGATAGAACCGTCAAAGTCTCTTACAGCTTCAGATCCTCTTTGCATAAGAGAAGTCATAGAAGGCCAGTCCTCATATCCGCAGAAGCCGTTGGTCGTCTCATTACCGATCTGAACTATATCTATATCGGCCCCCTGATCAGCGATATATCCCAATGTGTGATAAGTAAAATCGTAAAGAGCATCTCCTCGTTGTTCGAGATCCATGTCAGCCCACTCACGTGGGACCATCTGCTTAGAAGGGTCTGCCCAGAAATCAGAATAATGGAAATCCAGAATCACCTTAAGCCCTGCATTACCTGCAAGATTAGCGATAAGCGCTGCCGTATCAGTATCATTATGTCCGCCTCCGAATGTCCTTCCTGACGAATCGTAAGGATCATTCCAAACACGAATACGAACATGCGTTACGCCGCACTCAGCAAGCAGATCAAAGAACCCCTGATTATCAAGAACGTTGCCGTCAAAGTCATAGTAAGTAACGCCGCTTTCAATCTCAGAAAAGTAAGATGACACATCAACACCCATGATAAAGTCATCTCCTACAGCCTCATTGCGTTCAACGTATATATCCGAATGCTGCACATTCATGTCGAGTGCCGGGAGCCCGTCGTCAGAACAGGAACACATAATTCCAAGCCCCAAAGACAAAGCTAAAGCTGCGGAAACTAACCTTTTCGATGTTGTCATAATGCACCTCACTTAAAGATAACGAAGGTCTGCGGTCTTAACTTAAGTGTACCATTCTCAGTTTTGCCCTCCCCCACGGACCACACGGGGCGAACGTTACCCAAGTCAACATCCGCAAGAGCATCCGAATTAGAAGGGTTAACCGCGATCTTAAGATCGCCTCTCCTGTATACGAGAAGCGGAGAATCCTCACGGCTGTAGAGCACCTCGAAGGGAGCATCAGCACTGAGGCTGTCCTCGGAGTGCCTTAGCTTTAACAGGCTTTTTATAGTGGAATATAAAGAGTCGGGGATCTTCGTCTCAGACTCTACTGTCGGTGCATCCGCTGCAGGATCGCAAGGAAGATAGAGCTTTCCTTCACGTCCCGCGGTAAGCACGGCATCGTCCCACTGCATAGGTGTTCTGGAGCCTGTGCGCGTATACCCTCCCTCAAACGAGTTAAGCTCAAGGTACTTCATGCCGATCTCATCTCCGTAATAGATAAACGGCACCGTCGGAAGCGTCAGTATGAACGATATCGCAAGCTTGCGCTCGCGGTCGGACAAACCGTAAGAGATTCTCGTCGTGTCGTGGTTACCCGTGATCAACGAGAAGTAACCGTCGTCCTTAACCGCCTCGTAAGCAGGGACAAACTCTTTAAGAAACTTCTCACAAGATACCCCGGAATCAGCGCGGAAATAACTTCTGTCCCCGCCTTCCGTCTCATAATCACGCACGAGGAAATTGTAACCGTTACCTCCGTGATCGAGGAAGAAATCCATATCAAAGCCTGCTTCGTTAACCGCGATGTAAGGGCAGCACCATTCTGAAACGAATTTTGCCTCCGGAAACTTCGCCTTGATATCGCCGATCATTTCCTTCCAGATAGCTGCAGTCTGATGCCAAGTGTCATCGCCCTTAACAAGGCTGTCCGCCATATCTACACGGAAGCCGTCGCATCCCATCTCAAGCCAGAAGAAACATACATCCTTAATCGCTTCGCGCGTCGCCTTAGCCTCCTCGGAATCCATTGAAGACTGCCAGCTTTCCTTAGGGTCTGTCCAACCGTAGTTAAGAGCAGGCTGGCACTTAAAGAAGTTAAGAAGGTAAGTTCCGTTTCTTTCCGTCTCACCACCAATATAAGGACGTCCGGGAATGCCCTTGAACCACGAATCGGTCCAGATGTATCTTCCGGAATACTCGTTAGTCTCAGGCTTCGAACTTTGCTTAAACCACTCGTGCTCCTCGGAAGTGTGTCCCGGAACCAGGTCAAGCAAAATGTGCATTCCTCTTTTATGAGCCTCTTCGAAAAGCTTCTTCGCATCATCGTTAGAGCCATATCTTGAAGCTACTTTCTTATAGTCACGTACGTCATACCCCGCATCCTTGAAAGGCGAGTCGTAAATAGGATTAAGCCATATGGCATCACAGCCAAGATCCTTAACATAATCGAGCTTGTCGATGATACCCTGAAGCGTCCCTACCCCCTCACCTTCAGGCGAGTAAAAGGACTGCGGATATATCTCATAAAATACAGCATTCTTTAACCAACTCTCAGACATAGGTTTCTCCCTATTTACTCAGTAATCTCTCTTAACGCGTTAATTCTCGGGCTTGGCAGGCTAATCGGGAACGACGGTGACTGCTCTGTTTGGATGTAGCACGCATCCATCCCGGCTCCCATCGCACCTCTTATATCTGCGAATTCATCGTTACCGATCATCACACAAGAGGAAGGATTCTTGCCGTCCAATGCTGCCTCGTAGAAAGCAAGCGACGGCTTCTTCACTTTAAGATCCGACGATATCATCACACCGTCAAAACAATCGTAAATTCCAAGTGCCTTTAACTCGGGCACAGTAAAACACGACTGCGCATTAGAAAACAGGAACACCTTCTTCCCTCTTCTTCGTAGCTCCGTCAACAATTCCTTCGCCCCGTCGAAAAGCCTGAGCTTAACTGTAGATATGCTTCTGAACATAACAGCAGTATCGTTCAGCTCCTGTTTTGTTACCTTAACGCCGCGCTTATCATAAAGACCCTTAAAGACATCAAGAAGATCTATCTCAACATCATTAGCCTCAAGCTTATGCTTGCCTCTGCGCATCTTCTTTATAAGATCCAACGTCTCTTTCTCGCAGAGTCTGCCATATTCCAAACGAAGCTCATCATCGTTATAAGAAGCCCCCTTAAGACTCATGTATCTTGCCATGGAAGTCCAAAGAATGGGTTGGGATTCATCAGTCCTTATGTCAACGAGCGTGCCATAAAGATCGAACATGAAGTATTCTTTATCGTCAAACATTATTATCCTCTCAGAAACTAAGTTATTTGTCCTTACAAATATCCATCTCAATTACAGTCCAGTCTTTTCCGTCATGCTCATATGATTCACGCAGACCGTTTTCTCTGAAACCTACACTGCTATAACAGTTATAAGCGGACATATTATTATCGAACACTCCAAGACTGACCTCATCTGCACCGTATATCTCAAACATATACTTCAGACCAAGTCTAAGCATCTGACTTCCATATCCGTGGCCTCTCTTCGCGGGATCAACAATGACAAATCCGAACCGTACTTTCTTGTCATCTTCTCCGGGAGTTCTGACCGTAAAAAAACCGACAAGTCCGTCTTCATCAAACGCTACAAGGGGAAAGTATCTCGTGTTATCTTCCCGCCCTGAAACAACTTCCAATAATTTTTCCTTAGAAACAGGATAATCTCCCATCATCCCGGCTGACCACTTATAAAACTCTTCAGGTTCACTTGTCCAGGTGATGATCGTCTGTGCATCCGGCGAACGAAATGGTCTTAACCTAAGCATAACTGCCTCCTGCAAACTTTCTATTAGTCTATTAGTTATTCTATCATCGATCTTTATAACAAAGAGAAACATTTGCAGTCAGGTGTTACTTAATCAACACTTCAAGTAAGCATCCCTCATGTATATGCTGTAAAATAACAGAGAATTCTAGCGGGAAAGGAATTACTGATTATATGTGGCTGATAATTCTTGGGCTCACGATGCTATGCGCCATAGCAGGGCTTATCTACCTGACAGCAGCTGTCAGGCGGTTCGCGTTGCCCAAGAAACTTACCGGGAAAAACAAAGTTCTCGGCACTGCCCTCGCAGCCGCATTCATACTGATTCCGTTCCTCATCATTAACTTCACCTTGGGCCTTATGAATGCGGTTGTAGTGCTGATACATGTGATGTTGTTTTTCGCGCTGTCTGCAGCTGTCGTTCATATATACAAACGCCTCTGCCGTCGCGAGCCGAAGTTTTTCCTGCAGGGGTGGCTGGCACTTATCGTGTCTGTCATTTACCTCGGGATCGCGTTTTTCCTATGTGAGCACGTGTGGCAAACGAACTACACTCTCACCACAGCGAAAAGCATCTCTCCCCTTCGTGTCGCAATGTTTGCAGACTCGCACTTAGGTACCACTTTCGACGCGGACGGACTTGAAGAATACCTTAAGGCTATCGAAGCGCAGTCCCCGGACATACTGCTCATACCCGGGGATTTTGTTGACGATTCTTCTGAGCGTGAAGACATTATCCGTGCCTGCGAAGCACTTGGGCGCATGGATCTCCCCTACGGTGTCTGGTTCTCATTCGGCAACCACGACGAGGGGTATTATAATTCGAGAGATTTCTCCGGCGACGAGCTGCGTGAAACTTTAATCTCGAACGGTGTACATGTGCTCGAAGATGAGTGTGTACTCATAGACAACAGTTTCTATGTAGTAGGGCGCCTTGATTCAGGTTATGAACGTATGGAGATCGCTGACCTGCTGTCGGGACTTGATACAGACCGATATATCATCGTAATGGATCATGAGCCTAACGACTACGATAATGAATCTTTATCTGCGGCAGACCTTGTACTGTCCGGCCACACACACGGAGGCCAACTCTTTCCTATCACATATGTCGGCGTGGCGCTGGGGATCAACGACTACACCTACGGATATGAGCGGATCAATGATACGGATTTTATAGTAACTTCAGGTATCTCCGACTGGGCGCTTAACTTCAAGACAGGGACTTACTCTGAGTACGTGATAATTGATATAAACGGATTATGAGTAATTACTGACTGTATGTGCCGAAGCCTGCTACGGCTTCGTCTACCGTCATAGCGCCTGTTTCTACTCCGTAAGCGGCCAGTCTTAACTGAATTACGGCATCATCCTTAAGGCCGATTTCTTCCGGGGACAGGATGCGTGATTCAGGGATATCGCCGAATGCCGCGTACATGCTGTTGAAAGACAGGTCACGCGTAGGTGACATAACAGGTGTCGTTTTATTGGGAGCGTGATAGTCTGTCACAATGCTTGTGATATAATCCCCTGTGCATTACACATATGTAATCAATATCGGAGAGGATATTTAATGATTAATGCGAAAAAACTGACAGCTATAGTCCTGGGGTGTTCGCTTCTCTTTCTCATATGTTCCTGCAGCAATGAGACGGCAAAAGCAGAAGATGAGGAGATAAATGAAAGTTCAGAATCCGAATCGGTAGAAACTGAAGATGGAAGAATAGATGGACCGATGATTGTCGGGGGAGGGAACACCGATTATACGATCAATCCCACAGCAGAGACCATCATCGACGAATATGGAATTGCCCAGACACTTCTTCCGAGTTCAGACCTGGGCTCAATTCTCGGATTCGATAACTGCTATTGCGAAGGTTATATGGATGTAATAGGTCACTGCAATTGGACTATCTATAACGGTGACGGCGATGAGATCGCATGTCAGTTCGGCTTCGACTGTGAAGATGTTCCCGAATGCTATGTTGCCGATCTGGACGGAGACGGCGAGAACGAGCTTATCTGTAACTGTACCTATGGCGCAGATGGAGCACAACGCGTTTTTATTTTCAGAAACAACGCCGGTATTATCGAGGTTGGAAGTTTTGATGAGACCAGGATGGAAAGAGAGATAGGAGAAGAACTCTCCGCTATATCCTATAACGTGTTCTATGATGAGGCACAGAATTCCATCGTATTCGTCTACATAACAGGAAATGAATATAGCATTCTCCCAGACGATTTCTCGTTCTCGAACTACGTACCCGGGGAAGCAATTTGAAGCAGCTGATGATGTCCTGATTATCTTATCAGGGATTCTCCTTTGCTCGAATAATTGCGAGTTTGCTTTTGTTCGCATTTACATTTAGCTTCTTTAGCAGCGGTAAACCAATCAGTAATTCACGTGCGGTTTGTCGCTCAAGCAACAATTGGAATCATTTCATCGTTTAATTTGGAAAATGTGTAGTTTGTCAGTGTCAGTTCGGATATACCGTATGTGAGATCATTGATTTCTCCCCAGACTGTGGACTCCGGTGTAGTCTCGGCACTCTCCTCAATCGTGATGCTGGATAATCAATTGCAACTGTGCAAATCGCAGTATCGCACAATAGATAACTCCTCCCTTACATCCTATCCTTGACTCAAAATCGACAAGGAGGAACCTCTCATCAAAAAAGAAAATGTGCAAACACATACAATTTCATCTATTGAGTATCCATTTTGCCTGATGATTCCTATTCACAGAAACATAATCATATAATGCGGTATTGACAGTTTCCCGGATGACTCTCCAATATTACCGTTGATTATTTTGTATGCTGTTGATGGCTTGTACTTATCTATATAACGGTTAAGAGATTTAGTGGCGGTATTCCCAGCTTTAACTTCAATGGGTTGCACCTCACCATTCTTTTCAATTATGAATTCCAATTCAGATTCCTCATCGGGTTTATAATAGTGCAGCGTGTATCCTTTCTTAACAAGAGCTTCGGCGACAAAATTCTCATATATACCGCCTTTAGCCGATCCAACGAGTGTATTGTTCAATACTGCAAGTTTTGTCTCAAACCCGTATAATGCCATCAAGAGGCCCGTATCATTCAAGTATATCTTGAATTCGTTTTCTTTCTCGTTATATCGCAATGGTAATTGAGGTGTTCTAAGATTCTTACATGAGAACACCATGTTAGCATCAACAAGCCATTGAATACTATCTCCATACTTCTTTGCCGTAGATTTCTTCTCCACTTCCGAATACTTAAATTTCTTGTTTTCTCTGGCCAATTGATTTGGAATGGAATCATAACACTTTCTCACCTTTGGTTTTTCAACACCCTTGGCATGCTGTGCTATATCATCTTCATAATCTTCAATTAGCCTGCACTGAATATCATTAACTCGATTGAAATCCTTGTTCTGAACATAATCAGCTACTACTTCCGGCATACCACCGATCACTATAAACTCCCTAACCAACTTCTCGTATTGCTGATGAATACCATCAGGAACAGGTTTCTTCTCTTCATAAAACTCTCTCAAGTAAGAAATCGCATCTGAAGAGTATCCGTTTGCCCAAAGGAATTCTTCAAAATCTAAAGAATACATCATAACAGGCATCTCATAACCTACAGGTATAGACTCAACCTCTTCAACTTCTTTGTCAGCATCTCTTCCATATGACAACCCTAATAAAGATCCCGATGCTATTACATCGAACCTTCCATCTTCAACCATGAACTTTAATGCTGTTCTGGCTGCTGCGCACTTCTGAATCTCATCCAAAAACACAAGAGTCTTGCCGGGTATCATATTTATCCCCGGTATGCTTGCAGTCATTTTCTTATAGATTTCTTCGCCCGATAATCCTCCACTGAAAATCTGTTTCAACTCAGGCTGACGATAAAAATTTATCTCTATAAAACTCTCGTATTCCGCTTCTCCAAAAGCACGGACAACATACGTTTTACCTACTTGTCTTGCACCCTTGATGATCAAGCATTTCTTATTGTTACTATTTTTCCAGTCAAGAAGCTGACTATATATTTTACGTTTCAGCATGACAACACCTCATAATCTTTGAATCAAGAATAGCACAAACACTGGTCCAGTCAAGTTTTTGCCGATTTTAGGATGTTGCAACCTTCGCTTTTCGCCGATTCCAGGATATTCACCACGCGCGATAATGCCGATTATGGGATTTTGTGGACACATCGATTTAGCAGTTATAGCAGACCGTCGTCTCGTCCCGAGGCTTATCTCTCATATATGCAAGAACATCTCCCGGTCACAAGCCCGTGAGGTGTTGATGATCATCAATTTCCAACTGGTTATGCTATAGACGACCTTTAGTCAAGACTTTTCAGCGTAGGAATGGCATACGTATAAGTAATTTAGCACACATCCCCGCCAAACTGTTGCTTAAGCGAAATATGAGGCAAAGATTACTCATTGGTTTGCTCCTTGCTTAATGTCAGAATACAGACAGTTGAAACAAACTTAACTAATTACTAAGGAGAACAAAACAATGAAGAACACGATGATGCCATACACATACTATTACACAGAGTACGTTTAATGATACTGACCGAAGACATATAGTCCACTTTACAAGAGGCCGCTCACGCGGTCTCTTTTTATGCCGTGTATGTAAAAAAGTAATCTCAATCGAAGCGATCCAGTATATCAGCGATGCCGTCCTCAGAAAGGACACCTCGCTTGAGGTCGTCAGGAAGCTTACCAAGCTCATCAAGCTTAAAGTCAAATTTCCACGCTTCGCTTGTGTAGTAATCGTCAAGCTTAGATCGATATGTCAGCAAAGATTTCTTCTCACTACGGGTGAGTTTTCTCTTATTAAGAAGTTCAGTTGCCTTAGTGAGATATGTTTCCATAACCCGAATTCGTTCAACTGCTTCTTCTACACATTTCTCATCATCTACATCGAAGAAAAAAGGATCATTCATGTGTTCATTATACATTCAGTAA
Organism: Clostridiales bacterium; assembly: GCA_017552455.1. Classification (GTDB taxonomy): domain Bacteria; phylum Bacillota; class Clostridia; order Saccharofermentanales; family Saccharofermentanaceae; genus Saccharofermentans. The sequence continues at coordinate 57,434 of JAFZPX010000013.1, forward strand.
TAAAAAGCCCGGAGATGCGGTTCCGAGCTTTTCGAAAAGAGTTATGAATAATGTTCCTTAGCCTTCTATGTTAATAGTGTTGTTTTCCGGCAAGGGCTGCAGCTCCCTCTTCGGGATCGTAAGCTTTAGTACGCCGTCCTCGAATTTTGCCTTAACATCTTCTTTCTTTACGGCATCGCCGACATAGAAGCTTCTTTGCATAGCACCAGAGTAACGTTCCTGACGGATTACTTTGCCATGGCGCTTCTTCTCTTCATCATGTCCTTTTGCTGCACTTATCGTAAGATAGCCGTCTTCGAGCTTGATGTTGATCTGATCCTTCTTAAATCCCGGAAGATCCATATCCATCTCATAATTCTCTTCCGTCTCATGGACATCAGTACTCATCATGCGCTGTGCATTCTTCCCATATATCCTCTTGTCTAGATTAGCAAGCTCATGCTGTGTAGGAAATCCCCAAAACTCATCAAACAAATTCTCTCCAAATAAATCGGACATCAACATAATAATCATCTCCTTTGATTGTTGTTATCCGAGCATCGAAGCGGAGGTCTGATCTATTGATCTTCGTTCCTTTGTTCTGACACCATTATAGCCCTCTTGTTAGCACTCGCAAGTAGAGAGTGCTAATCAAATTGAACCATCTTTTGCCGGCGGATTTGTGCAGTTTTGAAGCCGCCGCCTAAGGCCTACGGGACTATAATATGTGGGGTTGCGCACTTATTACAGCTGCCTGATTATTCAAACATCTCCACAAAGTAATTAACTGTATCGTCAGTAAGACCGTAAGAATAATCATCATCGCCCTGAGGCTGAACGACGACGCTGTAGCTGAAGCCGTTAGCCTGCCATGTAACTACGCGGGCTGCATCAGGTGCATATGATCTGCAGGTGGCAATACCGCGAGAGTATGTCGTATCGTAAGTGTTGTAGTCACCGGAGATATCTTCACCCAGGGAATCCAGACCTTTACGGATAGTGATAAGACCGGCTCCGATGTAACCTTGAAGCTCGATCATTCCGTCTGTATAACGGATAACATACCAGGAGATCATACCCTGATCAGTATCCTCGCTTCCGTCGGACGGATAGGAGATATCCGGGATTCCGGAACCTGATATCGCCTCGAGAATATCATTCGTCTCAGTCCAGGGATTGGGTATCTGCTCATCACTCTGCGAAGCTTCTGTCTCCACTGCCGCTGTCTGATCTGCCTCAGTTGTTTCCGCAGGCTCGCTGCTGCAGGAAGCAAATGATAATACCATTGCTGTGGAAAGAGCTAATGCGATTAATCTTTTCATAAATGTATCCTTTCTTACTTGTTATTAATATCAACCTGTTTACCGCATGCCGGACAGATGATACTGGCATGTAATTCTATCTGCTTCAGTGACACGGGTACGGAACTTCCGCAGTACGGACAGGTTATAAAAGCCGTATGGCCGACTTTCTCACCGCCGGTTACAATTCCCAGATCATCTGAGGTCAATGAATTGTTCAGTTCTTTATTTTCCATTCTTCGCCGAAAAGAATACTGTCTTCTGACATATACGTTCCTACAGTATTAATAATACAGCAAAACCCCCGAAGCTTGTCCAACTTCAGGGGTTCACTTAATTACTCGAAGCTCTTTTATCTGTGTATCATTCCTCAACGAGATATGCGTGTGTTACGGCATAATCAGCACAGTCACCGATCAACTGTCTTCCCTGATCACTCAAGTCACCCGTAAAGAACATCGCCATTGAAGGCTCTGAAACTTCAATTCCGTCTGCATTTGTAAAAGTACTGTCAGACAGGACATAGTAAACAGTGAAATATGCATCGCCTTCGAGACCGTAATGATTTCCGTGAACTGTACCCGACTGTCTTCTGAATTCTCTGCCGTCTACCTCAAGATACTCATCGGACTCGAGGGTCACCTGGGTGGTGTCAGTATAGGTGAAGGGAGTCTGGTGGTTAACATCAAAGGGGCCATCACGAAGAAGTTCGATGAAACTGTTGTACAAAGCAGCCGGAGCCTCTTCAAGGTTGTACTCAACAGCCTCACTGTATGCAGACCATGAGCAGCCGGTGGTGTACATATAGTAGCCGTTACCGTCTCTCTCGAACATCAGATAGTCTGCATAACCTGCACGCGGCATGGTGTCATCGAAAATGCCGGGCACTGCCACATAAACACCACTCAAGCTGATCTCACGAAGGTAGGGCTCGTTGTCGCTCATAATGCTCTCAGGATAGTCATAATCATTACTCGTAGCTGCCTCCGGGCTTTCTACTTCGCCACCTCCGGAAACGCCGGCATAACCGTCAGAATCCACTGCGGGAGCTTCGCCTCTTTCAGCCCCTGCCACTGCAGACGACTCGTCAGCCGATGCCGCTCCGCATCCTGTCAGGAGCAATGTTGTTGCCATAATAGCTGCTGCAAATTCTTTCTTTACCTTCATAATCAAAAGTCTCCTTTTTATGTCATTCATCTATAAGACACATAACAAAGGAGATTTATTCGAAGGTTTTTGAATAAATTTTACTTAACGAGATATACCGGGTCTTCCCTATGAGCCTGGAACCAATTCTCGAGGAACCGTCTTACATCACTGTCCTCGAATATTCTGTCATCAGAAGAATAGAAGTTGTATGGCCCCACTCCCAACAGATCATCTATGAACATCATTCCGGAAGAAACTACGGTCCACTTATGCCCTGCGAAAAGCAGCTTAGTGCCACACTTAAACTTACCGAAGTTGCCCGTCACTGCAGGTGAGATACCATTGCGCTTTTCGATGCTTCTAGGCAAGATCATCTCATTCGGCTGAATTGCTTTGGAGCAGCGGGGCATGTTAGGAAACCTGTCACGAAGCCACCATGTATGATCTTTCTGCTGAAAGTCTACGTACTTTTTATATGCCAACAACTCCTGCTCCCCAAGAAGCGTAATGCCGCTAAGAGCAACCTCTGTCTTGAGTTCAGCATTATCTAAAGTAGTCGCATAAGGAGCATCCTTTAAACTAAACCTTCGGTATGCAGGCTGAGGAAAACGGCACATGGTAGTATGTCCTTTACCATCGCCTCGAAGAAGCTTCTGCTCGAGCGTAATGTATGCATACGGAACAAAGCACTTACTCTTGTAGTATCTGTCATGGAATATCCTGTAAACAAAGCCCTTATCCTGCGCTGCGAACTTATCTTTAACAAGATCCAGCACCTTGATAAACGACTCCTTATTAACAGCATGGATGCAGTTAAATCTGTCGAGACTTAAGTACCCGTTCCCCTTTAAGAACAGATCATAAAACTCCATGTCTTCGCGGATTTTTCTATCAATCTTAAATGTGTAATGGTGATCACCGCAGCAGTAGTGCCAGAAAGGCTTCATCTTAATATCTGCATAGGCGTCGTACCTTTTGATATCCTCGTCTATGTGATACTCCAGGCCCTGGTTATATCTGACAAACAGATTCTGCGCGATCTTCTCCGCGATATCGTCAGGGATTATGTCTTTTTTGCCGAATAAACTCATATTAAGTTATGCGATATTTCTGAACAAAACGATTCATATTCTCTTCCTGATACGGAAGTGTCTTCTCTGTCATTTTTATATAGAAATTTAATTTACGCTTATCAGCCAGAGTAATTACCAGTGTTTTGATCTGCTCTCTGAGCCCCATGTATTTTTCGATCGAGATCTTCGATATTTCCTGATGCTGAAAGAAAGCAAAACTGTCATAAGCCGGTTTTGATTTCCTGGGATCTATAGATAATACGCTCCCCTTCAAAGGCATAATGCCGACTCCGTCCTCCGTAACATTGATCAGAGCATGAGCGTAGTTATAAACCTTATTGACTTTGGAATCTATATCACGACCGATAGCGTGTCCGACCATAAATCCCACAGGACCAAATGCAAGTTTTCCCGCCATCGCGCCTTTAAACGTCGCACTTTTAGCACGGGCAACCACTGCGCCGAATATGCAGTTTTCTTCAGAACCCAGGCAGCCCGCCTTTTTAAATATCTCTAATGCACCCTGATAGGAACTGTAATCATCCATTTTTAAGTCACCTCGAACCTTATTATACAAAAAGGTTTCCGAATCTCGGAACCCTTTCCGTAATTAATAATCTCAGCAAAATGCGATGATATAATATCCTATGTAGAGTTTATTTGGAGATCTCTTATGAGCCTTGAAGCAATAACTGAAATGTCTGATCCGGCAGCATAAGTATGGCTAAAAAGAACGGATATGGTTGAGTATAAGCGTTATGACAGATCGTATGAAGACGAAGTATTAAAGGTTCTCACAGAATCTTTTGTTAACTACCCTCTTTTTTGGGGAGTTTTTGAAGACCGGTTCAAGTCAGGGACAGAGCTGCGCAGTTTTTATGAGCGTCTGATGAAGGGAATATTCAGAGCTACTGTCCGCAAGGATGACTGCTATATGGTTATTGCGGACGGAAGAGTTAAAGCTATTGTGATCGTTGAGAAACCATCAGACAAACCGGTTGGTTTTTGGGATTATGCTGTAAGCGGAATGGCGGGTATCATAGCGAGAATCGGGATTAGAGATACGCTTAGATTCATGGAAATGTCGGATAAAACGGAAATCGTTGTAAGAAGCATCCCTGAACCCCGTTGGCATTTGTATTTTTTGGCAGTTGATCCGGAATATCAGAAGCAGGGCATCGGATCGGCCGTGATACAGGATTTCCTTATCCCTTTGGTAAGATCCAATGGTGGTAATCTGATCACCGTTACTACCAATTCCGAGAAAAACGTGGCTTTCTATATTGATAACGGGTTCAGGCTTGTAAAAGAAGAAAACCTTGAATGCAATGCAAAATCTATTGGAAACTGGACGTTCAGAATGGACCTGTGAGGGAGTGATCCCTTAGTCAAGAAAATTATCAGAATAAGTTGGTAAGAGAATGCATTTCTGCATCCGCGATTGTAATCAATTATCCCTCTTCCAAAAGTCTTCGCCGTAATCAACACCGTAGCACACAAAACCATGTGTTTCCAGATGTTGTTGGATCCCAAAATTAGCATTGTAATGGGTTAAGTATATAACATATCCACATTTAGGACATTCCCACTTTTCATTATTATATGCACGTCCACCAGCAACATCTTTTAATTCGTTTACGTCAACAATTTCTATTTTTTTAATTTTATTTTCTTTCATAAAGCACTACCTCCTTTTAATTTGTTCTATTCCTATTTATTGATTCTTAAGTGGATATTATCACAGCTAATCAATTAAACGGTGGATTTCACATATTCATAACAAATTGTTTTTGTTTGTTATATAACTTTACGTTTCTTCATTGCTCTTCTATGCGTTCTTTCATGTTTTCGATTATATGTTGTTATACATATCCTTCAATTTGTCGTCAGAATCGGTGTCAACCGCCTTGACCTTTATCTCATAACACTTCTCTTATACCTCACTTTAAATTTGATTAACGTTTTAAAAATCCACATAAAAAAGGCACCGTTGCCGGTGCCCCAAGGTTGATAAACCCTGTCTATCTACTCTGGTTACTCCACTTCTTTTCCTAAGAAATACTTATCCATGATATCCTGCTCCTGCCACCATTCAAGGACTCCGAAGCATCCGCAGCGTCCGAATGCATCATGGACCATGTCCAAAGCCATCTGGCTTCCCATCGGAAGATTCCTGCTCATGTACATCTCTCTTAATCTCTTACACTCTGCGATGAATGCCTGTGTATGCGGATTGGACTCATCTACATCATATTTTCCTCCTGCTACATTCTTCATCATATCGAGTGTTGTTTCATACATAGTTGTGTTTTTCATCTTTCTTCCCTCCAGTTTCTTTTTTGAATCGATTCATGCTTTTATTCTCCTCTCTTCAAAAACAAATAACAAGGAACAATGTTTCCCCGATCTGTCGCCAAACAGACACATTAAGTCTTCTCTGTCGCCAAACAGACACATTAAGTCTTCTATGAAGATTATCTTATCCCCCCACTTCTTTTCTTAAAGATAGAGGCTGAAACGGGCACTTTCCAACGTGCGATGACCATTTAGGCGGTACATGCCATTTCATATGTTTTTATATCCTAATGTAAAGTGATATAAACGAGCATAAGAAGACCCCGAGAAACGACCTCGGGGCTCAAATACAAAAACAAGGATATGTAAAATGTGCGATTTTATTATGGTTTTGGGACCTTGTCGTCAGATTGTCATCAAAACGCTCCTGCCCCAATCAACAAACCCAATAAAATCAATGGTTTCCAGACTTAATTCTTGTCGATGGACTTTAATGTCGGGACGGCGTCCGTGCTCCTATATGCTACGACATACATTAGCATGATCCGACATACATACTGCGAGAAAATACCCGCGACGACAAGTTCAAGTCCCAGTTACGACATATAGCTGCCTTATATAAACATGAGTCAATGGCGTACAAATTGGAGTATTATTGTTATCTCTTAGAATACTTCGTGCCACGACCTTTTCCATACACTTCGACATAACCTGATGACTTCAGATTGTTCAGCATTCGAATTGTTTTATCTTTACTCCAACCTATTCTCTCTGCAATCTCAGAACTTGATAATTGCATTCCATTATCTAATAATTGCAGAAGTTTTTCTCCGTCAGTTGAAATGGAATAATTTAACGAAATAATGGGCAGGGTTACAGATACAGAGTTATCAAACACTTCAAATGTTGGCTTCTGAGAGAAGAGTTTATAGTTTTCTATAATTCTTCCTATTCCCGTTCCAAACATTTCTATATACCCTAATCGGAAGAATACATTTCCGACGGTCGGATTTCTAAGATAAGAAATATTCCCTGCTAAGTATTCTTCTTTGCTAATACCACTAGGAAGACCTCCGGGTGAAGTAATAACGATCTTATCATCGTACATTGAAACCTTGATATGCGCATTAATATCCCAGGTTCTGTGAACAAGCGCATTAGCAATAGCTTCACGGAAAGCTTCTTCCGGAATCCTATCTACTTTTCGACGTTCGAAGCCCTGTATTTCTTCATACTGATAATAACGTTTAAAAACAGAGACAATATCATCATATTGTTTAAGAATTGAACAGCCAGTAAAAATATCTCTATCTAGTATTTCGCTAATCGATCTACCAAATCTGGCACAGTCAATTCCGCTAAGTGAGTTTTTATCCGCAAACAAAGAAGCCGCAATGTTGTATTCCATTTCTTTTGTATAGAAACCAAGTGTTCGCAACATATCATCAGTTATCTTCGATATGCTTAATCGTTCAATGAGTTTGGATTCAAAATAAGCAAATGACAACTCCTTCTCCTCGCTGGGGAGCTCTTCAAAATACATATTGCTTCCTTCTAAAGTAAGTCTCTTTAGCTCCAGCTGATCAACTTCAACAGTTGATGTATCACTTCTTTTGTATGCTTTACCTTTGTACAGGTAAGGTTTATATCTTCCTTCCTGAACGGTAAGAATGACCAGCTTTTTATTCCTATTAACCTTTAACGAGTATTCTGGCTTGGGGTGAATACTGTCATTAATCTTATTTTCGATATCAAGACAAAACTGATCTGGATTGTCAATTCCTTTAATCTCTCCGTTATCAAGGCGGCCGAACTCGATTGTTCCTGTACCGTAATTTGAATATGCACTTACGGTTTTCAAGAATGTGCCGGTCATTTCCGATTTGAATTCAAGTGTTTTGCTTTCTTTCATAATCCAGCCTCCTGTTGAATTCATAATACTATTGGAGCAACATAAATGCAACGATTTCGTTTTCGTTGCATTTATGCCGCAATGATTGCCGTCGCTTAATACAATAAGTCGTGTAAATTAATGTCTATGTACTATATGCACATAGTCATATAAGCCGGGATGTATGCAACAATCGGATAAGCTTTCAAATATGTTCACGTAAGTTGTTATAACTTGTTATCATTTTGGTGTAAAATTAGGCGTACAAAAAGGGCTCCGAGTCTCGGAACCCTTGATTTTATTAACTTTTCTCAGCCGATGGACTTTAGTGTCGGGACGGCGCCCGTGTTCTTATTTATTACGACATACATTAGCATAACGCGACATACATACTGCGAGAAAACACCCGCGACGACAAGTTCAAGTCCCAGTTACGACATATAGCTGCCTTATAAGAACATGGAGCTATGGCGTACAAAATGGAGTAACACCTACTACAATGTTGACGTATAAAGTGGTATCTACGACTCTTATCGGTAGTCTTTTAACAGCTTAGATGCGACCTATTCTATCCATAACAAAAGCTCGGAATCATTTCCGAGCTTAGTCAATAATCTTGCGATTTATCGTTCCAAAATAATTATTCATTATGTTCACTGGCAAGAATAGCCCCTTTAGCTAATCCTGACAGACGACGAGGAATGTTATCTATTATAAAATCAGCCTGATCTTTAGAAAGGCTAAAAAACTCTTTGATATTGTACGGACCATCATTAGAACATCCCCAAGATCCACTCGTCATCAACTGCGCAACCGCTGCACAGAACAGTTCGTGATCAAATCCTGCGTTACTCGTTATTCGCTTATAGTCATTGTTATTAAGGCATTCGGTAAAAAATGAAATAAACTGGCGTCTCGCATTGTCGCCTTCGTTATACCCGCTTCTATGCATTCCATCAATATACAATTGCGCATAATCCTTGTTCATTCGGTACTCCTTGCCTCTAATGTGTATATCATACTGATAATTTTCTGTTCCAGAGTTTTATAAAAACATTATCGACGAAAACCAATTCCTTCGCTACTTAAAAGTATACCTTTTCCGTCAACGATTATGCGAGATTCATTTCTATCCACTGGGCAACGCCGTCCTCATCGTTCGATGAAGTTACCTCATCAGCCAGATCAAGAACATCCTTTATGGCATTAGATACTGCTATTCCCTTTCCGCAGATCTTCAGCATATCAATATCATTCTTATCGTCACCAAAAGCAACCATATCCCCAAGGCTTATTCCGCTGATGGCTGACATAGTTTTTATAGCTTCTATCTTTCCCGAATCTTTAGGGAGGAATGCATACCACTTCTCTCCCCTGTAGCACTGAAGTTTGCAGCCGGTCTCATCAGCTATCTGCCGGGCAATGGCCTCATCAGGAAGTTCAGCTACGATCTTGTTAGCCCTGCAATCAAGCGCTTTATCGTATTCCGTGTAGATCGCCTTATGGAGTTTTTCAGATTCTGCAATATGCTTACTGTTCCAATAAACATTCTTGCCAACCGCAACAGTTATCTCAGCACCAGGCATTTTCCTGAGCAGCGCCTGCACTATCTTATTCGTATCTTCCGTCGTGAATTCCGAACTGTAGATGCACTTTTCACCGGAATGAATCAGTGTACCATCGGTAGTGATCTCAAAATCCGGTTTAAGAAGGTCGATATAACGCTCTGCGCCTATCCAGTATCTGGCAGTGGCGATCGCGAAAAGTATTCCATTTTCCCTGCAGCGTTTCAACACATCAAGAGTATGATCTGATATGCTGCCATCAGATCTAAGCAAGGTATGGTCTAAATCAGATAGTATTAGTCTGCACATAGATTAAAAGTTATCGTGCTAAGTTCTGTTCTTTCTCAAAAAACGCTGGGGTAATATAGTTCTATCATACGATCGTTTCATCAAGCAGAAAATCTATAACACCGATGTTAAGGATTCCGTTATCATCGTACCAGCGCTTTCTGATGTCATGGCGAACTATGATCTTCGGAAATGAATCTCCAGTAAGAGAGAACGGTCTATTCTCTATCTCAGTTTTCTCGTCAGTTCCTAATGCGAACGCTGATTGTATATATGTTTTCTTCCCGCCATGATTTGCTATGAAGTCTATCTCGCGAGCAACCTGAACATTATTACCTGCCTTACTCTTCTCCGTGGCATAAACAACACCAATATCAACTTCACAACCGCGAATGCGAAGATCATTATAGATAATGTTCTCCATGATATGAGTCAACTCCTGTTGCCTGAATCCTATCCTTGCATTTCGGAGTCCGATATCTTCGCAGTAATACTTGTTCGGATAATCAAAGTAGTTTTTGCCTTTGACATCGTATCGTTTACACTCTTCGAAGAGATAAGCATCGGCAAGGTGATCCATATATGAAGTCACCGTATTATTCGATACAAGGTTTTCTCCAGAGAGCTTCTGCCTGGAATTCATGGCTTTGGCTACATTATTCGGATTAGTCAGCGAGCCTACCGAAGAGCACAGAAGATCCAGTGTCGCTTCAAGAATATCTAATCTCTTTATCTTCTTACGTTCGACGATATCCTTAAGATACACCTCTGAGAACAATGTTTTGAGATACGATATCTTAGCTGCCTCATCCGGTCTCGAAAGAACTAACGGCATCCCACCGTAAAAAGCATAATCATCAAACGCTTCTGTCTTATCACCGCCGACAGCAGCATAGTATTCCGCAAAGCTTAAAGGATGAACTCTTATCTCATCACTTCTTCCGCGAAACTCGGTAAGGATATCACTGGACAGCATCTTGGAATTACTACCGGTCACATATACATCAAGATTCGATATTGCCTTGAGATCATTGAGGGCGTCATAGAATGTGATCTTCTTGCCGTCGGGGTTATATGGATTTGGTACCTCATCCGACAGCTGAATCTCATCTATAAAGAGGTAGTACTGTTCCTTTTTGTTCTCGACAGTCTCTTTAACTTTCTTTGTCAGTTCGAGCGGATCTCTGTACTTTATATCTTTTGCCATATCAAGCTCGAATGTAAGAATCTGTGCGGGAGCAACACCTTGAGCGAGCAGATAATCTCTGAAGATCGTTCTAAGAAGATAGGATTTTCCGCATCTTCTGATTCCGGTAATGACCTTGACCTGACCATCCCACATATAAGGAATGATCTTATTCAGATACATATCACGCTTGATATCCATATGACACCTCGTAATTGCAAACTTGATAAATATGTTGCCGTACTTTTCAATAGAAGTATGCAATAAATCAGTGGATTAGTCAATCATTCTACTGAAGACTTAGCTAGATAGTTGCTGAAGTTTGCAATAGGACAGTGAGTTATCTCCGTGTAAAGTGAAGATCACAAGTCGGTTCTTATTTCTTTATATAAACGTTTATAGATATAGAAACGCCTCTCCAAGACTTCTTGAAGAGGCGATAATTATCGACTTTCTGCCAGATTGTACCTAAAGTGGTGTATATCTGGTGTATAAATGGGCCTCTCGTACGTTGAGGCCCTTGTAATTAGGGCATTTCTCAGCCGATGGACTTTAGTGTCGGGA
>JAFZPX010000014.1 GCA_017552455.1 Clostridiales bacterium
CGAACACAAGAAACCCCTCTGCAAGTACGTAGCAGAGGGGTTTCTTATGTATTTGGTGACCCATTCGGGGCTTGAACCCGAGGCCCCTTGATTAAAAGTCAAGTGCTCTACCAACTGAGCTAATGGATCATCAGAGCCATTGAATTATAAGTTAATAGCATTTTTAAATCAAGAATTACTTCTTTTCGCCGTCTTCCGCCACTATCGTCGCGGAGCCGTAGGCCTTAAGCGGTCTGCCGTTCTCATCGAACTCAGTCGTGTATACAATTCGGAACGGTATCCTCTCTGCTGTAAGAGGAATAATACCCTCCAGGCGCTCAACGCCTTTCGCGAGCTGACGGTGCCAATCCATATACATATCGTAGTAGTCCATAGGGAACAGTCCGCTGTCGAACACAGGCTGCGGATAATTCTCAACTACCGCCGGCACGCCCAGATCACGCATGCATCTTAGGCACGGTCTCATCTTCTTGGTCGAGATCTCATACTCCCACGCATATGTATTGTTATTCTCGCTTGCCATTCTGAATTTCTTCTCGCTGTCGGCAAGAGCCTCGTATCTTCTTCTATCTGCCGTAACGTTTCTTACCATCGCATAGAAAAGATACTGATCACCCGCGCGGCCGATCATCCTGATATCGCTTCTGATAAGAACCTTCTCTTCCCCGCATATCTTAGAGCAGACCGTACGCCATACTTCACACGTAACTTCTTCCTCGGTGATTATCGCCTTGTTAAGAGCATCGATGAGCTTCTTTCGGTTAAACTCATCCATCGAATCAAGAAGATCAAGCTCAAGCATCTCCTTAGCCGTGAGATTCATGCCTATCTCTCTTATGTACTTCTCATTAACACGGACGAATTCGGTCTTCTTATCCTTGAACGTAAAGATCGCAGCAGGTCCCGCCATGTGATTAAAAAGCAAAGTCTCGATAGACTGCGGATCCCAGAATCTTCCCGACTTGATCGAATGCATCAGTTCATTCACAGCAACAACAGGTTCGTGATCAAGCTTCTTAAGTTTCTCCTTGAAAGCATCTTCCTCAAGCGGCTGAGAATACAGATAACCCTGAATGTAATTACAGCCGATACTCTTCATGTAGTCCGCCTGCTCATTAGTCTCAACGCCTTCAGCAACGACCGGCGTGTTGAGCCACTTGGTCATCTGAATGATAGAGCTGATTATCGCGCCGCCGCGTCCTCCGATATCACCCGACAGGAAGTTCATATCAAGCTTGATGACATCGACATCAAGATCCTTCAGAACATTAAGCGACGAATATCCGCTTCCGAAGTCATCCATCTCGACTTTATATCCCAACTCATGGAACTTATCTATAACATCCGTCATAAGTTCCATGCCTCCGATAGCAGACGTCTCCGTAATCTCGATATGTATATACTCGACAGGAATGTCGTACTCCTTGCGGATGCACTCGACCTGCTCGACATAGTCGTGGTTATAGACGTCGTAGCGGGACATATTGACCGAGATCGGCACGACAGGAATACCCTCATCAATACACTTTCTAAGGAACTTACATACGTTCTCGCATACGACGAGATCCGCACTGAAGACCATATCGTTCTTCTCGAATATCGGAATAAAATCAGAAGGCATCTGAAGGCCGTACAGAGGATGCTTCATACGCATCAGTGCCTCCGCACCGATCATCCTTCCTGTTACGTGATTCATCTTAGGCTGGTAAACGTTATATATGTGGCCATAGTTGACCGCATCAAAGAAGTAGGAGACTAACTCCTGCTCAGTCATCTTACGGTGGGAATTCGAGTCTGACATAAGCGCCCCTCACTTTCAGACTTTTTTCTATTATATCAGAATTCGTCTACCTCGAGGGTATCGTAATGCACATACTGCCCCACCGGCTCCTGTGCGATATTGATCTCGGGTCCATACAAAGACTCGTCATAAAGATGATCATAAGGATTTAAATCCTGCACCGCGCACATGAAGTAGTACCCGTGAGGAGAAGAGAACGCGAGTGCATCACAGTGATACCATGCACCATCCAGATACACGAGGTTCCAGTAGTGCGGCGACCATGTTACGGGATATCTTGCCACGAGCATGTTAGGTATCCCCTCCATGTCGAGGAACGCTCTGCACACAGCATAGTAGTTATAGCAGTCTCCGCGAAGTGTCGTGAGTCCGTCGTAAGCCGCGCACGTCCAGTCCGTCTTGTCCGCGACACCTGCGTAGTACACGTTGTTGCTTGCCCAGCAGAATATGCGAAAAGCCTTTTCGACGTCTGTCATGTCTTCCGTGTAGATTCCGTACTGCTCGTTAAGCTGCCTGCAAAGCTCGTATAGAACCTCGGGGTCGTAGTACCTCTCCGGCATTTCGCGCAGGGTGAGTTCTACCATGACGGAAGCCTCGTTACCGACATCGTCCGTCGCAATATACGTTACGGGGTAAGTGCCGGGCACCGTCAAGTCGACAGAAGAATTATCCACAGTAAGCTGCGGCTCTTCCGCGTAGTCGTCCGTGACCGTGATGCCTTCAAGATAACTAATGCTGTCGCCGATAAAAGCTTCTATGTCGTGTGCGCCGTAGATCAAAGGAGCGAGGTGATCATCGATAACAGTAAAAGATACGTCCACTACAGACTCGTTGCCGTAAGCATCCGTGAGAGACACCTGCGCTGTGCTCTGCCCTCCGCGCGAAACATCAGGCTCAGTCTTATACGCGACCGTTACCGCCGTGAGGTCGTGGATTTCAGTTACAGTGAGCGCCGCCTCAGGAATCGTCCCCGTGTAAACCGTCTGCGGCACAGCCAGCCCCGTCGGAGCCGTCGTATCCACAACATTAAGCACCGCCTCCTGATGAAACTCCCTGCCAAAATCCTCGAAACTTATCTGCAGCGCATAAGACCCCGGTACACCCGTGTCTATCCCGGAAATGTCAGTATAGAACCCCGCGTTGTTTACGGGCTCGCGGAGGAAGTTCTCAAGCACGATCTGAGACCCCGTCTCGATGGTAACTTCAGTATTGATCTTCGCGCGCTCCGTCTGAATGTGGTTAACAACATAAAGACCGCCGCCCGCCAGACACACGGCGAGCGCGCCTATTCCTCCCCTGAGGATACCTTTCTTGTTGGTCTCGTGCTTTCTCATAGAAGCTAATAATAACACGGTAATCCACCAAACCGGTCCACCAAAAACGCGTTTCAAGCTCGAAAAAGGGGAATCCGGAAAACCACATGTTGCATTTCTGCACATTTGGTGTAAAATTACACTATACGGAATCAGGAGGCACATCATGGACTCGGATTTTTTCTACGTACTGGCTGAGGTTGGTATAGGCGTTTCTTGGTTAGCTGCAGCAGCCGCTTTCATTGTCTCGATAATCATGTTCATCAAAGACGGCAAGAGAGCCAAGAAGGAGAACCGCGAGCGTAAACCCGCCATTACAGCTTTCTTCCTGATCATGGTCTGCCTCGCTGCAACCTTCCTCTCCTTTTTTCTTCTCATCTATTATCTTGCTTGTACAACAATGTTAGGTATGTGATATGAACGACAAGAAATTCATTAAAGCACTCGTGATTACTCTACTTGTATGTATCGTGCTTACCGTGGCGCATATGGGATACATCATGTACGCCTATGAGAACTCTTCCATCATTTACTTCATCTCACAGGAGTTCTGGCCATGAAACGTGCACTTACACTTTTTCTTATTATCACTTTCTTTGCTGGCTTGAACTTCGGTCTGTATATGACAATAACAAGACGTCTGCGCGAGAATTTCTCCGGAGCGGGCCAGCTTCGTATGGTGGATGTCGGACGTTTCCTTCCTCACGAGGAGGATTCTGACCTTGCCAGGGTCCCCTGCAGTCTTCACTTTGAAGAGGGCGATGATCTTCCGGTCTTGGACGGAGCTGCGGCTTTGGTTCCTGTCTATGCTTCTGTTATAGATAACTGCTATCCCGAAGGATGCGTCACCTACGAAGGAGGCGTGTTCGATGATGATAATAAGTATGGAGAGAATTTCGCGGAGGATTCCGTGATGCAGTATCAGAATACGATACGCGGCTTTAACGCCGTGGTAGACGGCAGCACGGATCTTTTCTTCACTGCTCACCCGAATGCCGAGCAGATACAGTATGCGGCAGATCAGGGTGTTGAACTTGAGATAGTACCTATCGGCGTGGAAGCTTTTGTTTTCTTCGTTAATGCTGATAATCCCGTTGACGGACTCACAACTGATGAGATCCGAGCGATTTACAGAAATGAGATCACCAACTGGAGCGAGGTCGGCGGACCTAACCGCATGATCAATCCTGTAACACGTGTAAGCGGCTCCGGCAGCCAGACCATGATGGACCGTTTCATGGAAGATAATATGCTGACAAGAAGAAACCCTCTGTCCATCTTCGGAGGATCCATCGGGTATTCATTCCGCTACTACCTGACGGGACTTGTCGGCAATGACGGCGTTAAGATG
Source organism: Clostridiales bacterium (assembly GCA_017552455.1). Taxonomy (GTDB): domain Bacteria; phylum Bacillota; class Clostridia; order Saccharofermentanales; family Saccharofermentanaceae; genus Saccharofermentans. Next base: position 4,466 of record JAFZPX010000014.1, read on the forward strand.
CTTTCCGTTAATGGTGTTTATCCGGATGCCGAGAGTATCAGAAACGGCACCTACCCGCTTACGGCAAACTTCTATGTAGTTTACAGAGCAGACAACGATAACCCCAATGTGCAGGTACTTGTAGACTGGCTTTTGTCAGAAGAAGGCCAGCATATGATTGAAGAAACAGGTTATGTGGGGCTTATCTGAGATAGAAGCGGTCGAAGTCTTCCCTTGTATTGATGCCGTAGTCTGAATAGGAGAAACCACCCTGCTCGACTCTGTATCTCTCGTACCACGCGAGAACTTCGTCTATGTTCGGAGTATCCACGTCTGCGAAGACTGCGATTTGCTTTATGATTGACAGACCATAAGAAAAATCAGCCGTAAAGTATCTTGAATGGAAATCTGGGATGAGTCCCCCCTCGACTTCCACATAAGGAGTCTTCAGTCCCTTGAATGCAGGGATGCTGGATATCTTTGCAGTCATAGCCTCGACTGTCGGACTCTCATAATGAATGCGAAGAGACTTTACGAACTCGAGTCTGAATTCAGGCAGTGCATAACAGATCTGCTGGACCTCTTCGTCGCACTTGATAAGAAGCTCAGATGATTCGTCAGACCATTCCTCGTAGAAAAGCGGCAATCTCTCATACACTACACCCGGCTCGTAATCCTTAAAGATAGTGCGAAGTCTCGTCGTATGAAGGATTGGATTCGACGGAGTCATAGTAAGATTCAGGAAGTTCGGGATCACTCGGCAAGGCTTATCGTAGATGCTCTCAATGATCGCAGCACACTCTTCCGCCTTCGAAGACGGAATAGCTGCGACATGAAGTTCCTTACGGTAGCCCGTGGACTTAACCGTATGCCCCTTCTGCACAAGGCGCGCTATCGCAGGCACGCGTTCCAGTGCGAAAAATACATTTCCCTTCTCTATGCACTTGTCGAAAGCACACTCACTTCCGCCGTTACCGGGAACAACACCTATAACAGCAGATGCTGGTGCATGCTCATAGACCTTCTGTGCTATGCCCTTCATGAGGTTCGAAGGAAGCGTAATCATGATAAGCTCGGCGTCACCAAACGCTTTGCCGGGATCATTAGTCGCGAGACTGATATCACCCTCGAGCGTGGTCACGCCGTTCTCATCAACGATATTGAGATGCTTGCTGAATACGGACGGGTCAGAGGTATAGGCAATTACATCATGCCCCTTTGCCGCGCAGTGCACCATGAACTGCGTGCCGACATTACCTCCGCCAACGACCGTTATACGCATAGATTATTCAGGCTTGGAAGCAGAAGCTCTCTTCTTCCTGGGCTTCTTCTTCGTAGTGATGAAAGTCATATCCTCATCGCCATCGTTGTAATCGATAACAATATCCGTGACATCCTTAAGGCTGCCGTCGAGCGTCATATCAGACAGCTTGTCTTCAATCTGTCTTCTGATGACCTTTCTTAACGGTCTTGCACCATACTTAGGATCGTAACCCTTCTCAGCGAGACGGTTAGCAGCACGGTCTGTGATGCTTCCGACAATACCTTTATCAGAAAGCACGGAGAATACTTCCTTCATCATGATGTCGACGATACTTCTGATCTGCTCGGGCTTGAGTTCACTGAAGATGATCGTGTCATCAACACGGTTCAGGAACTCGGGTCTGAATGTCTCCTTCAAAGCGGAGTTGACCTTGGACTCGAGAGCCTCCTCAGTACCGGAGAAGAAACCGATAGTCGGAGCCTTAGCAGTATTACCTGCGTTACTCGTCATGATTATGATTGCATTCTCAAAGTTAACGTGTACGCCGTGGCTGTCGGTGAGTCTACCCTCATCGAGCATCTGCAGCAACAGGTTAAATACATCTGCATGTGCCTTCTCAATCTCGTCAAAGAGAATTACGCAGTAAGGCTTATGTCTTACCTGCTCCGTAAGCTGACCTGAATCCTCGTGGCCTACATATCCAGGAGGAGAACCGATGAGCTTACTTACTGAATGAGGCTCCATGTACTCGGACATATCGATTCTGATCAGAGCCTCTTCGGTTCCGAACATAACCTCAGTAAGAGCCTTAACAAGCTCTGTCTTACCTACACCTGTAGGTCCTACGAATATGAACGATGCAGGCTTATGCTTCTTTGTAAAGCCTGAACGGTTACGTCTTACAGCCTGAGCAACGGCACTTACGGCCTTCTCCTGACCGACAACTCTCTCGTGCAGTCTCTCCTCCAAGTGAATGAGCTTCTCAGACTCACTCTCGGAGATGGACTTACAAGGAATGCCTGTCCACATCTCAACGACCTTAGCGATATCCTCGACAGTGATAGGATCAGGCTTAACCTCATCCTTCAAGCCGTCATACTCCTGCTGAGCCTTCTCAGCTGCAGCACGAAGCTCAGCGACCTTCGCATAGAACTGCTCGCGCTCTGACATCGTCAGGCTCTCCATCTTCTCTACCATGGAGGAATAATCCTTGTTGGCCTTATCGAGAGCTTCTTCAGCCTTCTTAAGCTTAACGAGCTTGATGTTATCGAGGTTAGCTCTGGAACCAGCCTCATCAATCAGATCGATAGCCTTATCCGGCAGATAACGGTCTGTGATGTATCTCTTAGATGCCTGAACCGCAAACTTAATGACCTCAGGTGAATAAGTGACATTATGATGCTTCTCATAATAGTCCTTGATACCCATGAGGATGCCCTCAGCTGTCTCTTCGGAAGGCTCATTGACAATGACCTTCTGGAAACGTCTCTCAAGAGCCGAATCCTTCTCGATCTTCTTATACTCTGCAGTAGTCGTGGAACCGATGATTCTCAGTTCACCCCTTGCAAGTGCAGGCTTCAAGATATTGGCTGCATTGGTAGATCCTTCAGAATCACCGGCGCCCATGATCGTATGAAGCTCATCGATAACAAGAATTATATTCTCTTCTCTTATAGCTTCATTGATAACGCCCTTGATACGGTTCTCGAACATACCTCTGAACTGAGTACCTGCAACCATTGCAGGAAGGTCAAGCTGCCAGATCTGCATATTCTGAAGCTTCTCAGGCACAGAACCGTCAATGATCTTATTGGCAAGGCCCTGTGCGATCGCAGTCTTACCTACACCAGGCTCACCTATGAGAACCGGGTTATTCTTAGTTCTTCTGTTAAGGATCTGAACGACACGGTCGATCTCGACTTCTCTTCCGAGGATTCTGTCAATCTTGCCTTCCTTAGCACGCTCGGTAAGATTTGTTCCGAATTCATTAAGGAACTTCAATCTTCTCTTAGAGCCCTTACCGGAAGCCTTGCGTCCGCCGTTCTCTCCTGCTTCCTCGCCCTTATCCTTATCCTTATTCGCACCGAAGATGGAATCCATGAAAGAGCTGATAGGATTATTAGAACCCTCAGCAGCGCTACCCGGACGCTTTCCATAGGAATCCTCAGACGGAATGTCAGAATCAGGACCGAAGTCAGCAACACCTACGTTGTTCTGATCGTCATCGATGAAGTCCATATCATCTTCGCCGTCGATGGGGAACGGATTATCAATATCGCTGAACTCCTCACCAAACTCGTCGCCTGCAATAGCCTTCAGGAAATCCTGGGGATTAGTCGCATTGCCTGCTTTACCGATGATATTCTCGACTCTGTCGCTCATCTCATCGATGTTGTCTCCGTTGATGCCCGCTGCTGCAAACATATCGCTTATACCGGCAAAACCAGACTCATAAGCGCACTTCATACAGTATCCGTCATCTATTCTTCTGCCGTTCTCATAACGGCTTGTAAAGACAATCGCTTGTCTTTGCTTACATACTGAACATAATGGCATATCTCTTCCTCTTTCCTTTTCCTCTTATTCCAGTTATTCCTTTATTTTCCTTCTAACCTTAGGTCCTGTCGATATCTCCAGAGCCTCAAGTTCAAGCTTCTCAGTATCAATAAACTCTTCAAGCTTCGCATACTGTCCGTTCTTCTTGGCTCTGTCGAGCAAAGGCTTTACGAACTGGCCTGTATACGAGCCCTTTACCTTCGCGACCTGCTCAGGTGTTCCCTTGGCTATTATCTCACCGCCGTTGTCCCCGCTCTCGGGTCCTAAGTCGATAATATAATCAGCAGTCTTGATAACATCAAGGTTGTGCTCTATTACAAGAACAGTATTGTTATTCTGCGTAAGACGCTCGAGTATGTCAACAAGTTTATGTACATCCGCCACATGAAGGCCCGTAGTAGGCTCATCCAGCACATAAAGCGTCTTACCCGTCGACCTCTTCGACAGTTCGGATGCGAGCTTCACTCTCTGCGCCTCGCCTCCCGACAATTCCGTAGAGGGCTGACCCAGCTTAATATAACCCAGTCCTACCTCTTTAAGCGTTCTTACTTTGCGGTAAATATTAGGCACCGAAGCGAAAAACTCACATGCCTCATCCACGGTCATATCAAGCACATCCGCTATGTTCTTGCCCTTATATTTTACCTCAAGTGTCTCTCTGTTATAACGTCTGCCCTTACATACGTCACACTTTACGTAGACATCCGCAAGGAAATGCATCTCTATCTTGTTCACGCCGTCACCGTTACAAGCCTCGCAGCGTCCGCCCTTAACGTTAAAACTGAAGCGTCCGTTCTTATAACCGCGCATCTTGGCATCCGGCGTATTGGCATACAGGCTTCTTATAAGATCGAAAACACCAATATACGTCGCAGGATTGCTTCGGGGCGTTCTTCCGATAGGAGACTGATCGATAACGATCAGCTTATCGAGGTTCGAGTAACCCGTGATACCCTTGCACTTAACCTTCTGCTTACGGGCTCCGTTAAGCTCATGCTGCAGGATCGGAACCAGCGTGGAGTTAACAAGTGATGACTTACCTGATCCTGAGACACCCGTAATACAAGTAAACAGACCAAGAGGAATATCCACGTCAATATTCTTCAGGTTGTTAACAGAAGCCCCCTTTATACTCAGAACCTTCTTAGGGTCAATCTTTCTTCGGTCAGAAGGCACAGGAATGAACTTCTTGCCGCTTAAGTACTGACCTGTGATAGATTCGGGCACCTTACAGATCTCATCCGCCGTACCCTGTGCTACCACCTGGCCTCCGAGTACGCCCGCACGAGGTCCGATATCGACTATATGATCAGCCGCACGCATCGTGTCTTCATCGTGCTCGACAACGATAACCGAGTTACCGAGGTCTCTTAACTTGATCAAAGTATTCAGAAGCTTCTCATTATCCCTCTGATGAAGACCGATAGAAGGCTCATCGAGAATATAGAGCACTCCCTGCAGACCTGAACCAATCTGAGTAGCAAGTCTTATTCTCTGGGCCTCACCGCCTGACAAAGTCATGGCAGGACGGCTTAAGGTCATATACTCAAGTCCTACGTCAGACAGGAACTGCAGTCTCGCCTTAATCTCGCGCATGATGGGTGCGGCTATAGTCTCATTACGCTTAGTAAACTTCAGCCCATCAAAGAACTTCAATTCATCCTTAACAGACTTATTCGTAAGCTCACTTATGTTGATCTTATTGATCAGGATAGACAGGCTCTCCTTACGAAGTCTGGCGCCGCCGCACTGCGGGCAGACATCAACGCTCATATACTGCTCGTAATGCGCCTTGGCATCCTCGCCGTATGCTTCCCTGTAACGTCTCATGATGCTCGGCACAAGGCCTTCCCATGCAGCATAGTAATCGTCATCTCTTCTGTACACGCTGTTCGTGGTATCGATCTTCATCTTTACCCCGTCATTACCGTACATGATGATGTCCTGTATCTTCTTCGGAAGCTTGCAGTAAGGCGTATCAAGAGAGAACTTATACTTCTCGGACAAAGCGACCGCGAATCCTCTTCCCCAGCTCTTGGGGTCACCAAAGTTCCATCCGCCTGCCGTGATCGCACCTTCATTGATAGAAAGCTTCGGATCTGTGATACAAAGTTCAGGATCAACATGGATAAGAGATCCTATACCCGAACACTCAGAACATGCACCGTAAGCGTTATTGAACGAGAAGCTTCTCGGAGTGATCTCGCCGTATGAGATGCCGCAGTCAGGGCAAGACAGATTCTGAGAGAACAGTTCCTCACTGATCTCATACGTCTTCTGACCGTCCTCATTCTCTCTCTTAACAACCTGAGCCTCGACAGTAAGCAGACCTTCAGCAAGCTTAAGCGCCGCCTCACAGGAATCATAAAGTCTTGTTGTATTCGAATCTCTTACGACAAGTCTGTCGATGACGACTTCGATCTTGTGCTTCTGATTCTTATCAAGCTTTAAGCCGTCGAGCTCTTCGCCCAAGTCATACATGGATCCGTCGATCCTTGCACGGACATAACCGGACTTCCTGTAATCCTCAAGAACCTTCGTGAACTCACCCTTCTTACCTCTTACAGTCGGAGCCATGACGATAAGTCTCGTGCCTTCCGGATAGACCTTGAGCTTATCTACGATCTGGTCGATAGTCTGCGAAGTAATGGGCTTGCCGCACTTCCAGCACACAGGCTGGCCTACGCGCGCGTATAAAAGTCTTAAGTAATCATATATCTCGGTAACTGTACCGACTGTAGACCTCGGGTTATGGCTCGTTGTCTTCTGATCGATAGAGATAGCAGGAGACAAACCCTCGATGCTGTCTACATCGGGCTTCTCCATCTGGCCTAAGAACATACGGGCATAAGAAGACAGGGACTCCACATATCTTCTCTGTCCCTCTGCATATATAGTATCGAAAGCGATGGAACTCTTACCTGAACCTGACAGTCCCGTCAGCACCACAAGCTGCTCTCTGGGTATATCGAGATCAATATTCTTGAGGTTATTCTCCCTCGCCCCGTGTATCCTTATATACTTATATTCTTTCATCTTGCCTCTATCGAAATTATGTTCGTTTTCTAAAGATATCCTATCATACCACAGAATAATAATCCATACACCCTTGCCAATTCGAAAAGGCTGTGATAATATACTCGAGCGTTTCGTCTTGCGCATTAACAATTCGCTTATAGATGGCCCCATGGTCAAGCGGTTAAGACGGCGCCCTCTCAAGGCGCAATCACGAGTTCGATTCTCGTTGGGGTCACCACTTATAAACCCGGTTCACTTGAACCGGGTTTTCTTTTGTTTTATAACCACGACTTAAGAATCCCGTCACGCCCTCTTCTTAGAATATCTGTTCTGAAACCTTACAAGATCCTCAGTCATCATATCCGCTGTCTTCTTATCCAGAAACCAGCTGATCGCAATGACACCTGCATAGATCAGGACAACACTGACGGCAACGAACACGGCTGTCATAATGAGCTTATGGTCGACCGGATGACCTCCGAATATAAAGGCCAGTATCAGGGCAACCGTCATAAGCATCTGTATGACATTCTTTAACAGAGTCTGTTTTACGCTAAGTTCCTTCCCGTCCCTCGTAATAAGTGCGGGAATGATACCTATGACTCCGTAGACAATCGGATAGATAAACACTTCGTAACCAAACTTCTGTTCCGGCATCATAATGCTTCCCAATACCAGCATTGCGATATTGATAAGCGTTACGCTTATAAAGAAGTTTCCGAGTATATTTCTGAGTTTATCTTTCATGACCGGTCTCCTCTTATCCTCGCCTTAAGATCAGGCACATATTTCCTCGAGACGATTACATCCTCGCCGTTTACCAGATGACAGAGAAACCTTCCGTTCAGCGCAGGTCTTATCTGCACTATCTTCATCAGGTTTATTATCACAGACTTAGATATCCGGATGTAATCATCGGAGGGGAACAATGACTCGAATTCATAAAGCCTTCTTCGCGACTCATAGCAGTCGTTATCAAGATAGATAAAGCACCTGTCATCAACGGCTTCAACATAGAGTATGTCGGACAGTGCGATACGGTACTGCTTCTCGTCCTTATAAGCCTCGACATGCCCGTCTTTAAGCTTAATGAAACGCACGATCTCATTCACGCGCTCATTTACCCGCCAGCATCCGATCTCTATGTATTCCTTCTGCGAAGGCTCGATGTTCTTTATATTGATCTCCATCAAAGATAGCTCTCGTTTACGGTAAACTGTCCTTCACCTTTAAGATAGCAGTTGAAGAAATCAAGCACGATCCGATTCAGAGTATCAGTGCACTCTTCGTGATTCACCGTACTGTCTGAAGTATTGAGTAAACCCGCGAGCGCCGGGCTGAACAGCGGCAGGTCCGTAAGGTCCATATGAGCCGCGCCGGTAAAATATGTGCTGAAGCCTTCGTCTGCGTTATCAAGTATAACATTATTCGAGTACGTATATCCCGTCTCATAAGCTTCCAAACGGCTTTGATGGTGCTCGTCGTTATCGATAGCGAGGATGGGGGTTGCGTATCTTTCTTCGTTAACCTGAGGCATTCCGTTGCTGACTCCTGTCTGCTCACCGAGCATGGTACCGTCGATGTCGATGACCGCCGAGATGTCTGCTCTTCTTCCGACAGTAACTGCCGTCGCGCCTCCGAGAGAGTGTCCCATCAGGCCGATCCTGGATGTGTCCATGAGTCTTCCCCACTCCTGCTCATAAGTCTCATCCTCCAGCTCATCTATGACAAAATTCATATCCTCTTCGCGTAGCCTCATCCATTCGGATGTGATCTCATAAACCTCTTCCTCGCTCATGTCATTATCATTTCCTCCGACATATAAAGCGGTCCGGAAGAAATCCGGATCAACAGTGATGAGCCCGCCTTCGGAATCGTGAGTGAAGAACGAATGATAGGGATGGTCCAGACTTGCCACTACATAACCGTGACTTGCAAGCTCCATGAATGTCGATGCATTGCTCTGATAATAACCGAATGCGCCATGTGAGAATATGACAAGAGGAAGAGAGTGACTTGCGATATCTTCATCATCGGGATAGTAGAAATGAACCGGTACTTCTCTATAGGAACCGTCATTCTCAAACTCCTCGACACGTGATTCATCTGTCATTATTACGCTGTCTTCCTTAACCTCATATTCTCCGGTTAAAGGTCTTCCGTGATAATCGGCAAAAACGAACGCCGGTATCATATTCACAGTAAGAAGAATTACACTTATCACTGCACTCATTACGATGGCAAACTTCTTTTTGGTCTTATTGTTCTTCCTGTATAAGACCGCGAACAAACCTGCAACAGCGATTCTTACCACAAGTATGGTAAGCAGAACCATAAATCTGAATCCGAGGTCGATACCCGGAAGGAAGACCATAAGAAGAAAGAGAACGAGTTCCGCAGAATCCGCCACGAACCTTCTCGGGGTCCATTTTCCTTTCGATGAGGTGCGGGTAAGCTCAAATGCCGTAAACCCGAGTTCCAGTATCAGTAATGCTGCAAGTAAAATGTATGCCATATAGTGCACCGCCTTTCTTACGGCGACTATATGGCATTACATAACCGTTCTCAACAGCTTACACGGCAAGATGCATTTTGCCGCGGTAAGATGCACAAATATCAGTCGAATCGCTCATCAATTACACGCTTCGTCTTCTTCTCCGACCTGGGCAGCAGGCCGATCTCGACTACCTTAACGATAGGAGTGAAGCCGATCTTAGACTTAACAGAAGCTGCGATCTTCTCAGACAGATCATTAAAGTCATACTCACCCGAAGTCTCAACATAGATTCTCATCGTGTCGCGGCCGTCGAGGTGTGAGATGCGGATCTGATACTCGGAAGAAAGCTCAGGGAATGTCTTCAAAACTTCCTCGATCTGAGCCGGGAATACATTAACACCCTTGATCTTCATCATGTCATCCGTTCTTCCCTTAATAACATCACTACGAGGGAACTTGGAACCGCACTTACAAGGCTCAGGAATGATACGTGACAGGTCATGAGTTCTGTAACGGATAAGAGGTGCACCCTCCTTAACAAGAGTCGTGATTACGATCTCACCCCACTCGCCGTCCGGCAGAGGCTTCAGCGTTACAGGATCAATGATCTCGAGATAGATATAATCATCCCAGTAATGCATATACTTCTCGCCCGGGCAGTTGATACCGATACCGGGACCGTAGATCTCAGTAAGACCATAGATATCGAACAACTCGATGCCGAGCTCATTGTGAATTCTCTCACGCATCTTATCGCCCCATCTCTCAGAACCGATAACACCCTTCTTAAGGCAGATCTTATCCTTGATGCCTCTCTTCTCGATCTCCTCAGCAAGGAGAAGCGCATAAGAAGATGTAGCACACAGAACTGTGGACTTCATGTCCATCATGAACTGAAGCTGCTTATCCGTGTTACCGGGACCCATAGGAATACACATAGCACCGAGCTTCTCAGCACCGAGCTGGAAACCGATGCCTGCTGTCCACAGGCCGTATCCGGGAGTGATGTGGATTCTATCCATATTCGTGATGCCTGCCATCTCATAGCAGCGCTTAAACTGGATAGCCCAGTCGTCAACGTCCTTAGCTGTATAAGGAATGATTACCGGAAGACCTGTCGTACCGGAAGAAGAATGAATACGAACGATCTCCTCCTCAGGAGCCGTCATGAGTCCGAGAGGATATGCCTCACGAAGGTCGTTCTTCTCAGAGAACGGCAGCTTCTCGAAGTCTTCTGCCGAATTTACGCCCGTGATACCTGCCTCTTCGAGCTTCTTACCATAGAAGCTTCCGGCCTTTACCAGAGCCTGAATCCTGTTGTTTACCTGTTCGAGCTGAACGTCATTGATCTTCATACAGATCCTCCTTATACACTCGCATATTCCAAAGCCTTGAAGTTAAGCTCATGAAACTGCGGTTTAACCTTTTTTACAAGCGCCTGCTTGATGTCGTCTATAGTTACTTCTCCGAGGAAGCCGCCTCTTGCAGCAGCACCTAAGAGCACCATATTCATTACCTTCGCTGACCCGAGATCAGCAAGAGCCTGATCCGTGTTAACGATAACGAGCTTGCCGATAAGATCTCCCTCAAGTGACTTCAGGAAATCCGTCATCTTCGCACCCTCATAGTCAGAGCCCTGCAAAGCAGCAGTAACCGGCATCATAGCGCGGTCAGACGTTATAACAACTCCGCCCTTCTTAAGATAGGACAGAGCGCGCACTGTCTCCGCCGGCTCGAAACCGATAATAATATCCGCACATCCGCTCTGTATAAGCGGTGTCGAACACTCTCCGATACGAAGGTAACTTAAAACACTTCCTCCGCGCTGAGCCATACCGATAGTCTCGGCAGATCTTACATCGAGGCCCTTTGCCATCGAAGCCGCAGCCGTGAGCTTAGACGCAAGGACCGTTCCCTGGCCTCCTACGCCGCACAGAATGATATTTGTAGTACTCATCCCTTCACCGCCTTTCCGATAGCGCTGCAGGGGCAAATCTGCGAGCACAGACCGCAGCCGTTACACAGGGCAGGATCCACCGCCACATGTCCGTCCTTGAGCACTACGCCGGGACAGCCTATCTCGCGTATACACATCTTGCAGTCGACGCACTTATCAAGGTCTACCTCATACGGCGTCTCAGGCTTAAACAGCACAGCACAAGGCGCCTCGAAAATTATCGCCTTCACACCCGGCTCATCCGCAACCTTCTTTACAGTTTCTACTGCTTCGTCGAGCTTAAACGGATCCTGCTTTACCACAGTCTCCACGCCAATGCCGCGCAGTATATTCTCGATATCGATCTTGTCCGTGAACTCACCCATCATGGTGTGTCCCGTACCGGGGTGCGGCTGGTGGCCCGTCATAGCTGTAGTGGAGTTATCAAGGACAACCAAAGTCATGTCTGCCTGATTGTAAACGGCATTTACGACGCCCGTTATCGCCGAGGCAAAGAACGTGGAGTCGCCGACGAAAGCGAAACATTTCGTATCGGGCTTAACTCTGCCTACACCCTGCGCTATACCAAGACCTGCGCCCATACAAAGGCAGGTGTCTACCATATCAAGCGGCATCGCGTTGCCTAAGGTGTAGCAACCGATGTCACCTGCAAATATCGTTTCCTTGCCCTTCATCGCCTTCTTAACGGCGTAGAAGGATGCTCTGTGAGGACATCCCGCACAAAGTACAGGAGGACGCACAGGAAGCTCAGGCGTCTCGGGCAAAGCGCAGGGAGCACTCTCCCAGCCCATAAACTCATTGATATATTTCTGTACAAGATCAGGCATATTCTCGCCCGAGCGAGCAACACTGCCTGTAAGCTTGCCCGTGATCTTCACGTTGATGCCGTACTTGCCGCACACAAGAAGCAGGTGCCTCTCGATGTAAGGATCAAGCTCCTCTACTACGAGGATCTCATCTACACCCTTCAAAAACTCGCATGCAAGCTTCTCAGGGAACGGGAACGGCGTGCTTATCTTAAGTAGTGCAGGCTTATCCCCTTCACTGTTATCAAGGATATCCTTAACATTTGCATAGGAGATGCCCTGTGCGACTATACCCTTGCGAACATCACCGGCAGTAATCACATTACGCTCATTAGAAGAGAACTCATTCGAGATTTCTTCATTACGCACCTCTATCTTCGCATGATTCGCGTAAGACAGCTTCGGGAAGATAACCCAGCGCTTGGAATCCTTCACAAAGCCCTCAGGCCTGTGGTCCTCGTACTCTGCGTAATCACGCACGTCTATACTCTGATATGAGTGGCACACACGCGTAGTGGGGCGCATGAACACAGGCGTCTTGTATTTCTCAGAAAGCTCGAAAGCTTCGAAGATCATCTCATATGCTTCCTTCGCATCGGAAGGGTCGAAGCACGGCACCTTGGAATACTCTGCGAAAGTTCTTGTATCCTGCTCTGTCTGGGATGAGATAGGACCCGGGTCATCTGCAACGAGGACAACCATTCCTCCCTCGACACCTACATACTCAAGGCTCATGAGAGGATCGGATGCGACATTAAGTCCTACATGCTTCATTGTGACGAGAGTTCTCGCTCCTGAATAAGAAGCACCGGCAGCAACTTCGAGCGCCGCCTTCTCGTTTACAGACCACTCTACATAGACACTGCCGTCATTCTCTTTGGCTATAGTCTCGAGGACTTCAGTAGAAGGAGTACCGGGGTAGCCTGCGACAACATTAACGCCTGCCGCTATGCAGGCCTTACCTATCGCCTCATTACCCATTAGAAATTCTTTATGCATGTTTACCTCTCATACGCGTACACGCGCGACTTAAGGATTATACAACAAAATAAGACCGCTTGCGTCTTGCGACGAAGCGGTCTTACTAATGATTCGATTGAACTTAAGATCAGATCTTACCGTCAGAACCGAGAACGTACTTGATCTTGTGAGCAACCATTTCCTTAACAGCCTGACGAGCGGGCTTCAAGTACTGGCGAGGATCGAAGTGATCAGGATGCTCTGCGAAGTACTTTCTGATGTTACCTGTCATAGCAAGACGGATATCGGAGTCGATGTTGATCTTGCAAACTGCGAGCTTAGCTGCCTCACGGAGCTGCTCCTCAGGGATACCAACAGCATCAGGCATGTTTCCGCCGTACTCGTTAACCATCTTAACGAATTCCTGAGGCACGGAAGAAGAACCGTGAAGAACGATAGGGAATCCAGGGAGTCTCTTGATGCACTCTTCGAGAACGTCGAAGCGGAGCGGAGGAGGTACGAGGATACCGTCAGCGTTTCTTGTGCACTGAGCAGCTGTGAACTTATAAGCACCGTGTGATGTACCGATTGCGATAGCGAGGGAGTCGCAGCCTGTTCTGGAAACGAACTCTTCAACTTCCTCAGGTCTTGTGTAAGCTTCCTTACCGGACTCTACAACAACCTCATCCTCGATACCGGCGAGAGTACCAAGCTCAGCCTCAACAACTACGCCGTGAGCGTGTGCATACTCAACTACCTGCTTGGTAAGAGCTATATTGTCCTCAAAAGACTTAGAAGAAGCATCGATCATGACAGATGTGAAACCGCCGTCGATACAGTTCTTACAAAGCTCGAAAGAATCACCGTGGTCGAGGTGAAGAGCGATCGGGATCTGAGGATTCTCGATAACTGCTGCCTCAACGAGCTTTACGAGATATGTGTGATTAGCGTAAGCTCTTGCGCCCTTGGAAACCTGAAGGATAACAGGGCTGTTAAGCTCTCCTGCTGCCTCTGTGATTCCCTGAACGATCTCCATGTTGTTTACGTTGAAAGCACCGATAGCGTAACCGCCGTCATA
>JAFZPX010000015.1 GCA_017552455.1 Clostridiales bacterium
TCAGTCGGTAGAGCGTTCGGCTGTTAACCGAAATGTCACAGGTTCGAGTCCTGTTTGAGGAGCCAATCAAGCACCGCATCCGCGGTGCTTTTTTGTTGTATAATCTTAACCATGAGTAATACAAGAAGCAGTTACTGGGACAATCTCAAAGGCATATTGATCTGCCTTGTTGTATTTGCTCATTTTCTTTATGATTATACTGATCATACGGCTATAGAGATCATAGTATTCCTTATCTATGTATTTCATATGCCTGCTTTTGTCTTCGTGTCCGGGCATTTTACTCATGATCCGCCTAAGATCCGTAAACTTGTTACCGCGTTTATCCTTTTTGATTCAGCATATCTGTTATGTGAGTTTAAGCTCCTTGGGACTATTGATATCCTGTCACCTGCTTATGTGTGCTGGTATCTGGTTGCTCTCATCGTATGGAGACTTTTTGCCAAGTACATACCGAGGAAGAAATATACAATCCCCTGTTTCTTTGCTGTATCGCTTCTGGTAGGTCTCATTCCCAATCTTGGCAACACTTTTGGACTCACAAGGATTCTCGCTTTCTTTGTTTTCTTTGTAGCAGGTCTTCTTACGGATGAAGATACAGTAAAGAAGTTAAGATCCAAGGTAAGACCGATCTTTGGATACGCACTTCTGCTTGTTTCCATCGCAGGTTCAATAACTGCAGATACTGTCTTCTACTATAAGAAGTCTGATCTGGTTATGCTCGAGTATTCCTCATTGGACATGGTATTAGGCAGGGCGGTAATGCTGATGCTGGCAGGAGCATTCATAATCTCACTGCTGCTGATTACTTCAGATAAGAGAAGTTTTCTTACCAAGCTCGGCAAGAACTCGCTTCCCATCTTCCTTGTGCACAGGTTTATAACATTTGTATATTCAGCCTTTTTCCCGTACACCGAGAATGTATGGTTGATCATCGGCACATCAGCTCTGATGACAGTTCTGACATTGATCATTCTCGGTAATGATAAGGTTGCTTCATTCGTTGATGAATTGATCTCAGGTAAGTTTAATGAGGGTTCATTTGCAAAGAAGGTTCTTATAGTAATACTTCCGGCATTTGTTTTGTTCCTTCTTATTCTGTCCAAAGTATTAGGCGTTAATACAACCGGTGACACTATCTGGACAGAGGGTACGGAGCCTGAACAGATGGACAGAATCTACCGTGTGCTCTCTGCTCAGAGGCAGGAAGAATATGATGATTCTGTAAGGATCGTGTTTGCCGGCGACCTCATTCTCCTCGAAGACCAGGTCAGGCTTGCATACGATGCTGAGGAAGGAACGTATGATTTCTCTGACCTTTTCGAGTATACGGCGGATGAGATAAGTGCGGCGGATCTTTCAATAGGTGTATATGAAGGCCCTTCCGGGGGAGAGGATCTCGGATATACAACGAGTAATTATGATGACGGTAAAGAGCTAAGGCTCAACTTCCCGGACGAGTTTGCTTACGCAGTAGCTGATGCCGGGTTTGACCTTGTTACTACTGCCAATAACCACCTTCTCGACAGCGGTCTTGATGCTGCATTAAGAACGAATGATGTTCTTGATGAGGCGGGCCTTATGCATATCGGAACGTATGCGAACGAGCAGCAAAGGCAGGAGAACAGAGTTCAGATCGTAGAAGTTTCAGGCATGCGCATAGCAGTGCTCGCATATACTTTCGGAAGTAATTACCACACTGAAGACGAGTTCTTTGATGGGGAGTTCTCCTCGCTTACTTCTGTGATTGTTGCCGAGGACAGCCCTTACTATGAGCGTTCTTTGCAGATGGTTGAAGAGGACTTCGATTACGCTAAGAGCCTCGAGCCGGATCTGATCATTGTGCTGCCTCATATGGGAACTCAGTTTATGGATGACGCAGATGAGTTCCAGACTTTATGGAGACAGAATTTTATAAGTCTGGGTGCAGACATAGTTCTCGGCGATCACTCTCATTCCGTTCAGCCCGCTTTCCTCGAGGAAGTTGATGGAAGAATGACTTTTACCGCTTACTGTCCCGGAAACTATGCCAATATCTACAGGGAGTATAACGGTGACGCATCTGCGCTCATCGAAGTGTTTATCGATCCTGATACACATGAGATTACGGGCGGCGGAGTGATCCCGATGTGGATAACCGCGCAGGCAGACGGCAATTACAGACCTATACCTGTTTGGGATATCGTAAATGACGAAGAGGTAAGAAGCTCTCTTACAATAGATGACCTTGCAAGAGTTGAGGAAGTGCATGAGCATATTACCGAGATAGTGTTAGGTCACGCACTTAATATAGATATGATAGAGCCTGATTATCTGTTCGATGCATCAGGATTCTTAAGAAGACCTTGTGATCCGCTTGAGCTTGATGAGCAGATGGAAAACTCTGCAATCTTCGAATCCCTTACGGGCGCTGAGTCTGTCTGCTTTATCGGCGACAGTATAACGCAGGGCACCAAGAACGGCGGAGCTCCCTGGTATGAACCACTGACAAGTTATATCGAGGGCGATATCCATAACCTCTCCTACGGCGGATGGACCACGGTAAACATAATCGAGAATCTCGGCGATCTTCCCGAGGCGGATGTTTATGTGGTTGCTATCGGTACGAATGACGTTCGCTACGATAATGCAGAGTTCGGAGCTGCTACTCCCGAAGGTTATGGGGCTAACATGGAGACCATAAGAAGTACGATAAGACAGGTCAATCCTGATTGTGAGATCTGGTTCATCGCACCTTGGATCGCATTCGACGGTGATCAGGTCAGCCCTTTCCCGGTAGATGAGGTTCGGGAAAGAAGGATCCGGTTCAGTAACGTGCTTGAGCAGATGTGCGAGCAGTCAGGCGACCATTATATCGATCCTAACGACTACATTGATAATGTTGTTTCACACAGCCGCCAGACGGATTATCTCCTTGACTGGATCCATCCGAATATAAGACGCGGCATCGGTCTTTACTGCGAGGCTGTCCTTCTATACGAAGGTTGAGAAAACCACGGCTGTTTACTATAATTACCGCTTGGGGGTAATTAGATATGTCCGTGGTTAATAACAGGATCAGGTATTTTGATCTGTTAAGAGTCATCTGCACGGCTTTTATCATTTACTACCACATGTTGGTTGAACTGTGGGTGGATGGTATAAGTCCTTCAGAGAAAGTAAGTGTTTTTTACAGCAATCCGAATATGAGCCTTGCTACTTTGGGCGTCGGAGTATTCTTTATGCTTTCAGGCGCCGGTCTTACCATAAGCAGCAAGAGTGAGTTCAGCATAAAAGAGTTTTATAAGAAGCGCTTTATCACGGTTCTTGTCCCTTTCTATATTGCAAATCTCGTTTACTACATCGTGGAGCTTTTTATCTCAGATAAGAACTGGTTCCGTGACATAGCAAACTGGAAGATCATATATACGGCATTGGGTATTGATGAATGGCTTAAGATGCATGAGGTTGATGTTGTCTCCACAAGTATAGGCGAATGGTTCCTCGGAGCACTTATCATCATCTATCTGCTATATCCTGTCTTCAGATACCTTATGAATAAGTATCCGTATCTGTTCTTTACTTTGGCTGCGAGCATATACATCGCGTGGATCTATAACTGCCGTATGCAGACTCCGCCCGCGAACATGACGGTGATAGCCAAGGCATTCGAATTCATCATAGGTATGTATATAGGAAAGTATATGAAGACTTTCCCTAAGAAACTGATGCCGGTTGTAGTTCCTGTATTTGTTTTCTTCGCGACAAATCAATGGCCTCTGGGAATCAACAGTGCGCTTACGACTACGCTGACAGCGTTCGTGTTCTTCGCCTCGCTTTCTTATCTTGAGCCCATGCTCGCTAAGCACGAGTGCAAAGGATTAACGCTGCTATCAGGATTTACATACTACTGTTTCCTTACTCATCATATGGTTATCTACATCATCACTCCGATGATGAAGCCTCACCTTGACGGTAAGTTCAGCATGCTTGGCATGTTCGCGTTAGAGATAGTCCTGATGATAGTGTTCGCGCTGATTGTTAAAGTTCTTACAAACCTCCTTATCAAAGGTGCAAGCAGACTAACCCGTCAAAATTAACACATAGTTTCTATAATCGTTCTTCGCCCCCTGTTATCATCAAAGTAAATGATAAGCACGGAGGTGTCCCATGCTTGACGGATATAGAAGATTCATCATTGATGATTACGGTAAGAAGCCTGTTTTTGCTGATTTCCTTCCCGGCCTTTCGGGGCGTAAGGGAATACCCATGTGGGTATTCTACTGTAACCGCGGGCAGGGCATCACTTCATTCGGTACGCAGAACAAAGACAACGCCATCATGGAGTTCTATCCTGCGCATGCCGCATATCAGTTAGTAAGGACACACGGATTCAGAACGTTTATTAAGACCGGCGGCAAGCTTCGCGAGGCGTTCCTTCCGGATGAGTCGAGAACCCGTATGTACATTGGTGCCAACACATTTTCCATCGAAGACGAGAAGGACGGCTTGCTTACGGAAGTCTCATACATGACGCTTCCATCAGAAACTACGGGCGCACTCGTAAGGATAGTCCGCATTACTAACAACAATAGCGAAAAGCTTAGCATCAGCGTCCTTGACGGTATGCCGGCACTTAACCCGTACGGAGTTTCCCTTGCTGATCAGAAGGAGATAGGACAGACTGTCACGGCGTGGATGCAGGTCGAGGATGTGGATACGCATCTGCCGTACTACCGCGTCAGAGCAAGTATCGTTGATTCCATAGATGTTAAGGAGATAACGCGAGGTAATTTCGCTTTCGCTTACTCGGGTGACGGTGAGCTTCTTAATGTATATGTAGACCCTGAAGTTATATTCGCGCACGACCTTTCTTTTATTGATCCGGTTGCTTTCAAGGACGGAAGCTTTAAGAACAGACAGCAGAACACGAGCAACAATGTGCCGTGTGCATTCTGGGCGCAGGAGAAAGATCTGGAGCCGGGCCAGACCATGACTTTCTACGAGGTCTTTGGCAACAGTAACGGCAAGGCCCGTCTTAAAGGACTTGTGAAAAAGATTAAGGCGGAAGGCGTTGATGCTTTCTTCGCGCGCAAGTGGGATGAGGGCGCACGCATGGCAGATGACATCAATGCAGTCATCTCCACGAAGACAGGCGACCCGACGTTCGATGCATACTGCGAGATGACTTATCTTGATAACTGTCTGCGAGGCGGATACCCGATAAAGCTCGGCAACAAGGTCTTCTATATGTATTCCAGAAAGCACGGAGACATGGAGCGTGATTATAACTACTTTACTATCGCACCGGAGTTTTTCACTCAGGGCAACGCAAGTTTCCGCGACATCTGTCAGAACAGAAGATGCGACATATTGTTCACGCCTTACACAGGGCAGATGAACGTGAAGATGTTCTTAAGTCTTATCCAAAGTGACGGCTTCAATCCGCTTAAGATATCAGAGGCCAGTTTCTCGATGAGCAGGGAGAAAGCAGAGCTCTATGATAAAGATCTGCAGGAGACATTGATGCAGCCGTTCACGCCCGGATCATTATCCGATAAGCTTATAAGTCTCGGCCGTGAGGATCAGATTGATGAACTGGTGCCTCGTGCACTCAGTGATTCAGACCCTCAGGTCAATGCGGAATTCGGCGAAGGATACTGGACTGATCACTGGATCTACACATTAGATCTTGTTGAGGCATATCTTCGTGTGTTCCCGGACAGGAAGGATGACCTTCTGTGGGGGCAGAGGGACTGCACGTATTTTGATACCAAGTGCTTTGTTAATCCGAGAAGATTAAGATACGAGCAGACGAAGAAAGGACTTCGTCAGTATCATCCGATAAAAGATCTTCCGGAGAAGAAGAAAAAGGGTAAGCTCATGGCGGATCCTTCGGGAAATGTCGTTAAGGCATCTGCAGGTGAGAAGCTGCTTCTTCTTTGTGCACTCAAGTTCATGACACTTGATTCTTATGGAATGGGTATTGAGATGGAGGGAGGACGTCCCGGTTGGTATGACGCGCTGAATGGTCTTCCCGGTCTGTTCGGATCATCGATCAACGAATCTATGGAGCTTGTAAGATTCATCGAGTTCATGATCGACTCAATGCCTGCAAGCGGAAAGATAACACTGGCATCTGAGATAGCAGGACTTTATAAGTCTATCGATGCACTTGCGCTCAACGGCTGGCAGGACATGAAGTCATGGAATGACTTGAACGATATCAAGGAAGCTTACCGTGAAGCCACAGTTGAAGGCTTCACAGGTGATATGGTCATTCTTGATGCGCCGTATATCAAGGGCATCCTTTCCAATATGAGACAGACATGTAAGAGAGGCATAGCCCGTGCAAGAGCTCTCGGCGGAGGAAAGATGCCATCGTATTTTGCTTTCGACGCAGTGGAGTATGTTAAGGAGGATGACGGCATAACGATTACTAAGTTTAAGCCTGTCGTTATCCCGAGATTCCTCGAGTCTTATGTGCATAACTTCCGCCTTAAGCACTCCGAAGAAAGAAAGCAGCAGCTTTATGACGAGGTGCGGGACGGTCTTTACGACGACAAGCTTAAGATGTATAAGGTTAACGTCTCCTTGGCTAATGCTCCTTTCGAGATAGGAAGGTGCAAGGCGTTCACTCCCGGTTGGCTTGAGAACGAGTCCATATGGCTTCACATGGAGTATAAGTATCTGCTCGAGCTTATTAAGAACGGTCTGTACAGGGAATTTATCGAGGATTTGAAGACGTGTGCGGTTTGTTTCCTTGATCCTGACGTGTACGGAAGGTCTCCTTTGCAGAATTCTTCGTTTATCGCTTCTTCTGCAAATCCGAATCCCGGAATACACGGCAGGGGCTTTGTGGCGAGACTGTCAGGCTCGACGGCAGAATTCATTGATATGTATGAGATCATGATGTTCGGAAAGTCTATCTTCACTTATTCTGACAGCGAAGGACTGCTCTTCGCGCCCAAGCCTTTGATCCCTTCGTATCTTGTAGGCGAAGACCTTGTGATAAAGACTAAGCTTCTTGGTACAACTGAGGTTACATATAAGCTGCCTTCGGTAAAAGACTATATCCCCGGTCAGTATTCCGTGACAGGCATAAGCACGGACGGAAGCCTTCACGCCGGAAGCTATATCTGCGGTGAAGAGGCTGAGGCTATAAGGTCCGGTCTTGTTAAGAGTATCGAGATTACGCTCGGATGATATAATAGGTCGAATAATCTTAAGGAGTAATAATATGATCATAGATTTTCTTAACATGACCGAAGATGCCAAGCCTAATTTCAAGGGCGGCGAGAAGGCGTATAACGTAAAGATGTTTAATACTGACGGCAACAAGATAATGAGAGGCCGTCTCGTGCCCGGCGCTTCCATCGGTTTCCATACTCATACCGAGGACCAGGAGGTTATCTATATCCTCGAGGGAGAAGGTTCGCTTGTTGATGCCGAGGGTAATGTGCTCGATAAGGTACTGCCCGGCCAGGCTACCTTGTGCCCTAAGGGAGAGAGCCATTCACTGGCTAACAGGGGTGACAGCGATCTTCTGTTCTTCGCAGTTGTAACATCAGTGTAAAAAAAGGTTTTACATCACGCTTAAGTGTGATATATTATCTGCAATATTAAGCAATGGGGCTTTTCTTTACGGGGGAAAATGCCCCTTTTTTGAGAAGTGAAACTGGAGGCGGCTTTAATGAGCGGTAAACGGTATCTGGTTCTGGAGAACGGTAAAGTATTTGAAGGCGTGCCCTTGGGAGCACAGAAGGAAGCGATCTCTGAGATAGTATTCACCACATCGATGACGGCGTATCTCGAGACTCTGACAGACCCGAGTTATAAGGGTCAGTCAGTCGTTCAGACATTCCCTCTTATAGGAAATTATGGAATCATTACACCCGATAAGGAAGGCTTAAAGCCCTACGTATCGGGTTATATTGTAAGAACGGCCTGTGATGCGCCGTCTAACTTCAGGTGTGAGGAGATCCTTGATAAGTACCTGAAGGATAATGACATCCCGGGCATCAAGGGTATCGATACCAGAGCTCTTACGAGAGTGCTCCGTGAGTGCGGTACGATGAACGGAATGATCTGCGACGATCCGTCACATGCTGACCTAGAAGCTATAAAGAGCTACAGGATCACGGATCCTGTCTCGGAGGTCTCGATCACAGAAGAGAAGATCTATGAAGCCGAAGGCGAGAAGGTCGCAGTTGTAGCTCTTATGGATTACGGAGTTAAGTTCAACATCATAAGAAGCCTCATCAAGAGAGGCTGCGAAGTGCATCTGATGCCTTCGAAGACTACAGCAGCAAGGATAAGAGAGCTTGCTCCTGACGGACTGTTCCTGTCTAACGGTCCCGGAGACCCGGAGGATAATAAGGATCAGATCGAAGTTCTTAAGCAGCTTCGCGAGGATGGCTACCCTACCATGGGTATATGCCTCGGACACCAGTTGCTTGCACTGTCACACGGATTTAAGACACGTAAGCTCAAGTACGGACACAGAGGTGCAAACCACCCCGTCCGTAACGAGGAGACAAAGAGGATCTACATCAGCTCACAGAACCATGGTTACGAAGTAGTAGGCGAGAGTATAGATGAGAACGTGGCAAAAGAGCTTTTCGTAAATGTTAATGACGGTACCAACGAGGGTATCCGTTACCTTAACGAGAACGCTTTCTCAGTGCAGTTCCACCCGGAGGCATGCGGTGGTCCTAAGGATACAGAGTTTTTGTTCGACGAGTTTATGAAGATGATGGGAAGGTAAGAGTATGCCGCTTAATAAGAGTATAAAGAAAGTACTTGTAATAGGTTCAGGCCCGATCGTAATCGGTCAGGCAGCCGAGTTCGACTACGCAGGAACGCAGGCGTGCCGCGCGTTAAGACAGGACGGTATCGAGATCGTCCTCATCAACTCGAACCCTGCTACGATCATGACGGATAAGTCGATGGCAGATAAGATCTACCTCGAGCCTCTGACTTTGCAGACTGTAAAGAGAGTCATCGAGACAGAGAAGCCTGACTCGATCCTGTCAGGTCTTGGCGGACAGACGGCACTTACGCTTTGCATGGAACTTGCCAAGTGCGGCTTCCTTGATGAGCATAACGTAAGACTTCTCGGTTCTTCTCCTGAGTGTATCGATAAGGCTGAGGACCGCCAGATCTTCAAGGATACGATGGAAGCCATCGGTCAGCCCTGCATCCCTTCCAAGGTTGTTACTACCATCGAAGATGCTGAAGCCTTCGCAGAGGAGATCGGCCTTCCGGTAATCATCAGACCTGCTTTCACATTGGGAGGAACAGGCGGCGGTATCGCATATACGAAGGAAGAGCTTCACGAGACTGCACGTACAGGTCTTGCAGCAAGTCCTATCACACAGATCCTCGTTGAGAAGTGTATCGCAGGCTGGAAGGAGATCGAGTTCGAGGTTATCCGCGATAAGGCTGGTAACACTGTAACGGTCTGCTCCATGGAGAATATGGACCCTGTAGGAGTACACACGGGAGACTCTATCGTTATAGCTCCTGCAGTAACTCTTTCCGATAAGGAATATCAGATGCTTCGTTCAGCATCATTAAAGATAATCGAGGCTTTGGGAGTCGAAGGCGGATGTAACTGCCAGTTCGCTCTCGAGCCGAATTCATTCGAGTATGCGGTAATCGAGGTTAACCCCCGTGTATCAAGATCTTCCGCGTTGGCTTCCAAGGCTACGGGCTATCCTATCGCTAAGGTAGCAACCAAGATCGCTTTGGGCTACAGACTCGATGAGATCAAGAATGCCGTAACAGGCAATACATATGCTGCCTTTGAGCCTGCGCTCGACTACGTTGCAGTTAAGTTCCCGAAGTGGCCTTTCGACAAGTTCGTATATGCTAAGAGAGACCTCGGCACTCAGATGAAGGCAACAGGTGAGGTAATGGCTATCTCTGATACCTTCGAGTCCGCTCTCATGAAGGCTGTAAGAGGTGCAGAGATCTCTGCTGACCATGTAAGGATCCCGAAGTTTGCCGAAGCTTCCATGGAGGAGATCGAGACAGGTTATTCACAGCCTACAGACGAGAGACTCTTCTTCATCGGTGAGGCTCTGTACAGAGGCGTTACCTGTGAGCATATCCACGAAGTCACAAAGATCGACATGTGGTTCCTCGATAAGGTCAAGATGCTCATCGATTACGAGAAGAAGATCGAGGGCAAGACAGTCTCAAGGGAAGACTATATCGAAGGTAAAAAGCTCGGCTTTACTGATAAGACAATAAAGAAGATAAGCGGCAGCGATATCGATTCTTCGTTCAGCATGACTCCTGTCTATAAGATGGTTGATACATGTGCCGGCGAGTTTGCTGCTACTACACCTTACTTCTACGGTATCTACCACTTGCCTGAGGAAGGTGCGGAGAATGAGGCTGACTTAAAGTTCGAGCCTGAAGAGCAGCGCGCGAAAAAGACGGTCATCGTTATAGGTTCCGGTCCTATCCGAATCGGACAGGGTATCGAGTTCGACTATGCTGCCGTACACTGCGTACATGCACTGCAGGAGTTGGGCTTCAGAGTTGTAATCATCAATAACAACCCTGAGACGGTTTCCACAGACTTCGACACGGGAGACAGACTCTACTTCGAGCCTCTCGATCCCGAGGATGTTATGAACATCATCAGACAGGAGAATCCTTACGGTGTAGTTGTTGCATTCGGAGGCCAGACAGCGATCAAGCTTACTAAGACTCTTGCTGCCAATAACATCAACATCATCGGTACTTCTGCTGATTCCATTGATATGGCTGAGGACAGAGAAAGATTCGATGCTCTCCTCGAGAGCCTCGATATCGCACGCCCGAAGGGCTTCTCAGTTCTTACAGAGGAGGAAGCTCTCGAAGCTTCCAACAACATAGGCTTCCCGGTTCTGCTCAGACCTTCCTATGTATTGGGCGGTCAGAACATGATCATCGCGTTCGACGAGCAGGACGTTAAGGAATACATGAAGATCATCCTTTCACAGGGCATCGAGAATCCTGTGCTCATCGATAAGTATATCCAGGGTCGTGAGATCGAGGTCGATGCCATCTACGACGGTAAGGATGTTCTCATTCCGGGTATCATGGAGCACGTCGAGCGTACAGGTATCCATTCCGGTGACTCGATCGCTATCTATCCTGCAAAGCATATCTACGACAATATGGCTAAGAAGCTTGTCGATACTACCAAGGCTCTGTGCGAAGGTCTTAACTCGACAGGTATCGTAAACATCCAGTACATCGTTAAGGATGAGAGAATCTACGTTATCGAGGTTAACCCGAGAGCTTCAAGAACTGTTCCTTACATGAGCAAGGTAACAGGAGTTCCTATGGTAGATGTTGCTATCGAAGTTTCTTTGGGAACAAAGCTTGCTGACATGGATTACGGAACGGGTATCTACAGACAGTCTCCTTACACAGCTGTTAAGGTTCCGGTGTTCTCTTTCGAGAAGCTTACTGACGTTGATACTCAGCTCGGACCTGAGATGAAGTCTACAGGTGAGGTTCTTGGCGTAGGCCGTAACCTTTCCGAGGCTTTGTATAAGGGCCTCGTAGCTGCAGGCTACAAGATGTACAAGGAGGGCGGTGTATTCATCACTGTCCGTGATTCCGATAAGCAGGAAGTAGTCGAGATCGCGAAGAAGTTCGATACATTGGGCTTCAAGCTTTATGCTACAGGCGGTACAGCTAAGGTCCTCGAGGAGTCCGGCATGAAGGTTACAGAGGTTCATAAGATCCACGAGTCTCCTGAGAATAATACGATCTCACTTCTTGAGAGCGGCAAGGTAAGCTACATCATCTCCACTTCAAAGAGAGGAAGAATCCCTGCAAGAGATTCCGTTAAGCTTCGCCGCCGTGCTGTCATGCTCGGCATCCCTTGCCTTACAGCACTTGATACAGCAGATGCGCTCGCAGATTCACTCATGTCACGTTACTCCGAGATCAACACTGAGCTCGTTGACATCAACAACATGCGTGAGAGAAGAAAGATAGTCGAGTTTACAAAGATGCAGGGTATCGGCAACGACTACATCTACATCGACTGCTTCGAGAAGATGGTATCTTCACCGGAGTCACTTTCCGTATACATGTCTGACCGCCACTTCGGTGTAGGCGGTGACGGTATCGTTCTCATCGCTCCTTCCAAGGTAGCAGACGCAAGAATGATCATGTATAACCTCGACGGTTCGGAAGGAAACATGTGCGGTAACGCCATTCGCTGCGTCGGTAAGTATATGTACGACGTTAGAGGCCATAAGAGAAGACATATGACCATCGAGACCAAGAGCGGCATCAAGAAGCTTGAGCTTATGACTTCCGCAGATGAAGTAGTACGCGTCAAGGTTGATATGGGTGATGCGATCCTCGATCCTACGCTCATCCCCGTTAAGCTTGAACCCGACTGCGAAGGTCAGGTAGTTGCACGTCCCGTTGAGATCGACGGAACGGAGTACAAGATCACATGTGTATCCATGGGTAATCCTCATGCGGTAGTCTTCACGGATCTTGTTGATGTAATCGATATCGAGAAGGTCGGACCTAAGTTCGAGTTCAACCCGATCTTCCCTGAGAGAGTTAATACTGAGTTCGTAAAGATCATCGATGATCATACGATCAAGATGAGAGTCTGGGAGAGAGGTTCCGGCGAGACGATGGCCTGCGGTACAGGTGCTTGCGCCGCTGCAGTTGCATCTGTCCTTAACGGATACTGCCCTAAGAACGAGGATATCAGAGTAATCCTCAAGGGCGGAGATCTTGTTATCAGATATACTGACGATACTGTCTACATGACAGGTAACTGCGCTAAGGTGTTCGAAGGAAGAATGGAGATCTGATGTTTTACACGGGGCATTGCCCCGTTGTAAAATATCTTTATGAAATTCGATCTTCGTAAAGACTTAAGAACTCTTTTTGTGATCGTCTTCGCGGCAATAATGATGGCCGTGAATATCAAGACGTTTGTTAGAGCTGGAGGTCTTTATCCGGGCGGCGTGAACGGACTTACTATCCTTATCCAGCGCATTGTGGAACTTTTGACAGGATTCACGCCTCCGTTCTCTGTGATTAACATCACCCTTAATGCCGTTCCGGTCTATATCGGCTTTAAGTACATTGGAAAGAAGTTCACCGCTTATTCCATATTGATGATCATCCTTACAAGTGTGCTGACCGACCTGGTGCCGGGCTTTGCCGTAACTGAAGATACGCTTCTTATCAGTATCTTCGGAGGCATTATCAACGGTACGGCCATAAGTCTTTGCCTGCTTTCAGGTGCAACTTCCGGAGGAACGGACTTTATCAGTATTTTCCTGTCTGAGCGTAAGGGCATGGATTCTTTTAATATCATCCTCGCGTTCAATGCCATCATCCTTATCGCTGCAGGAGCATTGTTCGGCTGGGATAAGGCGATGTATTCGATCATATTCCAGTTTGCTGCAACGGTTGTCATAAGATCGCTGTATCTTAAGTTTCAGCAGGCCACTCTCTTTGTTGTTACGATGAAGCCGCATGAGGTCAGCGAGAAGATATATGAGATATCTAATCACGGAGCCACGATCATAAACGGCGAAGGATCATTCGGTCATAGTGAGAAGCATGTGGTTTATTCCGTTATTGCCCGTTCGGATTCGCGCGATGTCGTTAAAGCCATCAAAGAAACGGATCCCGAGGCTTTTGTTAATGTGCTTAGGACGGAGAAACTGTCAGGTTACTTCTACTATAAGAAGGAAGAATGACCCTGTGTTATAATTAGAAATCAGAATTTTATGGAAGAGGATACGTATGTTAAGCGATATTGAGATAGCGGAGCAGGCAGTACTTGACCCGATAGCGGATGTAGCAGGAAAGATAGGCCTTCAGAGTGATGAACTCGAGTTCTATGGTAAGTTCAAGGCTAAGATCCCGCTTAATGTAATAAAGAACAGATCAGATAAGAAGGATGGAAAGCTCGTCCTCGTCACTGCTATGAACCCGACTCCTGCAGGAGAAGGTAAGACTACAGTAAGTATCGGTCTTGCTCAGGCTATGAACAAGCTGGGAAGAAATGTAATGCTCGCTTTAAGAGAGCCTTCCTTGGGCCCTGTCTTCGGAATCAAAGGCGGAGCTGCAGGCGGCGGTTACTCTCAGGTTCTTCCCATGGAGGATATCAATCTCCATTTCACGGGCGATCTTCACGCCATAACTTCTGCAAATAATCTGCTCGCTGCAATGATAGATAACCATATCTACCAGGGTAATGAGCTTCGTATCGACAAGGACAGGATCCTTTGGAAGAGATGCATGGATATGAACGACAGAGCTCTTCGTGCCATCAAGGTCGGTGTCGGAGGCGGCACTAACGGGATTGAGAGAGACGAGTCCTTCTCCATCACAGCTGCTTCTGAAGTAATGGCTATCCTGTGTCTTGCAAGTGATCAGGAAGACCTTAAGAAGAGATTGGGCGACATCGTTGTCGCTTATGATCTTGACGGCAATATCATCAAGGCGAAGGATCTTAAGGCTGAGGGTTCAATGGCAGTTCTTCTCAAGGATGCGATCAACCCTAACCTTGTTCAGTCTATCGAGCATGTTCCGGCACTCGTTCACGGAGGACCGTTCGCTAACATCTCACACGGATGTAATACGGTAATCGCTACTAAGACTGCGATGAAGCTTGCTGATATCACAGTTACTGAGGCTGGCTTCGGTGCCGATCTCGGTGCATTTAAGTTTCTTGATATCAAGTGCCGTAAGGCAGGTATCTGGCCTGATGCATGTGTCATCGTATCAACTATCAGATCATTAAAGTACAACGCAGGCATTCCTAAGGAAGAACTTACGACTCCGAATGTGCAGAAGGTAACAGAGGGCTTCTCCAACCTTGCTAAGCATATCGAGAATATGAAGGCTATGGGTCTTCCCGTAATTGTCGCTTCCAACAGATTCCCTTCAGATACAGAAGAGGAGATAGCTGAGCTTAAGAGGCTCTGTGAGGAGTGCGGTGCTTCCTATGCTCCTGCTGACATTTTCGCGAAGGGCGGAGAAGGCGGCATAGAGCTTGCTGAGGCTGTGCTTAAGATACTCGATGACGGCAATAAGCCGCAGCCCAAGTTCATATATGACCTTAACGACAGCATTGAGGAAAAGATAAAGGCAGTTGCAACGAACATCTACGGTGCAGCTGATGTCGACATTCTTCCCGAAGCCAGAGAGCTTATTGAGGGCTTTGAGAAGGCAGGTTACGGCAATCTTCCTATCTGTGTTGCGAAGACGCAGTATTCACTGTCTGACGATCCTAAGATGCTCGGCCGTCCGGAAGGCTTTACTCTTACTGTAAGAGAGGCCCGTCTTGCTGCGGGTGCCGGATATGTCGTTATCCTCACAGGTAAGATCATGACTATGCCCGGACTCCCCAAGGCTCCGGCTGCGCTCAAGATCGATATTGATCCTGACGGTACGGTACACGGCCTGTTCTGATGAGACGAGGTCAATTCCCGAATCCTACTTTCCTCGATAAGGCTGAGGGTATCAAGAAAGAACGGCATACAAAGTTTGTAATAGGGGCCGCTATAGTGGTCCTTATCGCTCTTATGTGTTTATTTATCAAGATCGGTGCAGATATGCAGGCGGTCTATGAAAGAGATTTCCCGGATCTGGTGGGAGCTGCTACGACAACTACCACTGAGCCTACCGAGACCGAAGAAGTAGTCTCCAATCCTATCGATGTCGTCCAGGGAGGGCAGGAGACAGTAGAGACCACAGAGGTCATACTTGCCCCGGTTATCGTTACTGAGACTGTTGAAGAGACGATAGATCTGACTGATCTGTCTGCGCAGGTGTTTGAGGAACCGGAGCCGTTCTACTTCAGAACATCATATCCTCTTCAGACTATATCCCATGAGCAAAGAGACGTACTTCTTGATTACCTTAAGCAGAGCGTTCAGGATTACATAATGAGCAATCCTAATGAGAGGATCTGCTTCAGATATGTAAACCTTGATAACGGAGAGACGACAGGTATCAATGATCTTGAGCCGATCGTACCTGCAGGTTCATTTGCTCTTCCTATCGAGCTTACTTACTGGCACAGAGTGTCAATGGGCTTCGGATCTCCTAATTATGTGATCACTTATGACGGCTCTTATGTGCCCGGCAACTCTTCAGGGATCGCCGGTGTATATCCTCCGGGTAAGATGTTCTATCTTAGGACGCTTGCCAACCTCGCTATAACTGAGAATGATGATTATGCCTTGTCCGTGATCCTTGAAAGAACTAACGGCATTGATACTGTTTGGAGTTATATATCCGGTATCAGCGGTTATACGAACTATACCGAGAACTCCACATATACGGATTATTCAGGAACTCTCATGAGCGGCCCCGGACGCACATCCTGTTATGACATGGCGGCATATGCGGCTGCGCTTTACTATGGATATATAACGGAGCCGGAAACATATCAGCCTCTTATCAATGATCTGTATTATTCTAATATCAGGTCGCCGTTCACTACGTCATTCGGTGAGGATGTACCGGTGCTTCATGTGTCAGGAAGGAATGAGACATTCCACGCATATACGGATATAGCGATAATCGACGCAAGCGAACCTATAGTCCTGATCGTTTACAGCGAGTGTTCGTCGTTCGACAGAGCTCAGACCATACAGGCCGATATATCAGGATACGTCGCAGGCTACTTAAATGCCTGTCATGGCCTCTAAAGCCCCTTAACTACGAGATTTTGTTGATATTTAACAAACAACCACTATATATAGGGGTTGTTAATTGACAAAAAGTCTTGATTCTGTTATTATCCCTTTGGATTATTACTTTGGAGGTAGCTCATAATGATCATCAAATCAGATTTGGAGTCATGTCGTGCAAGACTTCAGTCCATGATAGGCAGTCCCGTAAGACTTTCTTCCAATGGTGGACGTAAGAGGATTATCGTTCATGAGGGTGTTGTGGACAACTGCTACCCCAACGTATTCACAGTAAGATGCCAGCGTGAGTCAGACGGTGCATTCGAGATCGTTTCTTACAGCTACATCGATGTTCTGACAAGAGCAGTCAGGATCGCTATACCTGCAGAGGCTTCTGATACAGCAGCTGTAGTATAAGAGAATACCAGGGGCTTAGGAACAATTTAAATATGGAGCTAATGGCGGCGAAGGTATCCTTCGCCGCTTTGATATTATCAAAGGGGTTATGATCAATGGAATTAATCGAGATATCTCATGAGTTAATGGCTATAGCCAATGATTCTCTTCTTTACTGTAAAGACAGATTCGACATCGAACGCTTCAAACAGATAAGAACGATAGCAGCAAAGCTTATGGAGATGTCTGTTGACGGTATCTCCAAAGAACAGGCACAGGAGATCTTCGAGGAGAATGACGGGTATCAGACACCTAAGATAGATACGCGAGCAGCGATCTTTAATGATAAAGAGCAGGTGCTTCTCGTTAAGGATTATGACGGCAAGTGGGCGATGCCGGGCGGGTGGTGCGAGTATAACACTACCATTATGGAGAATACGGTGAAGGAAGCCCGCGAGGAGGCAGGGCTTGTTGTTGAGCCCGTAAGGCTTGTTGCTGCACACAGTAACAGAAAGCATAACAACCCCAAGTCGTTTTTTTATATCACGAGATTCTTTGTGCTGTGCAATGTGACGGGCGGTGAGTTTAAGCCTAATGAAGAGACCACGGATGCAAGGTACTTTGATGTGGACAGTCTTCCTTCAGACCTGAATGATCATAAGAGCAGTCCCGAACAGATCAGACTCTGTCTTGAAGCTTTGAGGGCGAAGTCTTGGGAGCCGGTCATCGATTAGTGGCTTGTGAATTTAAACAAATACGAATGGCAAGTTATGGACTTTTAAGTAAAAAAGCCGAAAATGCCTTAAACATATGAAACCTTTGTTGACTATGGTAGTCCGTATAAATATACTTTCCACGAAAGAAATAGAGTCAGTATTCTCGGAGAGGTAGCTATGACGGAAGACAAAGTCATTTTTAACTGCGGTGCGGCAGACCTTCAGATGAAGGCTGTAGCGATGCTCGTACAGAAGGCTTCGGATTTCAGAAGCACGGTCTACATCGTTAAGGACGGACACAGAGCTAATGCTAAGAGCCTCCTCGGAGTGATGTCTCTTGGTATCGATAATGGTTCCGAGATTACAATCACGGCTGACGGCACTGATTCATCCGAAGCGGTCAATTCTTTGATAGAATATCTTAAGGACCCGAAGGTATGATGAATTGAAAGGTGCATGAGCGAAGAAAGATTCGACGCAAGACTTGATACAGTACCTATGAGTCCCGGAGTATACCTGATGAAGGATGCTTCGGGATCTGTTATTTATGTCGGAAAAGCAAAGAAACTCAGAAACAGGTTAAGGTCCTACTTCGGAGGCGGAAGGATAACACATCCCAAGGTGGCGGCGATGGTATCGCACGTCGCTGACTTCGAGTATGTTGTGGTGGGTTCCGAGACAGAGGCGTTGCTTCTGGAGTCGAACCTTATCAAGCGCTACATGCCCCAGTACAATATCCTTCTGCGTGACGATAAGGCGTACCCTTATGTGTGTATCACGCTTAACGAAGAGTACCCGCGTGTGTATAAAGCTTTTCGCCCGGATGAGAAGGCGAAGAAAGCGGGGGCGAGGTATTTCGGTCCTTATATGGGCGGAGACCTTTTTAACACTATGCGTGCCATAGAACAGATCTTCCCCCTGAAGCGCTGTAACAAAGTGTTCCCGAGAGACATCGGCAAGGAGAGGCCGTGCCTTAATTACCATATAGGCAAGTGCATGGCTCCGTGCAGCGGTAACGTCTCCGCGAGTGAATACAGGAAGATGATCTTTGACATAGTCGCTTTCTTTGAGGGCCGTTACGACGGTATCAAGAAGCAGCTTCAGGAGCAGATGGAGGAGGCCTCGGAGAATCTCGATTTCGAGAGGGCGGCGATGCTTCGCGACAGGCTGGCGGCGCTCGATGCGATTACTAAGGACCAGCGTGTGTTCCAGAAGATAGAGCGAGATGTCGATGCTGTCGGAGTTTATTCCCAGGCAGGCGAGACGTGCATAAGAAAGATAGAACTGCGTTCGGGAAGGATTGTCGGTTCATCGACATACTTTATGTCGGGGGACCTGCCGTCCGTGACTGAGCTTATAACCGGCTTCATAACGCAGTACTACCCTGATACAGCAAACATACCTCCAATAGTACTTGTACCCAAGCTTGATGAAGAGGACGACGCGGCTCTCCTTGAGCAGTTCCTGTCGCAGGAATCGGGTCACAAGGTGCGCGTATATACTCCCGAGAGGGGAGAGATGAATGATCTTCTTAAGATGGCTTCTCTCAATGCGCAGGAGATGATGGTAAGACGTGTGTTAAGGGGCGGAGGTGCGCAGGCGGATCCTGCTGCCGGCATGAGGATATTGGAGAGGATGCTCGGGGTTCCCGAGAACAGCCTTCACAGGGCTGAATCCTACGACATCAGTAACCTCGGAAACGATGATATATGTTCGGGCATGGTCGTCTTCAAAGACGGTAAGCCTGACAGGCAGTCCTACAGGCTGTTTAAGATGAAGACAGTTCTTACCCAGGACGACTTCGCTTCAATGAGGGAGACGCTGACAAGGCGTTTTAAACACGACGGCAAAGACGGCTTCGAGTACCCGGATATAATCCTCGTAGACGGCGGTAAGGGGCAACTTTCTGCCGTGGCTTCAGTAGTGCGTTCGCTTGACCTCGGGCGCGAAATAAAGCTCGCGGGTATGTTTAAAAACTCGAGGCACAGGACAGCGGGACTCGTTCTTGAGGACGGCACTGAGTACCTTCTTGCGAAAGACGAGCCTTCAGACGACGAGATAGTCCTGCTTCGTTTCCTCTCTGCGGTACAGAACGAGGTCCACAGATTTGCGATAACGTATCAGAAGAAGCTCTCGACAAAGCGCAACATACGTTATAAGCTCGAGAACATAAAAGGCATCGGCCCCGCCAAGCGAAAAGCTTTGCTTACTTCGTTCGGTTCCATAAAGGCTGTTGAGGACGCGGACATAAAAGCTCTTACTGAGGTAAAGGGCATAAGTGAAGCGGATGCGCGTGCTATCTACGAATACTTTCATAAGGAGGAAGACTGACTGTGGCTGTATATGCAATGGGCGATCTTCACCTTGCCATAGATAATCCCGAGAAGACAATGGAAGTGTTCGGTGATTCCTGGAAGGATTACATGAACCGCATCAGGGAGAATTCATCTGTTGTCGGCCAGAACGATCTATATCTTCTTCCGGGAGACCTGTCGTGGGCAACTTACCTCGAGCAGGCCGATAAGGATTTTGGGTTCATTAATGATCTTCCGGGAAAGAAGATAGCCACCAGAGGTAATCACGATTACTGGTGGGGAACTGTATCCAAGATGAACAAGATACTTGTCTCCAAGGGCTTTGATACCATAACGCTCCTTAAGTCTGATGCTTATGTCAGCGAAGAAGCTGTGGTGGCGGGAACACGCGGATGGAAAAGACTCGAGGATGACGGCGTTACAGCTGAAGACATAAAGATACATAACAGGGAGCTTGAAAGGATCAAGATCTGCATCGACAGTATCCGTAAGGCGGATCCTGACCACAAGCTGCCGCATATACTGATGATTCATTTCCCTCCTTATGGAAGGAACGGAACCTCCTGTGAATACTCGGATCTGATCGAGGGCAGCGGTGAGGTGGACATATGTCTGTACGGACATCTTCATGCGCGTGCTCATGCGCAGATTTTCGAAGGGGAAAAGGGCGGCGTGAAATATTTTTGTGTGGCCGCGGACTACCTAAAATACAGGCCTTTGCGGGTTTTGTGAACATATTTTTGTTGCCATTTTCTTATATATATAATATAATCTGAAGACGGGAGAACGAGCCTGTTTGGCGAAGTATATGCTTCGTTGCAGGCTCTTTTCATCTTCTTAAGACCTGGAGGGGCGCATGGCACATAGCATGACAGGCTTCGGCCGCAGCGAGAAGTTCTTCGACAGCAGACGTTATTCAGTCGAGATCAAATCTGTAAACAGCCGTTTCTGTGATGTAAACATAAGAATGCCCAAGGTCTTCAACTTCGCTGATGCACGTATCAGAAAGCTTATTTCCGACACACTCGTTAGAGGTAAGGTCGATGTATTCATAAGCTTTGATGACGATACGGAAGGTTCATCCGAAGTAATCGTTAACACAAGTCTCGTTAAAGCTTATTCAGATGCAGTAGCCAATATCGCTTCGCTTACAGGCAGGGCAGATGATGTTAATGCATCAAGGCTTGCGATCTTCCCGGATGTTCTTACTACAAGACAGGGACAGGTCGACGAGGATCAGATCTATTCTGAACTTGAGCAGACAGCAATCGAGGCCCTTCAGGGCATGCAGGAGATGAGAGCTGTTGAGGGTGCTAACCTTGCGGCTGACATTATCGGCAAGATCGGTGAGCTCGAGACGCTCAGAGATGAGATCGATGTACGTGCCCCGAAGGTTGTTGAAGAGTATAAGACCAGACTCTCCGACAGGATTGATGAGCTTCTTGCTGACAACAATAAGGCTTTCTATGATGAAGCAAGACTTGCAGCAGAGGTTGCAGTGTTCGCTGATAAGTGTGCGATCGATGAAGAGCTTAAGAGACTTCTCAGCCACTTCTCTCAGGGAAGAAGAATCCTCACAGAGGATGCACTTGTCGGTAAGAAGATGGATTTCCTTATCCAGGAGATCAACCGCGAGACGAACACGATCGGATCTAAGGCTAACGATCTTGAGATTACTAACCGCGTATTGCTCATGAAGAATATCATCGAAGCGATGAGAGAACAGATCCAGAATCTGGTCTGATGAGGATAAGGCGGGTTAGAAGCATATGAAGTTTGCAGATATCGGCGGAGGCAACATAGCGGCAGCATCAAGAGTGCTCGCTGTGGCATCAGCCGATTCGGCACCGATAAGGCGCATGATGCAGGAAGCGCGTGACAGGGCGATGTTGGTTGATTGTTGCGCAGGCAAGAAATGCAGAAGTGTCCTTATCATGGACAGTGACCATATAGTGACCAGTGCCCTTGAGGTGGCGGTCGTAAGAAAAAATATGGAGGAATAACGTATGGCAAAAGGATTATTGATATCGGTATCAGGACCTTCAGGTACAGGCAAAGGATCGGTTCTTGCAAAGGTAAAGGAAGCAGACCCTTCATTTGGAACATCCATATCGGTTACGACAAGAGAGCCCAGAGAGGGTGAGAAGGACGGAGTAGAATATTACTTCAAGTCTAAGGAAGAATTCATGAAGATGTACGAAGAGGGCGAGATCCTCGAGTACGATGAGTTCGTCGGAAACTATTACGGAACTCCCACAGTAGCTTTGCAGGATATGAGTGAAGCCGGAACGGATGTCCTCCTCGATCTTACTATCGCAGGAAGCATGGCTTTGAAGGAGAACTTTGAGCAGAGCGTAACGATCTTCCTTCTTGCTCCTTCTTATGAAGAGCTTGAGAAGAGACTTCGCGGAAGAGGAACAGACTCCGACGAGGATATCAATGCAAGACTCGAGATGGCAAGACAGGAGACAAACTTCGTAGGTCATTTCGATTATGTTGTAGTTAACGATGACGTTGATGCAGCTGCTAAGAAGATCCTTGCGATAATCGCAGCAGAGAAGTGCAGATGCGTACGTAATATCGAACTTTTGGAAGATGTAATTAAAGTAAATAAAGAAATGGAAGGTAAATGAGAAATGTTGACAGATCCCACACTTGAACAGTTATTACCCAAGGCAAGCTGCGCTTACGAGCTCGCAGTGCTCGTTAGCAAGAGAGCAAGCCAGATCGTAGACGGCGCTCAGCCCATGATCCCTGATCAGGCTGATAACGCAGTATCACTCGCATGCAAGGAGATCCTTGAGGACAAGGTTGTCGGAGTAAAGGGCAATCTTCCTAAGGATGCATATACAGTTCCTCTCACAAGAGATGCAAGACTTGCTATCGAGGCCGAGAGAAAGGCTAAGGAGCAGAAGGAGATGTTCAGAAGAGACGCTCAGGCTGCTGATATGGTCTACTCTGAGCAGATTCAGGCAGAGTCAGCTTCCGCCGTCGAGAATATTATCTCCGACGAAGCAGAAGCAGTAGAGATTGTGGAAGAGTAAGGAGAGCGGCAGATGTCTAATTCAGAGAAGATGGACAAGATCGTATCCCTTGCCAAGACAAGAGGTTTTGTATATCCGGGTTCCGACATCTATGGTGGTCTTGCGAACTCATGGGATTACGGCCCGCTCGGTGTCCAGCTTAAGAACAACGTTAAGGCTGCATGGTGGAAGAAGTTCGTTCAGGAGAGCCCTTACAATGTAGGTCTCGATGCAGCTATCATCATGAACCCCAGAACATGGGTTGCTTCCGGTCACGTCGGCGGCTTCTCCGATCCTTTGATCGACTGTAAGCAGTGCAAGGCAAGACAGAGAGCAGACAATCTCGTAGAGGATTGGAACAAAGAGAACAATGTAACGGATGTTTCCGTTGAGGGTATGGAGCCCGATGATCTCGTAGCATATATCAGAGAGAAGAATATTCCCTGTCCTGTATGCGGAGGTCATAACTTCACTGATATCAGAAAGTTCAACCTCATGTTCAAGACATTCGTCGGTGTAACAGAGGATTCTTCGAGCGAAGTTTACTTGAGACCTGAGACGGCTCAGGGTATCTTCGTTAACTTTGCTAACGTTCAGAGATCATCAAGAAAGAAGATCCCGTTCGGTATCTGCCAGATCGGTAAGTCTTTCAGAAACGAGATCACACCCGGAAACTTCATCTTCCGTACACGTGAGTTCGAGCAGATGGAGCTTGAGTTCTTCTGCGAGCCCGGTACTGACCTTGAGTGGTTCCAGTATTGGAAGGATTTCTGCAAGAACTGGCTCACATCACTTGGTATCAAGGAAGAGGAGCTCCGTACAAGAGATCACTCCAAGGAAGAGCTTGCTTTCTATTCAAGAGCAACAACAGACTTCGAGTTCGCATTCCCTTTCACAGACTGGGGCGAGCTGTGGGGTATCGCAGACCGTACGGACTACGACCTCAAGCAGCATATGGAATTCTCTAAGCAGGATCTTACATACTTCGACCCTGCGAAGAATGAGAAGTACGTTCCTTACGTTATCGAGCCTTCGCTCGGTGCGGACCGTGTAACTCTCGCATTCCTGTGTTCTGCATTCGAAGAGGAGCAGCTTGAGGGCGGCGATGTAAGAAACGTTATGCACTTCCATCCGTTCCTT
Organism: Clostridiales bacterium; assembly: GCA_017552455.1. Taxonomy (GTDB): domain Bacteria; phylum Bacillota; class Clostridia; order Saccharofermentanales; family Saccharofermentanaceae; genus Saccharofermentans. The sequence continues at coordinate 24,264 of JAFZPX010000015.1, forward strand.
GCACCGATCAAGATCGGTATCCTCCCTCTGTCAGCTAAGCTCACTGACAAGGTTATGCCTTTGTTCGAGTCCCTGTCCAAGAAGTATATGTGCGAGCTCGATGACCGTCAGAGCATCGGTAAGCGCTACAGAAGACAGGATGAGATCGGTACACCTTACTGCGTCGTATACGATTTTGATTCTGAGAACGACAATTGTGTTACCATTAGAGAAAGAGATTCCATGAAGAATGTCGAGTATGAGCCCGGCAACATCAGATTCCCTATCGATAAGGTAGCAGAGTTCTTTGAGGGCAAATTCGATTTTTAATCTATAAATAACTGATTTCGATAAGCTTTGGCTTTGGAAATAACAACACATTTAGAAAGGCGGGCATAAAATGGCTAAGAAGTACATTTATCTGTTTTCCGAGGGCAACGGAAACATGCGCGAACTGCTCGGTGGTAAGGGTGCAAACCTCGCCGAGATGACAAACCTGGGACTTCCTGTTCCTCAGGGCTTCACGATCTCAACAGAGGCTTGTACTCAGTATTATGAGGACGGTCGTCAGATCAATGATGAGATTCAGGCTCAGATCATGGAGTACATTACGAAGCTCGAGGAGATTACCGGTAAGAAGTTCGGCGATCTCGAGAATCCTCTCCTTGTTTCTGTAAGATCCGGTGCAAGAGCATCGATGCCTGGAATGATGGATACAATTCTTAACCTCGGTCTTAACGAAGACGTTGTTGGCGTTATCGCTAAGAAGTCCGGCAATCCCAGATGGGCATGGGACTGCTACAGAAGATTCATCCAGATGTATTCCGACGTTGTTATGGAAGTCGGAAAGAAGTACTTCGAGGAGCTTATCGATAAGATGAAGGCTTCCCGTAAGGTTACACAGGACGTTGACCTTACAGCAGGAGATCTTCAGGAGCTCGCTAATCAGTTCAAGGCTGAATATAAGGCAAAGATCGGATCTGACTTCCCGACAGATCCTAAGGAGCAGCTCATGGGCGCTATCAAGGCGGTATTCCGTTCTTGGGATAACCCCCGTGCCAACATCTACAGAAGAGACAACGATATCCCTTATTCATGGGGTCCAGCTGTTAACGTTCA